>CAWAJE010000019.1:0-127247 GCA_963782215.1 uncultured Actinomycetota bacterium | reverse complement strand
GGCAATTCCGGACGCTTTCGTATCCCGACAGGCGGCGGAGTGACACACGTGTGTGGCAACCCTGGATGGGTGGCCGTCGCTGCCTTCGGATCTGGTGGCTAGGCCCCGCTATGCAGCTACGCGGATACCGACGTTTTCAGCTCGACGCCTCACCACCCGCCGCTGCGCCGGAAACCCGGCCGCCGAGGGGGTTCGAGCGGTTGCAAGAGCCGTCTTCCGCGTTGCGTGAGCTCCGTGAGCTTGGGCTGTTCGACTACATGCTGCCGAACATGAATGCGATGCGGTCGACGCTGCTCGACGGAGAGCTAGCTGTGATGCCCAGCCAGGTTGTCCAACCTGGTGATGGGTGTTGCCTTGGCGATTGCTGAGTGGGGCCGGTGGTGGTTGTACTGGTGGATCCATCCTGGCAGGGCTGGGAGCCGGGCTGAGTCGGCGTTGTAGAACTACTTGGAGGCCCGGCCGTCGGCCAGGGTGCGGTGGAAGCGCTCGATCGTGCCGTTGGGCTGGGGTCGCTAAGGCCTGGTCCGCTTGTGTGTGACTCCGAGCTCGGTGCAGGTCTGGGCCCATAGGTGGCTGCGGTACCAGGGGCCGTTGTCGGTCAGGATGCGTTGGACACTGACCCCTCGTTCTGCGAACCACGCCACGGCCCGCTCGAGGATGGCCGCGGCTATTGCTGCGGTCTTGTCGTCGTGCGCCTCGACGTAGCTGACGCGGGAGTGGTCATCGATGACCCTGTGCAGGTAGCAGGTCCCGATGATCGGGTGCCGTCTCGCGGATCGGCTGGTGCGTTGAGCGGTCTTGGCTTTGTTCTTGTCGCCTTGCTGTTTGCCGACGAACCGCCGGCCACCACTGTCGGGGACCTTGCCGAGATTCTTGATGTCTTGGTGGAGCAGGTTCCAGGGTGTTCGTGCTCGTAGCGTCGGATCGGGTCACCTGTGACGCGGTCGAGGTGAGTGCGCCTGTTGATCCGGCCCCGGACCAGGACCGTGTGGACTGTCGAGGCGCCATGCCCAGCTGGTTGGCAATCTCGACGGTCCGAGGCCCTGCTTGAGGCGGATATGGACGATCTTGCGGACCACGGGCTGCGAAGTTTTTATGGCCTGGGTGTGGCGTGCGGAAGACCTGTCGCGAACATCACCTACTGCCGTACCTTTGCCGGATGGGGCTACGCCATTTCGTCGTCGAGGCCTACCGCCGACGCGTCGTCGGTTGGCAACTCCCGAAGAGCCTGCGCACCGACCCTGCGCTCGACGCCCTTGAGATGTGGCAGTCGAGCGGCGCTCACGCCGCCCGTGATCTCGTGCAAGTGGCACGGTGAGCGGTTGGTGGATACTCAGGACAACGCAGACATGGATCTGCGGCTTGTCGGCATGGAAGTTTCTAGGTGGTCTATTTCGATCTCGCCTTGAGAGCTTCCAAGGGCGCGGTGGCAATGGGTGGCTCAGGCGAAAGACTTCAGTGATGGCATTTCCTTGACCCAACTCGGGAATTTCTGGAGAGGATTGTCGTACACGTGAAGAGTTTCGAGATTCGGTAAGCCTTCGAGAGATTCAGGAATGGCAGTAAGTCGGTTCCCGTGGACGTACAAGTGACGAAGACTCTGCAACTCGCCGACCCACTCGGGCAGTTCCTGAAGTTCGTTGTCATAGAGACTGATGGCTTCAAGTTGAGTCAGGTTCCGTAACGCCTCGGGGAGTTTTGTGAGCCTGTTCCCGTAAAGGCTGAGAACAGTGAGGTTCTGAGCCTCTCCAAGCCATTCAGGAAGATCGTGGATGTGGTTTGCCCCCGCGTAGAGCTCGCGAAGAAATTTCGCGCTCTGGATTGCTTTAGGCAGCGTCCGAAGTCGGTTGAAGCCAATCCCGAGGGTTCGCAGCTCCCGCAAACCTTCTCCCGGGCTCGGGAACGTTTCCAGCTCGTTCCCGCTAACGTGGAGTGTTCGCAGTTCTTGAAGTTCGGTCAGTGCTGGAGGCAGCTCGGGGAGTCGGTTGTGTTGCAGGTAGAGCCTCGAGAGACGTTGCAGACTTTTCATGTCGGCGGGCAAGCGCCGCAAGAAGTTGTGATCCGCCTTGATCATCTCCACGGCGTCGAGAGAGTTGACTCCCTCTGGGAGGGTGTTGAATCGATTGTTGTTGATCGAGACAGCCTTGAGGCCAGTGAGGTTGCCAATTTCGATACGGAGCCGGGTGAGACCTAGATCAGAGAGGTCAAGATTCTTGCTGCCGTTTTCTCTGGCCTCGCGAATGCGCTGTTCCGCTTCGAGTCGTTGTTCAAGGATGGCTATTTCCGATCAAGTCGTTGCTGCACTTGGGCGAGGATGTCGCTCACGGGGACGCTCAGGAGTGACAAAGCCGTCAACTCCTCCTCGCCTAGGAGCTCGGCGACAGCCCCTTTGCGACGTTTGCAGCACTGATACCGATGCAAAGAACCTCACCGCGGGACTTTTGGCCCCGCATCATAGTGCGCAGGATTGGCCTGACCTGTCAACCGTCACGTCCGGCGTCTTTTGGCGCGCGCAAAGCCACCCGAGAGCGGGGCTCTCGGCAATGTCCGTGGGCAGCGGTGACGGCTATCCGCCACTCATCGAGGTTTCGGCCCAGAGGCAACGTGGCATGACGCGCGTACACATGCGCTTCAGTGCGTTTCTCATCGGTGATTCAGCCGTTGAGCGCGGGGGTTGACCCGTTACGAATAGTCACCTTACGTTCCAGTCGCGTGACGGCTAGACAATCCTTCTCGGGAGACCTATGAAATACGATCCTCTTGACCCCAAGACCTTGGCAGACCCGTACCCGACGTATGCCGCCTTGCGTGAGCTGCCCGGCCTGTACTGGCATGAGGGCATGCGAAGCTACGTCGCGGCTCGCTACAGCACCTGCAAAGAGGTCCTTACGAACAACTCGGTGTTTGCTAAGGATCGCAGGCGGATCGGCGCCGATGTTTCGCAAACAAAGCCGAGCGTTCAGACTGAAGACCCACCCGACCGACTAGGTCTTCGCCAAGAGTTCCGGCACGAATTAGTCTCACGGACCTGAAGTCGCTATGCGTCCAGGTTGGGGATCGCTTCAGCGAACGACTGGATGCAGCGGGGGCGAAGTTCGACTTCGTAAGCGAGGTCGCGTACCCGACCGCACTGGATCTTACGGCTACCGTCGTGGGGCTTTCCCCTGGGCAAGCGCGTGACTACATGACCACACATCGCGCACTCCAACGCGGAACCGATGGTGGGCTGGATCCGACCCGGCTTGAGGAGGGACGGGCTGCTGGCAACCAGCTGCAGAAGTTTGCAGCCGAGTGGATCGAACAGGACGGTGTCGAGGGGTTGCTGGCTCCGGCCCAGGCATTCGCGAACAGGTATCCGCCCGCCTACGCGATCAACACGCTCGCAGGCATGGTAAACGCCAGTTTCAGCACAGCCGGGTCATTTACTTCCGGGATTTTCAACCTGATGTCGAAGGACCCCGCGCTGGTTGACCAAGCGCGACAGGTCCTCAATCGCGGAGACGGGTATCGGGCAGCGAGCGAGTTCTTGCGGTTCTTGGCTCCCGCCCAGGCGACCAACCGTGTCGTTGTCCGAGACTTCATACTCGACGGCGTCGAGCTCCATCGCGGAGACACCGTCGTGACCCTGTTGGCTGCGGCGAACCGGGACGCAGGACAGTTCGATGATCCTGACCGGATAGACCTTGGTCGGGCACGGAATCGTCACCTCTCCTTCGCAGCTGGGCCTCACCTGTGCCTGGGGAAGAAGCTCGCCGAAGAATGGGCGAAGGAGCTGATCTCCCGCCTCATTGAGAGCGACGTTCTCGAGACCCTGAAGGTCGAGGCACCCAGTTTTCTCGACAGCGCAACCGTGCGCTCAATCGTGAGCCTCCCGACGAGTCGCGTCACATCCGCGACTGAAGACGTGGCCGACGGGTTGGTTGAAGTCACTGGATGACGCGCTCACCACCACCCGGTGTTCTGCGGATCAGTCGATGGTTCGAGTGCGCGAAGCGCAGCTCGACGTCAGCTTTCTCCCGCGTTACTCACTCGCGGTTCAAGGGGCGAGTGCTCATGGGAGCGGAAGTTTCCTCAGCGACGAACGAAAGGAGCAGGCCATGACTTACGACCACGTCATCTGAACGACTTGAATGCGTTGGGGCCCGGTGCAATAGCCGGGCCCCGCGTCCGTCGTTCGAGAATGCTTGCTTCATCCTGTCCAGCAATGCCACGCCGCTGGAGCCCGAGCGTGACGATGATTACCCGGCATGACCGAAGTGCCGATTCGGTGGCGATGTGATGCCACCAGAGTAGGAGGACCACATCATTGACGCGCGATCCCGTAGCGACCGGTGGTACGCGGGTCCGTTCCTCCCCTTCTTCCTAGGGCGGACGATCGACCTGGCGGGCGGGGCGATGACGCCTGTCGTGCTCACACTCGCCATCTTGAACGCAACTGGTTCGATCTCAGACGCAGGCTTGGTGGCGGCAGCGAACATCGTGCCCAACCTGGCCTTCATGGTCCTCGGCGGCGTCGTCGCTGACCGGTTCAGGCGGCGAAACCTGTTGGTGCTGAGCAAAGTCATCGTCGCTGCCCTGCAGGCGGGGATGGCGGTCCTGTTGTTGGGCAGCCATTACCGGCTGTCATCGGTGATCGTGCTTGCCTTCGGCACGGGCCTGGTCTCTGCCTTCGGCGGCCCCGCGCTGCGCGGAATTGTTCCTGAGCTGGTCGAGCCATCAGCACTCCAGCGAGCGAACGCGGCACTCGCGGCCTCACGCAACGCCGTACGCGCCGGAGCTCCCCTGCTCGCAGGAGTTCTCGTCGCAACGATCGGGGGCGGCTGGGCCCTGGTGGTCGATGCCGCTACGTCGCTCATCGCGGCCGGCTGCTTTCTGATGATTCCTCGCGGCGGGCACGCGAACGTCTCGGAGGGCATCCGGGAATCGCTCAGGACGGGGTGGCAGGCCTTCAGCTCAACTCGGTGGATCTGGCTCTCCAGCATCAGCTTCGCTGCCTTCAACGCCCTCAACGTGGCCCCGATCCAGATCTTGGGGCCGGCCATCTTGACGCCCATCCTCGGGGCCGCAGGTTGGGGTGCACTCTTGTCCGGGCGGACCGTGGGGATGCTCCTGGCCAGCGCAGCGCTGATCAGGCGCCCCGTCCGGTCCCCGGTTGTTGTGGGCCGCCTGCTGGGCTCCTTGGCTGCGTTGCCGTTGGTCGGCTTCTGGATGACCTCGAACGTGTGGTTGCTTCTGGTGCTCTCGTTTCTGGGTGGCGTCGGCTTCAGTGTCCTGGGCATCACCTATGACTCGACCCTGCACGCCAACGTTCCCCTCCATACGCTGTCACGGGTCTCTGCCTATGACGACCTGATCTCCTTCTCCGCGATACCTCTGTCCCTGCTCGTCGTCGGCCCGCTGGCCGGGCAGATGGGCGAACGCAACCTTGCCCTGGCATGCGCGATCGGACTGGGAATCGCCACGCTGGCTCCGATTGCCTCGCGCAGCATCCGCGCCATGGATCACACCTCAGAGCCACAGCTCGCGGCAGATACCTAGACCCGTCCCTTCCGGGACGCGCAATACCGCTCAACCGTGACGCCGAGACCTCCCGCCACACCGGGTAGTACCTGGACTGCAGGGCTTCTCCTCACGACACAAATGGAGCAATCAGATGATGAAGGATGCCAAGAACAATTTCGGTGACCGAATCGCTATCGGCAACGGAGAGCTTGACATTGGGGTCGCGTTCGAGCTCCCGGGGGGAGGCCTCAACACACATCGCATTGACCCCCCGGTCAGGGCTCTAGCCGCCTGCACAGTTGGCGCCATGCGGCCTGGGTTAATTTCAGATTATGGGTGCAAGGCCGTACCGCGATGGAGCCGGATCGCCACGCGATCGCTTCGCACAGCCCCCGTACGCGCTTGCCTAGTTGAACGACGGTGCGCGGCGAAACCTGCTCGCCTGGCAGATGGAGCGGTATAGCTATGAAGTTGATCGTTGCCAACGAAATCGATGAGACTTTCTGGTTCCGGAAGGAGGGCAGGGCTTGGGCGCAGCGCAGCCTATGGTTTGCTGATCCCGGTGACGTGGTGATTCTGCCCGCAGCAGCAAACACGCGTTTTTCGGAACAGGTGTCGACCACGCTGGGCTTCGCAAGTGGCCCGGAGATACTGCAGGCTCCGCCTGGTCGTTATGGCGATAAAGTGTTGGACCCCTTGGCTCTGACCGATTCGCAGTTTCTGCGCAGAATGCGCTCGCGCTTGCGAGGTGAGGCGAGTGTCCAATTTCTGTCGCTCTTTCCTTCTCCAGCGCTTATTCCTTTCTGCGAGGCGGTGGGGTTGAACATGGGGGAGGTTAGCCCCAAGTTCCTCGAGTTGGGCGGAATCAACGCCGCAAATAGCAAGGCCATCTTTCACCTGCTGGCCATGAGCAGCGAAACGCCCACCCCCGAGGCGGTGGTCGCGTACAGCGCCGCTGAAGCCAGTGCCTTATCCAGACGACTCCTGAACACTTACGGAGCAGTTGTCGTGAAGCGTGCTCACGCGGGCGGAGGAGCAGGTAACGAGCTCATCAGTTTGACAAGCAGGGATGTCTCGCACCTCGGCATTCGCGGCAATGTCCTGGTGGCCGACGCTCGAGACGCTGTGGCTGCCTACTTCCACGAACGGTGGGAGTGGGCCTCGAGCGGTGGCCGATACCCAGTTGTCATCGAAGAATTCGTGGAGACGCAAGCGTCTGGGTACATCGACTTCTTGATCAACCAATCGGGAAGCAATTTCTTGGGCCATGGAGAGCTGGCTTTCCAAGACGTACGCATCGTGCACGAGTATTTCGGCAAGTACCCGTCTGCATTGGCGCGGCCATTAGAGGCCGTAGCGGGAGCGAAACGCCTTGCCGATTCCCTTCAGCGCCTCGGCTACCGAGGGCACGCGGAATTCGACTTTGTCGTTCGAGCGAACGGCGATCACGTATTTACAGAGTGCAATGCGCGTTCGATGGGTCAAGTCACTGGTCAACTCACCGGCACCTCTGGGTCGCATCTTTACCGGATCCGAGAAGCCCTCGATGTGGACGCAAACCAGATCGTTCAACATGCCGTCTCGTCGGCATGGCCATGGATATCGACCGAAACTTTCTTGGACGCAGTCAACGACATGGGTCTGGCGTACTCGCGCGAACGCAAGGAGGGAATAATCATGATTTTCCCGGTTACTCCAGAAAAAGGGGTGCGGGGCTTCCTCTACGCAACGGTCGGACTGGGGGACGGCGCCGAGACCCTGGCACGCCTTGATGAACGGTTCAATCCAACCGATGCGCCGGCACACCTTTCGCATCATTGACGGCTCTTCGACTTCGACGTGATGCTGGTGTTCACGCCGCGCCTCGGGCGGCGTTGTTGAGCATGATCCTAAATCGGTAGTTGGCCGGGGACCGGTACTCCCTCCCGGTCCGCTTGATGTTCTTGATCGTCACGTTGCCGGCCTCGGTCTTGGCGATGGTGGCGCGGGTCTCGATGAACGTTTCGATCTCGCTCCACGAGGCATCGACGGTCTTCTTCAGCCTGGTGCTCTCGGGCATCTGCGCCCAGGTGAGGTACTGGCCGAACTTGGCCCGCGCCGCGATGGCCTCGCTCAGCGCTGTCGTCTTAAGCAGGAGCCGTAGTTGTTCCTTGATGCCCCACGCGGCGCTGATCTGGTTGGTGGGGTCGTCGTTGGCCAAGACCTCATCCAGACGGGCCCGGGCCGCGGATCGAGAGGGTTTCGCAACCGCGCAGCAGCGGCAGCCGGTAGGCCCACGCCAGGTCGGTGCCGCGACCCCGGCGACCGTGGAGATCCCAGGAGACGCGGCGACGGACGTTGGTGAGCATGTCGTTGCCCAGCTTGACCAGGTGGAAGTGGTCGACGCTGATCCGGGCCCTGGGCAGCCATCTGCGCACCGCGGAGCGGAATGCTGCTGAGGGGTCGATCGAGACGACCTGGACCCGGCGTCGCCACCATCGCGGCTGTGCTGCGAGCTAACCGGCCACGGCGGCGGAGTCACGGCCGTCGACGACGTCGAGGACCTCCCCATTGGCCAGGTCGACGAGGGTGATCATCCGCGGCTTCACGCGCTTCCAGCCGCCAGCGTCATGCTTGAACCAGCGCACGGATCGGAACCGGTGCTCATCGATGCCGAGCTGGGTGACCACCCGGGGTCATTCGCGGCGCTGGATCGCGAGCGCAGCGCCGCGGCGGTGATCTGGCGTTGCACCGTAGGCCAGAACACCCCGAACTGCGAGGTGACCCGGTCGACGGCACGGACCTTGCCGGCCACGGTGGCGGTGATCACCTCGTTCAACCGGGCCGTCAGTCTGGCCCTGGTCGGGACCTGCGTGGTGGCTTCGGTGAACGTGGCCCGGGCACAGGGGATCTCGAGGCAGCGCCAGCGCTTCTTGAGCCACACCATCTCGACCAGCCCTCGAACGGCACGTCGCGGACTCGTTGGGTCGTGCGCTGGTGGAGCCGGGCAGTGAGCACCCCACAGCCGGGGCAGGCCGCCTCCCGGACCCGGGTTGCGATGGTGACCCTGCGGTCACCCGTGCTCTCACCGGCGACCTCGATGACGTCGTACTCGGGCAGGTTGAACAACACCGACGCAGCGCTTCGCGCCGCGTCCGCCATAGGCTGGGACACGCTCGTGGTCCTGTCAGTTGGATGCGTCAGAACACCCAGCCTCGCGCAGGGCCACGAGCACCTACGTCAAGATCCGATCACGCTGAAAATCGAAGAACTTCTATATGGGGGACGTGGTCAACCAGGCGAGCAAGTTGGCTGCCGCGGCCGGTGGAGCAATGGTCAGCGTGCCGCTGACCATGGACGGCCTTTTTCGCCAGAACCTCAACAAGTCGAACACGAAACTGACTACAACTCGTGTTGCGGTTTCTACACCGCCAACGCGGTCAACACCGCGATGAACAAGCGGTACGAGGAGAACTGCAAGTAGCGCCGTCCGGAACTTGGCGCCTCAAAGCCGCAACCGTTCGCTATGCGCTCACGAACGATCCGGGACTGTCGAGCCGTTTCTTGGTACGTCATTGTGGGTGGTGTGACACAGTCACGAACCGGGCGAATCGTCCGCTTTGGGCGGGGCGCTGGATCACAGCCGAAGGTCTAGGCCCGGATCCGTTCGTGGTGCTGAATAGTCTCGAGCGTCAAGCCCGCGAACGGCTGAAGCCGCTCGGGAGCGATCCAGTCTTTGGGCGTCGGTGACTGGTCCCGCTCCGAGTGCTGACGCCGAGGTGATCCGGTAGCGGTCGCGGTACGCAGCCACGGTCGTGACCGACTGCTGCCAGTTTTCACGTTCTCGTCGATCGAGCGGCGCCGACCCCAATCGGCGCACCCAGCTCGCCTTTTCCTGCACCGCTTCCTTGGCGAGGCCGCGGGCGCGTTGCTCGATGAGGTCGCGACGTTCATCGAGGGCGTCGCGCATGTCGGGCGCCATCGGGCCGAGCGCTTCGGGGATGAGGCCGACGATGAACCTGGCCGGCCGCCGACCGCGGCGTGTGCCGAGGGTTTTGGTGGCGAGTGCGACCCGGTGACGGAGCACTGCGGCGACGTCCTCGGCATCGTCGAGTCCATATCGGGCGACGGTTGCGGGTAGCAGCCGCTCGATGTCGTGGCCGTTGGCTTCAGCACGTCGGAGTTCCGCGGCGAGTGGACCGAAGGCTTCAGACTCGACCGCTGAGTCAGCCTCCTCTGGCGTCAGCGAGCAGGAGCGGATCAGCGATGCCCAGCGGTCCCGTTGGGCGGCTGCGGCGATGGTCTCGTACTCGGCCGCGAGCTGGGCGATCGACGTCCAGGCATCCTGCTCGGTCTTGATCATCTGGTGCGCCGACAGTTCGGCGCCGCTGTTGGCGAGGACGCCGATGAGGACCGACTTGGCAGTCGCACCTTCGCCGTCCGGTGCCCCGTGGTTGTCGTCGACCGTGTCGACGATGACGTAGGCGTGGTTGTGCTCGCGGCCGCGAGTCATCGCGACGTACAGGTTCTCCCTCGTGGTGTTGTCGAACACGACGACGTGCGCGGTGTCGACGGTGAGGCCTTGGGCGCGGTGGGCGGTGATGGCGTAGCCGAGGTCGACGTGTTCGGCGACGTAGCCGGCCGGTAGGACCACAGCGCCGCCGCGCTTCCTGGCTTGACGGCGTACGACCAGGGAGCCGTCGTCGCGGACGTCGGTGACGGTCCACCGATCGCCATTGCGGACCCAGCCAGAGCGGAGCGTGCGGAGCCGGCGGTCGTTCTTTCGGGTGATGACCCAGTCGCCAACCGAGGCGCGGGTGCCGTCGATCAGTGGGACCTCTGGGCCTGCCGCGGTCTTCCCGGCCGCGAGGCGTTCGGCTCGGGCTCGGGCGTTGAGCTCGACGACGGCCTTGGTGTTGTCGGTGACCAGGACGCTCTCCTTCCCGGCTTGAGTGTCCTCACGCCAGGCTTGGTAAGCGGCGTCGATCATGTCTTCGGTGTCGCCGTCGGTGACCCGCTCATGGATGAGGTACGCGTCGATTGCCTCCGGGCGGCCGTGGCGCAGATCAAGGGAAGCGCCCTTCTCCCACTCGTGGGTGAAGCGGTGGATGTCGACGAGCTCGGCCGCGTCGCCACGCGCGTCGGCGAGCATCGCGAACGCTCCGCCGGCCTCGACGGACTGGAGCTGTGCCCAGTCGCCGACGAGCAGCACCTTGGCTCCGGCTTCGGCGGCCCGGGCGGTAATCCGGTCGAGGCTGAATGTGCCGGCAAGCGTGGCCTCGTCGATGATGACGAGTTGGCCGCGCTGGAATCGGGAGCCGCCGCGGTCGTGTTCGTAGAGCCACTTGGCGGTGTTCTCGCACGCGATGCCGAGGTCGTCGGCGAGGACCTGGGCTGCGGCGGCACTCGGTGCGAGTCCGACGACACTGCCTCGTCCATGGTGTTGGGTCCAAGCCCGATGAAGTGCGCGCATGGCGGTGGTCTTGCCTGCACCGGCCGGGCCGATGAGCAGGTCAACCTGACGTCCGGAGACTGCGACCTTGGCGATTGCCTGGGCCTGCTCGGGGCTGAGCCGGTGCCCCTTGACGGGTTGCTGGACGACGGTGTCGACGACCTCAATGTCGACGGTAGGGCCGGTCACGGTGTCGGCGCGTTGGAGGAGCCTGTCCTCGGCGTTGAGCAGCTGCTCGGACGAGAACACGACCGAGTGCTTCGGGCGGAACCTGCTGGTGCCGTCGTCCCGCATGAATGTCTCGGGGGTCGTGGCCAGTTCCGGCGGGGTGAGGCGAAGTGAGCCGAGCTCGGCTGCGTCCACAACCAGGCCGGTGACGGCCTCCCGATCGGTGGAGGAGGCGAAGCGCCAACCGATGGTCTGGCGTGAGGCTTCGGCGTACAGGTTCGCTCGTCGCCAGGTAGCGCGCTTCTCCCCCACCGAGGCAACGACGTCCCCGCCGACCTCCTCGATCACGTCGAGCGGAATGTCGTCGGCGCGCAGCAACCGTCTTGGCGGGCTTGCCGTCAGGCGTCGAGCCCAGGTGGTGGCATCCTCGCCGACATGGCGAGCGGCGCGACCACGCCAGCTGGCGGTGAGGTCGCTGAGTGAGTGGATCTGCTTCTCGGGCCGGTGAGCGAGGTTGGCTCGTTGGCGCAGCTTCATGATCGTGGCCGGGTGGGGACGACGGCCGTGGTTGGCGACGTACTCCTCAATTAGCCGGTCGGTCTCAGTGTTGATGTCTCGGGAGCGGCTGGAGAACCGTTCGACCAACGACTGCGGCACGCCGGTGATCTCCCAGGCTGGATTCCGATCCCGTCCGCGTGGACGTCGTTCCCAGTCGACGCCGAGAGCGCGGGTGAGGTGGTCGCTGAAGATCGCCTCGTGAAGCTCGGAGACGGCGACCGTCCACGCGTGCAGCGGGGCGCCGTCGATGGTGCGCCACTGGCCGTCGCGGGTGGCCTTGACCCGATTGCTGATCACCACGTGGGTGTGCAGGTGCGGGTCGTTGGCGCGGGAGTCGTAGTGGTCGAACGCGGTCGCGATGACGCCGGTGACGTCGAGCTGCGCGACGCCGCCCTTGGGTCCCTTGGCGCCGCCGCGGGTGGCGATGACTTCCTGTTCCAGGAAGTCGAGGGTTTCAGCGACGGCGGCGTGGTGGGCGTCGGCAATGATCGCTTGCGTCCCGGCGTCGGAAACTCCCCACAGCACGCTGGCGGACTTCGGGATCGAGAAGGTGAGGTCGTAGCCGGCGACCGGGTGTTGGCGCTTGCCCTCCTCGGGCACCTTGTACGTCCGGTAACGGCGGCCGAGATCCTGGCCGGTGACCGGATGCCTGGCCTCCCCGATCAGCAGTCGGAGTTGCTCCTCGGCCACCTCGTCTCCGACCTTGAGGTGGCTCTCCAGGCTTGCGATGCCGGAGCCCACCCACCTCCCGGGCGGGGTGCCGTCCTCGGTGTAGTAGCGAGTCAGCGGCGTCGAGAGTGATCGGTCCCCGTCGCCTGCAGCGACCGTGCGCAGGAAGTATTCGTAACCCTTGCCGGCACTCATCTTGCTGATGGTCACGGTCACCGCGGCCACCCCCTTCACGATGTAGGTGTCCTGGCGCTGCCCGAGGGCGCAGAGACGTGCGCCACCTCAGTTGCAAGAGGCGTGAAGGGAATGAAGGTGGGAAGCAGAGGAGAAGGAAGTGGAAGACGAAGACGTGAGGGAGTGAAGAGAGGAAGGGCAGAAGGGGGGTGAGTGGATGTGGAAGGTGAGGGAGGAGAAGTGGCGAAGGGGTGGAGGGAAGAATGGCACGGGTGAGCACACTCGCCGACGCCGTACTCCCATTGATCCGCACGAGGTCGGACCTCCACCGCTACAGCGCCGCCAATGCGCACGGGCGTGACATGCACGAGGCCGTCGACATCCTCGAAGGCGCGATCCCGACCACCGATCCGGCCGAGGTCTACGCGGTGACGCACAAGGCGCTCGCATCGTCGCTGAAGGTGATCGCCCGCGCTGACGACTCCAGCGGGATCATCGGTGACGCGTGCCGTCGACTGCTGGAGCTTCACCCGCAGGCGGCCGCAGCGGCCAGGACTCCGGTCGGCAAGTTGATCGACTGGATGATGAAGTTCCAGTTCGCCGATGATGAGGTCGACTACTTCGAGCTCGACCCCGTCGCGTACGCGCCGGCGCTCGGTGAGACTGGCATGAAGGCCTACCGGAAGCGACTCGCTGAGATCGAGGCCAACCTCGGGCCGAGGCCCTCAGAGGATGAGAGATGGACCGCCAGCCACTCGCATGAGTGGTTCACCCTGAACTGGAACGCGCAGCGGCTGGCCGTGCTTGATCATGACACCGACGCGATCATCCGCACCCACGCAAGGGATCGGAAGGTCGCCGCCTGGTTCGAGGACACCGCCGAGGCGTTCGAGGAGATCGGCGAGATCGACCTGGCCATCGACTGGGCGAAGCAGGCCACCGACTTCGACCGAGGCCATCAGTCCCGGAAGGCCGCGGACTACTGGTGTGGGCTTCTGGAAGCGCATCGGCCAGCCGAAGCATTGGAGGCCGGCTCTTGGTGTACCGCAAGTGGCCGTCGTCGACCTCCGCGGCACGTCTTCACAAGACGGCCGGGAGGTCTTGGCCGGACCTCCGCGACGAGGTTGTTGCGACGCTTGCGGCGAGCCCGAGCGATGCCGTCCTCTTCGCGCTCCTGACCTTGAGGGAGCCCGAGTTCGCGTGGAATCTCGCCCATTCGCTGGCGCTCGACAGTGACCACACCTGGAGCGAGCTGCTGAAGGTGTACGAGAAGGTCGACCCGCTCGCCGTCCTTCCGATCCATCAACGCCTCGTCAAGAACGAGCTTGTCGAGGCGGGCGCCCAGCACTACCGACTCGCTGCGCGACGGCTCGCGAAGATGCGCAAGCTCAGCGCTGGGTCCGAGAAGTCAGCCGAGGTGAACGACCTCATTGCAGAGCTTCGGGAGATCCACCGTCGACGTCCGCGTCTGCAGCAGGAGTTCGACCGCGCCGGACTGCCAAGTGCGGAGCCAAGTTAGGAGTCCACGGCCTCGAGAAGGTCTTGCGCGAGGAGGGCCACGCTCTCGGACACCGCAACTGGGTCGCCGACCAGCTCCTCCGCAGCACCGGCCATGAGCGCGCCGCGGGCACCCGCGCCTTGCGCGAAGAGTTCGCCAAGTCGGCCGAGCGCATCTCGAGTGACCTCGGCGCTCAGCGGTTGGCTCTGGAGTCGCCTGATCGCGTCAACGAACACCGTCGTATCGACCGCCCGCAGCAGGCGGTAGATGTCGTGGGCGTCCTTGTTGTCGCTCCTCAATGGGTTGTCGATCCGGTCGTGGATCTTGTGCAGCTTCGCAACCAAGAGCGCCGCTGGGCCAGCCACGGAGACCTCGAACTCCCGAGAATCCTGGGTGGCGTCGATAGCGCGAAGGACCATCGTGGAGTTGTCGACGAGCGTCGCCTCGATGCCGCGTGCCCTCCGCATGGACTTGGGGTCGTGTGGCGGCACGCGGACTCCACGACGGCCTGCTCCAGCTACGGCGTCGGGCACCATCAGGTCGACCGGCACCCCACGCGGCGAGATCCAGGATCCAATGGCGCTCTCGCGCGGGTCGGGCGTGAAGCCTGCTGCGCGCATGGCGTCTTCGACCAGTGGGTCGGAACTCAGCAGGTCAGGATCGATCGCGACGTCGCCGTCGGTAGTGAACTCGGCGAGGGCGATCTCCGTCGTTCCCGTATGCAGGTAGATGGCTTGTGCGCCGACGATGACGAGGGCGTCGAGATGCGACTCCAACGCTTCGAGCGCGTCGAGCAGCCCGGTCCGTGCCATGGTCACTTCGTCAGTCACGCCGCCACTGCTTCTCGTTGGCCTTCATCCATTCGATGAGGAACTCGCCTTCGGCAGGTTCGCGTCCCGGGCCGTTCAACAAGTCGGCAGCAACTTGCGCGGGAGCGGCCACCTGATAGCCGTCCCCGGAACGGATCGTGTTGGCGAACGGCACGTCGCCGACTGTCTTGGGTTCCAACAGGATCACGTTGGGGGCAGCCGCGTTCGGCCGCAGACCCCATTGCTCGGATGCTTCCTGGATCGACGAGACGTAGACGTACGCGGCTTTGGCAGGCGCGTACGTCGCCCACTCCTTGGCTGCCATGGACCCGGTCACGGCGACCGGGAACTCCGCTTCCTTCTTGAGTTTGTCGAGGAAGTAGTCGACGCCGCGGGGCTCGATGAAGGCCATTACCCGAGTCGTGGTCTGGAAGGACGCGTCAGCACTCCATGCGCGAAGCAGTCGCTCCCAGTCGGTCACTAAGTAGCGCTTGTCCTCCTTCTCGACCAGGTCCTCGCGCTCCAGGTACTCCAGTACCCGGTACGTGGCTCCACTGGAGGAACCGGAGGCAGCCATGAGTTCGCGCACTGTCCAGTCGCGGCGGTAGTCCAGGAGTGCACGAGCGACCCGAGCCGCAGGCTCCCCCTTCAGGGTCCCGCGGGGTCGACCCATTCGCCACGGATCACGGTCTTCGCCGCGGTCCGAGATGAACAACGCGGGCGAGTCGACAGCGATCCGGATGTTGCCGGTGGCATCGACATAGGACAGCCCTTGCTCCGAGAGCGCCTCTCGCACCGATGTGGAGAGGTACCTCGCGGCAACGACCGGGACATCGGTAGGACTGGTCGACATATTCCGTGATTGCTCGACGATCCGACCAAGGTCGCGGCGTTCCAGGACCTGCTTGATCTCGACCGCCAGCCGCGCGTTGCGTCCGTCCGGGGCTTCGACCTCGATCTCCATGTCGGGGCGCAGCGATCCTCGCTTTGGCTCAAGTGTCTCGGCGACCTTCCAGCCCATCGGGAGGCGCTCACGCACCGAGGCTGCGACTATTCGCGCGACCTCGGCCGTCGTAGGCGCATCGTTGTTCGCCATGACGTCTCCGTTCGGATATCGACCTTGTTCCGCTGACGGCGGAAAATGCGACTTACCTGAACAGGTTACACGGTATTCAGGAAATGAGAGTATCCCGCCGTCAGCGGAATATTCTAGTTTTCCGAACAGTCGCTCCGCGCTAGGACTCATCTCGGGCGTGACCGCGGGTCACCTTGACGTGCGGCGGGAGCGATTCGTTCGGGTCGCTGTCGGCCTCCCCCGCCTCGGCGGCCTCCGCCTCTGCAGCCAGGAGTGCCTCGATGTTGCCAGCGGGGATGACCACCGCCTCTGGGTTTTGCAGCACGCCGGGATAGCCAACAACGTCGTGGCTCGTAGGCAGCCAAGCGCGGTGCCGTTCCGCGATCCACTCGGCGCCGTCGTACTCGGCGATCCCCCAATAGACGCCATCGGGAATGCACACCACGATGAGCTCAGCATGCGGCCCGCTGGCCGCCGGCCCTAGGGCCTCGACGACTTCGACGAGTCGCAGGTCGTCGCGAGCGAGCACCTCCTCGCCGATCACCCGGTAAGTCCGCATGAAAGCGTTCGCTTCCTCGACGTTGAGCCCGAGCGCAGCAGCGGCCTCCCGGGACAGGGCGAAGCCACCCGGCTTCGCGTTCACAACGATCTTTTGCACAGCTCTCTCTCCCGTCGGTGTGCCAGCCTTCGACGCTACGGATGAGGTCCGACAGCGGCCAACCGATTTACTCATCGTCATCTCGCGCGAACGCCGCGTCGAGCAGCTCCGCGGTCAGCGGGTTCACTTGCTCATTTCGCCGAATGTAGTGCTCGATCGTCACCTTGGGGTCGGTGTGTCCGAGCAGCTCCGAGGCGAGGTTGAGGCTGGCCTGCTCGTTGATCACCGTCGCGACGGTGCGGCGGAACATGTGCGGGCTGACGCCCTCGATGCCTGCCTCCCCGAGGACCTTGCGGAGCTGGCGCCGCACATTGGCCGTGGTCAGAGGGGTTCCCTCACGGCTGCGGAAGACCAGCGCGTGCAGCGAGTGGTCGGCCATGATCGCCAGCCGCCGTCGGAGGGCCCCGGCGGTGAAGGACGGTAGCGCGATCACCCGGTTGGAGCGGTCTGTCTTCGGGTGCTCCTGGCGGTAGGTGCCGACGCCGCGTTCGGAGATCACGGTGCCGCAGATCCGCAGCGTCGCAGGCGTGGTCGTCAGGTCGAGGTCGCGTCGGCGGATCGCCAGGACCTCGCCGATCCGTGCCGAGGTGCCGAGCATGACTTCGACGATCTGGCCCAGCTGCCCGTCCGGGTTCGGCCCCGACGCGCCCAGAGACTGCTCCCACGCCTTGATCACGGCCCGGATGGCGTTCACCTCCGTGGCGGTCAGCGCGGTCGGGGTCCGCTTCGGCTTGTGGAGCCGGGAGACGTTGTCGATCGGATTGCGCGGCAACACCTCGTGCCTGACCGCCAGTGCGAACGACTGCCGCAGCACCGTCCTTGCCCGCTTCGCCGACGAATACGAGCTGCTGCCGAGCTGCTTGAGCAGGGCGTCACAGCGGGCGACGCCGATCTCGCGCAGGGTGTAGCCCCTGAACGCCGGCAGCACCAGCCGATTGAGGTCGCGCTCGTAGTTGAACCGGGTGGCCGGTGCGATCCGCCCCTCCAGGTCCAAGTCGGCGAGCCAGTAGGCGACCAGCGCCGGGAACGGACTGTCCGGCGTCAGCGTGGTGTCGATGGGCTGGAAGGCGTTGCGCTGAGTCAGCTTCTTCTTCAACGCCACCTCGGCCGCCGGCCTTGAGGAAGCGGTCGCCTGGACCAGCCGCGTCTGCCCGTCCCAGTCGCGGAAGCGGGTGCGTGCCTCGACCTTGCCCTTGCCGCGCGGGAGGAAGGCGATCTCGCCATAGCCGCCGATCGGGATGCGTGGCCTACTCATGAGGCCCATCCTCGTGTCGCTGCTCCAGCCACTCGGCGATGTCGCTGGCCGCGAACCGCAGGTGCTTGCCGAACTTGTAGGCCCGCGGCGCCCGGCCGGACAGCCGCCAGTCGTAGATGGTCTGCACGGGGACGCCGAGGTACTCAGCGAGCTCCTCGACCCCGATGAGGGGCTCCAGCCCCAGTTTCGTCGTACTCATGCCCAGTAGGTGGACGAGCACTGCCGAGCGAGCCCGAAGTGACCGGAACCAACGGCGCTGACGCCCGGATGGGCGGCGCTGCGCACCTGTCAATGTGATGGGTAAACGATGGGATCGCATGATTCCCCCAAAGAAAAAGTCCAGGTCAACCTGTGGCTGACCTGGACTTTCTTCGTAGCGGGGGCAGGATTTGAACCTGCGACCTCTGGGTTATGAGCCCAGCGAGCTACCGAGCTGCTCCACCCCGCGTCGGTGAGTACAGGCTACGCGACCGGCGGAGAGGCACCAAATCGGGGTCATTGCCCCGTGACGAAGTCCGCGACCACGCGGCCGAGGTCCTGGCCCGCGTCCTCCTGGAGGAAGTGGCCGGCGCCGGCGATCACCGGGTGGTGCAGGCCTCGGGTGCCGGGGACCAGCTTGCGGATCACCGGGCCCATCGCGCCGGTGATCGGGTCACCGTCGCTGAACGCCACCAGGCACGGCTTCTCCCACGTCGCGAGCACCTTCCAGGCCGCGCGGTTGGCCTCGGTGGCCGGGTCGTCGGGCCGGGTCGGGACCAGCGTCGGCATCACCCGGGGGCCGGCCTTGTAGGACTCGTCGGGGAACGGGGCGTCGTACGCCGCACGGACCTCCTCGCTCATCCCCCGCAGGCAGCCGGCCGCCACGAGACGGCCCACGTCGAGGACCGGAGCGCTCTCGACGGCCCTGCGGAACTTCCACCAGACCTCCGGCATGTCGAAGTCACCCGTGGGCAGGCCGGTGTTGGCCGCCACCACACGCACGAACCGGTCGGGGTTCTCGGCGACCAGCCGCAGCCCGATCAGGCCGCCCCAGTCCTGTCCGACCAGCGTGACCTCCCGCAGGTCGAGCACGTCGAAGACCAGCTCGCGGACCCACTCCACGTGGCGGGCAAACGAGTGGTCACCCGCCTGCGTGGGCTTGTCGGAGCGGCCGAAGCCGACGAGGTCGACTGCGATCGAACGGATCCCAGCGGCACTGAGCACCTCGATCACGTGGCGGTAGAGGTAGGACCAGGTCGGCTCACCGTGCAGCAGGAGTACGACGGGCCCCTCCGCCGGCCCGGCCTCCACCCACGACATCCGGAGGAATCCACCCTCACCGTCGGCCACGTCGGCGTACTGCGGCTCGTGGTCGTGACCGGTCAGTGCGGCGAAGCGGTCGTCGGGCGTGCGCAGGAAGTCCATGCGGGCATCCTGTCAGTCGGGAATGCCCTTGAGCCGACGCCCCACGGCCTGCTCGATCTCACGGTTCGCCTGCCGCTCCGCGAGCGCGTGCCGCTTGTCCCAGGTCTTCTTGCCGCGCGCGAGCGCGATCTCGACCTTCGCACGGCCGTCCTTGAAGTACAGCGAGAGCGGCACGATCGTCAGCCCGCGCTCGTCGACCCGGCGCTCGATGCGATCGATCTCCGAGCGGTGCAGCAGCAGCTTGCGCTTGCGACGGGACGCGTGGTTGGTCCACGTGGCCTGCTCGTACTGCGGGATGTGCACGTTGTGCAGCCACGCCTCGTGGTCGTCGATGTCGACGAAGCCGTCGACGAGGGAGGCCCTGCCGGCGCGGAGTGCCTTCACCTCCGAGCCCTGGAGCACCATGCCGGCCTCGAAGGTGTCCTCGAGGTGGAAGTCGTGGCGCGCCTTGCGGTTGCGGGCGACCACGGGCTCGGGTTCGGGCTTGCGCACCGCCACATCGTCTCAGACCTGCCACCACGGCAAAGCGGCACGGCCGAGCGGCGCACGCCCTAGGCTGTCCCGGCCGAGCGAGTCGGTGACCAGGAGGCAGCACACCGTGACAGGCACCGAGCCCAGCGTCTTCGGGTCCGCTCTCCTCGGCCCCGCCGGCCAGTCCACCCGGCGGCTGCGGGTCCGGGTGCAGCTGCTGCTCACCTCGACGCTGATCCTGACCAACCTGATCGGCGCCGGCATCGTCTTCGCGCTCTCCACGCTGGTCATCCCCGGCCCCTCCCCCAGCCGCAGCATGGTGATCGCACTCGCCATCGGCGTGCCGGTCTACGTCGGTGCGGCGGTCCTGGTCGGCGCCACCTGGGGCACCACGGGAGCGTTGCGGGCGCAACGCTGGGTCTTCCGCGGTCAGCAGCCCACCGAGCGCGAGCGGGTCACCACCCTCGGGGTGCCGTGGTTCCTGACCCGCCTCCAGGCCGGGTTGTGGTTCGGCGCCACGGTCACCTTCACGCTGCTGTCCGTGGTGCTCCAGCCCGCCCGGGCGGTCACCACGGCCCTGTCCGTGGGCATCACCTCGGTCGTCGTGAGTGCGATCGCCTTCCTGCTCAGCGAGTTCGCCCTGCGTCCGATCGCCGCCCGCGCCCTGTCGGGTGAGGACCGGATCCGCGTGCGCGGTCTCGGCGTACGCCGTCGGATGCTGCTGTTCTGGGGTCTGGGAACGGGCGCTCCCGTCGTCGGCCTCCTCGTGGTCGCGATCCTGGCTCTGGCGGGTGGCGGCACCAGCGCCAACCGGCTGGCGGTGGTGATCCTCGCCCTGGGTGGGGTCGTGCTCTGCTTCGGCTCGCTGGTCACCTGGCTCAACGCGCGCGCCGTCGTCGCCCCGATCCTCTCGGTGCGCGACGCGATGCAGCAGGTGGAGCTGGGCGACCTCGACTCCGAGATCGAGGTGTACGACGGCACCGAGCTCGGCCAGCTCCAGGCCGGGTTCAACCAGATGGTCCGTGGCCTGCGGGAGCGCGAGCACCTGCGCGACATCTTCGGACGTCACGTCGGTCGTGAGGTCGCCGCCCACGCGGCGCTGCGCGAGGTCGAGCTCGGTGGTGAGACCCGGGTGGTCTCGGTGCTCTTCGTCGACCTGATCGGGTCCACCACACTGGCCACCGAACGCGGGCCCGCCGAGGTCGTGGAGCTGCTCAACCGGTTCTTCGGCGTGGTGGTCGAAGAGGTCGACCACGGCCACGGACTGGTCAACAAGTTCATCGGCGACGCTGCCCTGGCGATCTTCGGGGCACCCAACGACCTGCCCGACCACGCCGAGCGTGCCCTGGTCGCCGCCCGGACGATGGCTCGCCGGCTGGCCGAGGAGGTGCCCGAGCTCAGCGCCGGCATCGGGGTCTCCACCGGCGAGGCGGTCGCCGGCAACGTCGGCGACAAGACCCGGTTCGAGTACACCGTGATCGGCGACGCCGTGAACGCCGCCGCCCGGCTCACCGAGCTGGCCAAGGACGTCGACGGCGGGGTCCTCGCCTCGTGGGACTCGGTCGAGGCCGCCGGTGACGACGAGGCCGCACACTGGAAGCGGCACGACAGCGTCACCCTGCGCGGGCGCAGCTCCGAGACGCTGCTGGCCCGTCCGACCGACTGAGCCTGTTCAGCCCATCGCGTCGATGCGCTCCTGCACCTGCTCCGGCGTCAGGTCCTCGGTCGTCTCCGAGAGGATCCACTGCACGCCGTACGGGTCCCTGATCCGGCCCTGGATCATCCCGTAGCCCTGGTCGGCGACCTCGAAGACCTCTTCGGCGCCGACCGACAGCGCCTGCTTCGCCACCGCCTCCGCGTCGTCCACCTCCAGGGTCAAGATCAGCGAGTCGACCGCGCCTGCCGGATCGGTGGCGTCCGCATCCTTCACCTGGAGGCGGACCCCGCCGCGGCAGAGCTCGGCGAACACCACGGTGTCACCGAACGTGTAGCGCAGGGTCGGCTCCAGACCGAAGGCCCGGGAGTAGAAGGAGATCGCCTCGTCCGCGGAGGGCGCGACGACCTTGGGCACGAGTCCGAGAAGCTCACTCATGCCTTCCATTGTGCAGAGCACCGCCCTCCTGTCGACCCCAGGAGAGCGGCGCCTGCCGCTGCTTGTGCGGTCCTACTTCTCCGCGGTGAGCGCGCGCTGCACCAGCGCCCGCGCCTCGTCGACCGCTGTGGCGTAGCCCTCGAGGTCACCGCTCTTGAGCGCCTCGTCGGCCTCGGTGAACTTGTCGTCGGCCTGCTGGAGGAGGCGCAGAGCGGCGACCGGCAGGTTCTGCGTGTCACCACCGGTGTCACCGCTTCCGTCACCGGTTCCGTCACCGGTTCCAGTGCTGCCGCCGCTGTCGATCGGCGTGGAGCCGCTGCCTGCGGCACGCGAGACCACGTCGTCGAGCGCCGAGGACAGCGTGGGCCCGATGCCCACCTCCTTGCCGAACGACACCAGCACGAAGGTCAGGCCGGGGTAGTTGCCCTGCCCGCCCTCACGCACGGTGTAGAGCGGCTGGACGTAGAGCAGCCCGTTGCCGACCGGGAGGGTCAGCAGGTTGCCGTACTTCGCGGTGACGTCGGCACGCTTGAACGCGAGCAGCTGCTGAGCGACCTTGTCGTCGCGCTGGAACTGGTTCGCGATCTGGCCGGGGCCGGGCACCTGGGTGTTGTCCGGCAGCCGCAGGATCTGGAACTTGCCGTAGGTGTCCGGATCACCCGCGTCGGCACCGACCGACATGAACGAAGCGAGGTTCTGCTTCTTCTGCGGCACGAAGACGCTGGTCAGCGAGAACACCGGGTCGTCGCCGGACGTCGTCGCCACCGAGAGCCGGTAGGGCGGCTGCTTGCGGGTCGAGGTCACCGGGTCCTGCGGGACGTCCCACTTGTCGTTGCCCTCGTAGAACGTCTTCGGGTCGAGCACGTGGTAGGACGCGAGCATCTCGCGCTGCACCTTGAAGAGGTCCTCGGGGTAGCGCATGTGCTGCAGCACCCCGTCGGGGATCTCCGACTTGGGCTTGACCACGCCGGGGAACGCCTTCTCCCAGACCTTGAGGATCGGGTCGCTGGTGTCCCACTCGTAGAGCTGCACGGTGCCGTCGTAGGCGTCGACGGTGGCCTTGACCGCGTTGCGCATGTAGTTGATCTGGTCGGTCGGCAAGGTGGCGTACGCCGAGCGCGGGTTGATCGCGTCGGAGGTCATCTCCTGCAGCGACTTCTTCTCCGACAGCGGGTACTTGTCGCTGGTGGTGTAGCCGTCCAGGATCCACACGATCTTGCCGTCCACCACGGCGGGCAGCGCGTCGGAGTCGACGGTCAACCACGGCGCGACCTTCTGCACCCGCTCGCGCGGCGCCCGGTCGTAGAGGATCTTGCTGTTCTCGTTGACCCGCGAGGACAGCACGATGTTGGCGTCGCCGAAGTGCACCGCGTAGAGCAGCTTGCGGAAGATGTTGCCCACCCCGACGCCGCTGCTGCCGTCGTAGGTGTTGTTCTTGGACTGGCCGGGATCGCCGTTGCCCTGGGGGATGTCGAGCTCGATGTCCTTGCCGCCGTCGGGCTTGCCGACGATGGAGTACGGCGGGCTCTGCTCGCCGTAGTAGATCTGCGGCCGGTAGCCGTCCTCGCCGGTGGAGTCGCTGATCGCGCCCCGGGGCGGGATGTCCTCCTCGGCCCAGACCGGCTCGCCGTCCCCGCGGACCGGTTGGTCAGCGGCGTTGCTCTGGTTGCCGAAGGCGGCGATCAGGCCGTAGCCGTGGGTGTAGACGGTCTTCTCGTTGGCCCACTTCTTCTGCGCGTCCGGCAGACCGTCGAGGTTGACCTCGCGGGCCGCCACCACGACGTCGCGGTCCTTGCCTGCCAAGGGGTAGCGGTCGACGTCGAGCACGGCGGGCACGCTGTAGTAGCCACGCACCTGCTGGAGCTGCTCGAAGGTCTCGGAGACCAGCTGCGGGTCGACCAGCCGGATGCCGGGAAGGGAGGCCGCATCTGTGCGCAGCTGGGTGCGCGAGAGCTTGGTCTGCGCGTCGTACTCACTGACCGTGGTGTCGCCGAGCCCGAAGGCGTCGCGGGTCGCAGCGATGTTGCGCCCGATGTACGGCGCCTCCTTGTCCGGCTCGTCGGGCTTGACCTGGAAGCGCTGGACGAGCCCGGGCCACACCCCGCCGAGGAGCACCGCGGAGATCGCGAACAGGGCCACGCCCACTCCGGGGAGCAGCCAGGTGCGGCGCAGGATGTTGGCGAAGAACAGCAGCGCGCAGATCACCGCGATGAACATCAAGATGTTCTTCGACGGCAGCACCGCGTTGTCCCGGGTGTAGGTCATGCCGGTGACCAGGCCACCGGTCTGCGAGGTCAGGTCGAAGCGGTCCAGCCAGTAGTCGAGGCCCTTGAGGAGCAGGAACACGCCGAACAGCGCGGAGAGCTGGGCCTGCGCAGGACCTGAGACCTTGTCGGACGCGGACTGCAGCCGGATGCCGCCGTAGAGGTAGTGCACCAACGCGGCCAGGGCCAGGGCGATGAACACCGCCGCCATCGTGAAGCTGACCAGGAAGTGCAGCCAGGGCAGGTCGAAGACGTAGAAGCCCAGGTCCTTGCCGAAGTTCGGATCGGCCTTGCCGAAGTCCTCACCGTTGCGCCACAGCAGGTAGGTGCGCCACTTGCCGGTCGCGGAGATGCCGGCGAAGACGCCCATCACGATGCTGACGCCGAAGAGCAGCAGCCGGCGGATCGGGGTGATCGCCACCCGGTAGCGCTCCAGGTTGGCCTGCTCGGGCGAGCGCGGGCGGAACGACGGGCGCAGCCGGTAGGCCACGAACAGGTTGACCCCGACGATCAGCGCCATCAGCACGCCGAAGATCACGAACAGCAGCACGCGGGTGCCGAGCAGCTTGGCGAACACCGAGCCGAACCCGAGGCTGGAGAACCACAGCTTGTCGGTCCAGATCCCGGCGAACAGCGAGAACCCGGTGACCACGGCCGCGACGACCGCGATCGTGAGCATCAGCGGCCGTGGCCGCCCGGGACGGCGTACGCCGGCATTCGTCGGCCGCTGGGGACCGGAGGGACCACCGGGGCCGGGCTCGCCGGCGGAGCCGCCGGGAGGTCGTTCGGAGAAGAAGTCACTCATGGTCGGGCTCTCCCGCATCGGAATCGAGGGTGGCGTGAAGCAATTCTAGAAGTGCTGGGACGAGGTCATCGCCGACGATGACCGAGCTGTCCTCGTCGTGGGACCGCACCCGGAGGGCGCAGTAGCCGATCCCGCCGCGCAGGACACCGGCCACGATCCGGACCTCTTCACGGTGGGGGTGGTCGGCGACGTGCTCCGCGGCAGCGGCCGCCGCCGTCGGCACGGTGTGGCCGTCCTCGCCCGGGGGCAGGGTGAGGCGTTCGACGACCACGGCGCAGCCCGCGACCTCGGGCGGCCACAGGATCTCCGCAAGCAGGTCCTCGAGATCACCGGTGACGGGGTCCTGCTCGACCGGGGTCAGCGCTCCGGCAGCCACGGAGTCGACTCCCAGCACCTCGGCCAGGTTGGGCTCGCGCTCGAGCAGCTCAGCGGTGTCCACCAGCGCGAACAGCTGCGGTGGTCGGTCCCAGCCGCTGCGCGCGGCGTGCTGCTCGACCTCGCGGACGGCAGCGGCCAACGCCTTGCTCGGGTCATTCGCGGGTTCGGTCATCGGGTACACCTTGTCAGTTCGGCCTCGGGGTCCTTGACCCACGCCTGCACGTCGGCGATCGCCTCGTCGAGGTTGGTCACCTTGACCAGGCGCATCTTGTCGGGGTCGTAGTTGCCGTCCAGGGCGTCGGCACAGTTGGCTGCCGGCACCAGGAACAGCTCGGCACCGTCGTCCTGGGCGCCGACCAGCTTCTGCTGGATCCCGCCGATCTCGCCGACGGTTCCGGCGGCGTCGATCTCCCCGGTGCCGGCGATCACCTTGCCGTCGGTCAGCGAGCCGGGAGTGAGCACGTCGTAGATCCCGAGCGCGAACATCAGCCCGCCGGAGGGGCCGCCGATGTTCTGGTCGATGTTGAGGTCGACCTCGATGGGAAACTCGTAGCTGGGCGCGATCTGCACCTTGATCGCGCTCGCCTTGGCGTCGGTGGGCGAGCCGGTGGTGGTCAGCTGCTCCTGCAGCGTCCTGCCGTCGCGCCTGATCCTCAAGGTGAGGTCGCTGCCCACGGGCTGGGGCCGGATCTGGTCGGTGAGCTGCTCGAGGGTGTGCACTTCCTGGCCGTCGACGGCCAGCACCAGGTCACCCACCTCCAGCTTGCCGGCGGCGGGTCCGTCGTCCTCGACCTCGGCGATCTTGACCGCGGTCTGGTACTTCACGTCCAGCGCGCCCAGGGCGGCTGCCACGGCGTTGTCCTGCGAGGAGACCATCTGCACCGTCGACTGCCGGCGGACGCTGTCGCGGGTGTCCTGCGGCTGGTAGATCGCGTCGTAGGGGTAGACCGCGCGGTCGGGGTCGATCCAGGCCATCACCAGCTCGGCCAGGCTGACCTTGCGCTCCGCACCGCTCGGCACCACGGTGACCAGCCGCAGCCCACCCTTGTCGAGGTAGGTCTTGCGACCGGAGACCGAGATGATCTGCTTGCCGTCGAACTTGCCCAGCACGTTGACCGTCGGACCGGGGGCGAAGGTCACGTAGGGCACGGGCTCACGGGCCGCCACCACGCTGAACAGGACCACCAGGAAGAACGCGAGAACACCAGCCCAGGTGCGGCGCTGCACGCGCCTCACACCGGCAGGATCTCGAGCGAGGACATGTCCCAAGCCTCTCATCCAGCGACAACCCGGACCCGGGCGGTGCCCGCGCCTGCGCCGGGGGTCAGGCGCTGCGGCGGTCCGGCCCGGCCTGCGAGGGGCGTACGGCGAGACCGGTGCTGCGCTCCCGCACCGGTCGCGGGGCGCTCACCTGACGGGTCACGGCCTCCGGGAGATCGCGCTGCATCGCCTCGGCGAAACGCGCCTGGGCGGCTTCGGAACGATCCGGTCCCGAACGACGGGCGCGACCCAGCCAACCGACCCACACCATCGCGAGGGCGGTGACGAGAACGGGCGGCAGCCACCAGAGCAGGATCTCCACGTGCTCATGATGCCGCCGCGCGCCGGGCGGTGAGGGGCAACACGCCGCCTACGGCGAGTTGACCCACTCCTCACGTCCGTCCTCGAAGACCTGGTGCTTCCAGACCGGGACGGTCGCCTTGAGCCGGTCGATCAGGGCCCGCGAGGCGTCGTACGCCTGCCCGCGGTGTGCCGCGGAGGCCGCGACCAGCACTGCGATGTCACCGACCTCGAGGTGACCGGTGCGGTGGACCGCCGCGAGCGCGACCACCTCGAACTCCTCGGCCACGCCCGTGGCGACCTCGCGCAGGCGGTCGAGCGCCGTGGGGTGCGCGGTGTAGTCGAGGTGACCGACGCTCTCGCCGTGGTCGTGGTCACGGACCACCCCGACGAAGAGGTTCACTCCCCCGGCGGACGCGTCGTCGACCGCGGCGAGCACCTCGGAGGGGTCGAGCGGGGTGTCGCGCAGCTCGAGCAGGCGCAGCGCTGGAGAAGGGTGGGTGGAGAGCTGGTCGGAGGCCACCAGGCGAGCCTACGACGACGATGGAGCGTCGCCCGGACGGCCCTGTCGGAGCATTGCGGGAGGCGAGTAATTTGGGACCATGAGCGACCGACCGGACGACAACCCGTTCAAGGGCACTCCCTTCGAGCAGATCTTCAACGCCCTGGGCGGCGGTGGCGGTGCGGGACTGCCCGACCTCTCCGGCCTGATGGGCCAGATGCAGTCGATGATGGCGCCGTACGACGGCCCGGTGAACTGGACCCTCGCCACCGACATCGCGCGGCGCACCGTGGCCCAGCAGCCCGACCCCAGCCCGGACAACCGGGACCAGGACAAGGTCGCCGACGCCATGCGACTGGCCGACCACTGGCTCGACGAGGCGACCGTGCTCCCCTCCGGGGTGACCACGACCGCCGCCTGGAGCCGGGCAGAGTGGGTCGAGCAGACCACCCCCGTGTGGCGCGGGCTGGTGGAGCCGGTGGCCGAGCACGTCGTCGGTGCGATGGGCAACGCCCTGCCCGAGGAGGCCCGCGCCATGGCGGGGCCGCTGATCGGCATGCTGGGCAAGGCCGGCGGCGCCATGTTCGGCAGCCAGGTCGGCGCCGCGCTCGGCGGCCTGGCCGGCGAGGTGCTCACCGCCAGCGACATCGGCCTGCCGCTCGGTCCGCAGGGCAAGGCGGCGCTGGTCACCCACAACGTCGAGGAGTTCGCCGAGGGCCTCGACGTCACCGGGCACGACGTGCTGCTCTACCTCGCGCTGCGCGAGGCCGCCCACCAGCGGCTCTTCGGCCACGTCCCGTGGCTGCGCCAGCACCTCCTCAGCTCGGTCGAGGACTTCGGGCGCGGCGTCACCATCGACGTCTCCGGCATGGAGCAGGCGCTGGGGCAGCTCGACCCCACCAACCTCGAGGCGATGCAGGAGGCCCTGCAGGGCGGTCTCTTCGAGCCCAAGCAGTCTCCTGCCCAGAAGGCGGCGCTCGAGCGTCTCGAGACCACGCTCGCGCTGGTCGAGGGCTGGGTCGATGAGGTCGTCGGCCAGGCCACCGTGGAGCGGATGCCCGCTGCCTCGAAGATGCAGGAGGCGATCCGTCGCCGTCGCGCCGCGGGCGGACCGGCTGAGGAGACCTTCGCCGCGCTCGTCGGCCTCGAGCTCCGTCCGCGCCGCCTGCGTGACGCCTCCGCCCTGTGGGGCTCGCTGCGCTCGCGCCAGGGCATGGAGTCGCGGGACGCAGTCTGGGCGCACCCGGACCTGCTGCCCACGCCGGCCGACCTCGACGACCCGCTGGGCTTCCGTGAGGACCTGCAGCAGGTGCCGGAGTTCAGCGACGCCGACTTCGACAAGGCGCTCGGAGAGCTGCTCGACGGGGACGCGGCCGACTCCGGTGACACCGACACCCCGGACGGTGACACCGGTGGGTCCGGCGACTCCGGCGAGAAGTGACGCTGCACGCTGACGCGAGCGCGGTGCTCGCCGCCTGGCAGGCACCCGACGCCGAGCAGGAGGCGCTGCGGCTCGTGTTCCTCGCCCACCTCGGCGACCATCCCGACGGCGCACGGCGCTCCTGCCTGCCCGACCACCTCACCGCCGGGGCGCTGGTGCTCAGCCACGACCGGCGGGAGGTGCTGCTGAACCTGCACCGCAAGTCCGGGCGCTGGTTCCACTTCGGCGGTCACCTCGAGGCCGACGACACGACCCTGGCCGCGGGAGCGTTGCGCGAGGCGACCGAGGAGTCCGGGCTCACCGACCTGGAGCTCGATCCCGACCCGCTGCAGCTCTCCCGGCACGCGGTCGCCTTCTGCGACCCCGGCGGGTCGGTGGACCACCTCGACGTGCGCTTCTTGGCCCGGCTCGGCGAGGACGTCGCACCGGTGGTCAGCGAGGAGTCGCTGGACGTGCGGTGGTGGCCGGTGGACGCACTGCCCACCGAGGACGCCGACCTGCTCGAGCTGATCGACCTCGCCCTGAGCCGCTGAGGTCGAGCACTCAGCCCTTGGTCGCCCAGGCGTGCGCCGCGCCCTCGAGGTAGCCCTTGGCGCGCTCGGCCTGCGGGTAGCGGTCGACCCACTGCCAGAAACCACGCGTGTGGTTGGGCTCGATCAGGTGGGCCAGCTCGTGGAGCAGCACGTAGTCGACCACCCAGGCCGGCATCGGCTGCAGCCGGTCGGAGAGCCGGATCTCCCCGGTCGTGGAGGTGCACGACCCCCATCTGGTGGTCATGTTGTCGACCCAGCGCACCGACTCCGGCGCCACCCGGCCCTCGAGGTGCTCGCGGCACAGCTCCGCGGCCCGGGCCATCAGCTGGTCATCGCTGCGCCGTCGACGCTTCTCGGTGCGCTCCAGCCGGGCCAGCATCGTGTCCACCCACTCGGCCTCCTGGGCCCGGGTGAACCGGTCGGGGATCAGCACGATCACCTTGCCGTCACGACGGTAGGCCGACACCGTCCTCGTGCGCCGACGGGAGCGGCGCACCTCGACGTCGTGGTCGCGGTCCTCACCCATGCGCAGAACCTAACCCCCGGCACCGACAATCGCGCTCAGGGCGGCCCTGGGGCCGTTCTCCGTGGCCGCCCTCAGGGGCGGGCCCACTCCAGCAACCGCTCCAGCGGCCAGGTGTTCACGATCCGCTCGGGGTCCAGCCCGAGGTCCTGGGCGCGGGCGCAGCCGTAGGCCTGGAAGTCCAGCTGCCCCGGCGCGTGCGCGTCGCTGTCGATGCTGAACAGGCAGCCCATCTCGATCGCCAGCCGCAACAGCTCGGTCGGCGGGTCGCGTCGCTCGGGGCGCGCGTTGATCTCCACGGCCGTCCCGTTCTCCACGCAGGCACCGAAGACCAACTCGGCGTCGAACTCCGACTGCGCCCGGGTCCCCCGGTTGCCGGTGACCAGCCGACCGGTGCAGTGCCCGAGGACGTTGACGAACGGGTTGGCCACGGCGGTGCTCATCCGCCGGGTCATCGCGTCCTTGTCCATCGCCAGCTTGGAGTGCACCGATGCGACGCGTACGTCGAGCCGGGCGAGCATCTCCTCGGTCTGGTCCAGCGACCCGTCGTCGAGGATGTCGACCTCGATGCCCTTGAGCAGCCGGAACCCACCGGCCTCACCGAGGTGCTCGTTGACCGCCTCCACCACCCCGAGCTGACGGGTCAGCCTGGCCACCGAGAGCCCGTTGGCGATCTTCAGGCGGGGCGAGTGGTCGGTGAGCACGAGGTACTCGTGCCCGAGCTCCAACGCGGTGAAGGCCATCTCCTCGATCGGGGAACCGCCGTCGGACCAGTCGCTGTGCGAGTGCAGGTCACCGCGCAGCGCCGAGCGGATCTCCTCCCCACCCTCCACGAGCGGGCCACCGACCTCTCGCTCCAAGGTGGCCAGCCGGGACGGCGTACGCCCATCGACGGCCGCCTCGATCACCTCGGCCGTGGACGGGCCGATGCCGGGTAGGTCGCGCAGGGTGCCGTCGGCCACGCGACGCTCGACCTCGTCCCCGAGGGGGAGGATGGTGTCGGCGGCGGCACGGAAGGCCTTGACCTTGTAGCTCTCCGCGCGGCTGCGCTCGAGCAGGAAGGCGATCCGCCGCAACGCAGGCACCGGTCCTGCGGAGTACTCCTCCGAGTGGTCGCCGTCCGAGCCCTTCATCGAGACCACCCTAGTCCGGCGCTCCCGCCTCCACAGAGGCGGATTGACCGATCTGGCCGCGCTCACTAGCGTCTGCGTCAGGGGCCCCCGACGAGTCCCTGCGGCGCAGGCAAGGGGAAGGCACGCGCAGCAGTCTCGTTGGGGGCCTCACTCGCGCACGCTCACACGCCCTTGAACTTCGGCGCCCGCTTCTCCCGGGCGGCCAGCACACCTTCCTGCAGGTCGGCGGTGGCCAGGGTGATCGGTTGGGCCAGGGCCTCCCACTGCACGCAGGCCTCGATGTCGGCGTGGCCACGCGCCAGGGCTGCCTTGGTGTAGCGGCTGGCGATCGGTGCCGTGGCGGCGATCCCGACGGCGATCTCGTCGACGGCCGCGGCGAAGTCGGCCGGAGGGAGGACCCGCGAGACCATGCCCATCCCATGCGCCTCCGCGGCCCCGATCGTGCGCCCGGTGAGCAGCAGTTCGCGCGCGTTGGCCTCCCCGACCACGTCGGGCATCAGGTAGGTCGCGGCCATGCCGGGGTTCATCCCCAGCTTCACGAAGGGGGCGCCGAGCTTGGCGCCCTCGGCGGCGTAGCGGATGTCGCAGGCCAGGGCGAGACACAGTCCCGCACCGATGGCGTGCCCGTTCACCGCGGCGATCGTCGGCACCTCGAGCTTCCGGATCGAGAGCCAGGCCCGGTAGAAGGCCAGCATCCGGGTGCGCAGGTAGTCGACCTCCGCCTCGGGCTCGCCGGCGATCCAGCGCGGGTCCCCGCCGGAGCAGAACGCCGTGCCCTCTCCGGTCACCACGACGACGCGGACCGACGCGTCGGCTGCCAGCTCGTCGATGGCGCGCACCCACGAAGACGTCATCTGCTCGGTCATCGCGTTGCGCTGGGTGGGGTTGTCCAGCACCAGCCGGACCACCCCTGGGGCGGGTCGCTCGACGCGCAGGTGCTCCGAGCTGGGGGTCGTTCCGGGGGCAGGTGTGGCGTCCGTGGTCGACATGGCGGGCAGATTACCGCCGTCAGACACGGCGCAGGCGCGGGCGCCCCTGCGTGTTTCACGCCTGAGCGTGGTCTAGGGTCGACCAAGGTCCTGATCAGGACCCCGGCGGGTTTCCTCGTATCTCCCCGCCGAGACGACCATAGAAAACAGGAGGCCGTCATGGCGGAGACCTGGAGCGGCGAGTTCTACTGCGTGAAGTGCAAGGAAAAGCGTGAGGCTGATGGTGAGGTCAAGGTGAACGACAAGGGCACCCGGATGGCCAAGGCCGTCTGCCCCGTCTGTGGCACCAACCTCAACCGCATCCTCGGCAAGGCCTGAGCACAGCGGACTGAGCAAGACCGAGACAACACGGCGGGATCCCTCCACGGAGGGTCCCGCCGTCGTCGTTCTCCGTGCACGAGCTCGGACCGTGCCTGTGGATTGTGGCTTCCCGGTCTCGCTGTCGCGACCTAACGTCCGGACATGGTCACCGCACCCTCCTCGCCCACCCCGCTCGCGCTGCCTCGCCTGTCCCCCGGCCTGCGGGTGGTCGCCCGTGGCCGTGACCGGCTCCAGGTCGGGCTGTACGCCGGACGCAGGCTGGTGCTCGACCGCACGCCCGAGGTGGAGCGGGTGCTGCGGGCGCTGACCGACTTCACCCCCCTCGACACCGACGGCGACCCGACCGCGGCCGAGGTGCTGGACCGACTTGGCCGCGCCGGCGCGCTGGTCTGGCAGGACGCCCTGGCCCTCGCGTCCGCGCAGGCGCCCGTCGCCGTCCTCGGCTCGCTGCCGGGAGTCGACTGCGCGGACCTGCTGGCCCGGACGGGGATGCGGGCGGCGGACGCCGTCGAGAGCCCTTCTGCAGTGGTGGTGCTGAGCTCGGGCGAGCTGGCTCGCGAGCTGCTCGATCCCCTGCTGCGCAAGGGCGTCGAGCACATCGTCGTACGCCTCGTCGACGGCGGTGCCGTGGTCGGCCCCTACGTCGTGCCCGGGCTCACCGCCTGCCTGCGCTGCATCGACGCCCACCTCGCCGAGCACGACCCGGCCCACGTGGAGGTGATGACCCGCTACGTGCGCGCGACCTCCCGGGTGCGCAACGACGGCGCCCCGGAGGCCGCAGACCCGTTTGTGGCGACGATCGCCACTGCCTGGGCGCTGCGCGATCTCCGGGCACGGCTCGCCGGAGGCACGCCCTCCACCTGGTCTGCCACCCTGCACCTGGACGCCGCCCCGGCCAGGCACGAGACCCGGACCTGGCTCCGGCACCCCCGGTGCGGCTGCACGTGGAGCAACCCTGAGGTGTCATCAGGCACCATGGAGGCATGACCCACCCCCACCTGACCCCCGCGACCGCCGCGGGTCGGAGCGCCCGATGACAGAGCTGCCGCGTCGGGCGTTCGCCCGCACGGCCAGGCTGGCGGCACTGCCGCTCGGGTACGCCGGTCGCAGCGCATGGGGTCTGGGCAGGCGCATCGGCGGCGCGCCCGCCGAGGCGGTGCTCTCCGAGGTCCAGCAGCGCACCGCCGAGCAGCTCTTCCGCACACTGGGTGAGCTCAAGGGCGGGGCGATGAAGTTCGGCCAGGCGATGTCGATCTTCGAGGCGGCGCTGCCCGACGAGCTGGCGGCGCCGTACCGCGAGCAGCTCACCCGGCTGCAGGACTCCGCGCCGCCGATGCCCACGATCACCGTGCGCGGCATCCTCGAGCGCGAGCTCGGTGCGGACTGGAAGCAGCACCTCGTCGAGCTGGACCCGGTGCCCGCAGCAGCCGCCTCGATCGGCCAGGTGCACAAGGGCCGGTGGAGCGACGGCCGCGAGGTGGCGGTCAAGGTGCAGTATCCCGGCGCCGCGGAGGCGCTCACCTCCGACCTGCGTCAGCTCGCCCGCGTCGCTCGCAGCTTCGGTCCACTGATCCCCGGGCTGGACGTGAAGCCGTTGATCGCCGAGCTGCAGGAGCGCACGGTCGAGGAGCTCGACTACCAGCTCGAGGGTGAGGCGCAGCGCGTCTTCGCCGCGGAGTTCCGCGACGACCCCGACATCCACGTCCCCGACGTGGTCGCCACCTCCGGCACCGTGCTGGTCACCGAGTGGATGGACAGCCCTGCCTCCCTGGCGGAGGTGATCCGCCGAGGCACCCAGGAGGAGCGCGACCACTACGGGCGCCTGCTCGTGGGCTTCATGTTCCAGACGCCCTCACGCACCGGCATGCTGCACGCCGACCCGCACCCGGGCAACTTCCGGCTGCTGCCCCGGGAGGACGGCAGCCCGGGTCGCCTGGGAGTGCTCGACTTCGGCGCCGTCGCGCGACTGCCCGGCGGCCAGCTGCCACCCACGATGGGCACCCTGATCCGTCTCGGCATCGCCGGCGACTACCCCGCGATGGTCGCCGTGCTGCGCGAGGAGGGCTTCATCCGGGACCGGATCACGCTGCCCCCCGAGCAGCTGGAGTCCTACGTCGGGCCCTTCTTCGAGCCGGCCCGGGGGGCCGAGTTCACGTTCTCGCGGGCATGGATGCAGGAGCAGTTCGCGCGCGTCAACGACCCGCGCGGTGACGCCTACGCCACGATGCTGCGCCTGAACCTGCCGCCGTCGTACCTGCTGCTCCACCGCACCTGGGCCGGCGGGATCGGCGTGCTCAGCCAGCTCGAGGCCACGGTGCCGTTCCGGCAGGTGCTCAGCGAGTCGCTGCCGGGCTTCGCCGGCTGAGCAGAGGTCCGCTCATCTGGGCCGGTCACCACCACTCGGAGTCGAGCTTGCCCTCGATCGCGCGCAGGTGGGTGCGCGAGCAGGTGTCGCAGAACCAGCGGGGCCGGCCGTTCTCGACAGACGACATCCAGGTCAGGGGCGCCTCGTCGGAGTCGGCCGCTGCCTGCTTGCCACACATCGCACAGGTGACCATCGATCCACCATAGGCCGGACGCGCCGATCTCGCGGCCTGATCGACAGCTGGTCGGCGCCGCCGGAGGGGCATGACGATGGGGACCCCGGGAGGTCTGTCGGTGCTCCCGGGGTCCCCATCGTTGCGGTGAGGTCGCGTGCCGCCCGGGTCAGACGGCACGGGCGATCGCCAGCCGCGCCCGTGAGGCTGCTCGCTCGGCCCGGCGGGAGACCCGCTCGGCCCGGCGGTTCAGTCTCGCGGCCCTGCGCTGCAGCCTGGCGGCTGCGGACTGCCGCCGGGCTTCATGGCTGTGCTCGACCTCGACCATCAGCGCGCGATGGTTCTCGCGCGCCAGGTCGACTTCGTTGGAATACATGGTCCTGCTCCGTTCGGGAGGAATGGCTGTGCGGAGGGCGGTCGCTCATCAGGCGGCCGTCATGGCTGCGGCGTCCTTGCGCGGACGGCCGCGGGGACGCTTGCGGGGGATCACCGCTCCGGAGAGGAACAGCTCACCGCCCCACACGCCCCACGGCTCGCGCCGCTCGAGGGCACCGGCGAGGCACTCGACCCGGATCGGGCAGCTGCTGCACAGCGCCTTGGCGAGCTCGACGTCGCTGGGCGACTCGGCGAAGTACAGCTCCGGGTTCTCGCCGTGGCACGGCAGGCCGGCCACGTCGATGGCGGTCTCGACGACGTTGATGCTCATCTGGCACCTCCTCTTGAGGGTTGGACTCAGGTGTTCTGGTTCTGGATGGGGATGGCGGGTGGGGAAGCCGGCCGGAAACAGCAAAAGGCCGCGGATCCCTTGATGGGTTCCGCGGCCTGGAGAGCGCCGATCGAGCCGAAGGCTCAGGTGATCAGGCGGCTCCAGGGACGGAGACCCGGGGTGGTGATGCCGGCGGCGAAACGAGCGCGCTGCGGGCAGAGTCCACCCTTGAGGGCCGTCGACACGGGTGCGACGGAGTAGCGCTCGAAGGTCGCTGCATTCGTCATGTCGATCTTCATCTCGCACCTCCCGTCGTCGATGGCCGGGGCCGAGGTGGCCCACTGGTCTGGTGGGATCACGCTACGCCCGGCACGTTCCGCTGGGCAAACGATTTATCCGACGAACTTTTGCAGTGTCTCCGAGTGGGCCGACGGGTCGGTCAGGTGAGGAGCGCGAGCAGCTCGTCGGCGTACTTGTCGAGCTTGGTCTTGCCGATCCCGTTGATCGACTGCAGGCCGCGCCGGTCGGTGGGGCGGACCTCGGCGAGAGCCTCCAGGGTCGCGTCGGAGAAGACCACGAACGCCGGCACGCTCTGGGCGTCGGCCTGCTCCTTGCGCCAGCTGCGCAGCGACTCGAAGAGCTCCTCGTCGTAGGGCACCGGGCAGTCCGAGCAGTAGCCGCGGTTGCGCTCGCGGGAGGAGGCGAGCGGTCGCTGGCACTGCTTGCAGACCGCGGCCCTCTTGCTGCGCTTGCGCGACCCGGCCGGACCGGTGGTCGACTCGGTCCGGTCGGTCGCCGAGGCGGGACGCAGCCCGGAGAGGAAGCGTGAGGGCCGCCGACGCGCCTGACCACCGGGGTTGCGGGCCAACGCCCAGGAGACCCACAGGTGCTTGCGGGCGCGGGTGATCCCGACGTAGAGCAGCCGACGCTCCTCCTCCACCGCCGCGGGGGTGTCGGCGTAGGTGATCGGCATCGATCCCTCCTGCATCCCGCACAGGAACACCGCGTCCCACTCCAGACCCTTGGCTGCGTGGATCGTCGCCAGGGTGACGCCCTCCACCGCCGGGGCGTGCTGCTCGTGGGCGCGTCGGTCCAGCTCGGCCACCAGCCCCGACAACGTCGGCGCCACCTCGGCCTCCACGTAGGCGGCCGCCTGTGAGACCAGCGCGTGCAGCGACTCCCAGCGGTCACGGGCCTGGCCCCTGGTCTCGGGGGCGGCGGAGGTCCACCCCATCCCGCCGAGCACGGCCTGCACGCGCTCGAGGACGCCGTCGGAGGCGGCCTCGCCGGCGCGCACCTCGCCCCGGAGCAGGGCGAGCGCCTGCCGGACCTCCTGGCGCTCGAAGAAGCGGGCGGCCCCGCGCACCGAGTAGGCCAGGCCGCGGCCGGTCAGCGCCTCCTCGAAGGCCTGCGACTGCGCGTTGATCCGGAACAGCACGGCCATCTCCGCGAGCGGCACGCCCAAGGCCTGCAGCTTGCTCACGCGTTCGGCCACGGCGTTGGCCTCGGCGACCTCGTCGCTGGCCTCGCGCCACGTCAGCTCCTCGCCCCCGGGGCTCTGGGCCCGCAGCTGCACGCTCTTGGTGGTCGAGCCCTTGAGCAGCTCGTTGGCGGCGCTGATCACCTGCGGCGTCGAGCGGTAGTTGCGCACCAGCTCCACGCTCGTGGTGCCGGGGAACTTCGCGGGGAAGTCGGTGAGGTAGGACGCCTGGGCGCCGGCGAAGGAGTAGATCGTCTGGGCGGGGTCGCCGACCACGCAGATCTCGTTGCGGCCGCCGAGCCAGAGATCGAGCAGCGCGGACTGGATCGGGCTGACGTCCTGGAACTCGTCGACCACGAACCACTTGTACTGGCGGCGGACCTCGGCGGCGACCCGCTCGTCCTCGCTGAGCAGCGCGGCGCCGATCAGGAGCACGTCCTCCATGTCCATCCGGCCCTGGTCGCGCTTGAGCTCCTCGTAGCTGCCGAAGACGTGCGCCACCGTCGCGGCGTCGAGGCCGCTGACCTCGCGGCCACGGCGCGGGGCGAGCCCCTCGTAGTCGTCGGGACGGACGTTGCTGACCTTGGCCCACTCGATCTCGCTGGCGAGGTCGCGCAGCATCGCCTGGGTCACCTCGACCCGGTTGCGGCGCGCGGCACCGGCCACGACGGGGATCTTGGAGGCGATCAGCTCCGGGGGCTGGCCGCCGTAGACCTTGGGCCAGAAGTAGCGGACCTGGCGCAGCGCCGCGGAGTGGAAGGTGCGCGCCTGCACCGCGGAGGCCCCCATGGCGCGCAGGCGCCCGCGCATCTCACCGGCCGCGCGCGTGGTGAAGGTCACGGCCAGCACCTCGGTGGGGTTGTAGACCCCGGCGGCGACTCCGTAGGCGATCCGGTGGGTGATCGCCCGGGTCTTGCCGGTGCCCGCGCCGGCCAGCACCCGCACGGGGCCGCGCAGCGCCGTGGCGACCTCGCGCTGCTCGGGATCGAGCGTGCTGAGCAGGTCGTCGGCCGACATCGGGAATGGATCTCCGTCCTGGTGTTGTTGTTCCGGGGACGAGCGTAGACGCGAGAGAGGACACCCTGTGACCCCGGAGCCCATGACCAGCCGCTTCACGATGTACAGCACCCCGTGGTGCGGCTACTGCCACCGGCTCAAGAGCCAGCTGGACCGAGAGGGCATCGAGTTCGACATCGTCGACATCGAGCAGGATCCTGCCGCCGCCGAGATCGTGATGGCGGCCAACCGCGGCAACCAGACCGTGCCGACGCTGGTCTACGCCGACGGCACGGCGCACACCAACCCCTCGCTCAAGCAGGTCAAGGAGAAGCTGGCCGCGCTGGTCTGAGCGCCCTGACCAAGGGTCTGCTCACCAGCGGCCGGGCAGCGTCCCGCCGTACCAGCTCTCCACCAGCGAGCGTGAGATCGAGACCCCGCTGGGCAGCAGCAAGGTGCCCTTCCCGGCCTCTTCGCGGATCTGCTCGCGGGTGAACCAGCGCGCGTCCTGGATCTCCGAGCCGTCGACGTCGATCACGGTCTGCGTCGCCCGCCCGGTGAAGCCGACCATCAGGCTCGCCGGCAGCGGCCAAGGCTGGCTGCCGAAGTAGGTCACCTCGCCGACGGTGACCCCGGTCTCCTCGTGCACCTCGCGGCGTACGGCGTCCTCCATGGTCTCTCCCGGCTCCACGAACCCGGCGAGCGTGGAGAACCGACCCTCGGGCCAGCCCGCGCCACGACCCAGCAGGCACCGCTCCTCGGGATCGCCCGGCTCGCCGTCGGTGACCAGCATGATCACGGCGGGGTCCGAGCGCGGGAACTGGTCGCGACCACAGTCCTCGCAGCGCAGGACGTGTCCTGCCTGACGGGCCGCGAGGCGACCGCCGCACCGCGGGCAGTGCCGGGTCGACCAGTGCCACTCCGCGAGCCCGATGGCGTGCAGCACCAGCGGGGCGTCGACCACCGCGTGCTCGGCCAGGGCCTGTACGACGGACCGCAGCACCATCCACTCACCCCGCTCCCCCGGCGCGTCCGCGGGGTCGACGATCACCGCGAAGTGCTCGATGCCGTCGCGCGCGCCGAGCAGGACGCGCATGCCCTCGGGGGCCTCGGTGGGCGAGACCCAGCCGACCCGACCGTCGACCGGACGCAACCGCGCGCCCGCGATCACCAGCACCCGGGTGCGTGGGTCGGCCCACTGCTCGTCCAGCCAACCGTCGTCGTCGCGGTGCAGCCCGTGCCGGTCATGCGCGTGCTCGGACAGGGCCGCGTGCGGGAAGGTGCGGCTCACCGGTCCTCACCTGCTCCGGGTCGGCGCTCCAGCCAGGCGGTGAAGGCACCGTTGTCGTAGGGCCGACCGAGGAAGGCGTGGACCAGGTCGGCGGCGTCCGCGGAACCACCGGGGGCGAGGACGGTGTCGCGCCAGCGATGGGCCACGTCGGTGGCGAAGGGGTCGCTCGGGTCGAAGGCGGAGTACATGTCCTTCGCGATCACCAGGCTCCACAGATAGGTGTAGTACGCCGACCCGTAGCCGTCGAGGTGACCGAACCCGGCGTGGAAGTGTGACTCCGGCGGCTGGGCGACCAGGTTGTAGCGCTGCATCAGCTCAGCGACCCGCCCGGTGAGATCCTCAGGTCGCTCGGCGTGCAGCCAGTAGGAGATCGCGGCGTACGCGGTCTGGGTGCGGGCCAGGAACCCCTTGCCGAACTCGTCGGCCGCCCGCATCCGCCGGACCAGGTCCTCGGGGATCGGCGTGCCGGAGGGGTCGGTCGCGAAGGTCTGCAGCACCTCGGGGTGCCAGGCCCACTCCTCGAGCATCTGGGAGGGCGCCTCGACGAAGTCCCACTCCGTGGCCACCCCCGAGAACAGCGCCCACCGGTGTCGGCCGGCGAGCACGTGGTGCATCAGGTGCCCGAACTCGTGGAACAGGGTGATCACCTCCCTGTGGTCCATCAGCCCCCGCGGGAAGTTGCACACCAGCACCCCCTCCGCCAGCTGGCGTCCCTCGATCCCGGAGACCAGCGTGAACTGTGCGGCGTGGCTGAACTTGCGTGCCCGCGGGTGCAGGTCGAGGTGGATCCGCCCCAGTCGCCGACCGGTCTCGGTCAGCAGCACGTCGTACGCCGTCACGTCGGGGTGCCAGGACGGGGCCGCGACCGGCTCGTAGGTCAGTCCGAACAGCCGACCGGTCACGTCGAGCAGCCCCTGACGGACCTTGCGGAAGTCGAAGTAGCACCGCACCTGCTGGGCATCCACCCCGAACCGGTCACGCTTGACGGTCTCGAGCAGGTGCCGCCAGTTGGAGGAGTCGACGACGTCCTCGCCGACGGCCCGCGCCGCGTCGAGGAGTACGCCGATCTCGCTGCGTCCGGCCTCATCGGCGGCAGCCGCGATCTCCTCGACGAACTCCGCGATCGCCGGCCCCTCGCCGATCATCTTCACCTCGGCGTCGTAGCTCGGCCAGTCGGCGTAACCGAGCAGCGCGGCCTTCTCTGCGCGCACCTCGAGCAGCTCGGCGAGGACCGCGTCGTTCTCGGGCCAGCCGCGGTCGGCGAAGGTCGTCGCGACCGCTCGCCGGGCGTCCGGCTCACGCGAGTAGGTGAGGAACGGGACCGTGTCCGGGTAGTCGGTGCTGAGCTCGACCATCCCGTCGGCGTCGGGCTGGTGCTCCTCGACGTAGTCCCCGGGCAGTCCCTCGAGCGCCGCGACCGGGACCCGGGTGGTGAGCCGTCCGTCCCGGATCCGGCGACCGAAGCTCTGCGAGAGCTCGCTCAACCGGGCGTCGAGCTCGCGCAACCGCTCGCGCACGTCCTGCGGCTTGTCCGCCCCGGCACGGCGGAACCCCCGGAGCGCGTCGTCGAGCACCCGGCGCTGGTCGACGTCGATCGGCGTCCCCGACTCGTGCAGGGCGACCAGTGCCGCGAACACCTCGGGGTCGCGGTGCAGGTCGGTGGCAAAGCGACGCGCCTCGGTCTGGAACCCTTCGGCGGTGTGCACGACCTCGGCATCGGGGTGCACCGCGCCGACCAGCGAGCTCAGTGCCGCAACGTTTCCCAGGGCGATCTGGGCGTCGTTCCAGTGCTCCAGGATCTTGTCGGTGCTCGGACCTGCCGCCTCGACCGACTCCACGTGCTCGGCCGCTTCCGCGAGCCCGCCCCGCGCCCGCGCCGTTATCCACCCCGCCCAGGCATCGTCGCTGGCCGGCAGGGCGAGTGGTTCAGGCTCCATGGCCGCGAGGCTAACGCCTAGGGTGTGAGGCCATGAGCACCCACATCGGCGCCGAGTCCGGAGCCATCGCCTCGACGGTGCTGCTGCCGGGTGACCCGCTGCGCGCCCGCTGGATCGCCGAGACCTTCCTCCACGACGCCACCTGCTACTCCGAGGTCCGCGGGATGCTCGGTTTCACCGGCACCTGGCGGGGACATCGGGTCTCCGTGCAGGGCACCGGGATGGGTCTGCCCTCGATCTCGATCTACCTCAACGAGCTGTTCGGCGACTACGGCGTCCAGCAGGCGATCCGGGTGGGATCGTGCGGCGCGCTGACCGAGCGGGTCGCCGTACGCGACGTGATCATCGCCTCGGGCGCGTGCACCGACTCCTCGATGAACCGCCTGCGCTTCTCCGGCCTCGACTACGCCGCCGTCGCCGACTTCGGGCTGCTGCGAGCGGCGTACGACGTCGCGCAGGCCCGCACCGACGTGGTCAGCCACGTCGGCCTGATCCTCTCCGGTGACTCGTTCTACCCCTCGCGCCCCGAGCTGACCGAGCCGCTCGTCGCCCACGGGGTGCTGGCCGTGGAGATGGAGGCCAACGCGCTCTACACGCTGGCGGCGGGCTTCGGCCGGCGGGCGCTGGCGATCTGCACGGTCAGCGACCACGTCGTCACCGGCGAGGAGACCACCGCCTTGGAACGTGAGCAGACCTTCTCCGCGATGGTCGAGATCGCACTGGGCGCAGCGTTCGGGGACGACGACACCTCCGCGCCGGCCCGCAGCGCTTGAGGACGGGAACGGTCATGTGGACCGCCGTACGTCGGCCCGACGTGGTCGGCCGCATCGTGGCGCTGGTCGGTGTGGTGACCCTGGTCAGCGCCCTGCTGCCCGCACTCCACCGGCGGCTGCACGTGGTCACCGACGTGCTGCCGGCGGTCTACCCGGCCGCGGCCACGACCGGGGCCCTGGCGGCCGGGGTGATGATGCTCCTGCTGTCCCGGTCGTTGCGCCGCGGCAAGCGCCGGGCATGGACCATCACCGTCGTGCTGACCGCGATCACCGTGGTGCTCCACCTGGTCAAGGGGCTCGATGTCGAGGAGGCGCTGCTCAGCGCGGCACTGCTGGCGTTGCTGGTGGCCGGGCGCTCGAGCTTCACCGCACGTCCCGACCCCCGCTCCCCCGGTCGGTTGGGGGCCGTCCTCATCCTCGGGCCTCTGGTGGCCACCGTGCTGGGCTGGCTCTGGCTGGCCGTCGACCCCGACGCCCAGACGGCCGGGACCACGACCTGGCAGCGGATCCAGCACGCCTTCGTCGGCATCTTCGGGTTCACCGGCCCGGTGCAGTTCACTGACGCGACCGACGCGAACCGGGCCGCGGTCGCCCTGGCGGTGCTGGGTGCAGCCATCCTGGTGGTCCTGCTGCTGGTGGCGCTCGCCCCCCACGACGGGCCGCAGCCGATGTCCACCGAGGAGCGGGCCCGGCTGCGCTCGATGCTGGGGGCCTGGGGTCATGTCGACTCGCTGTCCTACTTCGCGCTGCGCGGGGACCGGTCGGTGATCTTCAGCAGGTCCGGCAAGGCCGCGGTCACCTATCGGGTGGTCGGCACCGTCTCGCTGGCCGCGGGCGACCCCGTCGGTGACCCCGAGGCATGGCCCGGCGCGATCGAGGAGTGGCTGGCCGAGGCCCGCTCCTACGGGTGGGTCCCAGCGGTCCTGGGCGCGAGCGAGCAGGCGGCGACGGCCTTCCACCGCGCGGGCCTGGACGCTTTTGAGCTGGGTGACGAGGCGATCGTGCACGTCGCCGACTTCACCCTCGAGGGACGGAGCATGCGTGGGGTCCGGCAGGCGGTCTCGCGCTGTGCGCGGGCCGGGCTGGCGGTCACCTGCGTGCGCGTGCGCGACCTCGACGCACGGACCCGGGAGCTCGTGGCGCGCAAGGCCGACGAGTGGCGCGACGGGGCGGTCGAGCGGGGCTTCTCGATGGCGCTGGGCCGGCTCGTCGAGGACCAGGACGCGGACTCGGTGGTGGTGCTGTGCACCGACGCCGACGGTGAGCTCCGCGGGTTGCTGAATCTCGTGCCGTGGGGTGCGACCGGTCTCTCCCTCGACCTGATGCGCCGTGACCGCGACGCCGAGAACGGCATCATGGAGCACATGGTCGCTGCCCTGTGGCAGGCGTGTCCGGAGCTCGGCGTGCACCGCTTCTCGCTCAACTTCGCGGTCTTTCGCAGCGTCTTCGCCCGGGGTGAGCGACTGGGCGCAGGGCCGGCCCTGCGGGTGTGGCGTTCGCTGCTGCTGTGGCTCTCGCGGTTCTGGCAGATCGAGTCCCTCTACCGGGCGAACGCGAAGTACCAGCCGGAGTGGAAGCCGCGCTTCCTGTGCTTCCGCTCGGCCGGCGACCTCGCGCGCGTGGGCACCGCCGCGTTGCGCGCCGAGGCCTTCCTGGTCGCGCCACCCGCCGTCCAGCAACTGGCGCGGATCCTCACTCGCGGCTAGCGGCCGGGCGTCCCTCGAAGACCTGCCCGGCCTGGCCGAGCGCCCTCCTGGGCTGGTTCGGCACCCGGTGCGCGGCGTCCTCGTCCCTACCCGGCACGGCAGCGGGGATCCGCACGCAGCTCACCGCGTCGAGCCGGATCACGCAGGTGTCGCCGTTCTCGGCGGTCATGGCGAGCCCATGACCGTCGGTGTGCAGCACGCGTCCGATGACCCACTCACCGCCGATGCAGAGTCGGACCACGGCATCCACCTCGTGGGCGTGCTCCAGCGCCTGGCCAATCGTCAGCAACATCGACGTCCCGAACATCGGCACCTCCCCGGCGGACATTCTTCCCCAGATGCCGTAAATCACAGCGCACCACCATGAACGCTACCGAACCGGACTAGACCGAGGGTTGACCGGTCAGCAGCTCCTCCAGCTCGGCCCGGTCGCCGAGCTCCGCCGGCTCCACGGTGTCGCCGCTCCGGACGTAGTGGAAGACCGCCCGGACCTGCTCCAGCGGCACCCGTACCAGCTCGGACCAGGCCAGCCGGTAGAGCGCGAGCTGGAGCGGGTCGGCGCTCTGCTGTCGACTGGTCTTCCAGTCCACCACCAGGTAGCCGCCGTCGGGTTCGGCGTAGACCGCGTCGATGCGTCCGCGCACGACCTGGCCCGCCAGCACCAGGGCGAACGCCGGCTCCACCGCCACCGGCTCGCGCTCGGCGAACGGACCGGCCTCGAAGGTCGCGATCAGCTCGCGCAGGTCGTCCTCGTCGTCGATGCCGAGGTCCCCGCGGCCGGGGAGGTCGTCGGGGTCGAGCAGGGACTGCTGGCCGAAGCGCGCCTCCACCCACGCGTGGAAACGGGTGCCGAAGCGGGCGGCCGGTGACGGCGGGCGCGGCATCGGCCGGGCCAGGTCGCGCGCGAACTGAGCGGGGTCGTCGCGCAGACGGGCGACCGCCGTCGCGGAGAGGCTGCTCGGCAACGGCACCTCCACGCGGTCCGAACGCTCGGAGCGCGCCTCGACGAGCAGGCGCTCCATCTCGGCGTCCCAGTCCCCGACCCGGGCCGCCTCGACCATGTCGAGGTCCTCGTCCTGCGCCTGCGGGTCGGCGGCCCGCACGAGTGCCGCCGCCGCGACCCGCAGCTCGGCCTCCCGCCCGGTGCCGGTCAACGGCCAGGGTCGCGAGCCGTCGACCTGGTCGTAAGGGTTGGCCACCCCCTTCTCGGGCTTGTCCAGCCAGGTGGCGCTCTCCCCCCAGGCCTCGATCCGCTCCCGCACCGCGAGCTGGTAGGCCGAGGGACCGTAGGCCGTGGCGCGCTTGCCCCAGCAGTGGGAGGTGATCGAGAGCAGGTGCACCGCCCGGGTGAACGCGACGTAGCCCAGCCGCAGCTCCTCCTCGGCGTCGTGCTCGCGGGTCGCAGCCCGGAACTCCTCCAGCGCCACCTTGTCGTGGCCGCGCAGCTGCGGCTGGTCGGCGGCGTCGCCGCGCAGGGGGGAGGGGAGCACGGCCGGGGAGGAGGTCCACAGCGTGCGCGACCGGCTGGAGGGGAACCTTGACTCGCACACCCCCACGAGGAAGACCGAGTCCCACTCCAGCCCCTTGGAACGATGCACGGTCAGCAGCTTGACCGAGTCCGCCTCGGTCGGGGTGGCCACGTCGAGACCGTTGCCCTGGTCGTCCTCGGCGGTGAGGTAGGCCAGCAGCGCCGGCAGGGTGACGTCGCCGTCGACCGCCTGGAACTCCGCGACCGCCTTGAGGAACAGGTCGAGGTTGTCCCGGCGGGCGCCCGCCGCCGGGCTGATCGCGGAGGCCAGCTCCACGTCGACCCCGGTGGTGTCCACGATCCGCCGGACGACGTCGAGGATCGGCTCGCCCGAGGAGGCGCGCAGCTGGCGCAGCTCGGCGGAGAGCAGCCCGAAGCGCTCCCGCGCCTCGGAGGAGTACGCCGCGTCGCCGGGATCGTCCAGCGCGTCGCTGAGGGCGGCCGTCTCTGCCGGGTCGATCCCGTCGACGATGCCGGTCAGCTCCTCACCGATCGACCCTCGGCCCTCGGCGCGGAGGCGGCGTCCCGCGATCTCCGCGGCCCGCTCCCCCAGCAGCCGCAGGTCGCGCGGGCCGATCGCCCAGCGGGGGCCGGTCAGCAGCGTGAGCAGCTCGGGGTTGGCGGTCACGTCGTGGAGCAGGGTGAGCACGGCGACGACCTCGGCCACCTCGGGCAGCCGCAGCAGGCCGGAGAGGCCGACGATCTCCACCGGGATCGCCGCACTGGTCAGCGCGTCGAAGACCGCCTCGGCGGTGCTGTTGTCCCGGGTCAGCACCCCGATGTCGGACCACGCGCCGGTGTGTGCGCCGGCCACCGCCTGCGCCAGCCAGGTCAGCTCGTCGTCGGCGGTCTCGAAGACCTCCGCGGTGACCGACCCGGGGACCTCGGTGGCCGCGCTGAGCGGGGCGACGTCGGGCAGCTTGGCGTAGAGCGGCGCCGCGAGGTGGTTGGCCGCCTCCAGGATGCGGGCGTCGGAACGCCGGTTGACCGTGAGCGGCAGCACCGGGACCTCGCCGGACACCGCCGGGAAGGTCTTGGCGAAGTTCACGATGTTGGACACCGAGGCGCCGCGCCAGCCGTAGATCGCCTGGTTGGGGTCGCCGACCGCGGTGACGGCGTGCCCGAGCCCCTGCTCGACGTCCGGTCCCGAGAACAACCTGGCCAGCATCCGGGCCTGCGCGACCGAGGTGTCCTGGTACTCGTCGAGCATCACCACCTTGAACTTGGCGCGCTCCAGGGCACCGACCTCCGGCTGCTCCTCGGCCAGCCGCGCCGAGCGCGCGATCTGGTCGGCGAAGTCCATCAGGCCGAGGTCGGCCTTGAGCCGGCGGTAGGACCGCACCAGCCCCATCAGCTCGACTGCGCCGGTCGATCGCGGAGATCGCCTTCTCCACCGGCTCCTTGTAGGTCTTGCGGTTCTTGCCCGCCTGCTCTTCGGCCAGCGCGCGCTCGAACCCGGCTCGAGCGTCTGCGTCGAGTCGAAGCACCTGCTCGGGGTCGACCAGATGCTCGGTCATGGATCCGTCGAGGGCGAGCAGGTTCTGGATCACCGTGGGCGGGTGGTCGGAGAGCACCTGCACGTCACCGGCGTAACGCTCCACGGCACGCGCGCCCAGCTGGAAGCGCGAGGCGTCGGTGATCACTCGGGTGTCGGGCTCGTGCCCGATCCGCAGGCCGTGCTCGCGCAGCAGGTTGGCGGCGTAGGCGTTGTAGGTCAAGACGGTGGGCTCGAGCTCCTCGTCCTCCTCGTGCGGCCCACCCGGCTCGTTCGGCGGGGTGGCCACGGGCAGCTCCTGACCGAGCACGCCCGCGGTGGTCAGCGCCACCCGGATGCGCGAGCGCAGCTCGCTGGCGGCCTTGGTGGTGAAGGTCAGCCCGAGCACCTGGTCGGCCCGGACCTGCCCGGTGACGACGAGGTAGACCACCCGGGCGGCCATCAGCGTGGTCTTGCCCGACCCCGCGCCGGCGATCACCACGGCCGGGCCGAGCGGTGCGGAGATCGCGGCCCACTGCTGGGCGCTGACCTCGTAGTCGCTGCGCATCACCTCGCGCAGGTCGGCTGGGGAGTCGATGGGCCTCACAGCTGCACCACCGATCCGGCGCTGCGAGCGGGGCAGATCGGCACGAACGGGCAGCGCTCGCAGTGGGGGCCCGGTGTGGCCGGGAAGGTCTCGGTGCGGAAGTAGGTCGCAGCCCGCTGCAGCTCGGAGCGCAGGACCTCGCGCTCGGGCCCGTCGGCGGCATGCACCGGTTGCAGCTGCACCGCTGCCTGGGCAGCGTCGCCGATCATCCCGAGCTGCACCAGCTCTGCTCCCCCACTGACCACCGGCTCGTCAGCAGCACGGTCGGGCACCAGGTCGTCGACGGCACCGCTCTGCACGGCGTACTGGTAGAGGCCGAGCTGCCGGTGGGTCAGCACCGACTTGTTGGTCGGGAGGGCGCGCCCGGTCTTCAGGTCGACCACCACCACGCGTCCCTCGGCGTCGAGCTCGACCCGGTCGGCGTAGCCGCTGATCTGGACGGTCTCACCGCTCTCCAGCACCACCTCGGTGGCGAACCGGGTCTCGGTGCCGAGCAGGGTCCGCCGGTTGTCGTAGTGCCAGCGCAGGAAGCGTGCCAACGCTGCACGCACCCGGTCGTGCTCGCGCTTGCGGGACCAGGGGGTGCGGAACTCCAGCCGGTCCCAGACGGCCGCGACCTGCACCATCAGCTCCTCGACGTCGTCGGGGCCGCGGGTGATCTCGCCGTCGGCCACGCGCTGCGCCAGCGCGTGCACGAGCTGGCCGACGTTGGCGGACTGGTGGGCGCGCTGGGAGCCGCCCGCCTCGCGCTCCAGGAACCACTGGGTGGGGCAGGTGGCCAGGGAGTCGAGGACGCTCGCCGAGATCGGCACCGGCCGCTGCGGGTCGCGCACCGCCTTCTCGGAGAGGCTCGGCGACCGGGTCCCCCACCAGGTGCCGGGGTCTGCCTGGGGCGCGACCTGACGACCACCGGCGGTCTCGCGGGCCAGCCTGGCCAGGCGCGTGGCGGCTGCCTGGCGCAGCGCCGGGGAGGTGCTCGGGTCGGTGAGCGTACGGCGCAGCTCGCTGACCAACCCGGGCATCGACAGTGGCCGTTGGGGTCGTCCGGTGACCCGGCGGACCTCGAGACCGAGCTCCGCCAGGAACCGCGAGGGCTGCTCCCCGTCGTCCTCCGGGGAGGCGACCGCCGTGACCACCAGCCGCTCTCGGGCGCGGGTGCACGCGACGTAGAACAGCCGGCGCTCCTCGACCAGCAGCTCGCGGGTGCTCACCGGGGGCACCAGGCCGTCCACGCCGATCCGGTCGGCCTGCAGCAGGGTGCTGCGGCGGCGCAGGTCGGGCCACGCCTCGGCCTGCACGTGGGCCACCACCACGAGGCGCCACTCCAGGCCCTTGGAGCGGTGGGCGGTCAGCAACCGCACCGACGCCCCCCGGACCCCCTGCTCGGCCAGGGTGTCGGCGGGCAGCTGCTGGGCGACCAGGGTGGCCAGGAAGCTGCGCACCCCGAGGTGGTCACGCTGCTCCTCGGCCCGGGCGGCCGCTGCGAACAGCGCCACCACCGAGTCGAGGTCGCGGTGGGCCCGCCGAGCACCGGGGCCACCCGACTCGACGGCGCGTCGCAACCGCTGTGGCCAGCCGGTGCCGGACCAGATCGTCCAGAGCAGGTCTTCGGCGCTCGCGCCCTCGTCGACCTGAGCCCGCGCCTGCGCGAGCAACGAGCTCAGGGCACTCGCCCGCTTGACCTCGGCGCCCTCGAGGCCGTCGAGGAAGGTGTGGTCGACCACCGCCAGGCGCAGCAGCTCGCGTGAGGTGCGCGCGCGCCCAGGCCCAGGCCCAGGCTCAGGCTCAGGCCCAGGCCCAGGCCCAGGCCCGTCTGACCTCTCGGCGGCCGTCTTCTCCCGCTGCCGCAGGGTGCGGCCGAGGCGTCGCACGTCACCGGCGTCGAGGCCACCCAGCGGGCTCATCAGCAGTGCCTCGGCCCGGCCCGGATCGACGTGGTCCACGTCGTCGGGGTCGTCGTTCTCCAGGTTGAGCACGGCTCGCAGGGCGTCGAGCAGCGGAGCAACGGAGGGGTCGCGGACCAGGGGCACCTCGTCGGTCGCGACCTCGACCGGGACGCCGGCGGCCGCCAGCGAGCGACGGAGGCCGGGGATGGTGCTGCGCCCGGAGCGGACCAGGACGGCCATCTCGTCCCAGCCGACGCCGTCCTCGAGGTGGGCGCGGCGCAGCAGGTCGGCGACGTGCTCGGCCTCGGCGCGCTCGGTGTCGAAGGTCGCGACATCGACCCGGCCCTCGCTGCCCGGGCGCCCCGTCGCCGCGGTGGGTCGCAGGAAGGCGTCGCGAGCCTCCTGCGGCAACCCGCCGGGGAGCGGCAGCCGGTGCGCGAGCCGCTGGGTGGCGGTCAGGATGCGGGGGCCGAAGCGACGGGTCGTCCCCAGCGCGACCACGTCGGCCGGTGTGCCGTCCGCTCGCGGGAACTCCCGGGGGAACTCCATCAGGCCACGCACCTCGGCGCCCCGGAAGCCGTAGATCGACTGGTGCGGGTCGCCGACCACGGTCAGGTTGCGGCCGTCGCCGGCCAGCGCGCGCAGCAGTGCCACCTGGCCGGGGTCGGTGTCCTGGTACTCGTCGACGAAGACGTGGGCGAACTTTCGCCGCAGCTCCTCCTGGTGGACCCGTGCCTCCAGGGTGGCTCGCCGGATCAGGTCGGAGTAGTCGGTGGCGCCGAGGTCGTCGAGGACGGTGAGGTACTGGTCGAGGAACAACCCGGCGGCGACGAACTCCTCGAGGCCGTGCTCCTTGCCCAGCGCGGTCAGGTCCTCGCCGTCGAGCCCCTTCTCACGAGCGCGACCGAGCACCGCCGCGACCTCGTGGGCGAAGCCCCTCGTCTGGGCGGCGCGCTGGAGCGACGCCGGCCACACGATCGACTCCGGGGTCTCGACGAGCAGCTCGCGCAGCACGACGTCCTGCTCGGGTGCGCTGAGCAGGCGCAGCGGTCCGGCGTACAGCTCCGGGGGTGAGTAGCGACGGATCAGGCCGTAGGCGAAGGAGTGGAAGGTCGAGCACATCGTGGTCGAGAGCGTCCGACCCAACCTGGCCGTGACCCGGTCGCGCAGCTGCTCGGCGGCCTTGCGGCTGAAGGTCAGCGCCAGCACCGACTCCGGGTCGGCCCCGTGGTTCTCGATCCGGTCGACGATCGCCTCGACGAGCGTGGTGGTCTTGCCGGTCCCCGGCCCCGCCAGCACGAGCAGCGGCCCGCCCGGGTGGTCGACGACCGACTGCTGCTGGGGGTCGAGCTGCGGCACGGGCACGGCACCCAGACGCTCCCGCACCAGCTGGTAGGCCGTCTGGTGGGTCGTCTGGTGGCTCTTCTGGGGCCCCGATCGCTTCACCGGAACAGCCAAACACCTGCCGCCGACAGATCCGCGGCGGGGCTCACCGGACGAGACCGGATGTTGGCTGCCAGAACGCCGCGACCATGTCGATCCGACCCGAGGCACGCAGCGGGGTGCCCTCCTGCAGGTAGGCGGCTCGCGCCTCGCCGTCGTGGCACTGCGGCAGCGAGCCGTCGGCCCGCACCACCCGCCACCAGGGGACCGGACCGCCCTCGTGGGAGAGGACCCGGCCCACCAGGCGAGGTCCACCGCTGCCGACGTGCTCGGCGATCGCGCCGTAGGTGGTCACGCGTCCGACCGGGACGCTCTCGACCACCCGCAGCACCTGCTCGACGTACTCCTCGTTCAGCACCCCGCCGATGATGCCAGTGCTCGGCACCACCTTGGCGTGCGGGAACGCCGGTCAGAAGGACGACGCGCGGAACGGGGCGCGCCCCGGCACCAGACGCAGCGTGCGGATGCCGTGGGCCCTGGCGAAGCTCACCTGCGCGGCGAGGCCACCGACACCGTTCGTGCCGGCCAGCGGGGCGATGTTGACCGTGGAGAGCACGCCGAACGCGCGTCCGCGGGCGTCGAGGTAGCCGCTGCCGGAGTCACCCGGGATGCCGGGAGAGGGGGTGAACACCGTGGCGGACCGGGAGTCGGACTCCACGACGCTGCCGGTCTTGGCCGAGGAGCCGCGCAGCGAGGAGCTGCCGTAGGTGTAGACCTGCTCCCCTGCAGCGGGTACGCCGGCCAGCGCGGTCGGGCCGCCGTACGACGGGAAGGTCGGGTCCACCCGGCCGCGGTAGGCACGCTCCACCTCCACCAGGGCGAAGTCGTTGGTCTCGCACACAGAGGTTGCCGTCGTCCGGGCCCGCTGCATCGCCGCCCACGAGGAGTAGCGCAACCGGCCGTAGCCGATCGTCGCGCCCCCGCTGAGCGCGTTCATCCCGGACACGAAGCGCACGCGGGTGCCCATCGGCAGCGACGGGGTCCTGCAACCGTTGGTGTCGGTCGACTCCCCCTTGCCCGCGCAGTGCGCCGCGTAGCCGAGGTAGAGGCGCCGCTTGCGGTCACGGAAGACGAAGTTGGCGGTGCACTGCGCACCGTCGGTGACCATCTGCACCCCCGGCGCGATCCTCGGACCGGTCGCGGCGGCGTTGGCCGACGCGCCCGGCACCGCGAGCGCCGTGAGGAGAAGGAGAGCGACCAACAGTGGGATTCGTCCGGACATGCACCTAATATCCCACGGCGCCTCACCCGATGTCTCGGGTGAGGCGCCGGCGTGAACTCCCCCGGGGTTCACGGTCTGGGGGTCAGATCCCGGAGGTCACAGCACCGGGGAGAAGGGCTCGGTGCCGAGCACCAGCTGCAGACCGGCGATGCCGGAGTGCGCCTGCGCGAAGGCGAGCTCCTTGCTCAGGTCACCGATGTTGTTCGACGCCGGCAGCGGGGCCAGGCCGAGCGTGGACAGGGTCCCGACGGCAGTGCCGTCTGCGGAGAGGAAGCCCGACCCGGAGTCTCCGGGGATGCCCGGGGTCACGGTGTAGAGCGGGTGGGTCCAGCCACCGTCGGCGGGGTCGTCACCCAGGCTCACGCCGGTGTGCGGCGAGAGCGGCTCGAGGCCGGCGCGCAAGCTGGAGTTGCCGTAGGTGTAGACCCGGTCACCCGCAGCGGTCCCGTTGGTGTCGATGCCGGTGGGTCCACCCCAGAACGGCACCGAGGGGTTGACCTTGGCGACGTCGGCCGCATCGACCTTCACCAGGGCGAGGTCGTTGTAGGCGCAGGTGTTCGCGTCGGTGGTGCCGAGCTTCTTCTCGGTGATCCACGAGCTGTAGGCCAGCGTCCCGTGACCGACCGGGGTGCCGGCGGAGACCAGGCTGCCGTCGTTGGTGAAGGTGACCTTGGTGCCCAGCGGCACGGAGTCGACGTTGCACCCGTTGGTGTCCGTGGCCGCACCCTGGCCGGCGCAGTGCGCGGCGTAGCCGACGTAGGTGTTCCCGGTGGCGTCGGTGTAGACGAAGTTCGCGGTGCACTGCGCGCCGTCGGTGTACATCATCGTCCCCGGGTGGATGGCGGCAGTCTCCGCAGGCGCCCAGCTGGGGGCGGCGGAGGCGGCGGGCGAGGTGGCCAGCCCGACCGTGGTCAGCAGCCCCACAGCAGCAGTGGAGATCAGGGTCCGAGAGATGCGCATCGAGGGGTGCCTTTCGTCGTACGGAGGAGACTTCTCACTCCGTCCAACGAGCGCCGCCCCGTGGGGTTACGGGCGAGATGGCCCAGACGGAAGTGCCCGGGTAGTCATTTCGGACTACCCGGGCACCTCGCTGGTCTGCGTCAGTACGACGGCTGCGACGGGTCGATCTGGGTGACCCAGGCCACCACACCGCCGCCGACGTGCACCGCGTCGGCGTACCCCGCACCCTTGAGCACCGCCAGCGCCTCGGCGGAGCGGACGCCGGACTTGCAGTGCAGCACGACCTGCTTGTCCTGCGGCAGCTGGCCGAGCGCGTTGCCGTTGAGGAACTCGCCCTTGGGGATCAGCACCGAGCCCGGGATCTTGTTGATCTCGAACTCGTTGGGCTCACGCACGTCGACCAGGACGAAGTCCCGCTCGCCGTTGTCGCGCTCCTTGAGCATGGTCTCCAGCGTGGTCACCGAGATCGTGGACCCGGCGGCGGCGTCCGCTGCCTCCTCGGAGACCGCACCACAGAAGGCGTCGTAGTCGATCAGCTCGGTGACCGTGGCGTTCTCGCCGCACAGCGCGCAGTTGGGGTCCTTGCGCACCTTGAGCTTGCGGTACTCCATCTCGAGTGCGTCGTAGATCATCAGCCTGCCCACCAACGGCTCGCCGATGCCGGTCAGCAGCTTGATCGCCTCGTTGACCTGGATCGAGCCGATGCTCGCGCACAGCACACCCAGCACGCCGCCCTCGGCGCAGCTCGGCACCATGCCCGGCGGCGGCGGCTCGGGGTAGAGGCAGCGGTAGCAGGGGGCGTCGTCGACGAGGTTCGGGGCGAACACGCTGGCCTGGCCGTCGAAGCGGTAGATCGAGCCCCAGACGTAGGGGATGCCGAGGAAGTACGCCGCGTCGTTGACCATGTAGCGCGTAGCGAAGTTGTCGGTGCCGTCGACGATCAGGTCGTAGCCGCGGAAGACCTCGAAGACGTTGTCGTTGTCGAGCCGCTCCTCGTGCAGGACCACCGTGACGTAGGGGTTGATCTCCGCGATCGACTCCTTGGCGGAGAGACCCTTGGGCTTGTCGATGTCACTGACGCCGTGGATGACCTGGCGCTGCAGGTTCGACTCGTCGACGGTGTCGAACTCCGCGATCCCCAGCGTGCCGACACCGGCCGCGGCCAGGTAGAGCAGGGCCGGGCTGCCGAGGCCTCCGGCGCCGATGACCAGGACCTTGGCGTTCTTCAGTCGCTTCTGGCCGGTCATGCCGACATCGGGAATGATCAGGTGCCGGCTGTAGCGGCGTACCTCGTCGGTCGTGAGCTCGGCGGCCGGCTCGACCAGTGCGGGTAGGGACACAGAACTACTCCTCGTTGCAGTCATTGCTTGCTCCACGCTCAACACCTCGTGGCACTTCCCTGTTCCCCTCCATGTTGACCGCGTCTCGCGGGAGAGGGAACGGTGCCCGCCATCCGGACACGTCCTATGTACGCTTCGGGGGTGACGACGAGCGGTGGGTCCCAGCAGCGGACGCCTGAGCAGGCACCCGAGCAGGTGGACGTGCCGACGAGGGGCCAGGTCGCACGCGGCGTGCGCCTGCCCCGACGGGCACGACGCGCCCAGCTGCTGAGTGCCGCGCTCGAGGTCTTCGTCGCGCAGGGCTACCACGCCGCCGCGATGGACGACATCGCCGACCGCGCCGGGGTCTCCAAGCCCGTGCTCTACCAGCACTTCCCGAGCAAGCTCGAGCTCTACCTCGCCCTGCTCGACGAGTCCTGCGACACGATCATCTCGGCGGCCGCGCAGGCGCTGGAGTCCACCGAGGACAACAAGCTCCGCGTGGCGGCGACGATGCACGCGTTCTACGACTACGTCGCCAGCGCCGAGGGCGCCTTCCGACTGGTCTTCGAGTCCGACCTGACCAACGAGCCGGCTGTCCGGGCCCGCGTCGACCGGGTGACCGTGGAGTGCGCCAAGCTGATCGCCCACGTGATCCGCGACGACACCGGCCTGTCCGAGGAGCAGTCGCAGCTGCTGGCGGTCTCCCTGGTCGGCATGGCCCAGGTCAGCGCCCGGTTCTGGCTGCAGGAGCACGGCACCATCGACCAGGCGGAGGCGGCCAGCCTGGTCGCCGGTCTGGCCTGGCGCGGCATCCGGGGATACCCCCGGACCGACGAGCCCCGCTGAACGTCGTTTACGAACTCACCCCACCCCAGAAGCATCCAACAAGGAGGTCCTCCCATGGAGGTCAAGATCGGCGTGCAGAACGCCCAGCGCGAGCTGACCATCGACACCACCCTCGACGCCGACGGCGTGCAGGCGGCCGTTGCTGCTGCGATCGAGGAGGGCGGGGTGCTCTCGCTCACCGACGCCAAGGGCCGCCGCGTGGTCGTTCCGGGCAGCTGCCTGGCCTACGTCGACATCGCCAAGACCTCGACCGGTCCGGTCGGCTACCGCTCCTAGGCGATTCCCCGCGGGGCGCGGCTAGGAGGCCAGGCCGAGCTGTTCCATCCGCTTGGTGTGGTTCTCGGTGAGCCGGGCGAACATCCGGCCCAGGGCCGCGAGGTCCATGCCGGGGCGGTCCACGCCACCGGCCAGCAGCGCGGCCAGCGAGTCCCGCTCGGCCGCCACCCGCTGGGCCTGGGACAGCGCCTCGCCCATCAGCCGTCGTCCCCACAGGGCGAGTCGCCCCCCGACCCGGTGGTCCTGCACGATGGCTCGGCGCACCCGGTCGACGACGAAGTCAGCGTGCCCTGCGTCGGACAGGGAGTCCACGATCAGCTGGCGCGTGCCCGCGTCGAGGTAGGCCGCGATCTCGACGTAGAAGTCGGCAGCCAGCCCGTCCCCGACGTACGCCTTGATCAGGCCCTCGAGCCAGTCGTTGGGCGCGGTCGCGGCGTGGAAGACGTCGAAGGGCTTGCGGAACGGGTCCATCGCCAGCACCGGATCGACACCGAGCTCGCTGATCCGGTCGAGCAGCGGCTCGACGTGGCTGAACTGGATCGTGGCCATCTTGGCCAGCGCGAGCTTGTCCTCGAGGACCGGAGCCAGCTTGGCGTCGTCGGTGAGCCGCTCGAAGGCCGAGATCTCGCCGTAGGCGATCGCGCCGAGCAGGTCGACCACGGCGGCGCGGTAGGCGGGGTCCTCGAAGGCCACGGAGTCATGCTGCTCGACCGGCGCCTGAGCCGTGTCCTGCGGTGAGGTTTCGGTCATGTCGGCACCCTACCGATAGACTCGCTGAGGACCGCAGGCTTGATGCTCCCTTGACGGCACCCGGAGAACACTTCCCGGACGCACACTGTGGGCGGCTCGCCAGCGGCGGTGAACACACCGGACTTGAACCCATCCGACCCTTTCGCGGGGTCAGCACAGAACAGGCAAGATCCTGACGACCTTCCGAGAGCTCGGGGTACTCCCCGAGATTTGCGACGCCCTCGAGCGCGCCAACATCGTGTCCCCCTTCCCGATCCAGGAGATGACCCTCTCCGTGGCCCTGATGGGCACCGACCTGATCGGTCAGGCCCGCACCGGCACCGGCAAGACGCTCGCCTTCGGCATTCCCGTGCTGCAGCGCTCCGTCGCGCCCCACGACCCTGACTTCGAGGACCTCGCGGCCCCGGGCAAGCCCCAGGCGCTGATCGTGGCTCCCACGCGTGAGCTGGCCCTGCAGGTCAGCAAGGACCTCACCATGGCCGGCAAGGACCGCGGCATCCGCGTCCTGACCGTCTACGGCGGAGTCCCCTACGAGCCGCAGCTCGACGCGCTGGCCTCGGGTGTCGAGGTCGTGGTCGGTACGCCGGGCCGGCTGATCGACCTGATGAACCGACGCTCGCTGGACATCTCGCACGTGAAGTCGCTCGTGCTCGACGAGGCCGACGAGATGCTCGACCTCGGGTTCCTGCCCGACGTGGAGCGCCTGCTCAAGCAGACCCCCGAAACCCGCCAGACGATGCTGTTCTCGGCCACCATGCCGGCAGCGATCGTGGCGCTGGCCCGCACGCACATGCGCCACCCGATGAACATCCGCGCCGAGTCCGGCGAGGACACCCAGATGGTGCCGGCGACCGCGCAGTTCATCTACCAGGCGCACGACCTCGACAAGCCGGAGATGATCGGCCGCCTGCTGCAGGCCGAGGGCGCCGACCTGATGATCGTCTTCACGCGCACCAAGCGTCAGGCCCAGCGGATCGCCGACGACCTGGAGGAGCGCGGCTTCACCAGCGCCCCGCTGCACGGCGACATGGCCCAGGCGGCACGGGAGCGTGCCCTGGCCAGGTTCCGCGAGGGCAAGCTCCAGGTGCTCGTCGCCACCGACGTCGCCGCCCGCGGCATCGACGTGACCGGCGTGACCCACGTGGTCAACTACACCTGCCCCGAGGACGAGAAGGTCTACGTCCACCGGATCGGTCGCACCGGACGCGCCGGCGCGACCGGCATCGCGATCACCTTCGTCGACTGGGCGGACCTGCACCGCTGGAAGATGATCAACAAGGCGCACAACCTGCCCTTCGACGACCCGCAGGAGACCTACTCCAGCTCCGAGCACTTCCTGCACGACCAGGGCATCGCCCCCGGCATCAAGGGCCGGATCGTGCCCGAGGGCACCGTGGAGCGCAAGCCCCGTCCCGACAGCGCGCGTGGCCGTGACGGTGGCCGTGATGGCGGCCGCGGTGGCCGTGATGGCGGCCGCGGTGGCCGTGATGGTGGCCGTGATGGTGGTCGGGGCGACCAGGCCCGCTCCGGCGGCAGCCGTGGCCAGGACGCCCCGTCCGAGAGCACCGGCGAGGCAGGTGCCGAGAAGTCCGGTGACCGTCCCGCACGCAAGCGCAACCGGAGCCGCAGCCGCACCCGAGGTGGCCGTCCGGCCGCTGCGGGCGAGGGCAGCTGAGCCACCCGCTGACGTCGGTCAGGCTGTGACGACGACCTTCGTGCCCTCGGGCGCGAATTTCCACAGCTCGACCGCGTCGGGCAGCGCCTGACGGATGCAGCCGTGCGACTGCGGCGTGCCGAGCTGCGCCTTGGTCTGCAGCGGTCGGCCGTCCTTGGTCGGGATGCTGTGGAACCCGATCGCGGCGTTGGCACCCCGGGTGAAGCGCACGAAGTACTCCATCACCCCGGAGTTGTCGATGCCGACGGCATGGCGCGAGCGCGAGTAGACCGCGAAGGTTCCGGCGCGCAGGTTCTCGGTCAGGCTGCCCGAGACCAGGTAGGTGCGCGCGACGTGGTCGCCCTTGCCGACCAGCCACACCCGCTGAGCGCTGAGGTCGAAGACGACGCGTCGGCCGGTCCCGGAGTGCTTGGGCAGGGCGGTGTCGTCGGCGGCCGCGAGCTGCTTCGCTGCGGTGGGCGACGGGCCGACGGGCACGGGGGCGACAGGCCCGTGGGTCGGCACGGGGGCGACGGGCCCGTGGGTCGGCACGGGGGTCGGCACGGGCTTCGGCGCCGGGGCCAGGACGACAGCCGCCCAGGTGGCGGTGTCGTTGCCCTTCTCCGAGCGCGAGGAGCTGGCAGCCGCCGGGGAGTCGGTGGGGAGCACCCCGAGCCCACCGAGCAGGGTCACCACCGTCACTGCCAGCGACAGCGCGGCTGCGGTGAGTCGGCCGTAGCGCGGGCGCGTGCGAACCTGGCGACGGCGACCCGGCTGGGGTCGGGGTCGCTCGAGGCGTCGCCTGCTCACGGTCAGCCTCGCTTGAGCAGACCGGCCGCGACGTCGCGGTAGGCCTGGGCACCCTTGTTGCTGCGGGAGGTCTTCAGGATCGAGCGTCCGGCCGCGGGGGCCTCGGCGAACCGGATCGACTTCGGGATCGGCGGCTCGATCACCTCGAGCCCGTAGGTCTCCGAGATCGTCTCCAGCACCGTGCGCGCATGGTTGGTCCGGCCGTCGTACAGCGTGGGCAGCACGCCCCACACCTCGAGGCCGCGGTTGGTGAAGCGGCGTACGTCGTGGACGGTGTCGAGCAGCTGGCCCACGCCACGGTGGGACAGGGTCTCGCACTGCAGCGGGATCAGCACGCCGGTGGCGGCGGTCAGCGCAGCGACGGTGAGGACGCCCAGCGACGGCGGGCAGTCCAGGATCACCCAGTCGTAGCCCTCGGAGTCCTCCACGGCGGTGCGGATGACGTACTCACGACCGGTGCGGGTCAACAGGTCGGACTCCGCGCGGGCGAGCTCGATCGTGGCCGGGAGCAGGTCGACGCCGTCGTCGGTGGCGATGATCACCTCGGCCGGGTCGACGCCTTTGGTCAGCACGTGGTGCACCGAGATCTCGAGGTCCTCGGGGTCGATGCCGAGGCTGAAGGTCAGGCAGGCCTGCGGGTCGAGGTCGACCAGCAGCACCTTCTGCCCGAGCTCGGCAAGGGCGGCCCCGAGAGAGGCGACGGTGGTCGTCTTGGCCACGCCACCCTTCTGGTTGGCGACGGCGAGGACTCGTGTGCTGGACATCAGAGGTCATTGTGCCGCATGAACCACCCCCGCCAGCGCAGGGATACCCGTGACGTTGCGCATGTTGTGACGCCCCTTCTCGCGTGTAACGCGGTGTTCGTGCTGCTGCGCATGCCGCCGGCGGGGTATGCAGCAGCACGAACACCGCGTTACAAGCAGACCGCGAGCACACCGCGAGCAGACCGCACGGCCGCACGGGGGTCGGGTCACCAGGTCGGGCGGGGGCCACCGAAGGGCATCTCGAGGGCCTCGGGGCCGAACCCGGTGACGTCGGCGAGCAGCCAGGGGTCCTGGAGCAGCAGCGCGGCGGAGGCAGGCTTCATCACCAGCCACAGCCAGCGACCCTCGGCCTCGCCGGCGAACACCGCGCGGGCGAGCACGTCGTCGCTGTCATCGGCGTCGGCTTCGTCCTCGACCAGCCACATCGGCACGGTGCGGCCGCCGGCACGGACCTTGATCGCGGGCGGGCCGTTGCTGATCTGCGGTCCGGGGTCGTCGTACGACGTGCCGCTGCACCGGGCGCCGAGGCCGACCCCCGGCTCCTCGGAGACCACCGTGACCTCCACCTGGCCGTCGAGATCGCTGCTCCCGACCGTGGTCGTGACCGTGGCGCGCACCCGTCCCTTCCGGCCGACGCAGCCGAAGTCGGCGATCGACCATCCCGGGCTCATCGGCCACGGGAGGTAGATGGGCAGCTCCTCGGAACGACTGACGAGCTCGGCGAAGGAGTCGTAGTCGGCCTCGACCGGGCGCCACAGCACCTCGATCCGGCCGTGCACCGGGCAGAGGTGACCGGCCGCGTCGGCAACCACCGGGGAGGTGCAACGAGGACACGACGCGGCGAGCAGCACGCCCCCGAGAGTAGTGGTCAGGAGTTCCAGCGCGCCACGACCGGCGTCTCGCGTTCCCAGCCGAGCACCGACACGGTGGCGGTGTCGAGGGTGAACAGTCGCCCGTCCTGCACCGGTAGCCCGAGCCAGCGCGCCGCCAGCGCGCGGCTGGCGTGGCCGTGGCTGAACACCAGGACCCTGCCGCCGTTCGCGCGCACCCGCTCGACGACCCGGTCGAGCCGCTGGGAGACCTGCTCCGCGCTCTCGCCGCCGGGACTCGGGTGCGTCCAGGTCGTCCAACCGGGCACGTCCTTGCGGATCTCGGGTGTCGTGATCCCCTCGTAGTCGCCGTAGTCCCACTCGGTGAGGTCGTCCTCGAGCTCGGCGTCCGCGTGCCCGGCGAGCTCGGCCGTACGTCGGGCCCGGAGCCGAGGACTGGTCAGGACGAGGTCGAACTCCACGTCGGCGAGACGCTCGGCCAGCCGCTGCGCCACCGCCTCACCCTCGGCAGTCAGGTCGAGCTCGGTGTGCGAGGTGTGCCGACCGTCACGGCTCCACTCGGTCTCGCCGTGCCTGATCACCCACAGCTCACCCTCCGACACGGTCACTGCTCCTGCGGCCCGGGCCAGTTCTTGTCCGGCTGCGGCACGGGACGACCGGGCTGCTCCCCACCGCGCTCGGTGAGGTAGCTGTCCTTGGGCACCATCACCTTGCGGCGGAAGATGCACACGATCTTGCCGTCCTGGTTGTAGCCGATGGTCTCGACGTGCACGACGCCGCGATCGTCCTTGCTCTTGCTCTCCCACTTGTCCAGCACGGTGGTCTCGCCGTACAACGTGTCGCCGTGGAAGGTCGGCGCGACGTGGCGCAGCGACTCGATCTCCAGGTTGGCGATCGCCTTGCCGGAGATGTCGGGCACGCTCATGCCGAGCAGGATCGAGTACACGTAGTTGCCCACCACGACGTTCTTGCCGAACTGCGTGGTCTCCACGGCGTAGTTCGTGTCGAGGTGGAGCGGGTGATGGTTCATCGTCAGCAGGCAGAACATGTGGTCGTCGAACTCGGTGACCGTCTTGCCGGGCCAGTGCTTGTACGTCGCCCCGACCTCGAACTCCTCATAGCTGCGACCGAACTGCATCCTTGCTCCTTCTCCACGCCGTGACGGACCGAGGAAGTCTCCCACGACCGGGTGCGGCGTCGCAGCCGAGATCGGGCGGACCGGCCACGTATGCTTTCGAAATGCTCGGCTTGCGCCCCCGCGCCGTGACGGAGCCGACTTCGGACTCCCCCACGCCGCCCGAACCCCACAGCCGGCCCACATCACGCACTCGTCTGGCAGTCACGCTCGTGCTGACCCTGGCGATGACCGTGCTCTGGGCCGTGCTGGTCACGCTCGTGCTCGACGCCACGGCCTGGCCCAACGCGCGTGGCGCGCTGCTCAACCGGTCCTTCGAGCCCGCCGCGGTGCTGCCGAGCATCGTCGTGGTGTGGGTCGTCGTGCTCCTCTTCGTGGCGCTGATCGGGCGGCTCTGGCTGGCTCTCGGCGTGGTGACCGCGCTGACGGCACTGATCGGGATCGTCAACATCACCAAGCTCGACCTGCGCAACGACCCCGTCTACCCCAGCGACGTGGTGTTCCTGCGCCAGCCGACCTTCCTGTTCGAGATGGTCTCCCGCAACCAGCTGCTCCTCGGGGCGGTGGGCCTGGCGCTGATCGTGGTCCTGGCCGGTGGGGTGGGCTGGCTGGTCGCGCGCTTCGCCTTCCCGCTGGTGTCCAAGGGCCTGAGCCGCCGCAGCCTGATCATCGTGCGGGCCTCCCGCCTGCTGGTCGTCGTGGTCTGCCTGGGACTGCTCAACCTCGCCACCGACTTCAACGAGCGCGGCAACCCGTGGCGTACGGCGTTCGACTCCACCGGCCTGCGCTGGCGCAGCTGGGACCAGCGCGTGAACTACCAGCGCAACGGCTTCGTGGCCGGCCTGCTGTTCAACATGCACGTGACCGCCATGAAGGAGCCCCGCGGCTACTCCAAGGCCGCGGTCGAGGCCATCGCCGCCCGCTACCGGGCCCAGGCCGAGGCGATGAACAAGGGCCGCACCGCCACCCTGGACAAGACCAACGTGGTGATCATCCTCTCCGAGAGCTTCAGCAACCCGACCTGGCTGAAGTCGGTGAAGTTCCCGGTCGACCCGATCCCCAAGACCACCGCCACGATGGCGAACACCGTCTCGGGCAAGATGCTGGCCCCCGGCTTCGGCAGCGGCACCGCCAACACCGAGTACGAGCTGCTCACCGGTCAGTCGCTGAGCCAGCTGTCCCCCCAGCTCTCCACGCCCTACGAGCAGCTGGTCTCCCAGTACAAGACCTTCCCCTCCGCGGTGGAGTACCTCCGCGACCACGGGCACACCCCGATCGCGATCCACCCGTTCTCACCGCGGATGTACTCCCGACCCGAGGTCTACGACGCCTTCGGGTTCGAGAAGTTCATCACCAAGGACCAGATGACCTTCAAGGGCCGCGGCGGTGGTCGGTTCATCGACGACGAGTCGGCGTTCAAGGAGGTCCTGCACCAGATCGACACCCACGACGAGCCGGTCCTGACGCACCTGGTCACCATGCAGAACCACATGCCCTACGGCAACCAGTACGACGACCCGATCACCCCGACCTCGGGGCTGCCGCCCAACTTCGCCAAGCTGGCGGGTCAGTACGCCCGCGGGATCGCGCGCACCGACGACGCCCTCGCCGAGCTGCTCGCCACCTTGAAGAAGTCCCCCGAGCCGACCGCCGTGATCTTCTACGGCGACCACCTGCCGCCGCAGGTCTATCCCCAGAGCCTGGTCGAGCGCGAGGGCCTGCTGGCAGCTCATCAGACGCCGTTCCTGATCTGGAGCAACCGCAAGCCGCTGAAGCACACCGAGCTGCCCACCACCAGCCCGACGCAGTTCCTGCCCAAGCTGTTCAACGCCCTCGAGGTGCCGATCCCGCCGTGGTACGCCCTGCTCGACGCCCTCGACAAGCAGGTTCCGGCCATGGACACCGGACTCGCGATCAACGCCGCCGGGGAGCAGGTCGCACCGCGAGACCTCAGCCCTGAGGCCAAGAAGGTGCTCGAGGACTACCGGATGGTGATGTACGACCTCAGCATCGGCAAGCGCTACACCGCTGAGACGATGTTCGCCGACACGCCCTAGACGATCCCGAAGAACCGCTCGGGGATCCGCACCAGGGGCCGCTTCTCCATCAGCGTCATCTGGCTGGCCTTGGGGGCGCGGAAGTTGCCCTTGGGCTCCTCCACCACCAGGGCTGCCAGCTTGTCCCCGGTCGGAGGCACGAACTCCGGGATCCGCGCGGCGTCCGCACCATCGGTGATCCGCTCCAGCAGCTCCACCAGGCTGTCTCCGCCCTGTCGCCACTGGGTGTCGCGCGAACGCCCGTCGGCCTCCACCATCCGCTGCCGGTGGTCGGCGGCCTCCTGGAGGTGGTCGCGGTCCCCGAACTTCATGTGGAACATCCACAGCTCGGGATCGACCTCGTACGGCGTGCGTACGCCGTGCGTCCCGTCGCTCCAGTGCGCCGGCACCCACTTGATCGCCGGCTTGCACATCAGCGGCAGGAACTTCGCGAGCTGACGCTGACCCAGCAGCGGGGCATCGAGGTCCAACGGCGGCTCGACGCCGACGTTGTGCACCACGTTGAAGCCGAGCGAGCCGACCGCGTTGCGGCCCTCGTCGGTGCGCGCCTCGATGTACTCCTTGAGACCGGACCACACGGCCGGGTCGGGCACGATGAACTCATCGGTGTCGCAGAACATCACCACGTCGTAGAGCTCGAGCAGCGACCGACCCAGGTTGCCGACCATCGCCATCCGGGTGCTGTTGAACTTGCCGCCCCGGATCGGCGGGATGTGCAGGACGTCGCACGGCAGGTCGTCGGTCGAGCCGTCCTCGGAGTTGTCGTCGACGACGTAGAGGTTCTGGACGCCGAGCTGGGCGCCGTAGTACTTGACCCACAGCGGGAGCATCCGGCCCTCGTCGCGGCAGAAGGTGATCGCAGCGATCCGCAGCGGCTCACCGGGGTCACGCTGGTTGCGGGTGCCGCGGGACGCGGGCTCCGCGCTGGTCGCGTCGCCACCGCGGCGTAGCAGCTTGCCGACGCGGCTCATGGCCTCGCCTCCTCGGTGCTCTCGCTGGACTCGGTGCTCTCGCCGGACCCATCGCCGGACTCGTCGCTGGCTCATCGCTGGGCTCATCGGTGCCACTGGACGCGACCCGTGACCGGCTCGACCGGGTGAGCATGAAGGTGAGGCCGTCGAGCGCCGCCTCGAGCTGCTGCTCGGCCGTCACCTGACGGGTGTGCACGCCCGGGACGGCCTTCCCGCGCAGCTCCTCGAGGTCGCCGACCACCCGCAGGTCGAGCCCCCGCAGCCGGTCGAGGTCCTGCTCGGAGCGCCGGCGCACCCAGCGCTCGTCGAGCCCCAGCGGGATCATCTCCCGGCCCCGGCGTACCAGCCCCTGCTTGGCGAGGATGCCCTTGACGAGGCGTTCGTACTGCTGGCGGCTGAGCTCGGTCTCGGCGAGTCGCTCGTTGAGCGCACGCAGCACCATCGCCGACGCGGCGTCGATGCCGGGGTTGCTGCGCACGGCGAGGTCGCAGGTGCCCGGGGGGATGCCCGCGACCTCGGCGAACCGGTCCCAGAGCAGCGAGGGCGGCGCCCCCTTCTGCGGGACGGTGATCAAGGTGAAGTGGTCGCGGCCGACGACACTGGACCAGCGCTTGGAGATCGCGCTGATCCGCTGGTGGCTCCAGAACCACCGCGACGGCTTCTCGTCGCGGTCCTCGGCGCGTACGGCGGCCAGGAACTCCGGCCACGTCCGGACGCCGCGGTTCTGCACGGTCTCGGTCCACATCGCGGGGATCGAGCGGGCGAGGTCACGCGCGGTCAGCACGACCTGGAGGTCGGCGCCGACGAAGGCTCGCTGGATCAGCTCGATCTTGGGACGTCGGCGCGGGGCGAGGAACTCCATCGAGATGATCGCCGTGCCGGGCCACGCGTTGACCTCGTCGACCAGCGCCTGCCAGTCGCCGTTCTCGGGCATCGGCGGCTGACCCTCGCCACCGTGCTCGATCAGCTCACGCACCGCCAGCACCTGCAGCCGCCACCGCGGCCGCGCGTAGAGGATGCCGTGCTGGACGAGCGCCTCACGATTGGTGTGCAGGACGTTCTGGATGAAGCTCGTTCCGGACTTCATCGCCCCGATATGGAGCACCACCCGCTTCGCCACAGGGGCGAGCATAGGCCAGTGGGGAGCCGGTCTCAGGAACCCCCGCCGCCGGCCTTGCGCCGGTGCAGCTTGGGAGCGGCTCCGCCCGTCACCTCGGATCCGTGTGCCTTCTCCTTGACGGGGCCGTCCTTGTGCACGCCCTTCTCGTCCTGATTCTTGCGGTCGAGGGCCTCGCGCATCTTGGCCTTCAGGTCGTCGTTCGATCCGGCAGTCATGAATCCTCCTGGGGTCGTGCTCTCACCATGTCAAAGCCGAGCGGCCCCGTCGAGCGAGTATGTCGCCTCACGCCCGGATCTCACGTGCCACCACACCTGCGAGCGCGGCCAGCGCGGCTTCGGTGACCAGCTCCTCCGGGAGGGTCGCGGGGTCCTCCCCCGGCACGTCGGCCGGCCGGAGGTCGCTCCACTCGCCCACGAGCTCGAGGTCGAGCCCCTGGAGTCGTGACACCATCGTCTCGGCGTACTCCTGCACCCAGCCGGCCACCGGCAGGCCGATCGCCGGCTCCTGGGCCTTGCGTGCGGCCATCAACGTCTTGGCCAGCACGTTCTTGCGCAGCTGGCTCCCGATCGGGAAGGTCAGGTCGTCGCCGTCGAGCAGCTCGTTGAGACGGCGCAGCACCTGGGCCGAGGCGCCGCCGATGGACTCGTTGGCCCGCGCAGGCTCGGTCAGTCCGTCGGCGGTCGTGCCCACCACCGAGAGGAAACGGTCCCGGAGCACCTCGCGCGGGGCTCCCGGCGGCGGCACCGTGACCACTGCCAGTCGTGCGTTCGCCGCCGACCAGTTGCGGCACAGGCGCACGAGGTTCTGCTGGCGCCAGAAGGTCCTCCCCGCCTCGGTGACCTCGTCCGGCGAGCGCTCCGGTCGCGGTCGCCAGGCCTCGGCACCGTGCAGGTAGTCCGCCATGGTCCACGAGCGACCGTTCTGCACGGTCTCCTGCCACATCGCGGCCAGGTTGCGGTTCAAGTCCCGGGCGGTGATCACCACCGTGATCTCGGCGAACGTCGCCAGCACCTGTTCGACCTTGCGGGGCGCGGCCGGCCCGAGGTACTCCGTGGAGATCACGGCGGTTCCGGCGTACGCCTCGACCTCCCCGACCAGCTGCTCCCACCCCCAGCTGCTCTCAGCCTTCCTCGCAGTCTCGTGACCCAGCCCCTCGCGGACCGCGAGCACCTGCTGGCCGTGCGTCCGACCCGGGACGAGCACGCCTCGCTCGGCCAAGGCGTCCTTGTTGGTGAACAGCAGCGACTGGACGTAGGAGGTGCCCGACTTCATCGCCCCGACGTGCAGGACCACCCGATCTGCCATGCGGCGGAGTGTATGCACCGGGCGTGGTCGGCCCTACTCGCTCGCGCCCCAGCTCACCGGCACGCCGTGCGGGACCGTCCATCCCAGGGTGCGGATCTCCCCACCGGGCCACGTGGTCATCCGGACCGGGTACCGGTGGCCGCGTCGTTCCGCGAGCGTCTCCGGCTCCAGCCAGATGTGCGCGAACGGCGCCTTCGACGTGGCCCGCGCTCCGAGCCGCTCGATGCCGGCGGTGACCCGCTCCTGCTCGAGCACCGGGAGGTACTGCCACATCACGCTGTGCCACAGCACCGTCGTGGCCCCGGCGCGCAGCTCGAGGCGCTCGACGAACTCGCCGGCGCCAACCCGTTCCACCACGGGGGTCGCGCGCTCCGCGAGGGCCAGCGCCCCTCGCAGCCGCTCGAGTCGGTAGCGCTGGTCCGGCCAGACGTACGCCGTCAGGGCGAGCCGCCCCTCGGTGGTCGAGACGTCCACCGGCATCAGGTCGCACCCGAGTCGCTCGACCACCTGCAGGTCGGGCCACGGCGTCGGTCCCGCACCGCTCCACGCCGGGTCGAGCCGAACTGGGGACTCCGGAGCACCGAACGCTCCCCCGTCGGCGTCACCGTAGGAAAAGCGGTCGGCGAGCAGGTTCAGCCCGCCGGAGGAGCCGATCTCGAGGAGCCGCACCGGCAGCCGCTGCTCGGCCCGTAGGTGCAGCAGCCCACCGAACAGCGCCGTCGCCCGCCCCACCTCGTTGGTCTGCGGCGGACGGTCCAGCCAGGCCCGGACGAGCTCGGCGTCCCGCTCGAGCAGCTCGAGCACGGCCGCGCACCCCTGCTCCTCCTGCCAGGTCCCGCCCACGCTGGGGTAGTACGTCGCCAACGCGCCTGCCCGGCGCTGCAGCACCAACCGGTGCACGCTGCCGAGCAGCCGCAGCGCCAGCGCCGATCGCCCGGGGTCGTCCTCGTGTCCCAGCAGCACAGCCGCCGTCGGCCCTCCCGCCTCGATGTCAGCGGCGAGCCGGACCAGCAGCCCGGCGTACATCTCAGAGCCGAGCGCGGCGCACGCCTCGGCCTGGTCCCGGAAGGCTTCTGCTGCGTCCATGGGTTCAGTCTGCTGCGCGGGGGAAGGGTGGGGCGCTCTGCTCAACCCCCGAACTCGCTGCACGCGCCGGTGGGCGTCCGCGGGGCACACACCTCGGCGCCCCAGCGGCTTCGGCGGTAACGACGTCGCACCGACGAGGCTGCTGGGTGAGCACTGGCCCAACGGCGCTGACCTGCGTGAGCCGACCCAGACCGAGTGCGACGTCGCCCTGCGCCTCAAGACCCACCCCCGCGCCGGGGGGCACCTGCACCCTCCGCCTCGCCGCATTGGGCCACTGCTAGATCGCCGGTTGAACTCGCCGCTCGGGGTTCCGGAAAAGTTGTCCACAGATGTCGAACACCCTATCGATTCTGTCAGTGGTCGCTCCTAGAATGGGTCCATGACCACCACCTCGATCAGCGCTCCCGGGCTCAGCCCGGCGCAGGTGATCGAGCGTGCCCGTCAGGCCCGACAGGCCTCGAGCATCGCTGCGGCCGCCGAGGAGCTCGCGATGGCGCTGATCTGGGCGAGGTTGCACCCCTGCCCGGTCGATGAGGTCCCGGCGCACTGGGGTGAGGTCGACCTGCACGGCGAGAGCGTTTGCCCGCTGGCGGGTGTGGGGGCTCCGTGGGTGGCGGAGTTCGCTCCCGCCGATCTGGGTGCCGCGCTCGGGATCTGTGTGGAGGCCGCCAAGCAGCTGCTCGGTGATGCCCTCGAGCTGGCGCACCGGCTGCCCCGGCTCTGGGCACTGGTCCAGGACCTGGCGGTGCCGGTGTGGCGGGCCCGGTTGATCGCCCGGGAGACCCGCGACCTGTCCCTGGACGCCGCCGGGTTCGCGGACCGGTTGATCGCCGCCACCCCGGACAAGATCGGGTCGGTCCACGCCGCGCGACTCGTGCAGGAGGCCCGGCTCTACTTCGACCCCGACCGCGCCGATCGCCGACGAGGACGAAGCCCTCGCCAAGCGCGGGGTCTGGTCACGCCCCGGGGCAGCGCCGGCGACCACCGAGATGTGGATGACCCTGGACACCCCTGACGCCGAGCTGTTCGACCAGTGCGTGTCCCGGGTCGCCGGGGACCTGCGGCAGCTCGGTGACACCGACAGCCTCGACGTGCGGCGGGCACGGGCGGTCGGGATCCTCGCCGACCCGCAATACGCCCTGGACCTGATGTCGGGCCGCGAAGGCGCTGCACCCTCACCCGGACACGGCGGGGTGGCGAACCTGTTCGTGCACCTCACCCCAGCCGACCTCGAGGCCGAACTCACCGGTGGCACCGGCGCCGCTTCGATCGAGAAGCTCGGGGCCGCCACCACCGAGCTGCTCACCGACTGGCTCACCCGGCTCACCGCGACCGGCGGCAAGGTGATCCTGCGCCCGGTCCTCGACCTCGCGAGCCGACCAGCGCGGTCGACCAGCACGACCCACCCGCGGCGATGCGCGAGCAAGTCCTGCTGCGCGACGCGCACTGCGTCTTCCCCGGCTGCGCCCGGGACTCCCGGGCCTGCGACCTCGACCACATCACCCCCTACATCCCGACCGACGAGGGCGGACCACCGGGCCAAACCCGTCCCGGCAATCTGGCGCCGCTGTGCCGGACCCACCACCGGGTCAAGACCCACACCGCCTGGGACTACAAGACGCCTCGACGACGGCGGCGGTATGTCTGGACCGCGCCCACCGGCCACCAGTACGAGACCGCACCCGCGGACCGGCGGCCGCCGGCCACCGACCGAACGCCCGCGACCGCGACCACGCCCGCCCGGCTGACCGAGCTCGTCATCCCGCGCCAACGCCGACGAACCTGACCACCCCGGACCCCGACCCCAGCCCGGTCGGGGCCATCGGCGCGCCCAGGCACGTCCGAAGCGGGATCCATGGGCGTCAGCGCTCCGTCACCCAGCCCGTTCCCACCCCACCAGGTGGCGTGCTGTCCCTGCTTCCGGGTAGGAGTGACGCATGAGCCTGCGCTGGTACTCCACCGTGATCGACTGCCACGACATCGCCGCCCAGTCCCGCTGGTGGGCCAAGACGCTGGGCTGGAGGCTGGAGTATGAGGCCGACGACGAGGCCGTGATCGTTCCTGCCCACGTGACCGAGGACCTGCTGCGGACCACCCCGTGGGAGCAGATGGGTCCCGGGCTGGTCTTCGTGCCGGTGCCGGAGATCAAGGATCTCAAGAACCGGCTGCACCTCGACCTGGCCCCGCACGTGAGCGACGACCGTGACGCCCTGATCCAGGGCTTGCTGGACCGGGGCGCCACGGCGAGCGACGTCGGGCAGGGTCAGGGCGAGGAGATCACCTGGACGGTGCTGCACGACCCCGAGGGCAACGAGTTCTGCGTGCTCTCCGCCCGGGAGCGGTGATTGCTGCCGTCGAGGGCCTCAGCCCGCGTGCGCCGACGGGGAGCGCTCTCGGTGCACCGGGCTGCGCAGCATCGCCACGCCCATCGAGGCGATCCAGACGAAGAACGCCACGAACCCCAGGAACGTGAACCCCTCCAGCGGCTTCACGAAGACACCGACAAATCCCAGCCACCCGCCGAACATCGCCGTGAACAGCCCGAGCCACCCGATCCAGTGGGCCACCACATGGGAACGAAGGGTCGCGACGGCGTACATCGGCACCACCACCCCCCACAGCACGATGTCGCCTGTCAGGTTGAGCCCGAGACTCACCCCCGCCCAGGTCTGCAGGCTCACGGCCAGAGAACTCCGCACCGAATCGTTGGCGGCGACGTAGGCCGGGACGAAGTTGGTGGCCACCTCCAGGGCAACCACGTGGGACACCGTGACCAGGGTCATCGCTACCACGGCGAGCACCGGCGCGAGATGCAGCCACTGCGCGGCACCTCGGAAAGTGTCATGGAAGCCGATGAGCGCCACCAGCGCGAAGAGTCCGCCCGCAACGATCAGCCATCCGCCCGCGACGAACTGCCCCCCGGCGCCGTCAACCTGACGTGCCCAGGTCTCCGCTGCCGCTCCCGTTTCCGGGATCAGGGACTCGACTCCTTCTGAGGCCATCAGCACGATGCCGGCGACGAAGGTGACGCTCGTGAGCACCCCGAACCACCCAGCGACGGCACGCAGCTCGACGCTCATGCTTCATGGTGGGATCGTCTTTCACGAGCCGTCAATCGCCGCCCTCAGGCCGGGGCAGACCACTCAGCGCTTGAGCTTGTAGTCCTTGAGCAGGCTGCGCCCGATGATCATCTTCTGGATGTCGGCGGTGCCCTCACCGATCAGCATGAACGCGGCCTCGCGGTAGAGGCGCTCGATCTCGTACTCCTTGGAGTAGCCGTAGCCGCCGTGGATCCGGAACGACGCCTCGACGACCTCGTTGCAGTACTCCGCGGCGAGGTACTTCGCCATGCCTGCCTCGACGTCGTTGCGCTCGCCACGGTCCTTCATCCGCGCCGCGCGGACCATCATCGCGTGGGCGGTCTCGACCTTGGTGGCCATCTCCGCGAGGCGGAACAGGATCGCCTGGTGCTCGGCGATCGGCTTGCCGAAGGTCTCCCGCTGCTGGGCGTAGGAGATGCCGAGCTCGAAGGCGCGGTTGGAGATGCCGCAGGCGCGGGCCGCGACGTTCACGCGGCCGACCTCGACGCCGTCCATCATCTGGTAGAAGCCCTTGCCCGGCTCGCCACCGAGGATCTGCTCGGCGGCGATCTGGTGACCCTCGAAGATCGCCTCGGTGGTGTCGACGCCCTTGTAGCCCATCTTGTCGATCTTCCCGGGGATGGTCAGGCCGGGGGCGGTCTCGCCGAACCCGACCTCCTTCTCGACCAGGAAGGTGGTCATGTTCTTGTAGACCGAGTCGGCGCCCTCGTCGGTCTTGACGAGTACGGCGATCAGGTTGGACGAGCCGCCGTTGGTCAGCCACATCTTCTGACCGTCGATGGTGTAGTTGCCGTCCTCGCCCTTGACCGCCTTGCTCTTGATGGCCGCGACGTCGGAGCCCAGGCCCGGCTCGGACATCGAGAACGACCCCCGCACCTCACCGGTCGCCATCTTGGGCAGGTACTTCTCCTTCTGCGCAGCGGTCCCGTGCTGCATCAGCATGTAGGCCACGATGAAGTGGGTGTTGATCACCCCGGAGACGCTCATCCAGCCCCGCGCGATCTCTTCGACCGTGAGCGCGTAGGTCAGCAGCGACTCACCGAGCCCGCCGTACTCCTCGGGGATCATCAGCCCGAAGATCCCGAGCTCCTTGAGGCCCTCCACGATCTCGGTGGGGTACTCGTCCTTGTGCTCGAGCTCGGTGGCTACCGGGATGATCTCCTTCTCCACGAACGTGCGAACCGCGGAGAGGATCTCCTGCTGGATGTCGGTGAGGCCTTCGGTCTCGCAGAGGCGACCCATGTGTGCGTCCTTTTCGGTGGAAAGCCCGGGTGCGCTGACCCAGAGGCTCGAGGCGGAGGTTGACGTCGTACGCCGAACCCGCGGTCGGCCCAACGCTACCGAGGAGTATCGCCCGCCGGCCCAACGTCCACCATGACCAACCTCACTCCGGGCCTCACTCCGGGCCTCACTCCGGGCCTCACTCCGGTCCTCACTCCGGGCCTCACCTCTCGCGTCGCAGCACCCGTCGCAGCCCGTCCCGCAACCCCGGGAAGCGGTGCCGGACCACTCCCTTGACCGGCGCGGCGACGAACGCGTCCAGCTCGGCGCGCAGGGCGCGGCGCTCGTGGCGCAGGTCCCGCACGTCGTGGAGCAGGGTCGCGGCCAGCTCCACAGCCACCGCGGCGACCTCTCGGTCCGTCACCGTCTCGGGCGTACGTCGATCCGGCAGCTCGTCCGGCACGAGCAGCGCGTCAAGGTCCCCGATCACGTCGTACCCGCGCTCACGGACCAGCGCCACCGCGGCCCGGCCACGCTCGCGCGCGTCGGCGACCTGCTCCTCGCGCGGCCAGTAGCGCTCGCCCTTGCGCGGCACCAGCCGCTCGTCGGCCAGGAAGGTGCGGATGTAGGTGCCCCGGTCGATCGCGCTGCGGAAGCTGTCGAGGTGGAAGTTCATCCGGCGCAGCGTCTCGGCCTCGACCACCCCCATCGAGGCGTTCGGGAAGCTCACACCCACGTCGACCGAGTGCGGGTCGATGCCGACCAGCTCGGCGAACCGGTCCCAGATCAGCCGCCTCGGTGCGTCACCGCCGGGCAGCGGCAGCACGTGCACGTGGTCGGGGGCGAACGACGGCGCCCACCGCTCGAGCACCAGGCGCAGGTCGAGCGCGCGCCAGTTCCAGATGTCGTTGGGGTCGTCGCTCTCGGTGGTGCTGTAGTCCGCCATCGGCGTGGTGTCGCGGTTCTTGATGCTCTCCTGCCAGCTCGCGGCGAAGAGGCTGAGCGGCTCCCGGGCGGTGACGACGAGGTGCACCTCGGCGGGAGCGAGGTCCGCGACCACCCTGGCGGCCTGCTCGGCGGTGGCCGCCCCGAAGAACTCGTGGCTGATCAGGCAGGTCTGCGGCCAGGCGGCGACGTCGGCGCAGATCCGGTCCCAGGCGCGCAGGCGCCGGGCGGAGGACACCTTGGCGAACTGCGCGTCCTCGCGCACGATCCGGCTCGCCCAGAGGTGGTCGTGGCGGGCGAGCCCGGGCAGGCGCACCCCCTGGCCCTCGATCTCCTCGCGGTGGTCCCACAGGATCGTCTGCAGGTAGGTGGTCGCCGTCTTGGGCAACCCGACGTGCACGTAGACCTGTCTGGCCATGGGTCTCAGCGACCCCGTCAGACTGTCCGGGAGTACTTCTCGACCGCGGCGGCGATCTGCTCCTGGTCCTGGGCGGCGATCGGCAGGAGCAGCTGCTCGACCAGGTCGGTCAGCTCGGCGAGGCGGATGTTGAGCTGGCGGCACTCCTGCACCTCGGCCTCGAGCACGTCGAGGCGCCGGTTGAGCGCCTCGAGCTGGTCGCCTGCGACCGCTCGAGCCAGCTTCTTGACCACCCGGCCCTTGAGGCCGTCCTTCTCCGCCATCATCTGCGCCACTCCACGACCATCCGCACGGTGGGGCGTCCGGGTGTCCCGGCAGCCCCCTGATCCTCGGTTCGAGTGGTCTGCACGATAACGGCTCCGGCCGCGGTGAACGCACCCGCGACCCGGTCGGCGTCGATCGTGCGCAACCGGTCGCTCCCGCGCTGCGAGGGCTCGTCGGACGAGGTGACGCACAGGAACTCGGCGTACAGGCGGCCTCCGCCCGACAGCGCCATCCGCGAGAACCGGACGAACGCGTGCAGCCCGCGGCGGTCGGTGGCGTCGAGGAGGTGGTTGGCCATCACCGTGACCGGCCCGCGATGGGCGGCCCGGGCTCCCTGGGCCAGCACCGAACGGGTCTCGTGCAGGTTGATCCAGGCGATCTCGAGGTCGAGACCCTCCTCCTGCGCCACCCGGGCCACGGCGTTCGACGAGCCGTGGGAGTAGTCCAAGGCCGTCACCGAGGCGCCCTGCCGCGCGAGCCACAGCGCGTCGGTCCCGCGCCCCGCACCGACGTCGATGATCGGCCGCTCGAGGCCCTCCTCCTGCGCGACGTGGCGCGCGAGGGCGCTCGGCTGCAGCGGCGGCAGCTTCTCGCGCAGCTGGCTGTAGCGACGGTCCCACTCGTTGCGGAAGGCCCGCATCCCGCGGAACCAGCCGTTCAGCCGCCGGTGCGTGGATTGCGGCGTCTCGAAGTGGAAGGCCGGATCGGGCACCTTCCAGCCCGGTCCGTAGGTCGCCTCCAGCAGCTTCTCGGGTACGGCGGGCGCCGGCAGCGTGCGACCGGCGAGGGTGCAGGTGCCGAGCGGGAAGATCCAGTCCTCCTGGAACGGCGTACCGATCTCGCCCATCAGGTAGAGGTTGCCGTTCAGGAAGTGCCCACCGAAGACGTCGAGCCCACGGACCCGCCCGTCAGACTCGACCACGTCGACCTTGAACGCCGCCGCGCTGTAACGGTCGACGGCGAAGCCTCGGGCCTGGAGCTCCCGCTGCAGCGCGAACGACTCCCGGATCACGTCGACCGGGTGGGTGTGCCGGCTGACGTAGCCGAGGTCGACGTCGCTGTCGTGGCCGATGAAGTCCTGCTCGCGCACCGCCCCGAGCAAGGTGCCGTAAGCAGGGAACGCAGCGACCCCGGCCTCCGACAGCGCGGTGAGCACCGCCTCGGTGGAGTCCAGCAGCGGCTTGGTGTGCGCGGGGTCGCGGGTGTCGAAGGTGGTGGTGATCCGGTTGGACTTGTCCAGCGCGAGCGGACGACCCTCGGGGTCGACGACCGCGATCCGCGCCGTGCTGGATCCGAAGGTGACCTCCTGGTCGAAGACCACCGACTGCGAGACGTGCTCGACCACCGAGATCCGGGTGGTCCCGTCGATGAAGCGCTTGAGCATCGAGGGCCACTCGGCAAGACCGTCGGTGGCGTCGCGCACCGCCCAGAACGACCAGATCCGGCGACCGTCGAAGAGCACGTCGACCACCGCGTCGGTGGTGCCCGAGCCGACGTGGACGCCGGCCTCGTCGACCGACTCGATCCGCACCTGGTGCGCCGCGGGCTCGGTCACGGGGTCGGCCACCGGCTCAGTCCCCGACGAACTCGTTGGCGCGGGTGAGGTCCTCGTCGAAGTCGACCTCGACGATGTGGAACTGCGAGATGTCCAGCGCCTCCACGCGCAGGGAGTCGCGCTCGATCGCCAGCTCGATGCCGCGCTCGAAGTAGTCCTGCTGACCGACCTCCTCCAACCGCGCGATCAGGGTCTGCTTGTCCTCACCGGCGATGAAGTTGATCCCGACCGCTTCGCCGAGACCGCCGACCACGCCCTTGGAGAGCTCGGCGATGTAGCCGTCGGCGTCGAGGGTGTACTTCACCTCTTCGTCCGCGACCGACTCGGTGTTGACGCACACGAAGCTGCGACCGGCCTCCATGTGCTCCTGGATCAGGCTCAGCACCTGCGGGTCGAAGACCACGTCGCCGTTCAGCCACAGCACCCCGCCGGGCTGGGAGAGCCGGAGCGCCTTGAGCAGGCTCTTGGAGGTGTTGGTGGAGTCGTAGACCTCGTTGTAGACGAACGAGATGTCGGGCATCGCCTCGATCACCAGGTCGAGCTTGAAGCCGACCACGGCGGTGATGAAGACGTCGTCGGCGTAGGCGGCACGCAGGGCGTCCACCGCCCGGCGCATGATGCTCTGTCCGCTGCGCAACGGCGTCAACGGCTTCGGGTGCGGCTTGCCCAGGCGGGTGCCCAGACCAGCGGCGAGGATCACGACCTGCTTGGCCACGGACAAGCTCCTTCTCGGACGTTCGGGGGCGGGCGATCTGGGTGAGCCTACCCATCCGGATCCCTGAGCCGCGTCGTCCGCACGACTATGGTGCACTCCGTGAGCACCACTCCCACCCGCGTCTACGCGGCCCGGCTGGCCGGGCTGCCGGTCTTCGACCCCCAGGGCGACCAGGTGGGCAAGGTCCGCGACGTGGTGGTGGTGCTGCGGGCCGACGTACGCCAGCCGCGCGTGGTCGGCCTCGTGGTCGAGGTCTTCGGCCGTCGCCAGATCTTCGCGCCCATGACACGGGTCACCAACATCGACGCCGGCCAGGTGATCACCACCGGCCTGCTGAACATGCGCCGCTTCGAGAAGCGCTCCACCGAGACGCTGGTCGTCGGGCAGATGCTCGACCGGCAGGTGACCGTGCGGAGCACGGGTGTGGTCGGTGTGGTCTTCGACGTGGCCATGGAGCAGGCCCGCACCCGCGACTGGGTGCTCTCCCGGGTGGCGATCACCGAGCGCACCAAGGGCGGCTTCCGGCGCCGGCCGCAGACCCACGTGGTCGAGTGGGACGACGTCGAGGGCCTGCACGAGCGCCACGCCAACCAGGGCGCCCAGCACCTGATCGCCTCGCTCGCCGACCTGCGCCCGGCCGACGCGGCCAACGTGATCCACGGCCTGCCGCCGGAGCGCCGCAGCCAGGTCGTGGCGGGGATGGACGACGAACGCCTGGCGCACGTGCTCGAGGAGCTGCCCGAGGAGGACCAGGTCGAGATCCTGGAGCACCTCGACTCCGAGCGGGCCGCGGACATCCTCGAGGAGATGTCGGCCGACGACGCCGCCGACCTGATCGCCGACCTGCCGCCGGAGACCGCCCAGACCCTGCTCGGGCTGATGGAGGCCGAGGACGCCGACGAGGTCCGGCGGCTGATGGTCTACGGCGAGGAGACCGCCGGCGGCATGATGACGCCGGAGCCGGTGATCCTGCCGCCGGACGCCACCGTGGCCGAGGCGCTGGCCCACGTCCGCAACGAGGACCTGACCCCCTCACTCGCCGCGCTGGTGCACGTGTGCCGCCCGCCGATGGAGACACCGACCGGCAAGCTGCTCGGCGTCGCGCACATCCAGCGGCTGCTGCGCGAGCCGCCGTCGACGCTGGTGGCCGGGGTGCTCGACACCGGGATCGACTACCTGCGCCCCGAGGCCACCCTCGAGGACGTCTCGATGTTCCTGGCCACCTACAACCTCGTGGCGGCGCCGGTGGTCGACGAGGAGGGGCGACTGCTCGGGACGGTGACCGTCGACGACCTGCTCGACCACCTGCTCCCCGCCGGGTGGCGCGACCGCAAGATCGGCAGGAGGTGACCCGTGGCCGAGAAGCCGGACAAGGACCGCCGAGCGGAGAACAAGCTCAGCGAGGAACGCCGCGCCGCACGCCTGGACACGCCACGCGACCTGAGGCGCACGATCGTGCGTCGCCCGACCGTGCGCCACGACGCCTTCGGCACCTTCGCCGAGCAGTTCGCCCGCTTCATGGGCACCGCGCGCTTCCTGATCTACATGACGTTGTTCGTGCTGACCTGGGTGGTCTGGAACCTGGTCGCGCCCTTCCCGCTGCGCTTCGACAACTACCCCTTCATCTTCCTGACCCTGATGCTCAGCCTGCAGGCGTCGTACGCCGCTCCGCTGATCCTGCTGGCCCAGAACCGCCAAGAGGTCCGGGACCGCGTCATCAACGAGCAGGACCGTCAGGCCAACGCCCGGGCGCACGCCGACATGGAGTTCCTGGCCCGCGAGGTGGCCTCGCTGCGGATGGCGCTGGGCGAGGTCGCCACCCGCGACTTCCTGCGCTCGGAGCTGCGCAACCTGATCGAGGAGCTCGGCGAGCTTGAGCAGGCGGACTCCCCCGACGAGACGTGAGGCCGCCACGTAGGCTTTGCCCATGACTTCCCCCGCCGTCGACCAGATCCGGGCTGCCCTGGACAAGGTCAACGACCCCGAGATCAAGCGCCCGATCACCGAGCTCAACATGGTCGAGTCCATCGACGTCGACGACACCGGCATGGTCGCGGTCACCGTGCTGCTCACCGTGTCCGGCTGCCCGATGAAGGACACCATCACCCGCGAGGTCACCGCCGCCGTCAGCAAGGTCGCCGGTGTGACCGGCGTCGACGTCACCCTCGGGGTGATGAGCGCCGAGCAGCGAGCCGGCCTGCAGGAGGTCCTCCGCGGCGGCAAGGCCCAGCGCGACATCCAGTTCTCCCAGCCCGGCTCGCTGACCCGGGTGATCGCGGTCGCCTCCGGCAAGGGCGGCGTCGGCAAGTCCTCGGTGACGGTCAACCTCGCGCTCAGCATGGCCGCCCAGGGGCTGCGGGTCGGCGTCGTCGACGCGGACATCTACGGCCACTCGGTCCCGGCCATGCTCGGCGTCGCGGACACCCGTCCGACCCAGGTCGACGACCTGATCATGCCGGTGCCCACCGCCAGCGGCGTCTCGGTGATCAGCATCGGGATGCTCAAGCCGCGCCGCGACCAGGTCGTGGCCTGGCGTGGCCCGATGCTCGACCGGGCGCTGGTGCAGATGCTCGCCGACGTCTACTGGGGCGACCTCGACATCCTGCTGCTGGACCTCCCCCCGGGCACCGGCGACATGGCGATCTCGCTGGGCCAGCACCTTCCCAGCGCCGAGGTGATCGTGGTGACCACCCCGCAGGAGGCGGCTGCCGAGGTCGCCGAGCGCGCCGGCACGATGGCCTCGATGATGCACCAGCGCGTGATCGGCGTCATCGAGAACATGTCCTTCCTGCCCTGCCCGCACTGCGGCCCCGAGCACCGGCTGGAGATCTTCGGCCACGGTGGCGGCGCCCGCGTCGCCTCGACCCTGGGCGAGCGGTTCGGGTACGCCGTACCCGTCCTCGGCGAGGTGCCGATCGACGTCAGCCTGCGTGAGGGCGGTGACTCCGGCAAGCCGATCGTGGACTCCGACCCGACGTCTCCCGCCGCCGTCGTCCTGGCGGGCATCGCCCAGGAGCTGGCGGGGCGTGGCCGTGGGCTGGCCGGGATGCAGCTCGGCCTGAGCCCCACCGCGAAGGGCTGACCGTCCGTGTTCGGGATCGGGCTGCCTGAGCTGGCGGTCATCATGATCGTCGCCGTGGTCGTCTTCGGTCCCGACAAGCTTCCCGAGCTCGCTCGACAGGCCGGCCGGTTCCTGCGCCAGATGCGCAACCTCGCACAGACCGCCCAGACCCAGCTGCGCGAGGAGCTCGGTCCGGAGTACGCCGACCTCAAGCTCACCGACCTCGACCCGCGCCAGGCGATCCGCAAGCACATCATGGAGGCGATGGACGACGACGACGATGACGACGCCGCTCCTGTCGCACGCGACGTGCTGCCGCGGGGCGAGCAGCCCCCGTTCGACTCAGACGCCACCTAGCAGACCGAGCGGCGCTTCACGCCGGGCATCCTCAGGCGGCGTGCGAACCAGGGGTGGTGCGCGACCCGAGGTGCGCCGCGATGTCGGCGGCGACGTCGCCGCGGCGCGCGGAGGCCTGGTTGCGGCGGTGGTCGTGACGCTGGTGCTCGAGCACCACCAGCAGCCGGTGGATCACCAGGACGCCGATGACGACCGGCATGAACGCCTCGACCGCAGCGGGCACGACACCGGTGAAGGTCAGCCCGACGATCCAGAACACCACCATGAAGGCCAGGACGACGTCCATGATCGCGGTCCAGTGCTTCTCACGCTGCACCCGTGCCAGGCCGTGCAACACCGGGGCCTGCGGCCGCTGGTCAACTCCCATATGAGAAGTATGCCGCAGACCAGCATGTTTGGTGTTAAACCGGACAAAAGCCGAGAAACTTCTCCGGCGCGATGGTTCAGCCGGTCTTGGCGTCCAGCCCGACCTGGATCTCCAGCATCTCGCCCTTGCGCTCCACGCTCAGGGTGACCTGCTCGCCGGGCACCCGCGAGCGGATCGCGACCACGAGGTCGATCGAGCCGGTGACCGGCTTGCCGTCGACCTTGCGGATGATGTCGCCGACCTTGAGCTCGGACTTCGAGGCGGGCAGGCCGGGGGTGATCTCCTCGACCGTGGCGCCGTCCTCCCCCTTGGTGCCGCGCACGTTGGCGCCCATGATCGGGTACTGCGCCTCGCCGGTGCGCAGGATCTGGTCGGTGGTGACCTGCACCTGCTCGATCGGGATCGCGAACCCGACGCCGATGTTGCCCGAGGAGTCCGTGGCGATCGCGGAACCCGTAGTGGCGATCGCGGAGTTGACCCCCACCACCTGCCCCTGGAGGTTCACCAGCGGTCCGCCGGAGTTGCCGGGGTTGATCGCGGCGTCGGTCTGGATCGCGTTGATGTAGGAGTTGTCGTTGTCGCCCTCGCCGGTGGTCACCGGGCGGTCGACCGCGCTGACGATGCCGGAGGTCACGGTCGCCGTCAGGCCCAGCGGCGAGCCGATCGCCACCACCGTCTCCCCGACCCGCATCTGGTCTGCGGACCCGATGGCCGCAGGGACCAGGTGCTCGCCTCCGTCGACCTTGAGCACCGCGATGTCGTAGACGGTGCTGCGACCCACCACGGTGGCTCGCGAACGTACGCCGTCCTGGTCGATCACCTCGATCAGGCCCTTGTCCTCGTCGGCCTGGGCGACGACGTGGTTGTTGGTGATGATGTGGCCCTCGGAGTCGAAGACGAATCCCGAGCCGGTGGCCCCGCGGTTCTGGCCGCCGAACTCCGCGGAGATCTGCACCGTGCTGGGCAGCACCTTCTCGGCCACCGAGGCGATGCTTCCGTTGTCGGCCGGCAGCGGAGCCGCCGTACGCCGCTCGACGCGAAGCACCCCTCCCGAGCCGTCACCACCACCACGGGCGACGAGGGCGCCGGCGAGCGCACCGCCGGTCAGACCGAGCAGGAGCGAGGTGACGGCGACGGCCGGCCACACCCAGACCGGGAGCAGGGGACGCGAGCGCTGCTCGACCCCGACCTCACCGGACTCCGGACCCTCGGGCGGCTGCCCGTAGTGGGCGTAGGAGTGCAACGGGGTGGTGGGTTCGTTCGGGTCGGTCTCGCTCACCCGCCTATCTTGACCTACGCACCCACGCGGAGGTCACCTCGGACTGCTCCCGCGTCCGGGTGCCGGTCGGCGATCCGGCAGGCGACGGGGACCGATCGAGCCGGATCGTGGCCGGCGCCGGGCGGGTCGGCGGCTCGCCGCGCCCGCCGACACCGAAGTCGGCACCCGTGACCGCGACCAGCCCGAGGACGGCGGCACCGACTGCGCCTCCGCCCACGAGTGCGGCAGTCCGCCGACGCGTGGAACGGCGCTCGATCGCCTTCACCTCGGCCCAGGCGTCCACGGCGTAGAGCGAGCCCAGGAGACGGCCGGGGAGCTGGCCAGGAGGGTCGGACGAGACCGCAGTGCCGAGCGAGCCGAGCTGACGCTTGGTCCAGCCCTCCTGCTCGACCAGGGCGCGGCAGCCCGGGCAGGTGAGCACGTGCGACCAGGCCCGCTCCTCCTCGACCGGGGGGAGCTGCCCGTCGACCAGCGCCGAGACGCGCGTGCCGATGTGACCGCTGAGGGAGAACATCACTGCAGCTGCCTGACCCCGCGCGGCGGCCCGCCGACCCTGGTGCGGCCTGCGGCAGGAGCGCGGTGCGCGAGGGCCTGGCGCAGCTGGGTGCGGCCACGGTGGATCCGCGAGCGGACGGTGCCCAGCTTGAGACCGAGCACGTCGGAGATCTCCTCATAGCTCAGACCCTCGACGTCGCAGAGCACCACCGCGGCCCGGAAGTCCGGGGTGAGCGAGGCCAGGGCAGCCTCCACGTCGGCGTCGAACATCTGGTCCAGCTGGGCTGCCTCAGGCGTCGGCAACGCACTGGGGAGCCGTTCGGCGGCACCGTCGAGCAGGGCGTCGAAGCGCACCCGCTGCTTGCGGCGGGCGCCGTCGAGGAAGAGGTTGGTGGTGATCCGGTGCAACCAGCCCGCCATGGTCCCCGGGGTGTAGGTGTGCAGCGAACGGAAGACCCGGACGAAGACCTCCTGGGTCAGGTCCTCGGCGTCGTGCCGGTTGCCGGTGAGCCGGTAGGCCAGCCGGTAGACCCGTGCCGAGTGCTCGGCGACGATCTCGTCCCAGCTGGGCACTTCCGCTGCAGGCTCGGCCATCTGTCTTCCCATGCGGCTGACGCTAGGCAGGCTCCCTGAGACCGACCTGAGGTTTGACCCCCGCCAGCCTGTGAAGGCGGAGCGGGTCCCGTTCCGGGCGGTGGAGTCGGTCGTCACAGCAGTGCCAACGAGCGGTCCGGGCCCCGTGTTCCCGCTCACCTCGGGGCCCGGTCGCGCCTGCGGCGGGGTGGGCGTCCTGCGCGGTACTGTCGCGACAATCACCCCGCACGTCAGGAGAAGGCCATCGTCACGCCAATGAAGCCCGCAAGCTGGACCTATGCGGAGGAGTTCGTCACCGAGGACGACGTGTTGGCCAACGCCAGGTCGCGCGCCGAGGAGGTCGGCGTCGTGCCGATCGGCACCGGTGCGGGGGCCATGCTGCGCCTGCTCGCCTCGATCCTGGACGCGCGAGCGGTCGTCGAGATCGGCACCGGGACCGGCGTCTCGGGTCTGTGGCTGCTGCGCGGCATGCGCCCGGACGGCGTGCTCACCACCGTGGACACCGAGGCCGAGCACCAGCGGCTGGCCAAGAAGGGCTTCATCGAGGCCGGCATCGCCACCCAGCGGGTGCGGTTGATCCCGGGTGCGGCGCTCGACGTGATCCCGCGCCTGACCGACGGGCACTACGACCTGGTCTTCTGCGACGGCGACAAGGAGGAGTACTCCGACTACCTCACCGAGGCGCTGCGACTGCTTCGTCCCGGTGGCGTGGTGGCCTTTGACAACGCCCTGTGGCACGACCGGGTCGCGGACCCGGCCCAGCGCGACGCCGAGACGGTCGCGATCCGCGAGCTTGGCAAGGCCGTGCGCGAGAACGAGTCGCTCGTCCCGGCGCTGCTGCCGGTGGGCGACGGTCTGCTGGTGGCCAAGAAGGTCTGGACCCCCGAGGCCTGATCCACGTCGGGCCGGGTCTCGAGCCGGGTCAGCCCTCGGTCCGCGGACCTTCCGCCGGCGCCAGCGGAAGGCGTACGACGAACCGCGCACCGCCGCCCGGGCGCTCGTCCACGGTGATCTCCCCGTCGTGCGAGTGCACGATGGCTCGGGTGATGAACAGGCCGAGTCCGAGACCGGGGATCGACTCGAGCACCCGGCCGCGCACGAACTTCTGGAAGATCATCTCGCGCTCCCCCGGTGCGATGCCGGGTCCGGAGTCGGCAACCCGGAGCACGGCCATCTCGCCCTCCTTGGCCACGGAGACCTCGATCTCGCCACCTGCGGGGGTGTACTTCGCCGCGTTCGAGACCAGGTTGTCGACCACCTCGATGAACTCATCGTCGAGCGGCACCTCGAGAGGCGCGTCCGCGACCAGCCGCAGCGCCAGCCCTGCTCCTTCGACACCGGGTCGGGCCGACTCCACGGCATCCACCACGATCCGGGCGAGGTCGACCGGTCGCCGCAGGTCCGGGCGGGGGCTGTTCTCACCGGCGATCCGCAGGATCTGGGCCACCAACCGCTCCATGCGACCGATGTTGCGTGCCGCCACGTGGAGATGACCGGCGATGCTGGCCGGGTCCGCGCGCTCCTCGAGGGACTCGCTGGCGATCTCGACGTACCCCTTCACCGAGCTCAGCGGAGTCCGCAGCTCGTGGGCGACCAGGGTGATGAACTCCTCGTGCGCCCGCTGCGCGGCGAGGCGCTCGCTGATGTCGTGCTGCACGGTGGCGAGCGCGAACGGCTCGCCGGTCTCGGGGTCGCGCATCAAGAAGCTGGAGATCTCGACCGGGATCGGAGTCCCGCCCGCTCGCTTGAGGGTCGACTCACCCTCCCAGTGCCCGTGCGCGATCACCGCGGGCTGTTCGACGCGCAGGGACTGCTCGATGCCCTCGGCCGTCAGGTAGTCCATGATCGTCGTGGCCGTCACGTCGACGTCCGGGCTCATCCCCACCATCTCGCGCCCAGCGGGGTTGACGTACTGGACGGTGCCGTCCAGCCCGGCGATGGCGATGAAGTTCCGGGAGGTCTCGACCAGGGCGCGGAACTGCATCAGGTCGGCGTTGGTGGCCTGGAGCACCTCCTCGGAGGCACGCAGCTCGGTGATGTCCTGCGCGATCCAGGCGACGCCGAGCCGTCCCTCCCCGTCTGGGGTCAGTAACGGGAACGACTGCGCGTGAACGACCACCTCACCCTCGGGGAGGGGCAGCCGGACGTCTCCCGACCATCGGGCACCAGCAGCGTTGCTCGTCTGCAACTCCTCCGCCCTCGCCGCACCGAGCAGTGCACGGACCTCGCCCCACGGATCGTCGCCGGAGAGCGGCAGCCCCAGGCCCCGGAGCCGCGGGTTGAGGTAGAGCGGATGACCTTCGCCGTCCCCGATGGCGATCAGGTCCTGCGAGCCATCGGCCAACGCCTTGAACTTGACCAGGTCCTCCTGCCCGCGCAGGGGGTCAGTCATGTCGGTGGAGACCCCGACGGAGCCCTGGAACGACCCGTCGGCCCCGTGGACCGGCTGGAAGGTGGTCCATAGGTGGCGACCGCTGATCACCCGCCGGGTGGTGAACGACTCCCCGGCACGCGCCCGGTCGAGCACCTTCGCGTAGTCCTCGGTCGGGTACACGGCGTAGAGGTCCTGGCCGACCAGCTCGCCCTGCTCCAGCCCGAGGCCCTTGAGACCCGGACCGACCGAGAGCGTGCACCGCCCCTCGGTGTCGATCCCGAAGATCACCTGGGGGCCGATGGGTGCGATTTCGTCGTCCACACCAGAACCCTTTCCCCCCGTGGCCGGAGCTTCATCGCCGACGGGACCTTCGGGCCCGTGTGCCGATGCTAAACCACCGGTGCACCGCTCCAGCAGGCTTTGACTCGCGATCCAGCGCAGCGCTCAGAGGTCGTACGTCGGGACCGAGCTCGACCCCTTCGGGTCCGATCACGACCGCGACCAGGTCGCACTCCTCGATCAGCACCGGTGCGGAGCCGACCAACCCGGAGACCGGCGAGTCCGCAGCCGCCGCGGAGAACTGCTCCTGGAAGCCGGTGCGCACCGCGTCGTCGACGAAGACGTAGCACCCCTCGAACCACTCCCCGGCGCGCATCCGCCAGGTCTTCAGACGCAGTCCGGCCAGTCCCTCGAAGCGCGCGTGCGAGCTGGTGGCCACGTAGTCCACGAGCTGCTGCTCGATGCCTTCGGGGGCACCCGCCAGCGACCAGCGGACGGTGAGCGCGGAGCTCATCGGACCACCTCCGCGAGCGGCGCGTCCTGGCCCAGCCACTGCAGGAGCAGCCGGACGCCGAAGCCCGTGGGCCCCTCGGTCCACTCGAAGTCTTCCTCGGGAGCGTCCCCGGTGGAGGCGATGTCCAGGTGCGCCCAGGGCAGGCCGCCGGTGAACGGTTGGAGGAACAGCGCGGCGGTGATCGCCGGCGGCCCGCCGGGCGCGTTGTCGGCGTCGGCGATCTTGGAGGCCAGCTTGGACTGGTACTCCTCGCACAACGGCATCCGCCACACCGGCTCCCCGGCACGCTCACCGGCCTCGCGCAGGGCGGAGGCGAGGGCGTCGTCGGTGGCGAACATGCCGCCGAGGTGCTGCCCGAGGGCCACCTTGATGCCGCCGGTGAGGGTGGCCACGTCGACGAGCACGTCGGGGTCGAGCTGGTCCACCGCGTAGGCCAGTCCGTCGGCCAGCACCAGCCGGCCCTCTGCGTCGGTGTTGGTGACCTCGCTGGTGCGGCCTCCGTAGTGCCGGATCACGTCGCCGGGGCGCATCGAGCGACCGTCGACCGCGTTCTCGGCCAGCGGCAGCAGACCGGTCACCCGGATCGGACAGTCGACCTGCGGCAGGGCGGCAAGAACGGCAGCGACGACTGCGGCGCCGGTCATGTCGCGCTTCATCGAGACCATCGCGGGGCCCGGCTTGATCGAGAGGCCGCCGCTGTCGAAGGTGATCCCCTTGCCCACCAGCACGACGTGCAGGGCCCTGCGGGCACCCTTCGCGGGCCGGTACTCCAGCTGCACGAAGCGTGGCGGTGTCGCCGCGCCCTGACCCACACCGACGATGCCACCGAAGCCGCGGGCGGCCAGCTGCTTCTCGTCCAGCACGGACGTGCGCAGGCCTGCGGCGCCCGCGGCGTCCACCGCCTGCGCGGCCAGCCAGGTCGGGGTCTTGACGTTGGCGGGCACGTTGGCGAGGAACCGGGCCTGCCAGCTGGCAGCGGCGTGCGCCTCCGCCCGGCGCAGGCGTGCGAGCGGCTCGCCCTTGGTCGGCGTGAGCGCGAGCACGATCCGACCCACCGGCCGGGTCTCGGGTCCGTCGCGCCGCATGGAGAACCCGAAGGAGCCGAGCACCGCGCCCTCGACGAAGGCAGCCATGCCGTCCTCGTCCGCGACCGCGTGGACGGCCGAGACCACGACCTCGGAGTTCGTCGTACGCCGGGCCAGGGTGGCGCCTGCCCGACGCAGGTCGGTCGCGGTGGCCCGCCCGACGCCGACGAGCAGCACCCGGGTGAGGTCGGAGCCGGCGGCGCCCGCGGCGGGTACGACGGGGAGGTCGGTCAGCTCGCCGACCGCGCCGCCGTCGGCCGTGCGGCTCAGCAGCTCGAGCAGGTCGAGCCCGAGGTCCTCGGCGAGCTCGGCCGCTCCGGGACCGAGCTCGGGACCGTCCTTGCCGGCCAGCACGGCCACAGCGACGATCGCCGCCCCGGGCTCTCGGGACGGCGGTTGCTCGGTGAGCTCGAAGGCGGGAGGGGTGACCTGTTCGGGAAGTGACACCGGACGACCATATAACCGAAGGCCCCGCCGTCCCATCGGGACTGCGAGGCCTTCGGCGATGTCAGGGGGTCGGACTCAGCCGACCACGTTCTTGAGTGCGTCGCCCAGAGCGCCGGCTTCCACGGCGTTGAGCTCCACAACGAGCCTGCCACCGCCTTCGAGGGGAACCCTCATCACGATGCCACGACCCTCCTTCGTGACCTCGAGCGGGCCGTCGCCCGTCCGCGGCTTCATGGCCGCCATGTGCACACCTCTTCCCATGTCGATCGTGCGCATGCCGCGCCCTACTCGTAGTCATTATCCCCTATTCCTGACGGGGAGCCGACCAACGGCCCGACGGCATGGTGCAGACTCGGCCACGGCAGTGCCCTGACACAGGAGGAATCGCCGTGGACGAGACCGTCAGCTACCGGGTCGAGGGTGGGGTCGCCCGCATCACGCTCGAGCGCCCCGAGGCGATGAACGGCCTCGACATCACCACCAAGGTCGCCCTGCGCGACGCCGTGCAGCAGGCCGGCGCGGACCCCGAGGTGCGCTGCGTGGTGCTCGCCGGGAGCGGCCGCGCGTTCTGCGTCGGACAGGACCTCAAGGAGCACATCTCGATCCTGGAGAGCGGCGACTCCGAGACACTGTTCAGCACCGTGGACGAGCACTACAACCCGATCGTCACGGCGCTGGCCACGATGCACAAGCCGGTGGTCGCAGCGGTGAACGGCGTCGCCGCCGGCGCCGGTGCCAGCCTGGCCTTCGCCTGCGACTTCCGGGTGCTGAAGGAGAACGCCGGGTTCAACCTCGCCTTCACCGGCGTGGCGCTGTCCTGCGACACCGGAGCGTCCTGGACGCTGCCCCGCATGGTCGGGCGCGCCAAGGCGATCGAGCTGCTCTACTTCCCGCGCACGATCGGTGCGGCGGAGTCCCTCGAGCTCGGTCTCGCCAGCAGCGTGGTCCCCGAGGACGACTTCGAGGACGCCGTGACGGAGCTGGCCACGCGCCTGGCCAACGGCCCCACGGTCTCCTACGGCGCGATCCGTCGCTCGGTGGCCTTCTCGGCCGGGCACGACCTTGTCGACTCGCTGGAGTTCGAGTCCTCGATGATGACGCTGACCGGCAGCACCGCGGACCACGCCGGTGCCGTGGCCTCGTTCGTGGCCAAGGAGAAGCCGACCTTCGACGGCCGCTGAGCCCTTCGCCCCACAGCTGGGTCAGATGCTGCCGAGGGCCAGGAAGGTCGTCCACACGACGGCACCGACCACGGCGCCGACGTGCCCGAGCACCGAGAGCCCGGGACCCTTGGTCCAGGCGTCCGTCACGCCTGCGGCGGCGCGCTTGCCCCGCGCCGGCAGCCAGCGCGCGAGGATCAGCAGACCGACGAACGTGGTGATCCACCACAGGGCCAGACCGATCACCCCGACCACCCGACTGACGTCGAGGAACAGGTAGGTCCCCCAGACCAGGATCGCGGCGCCGCCGGTGGCGGTGTGCAGGTTGACCACGGCGAGCGGGAGGTCGATGCGCCCCGCCCCGGCCGCGTTGCGCTTGGCCAGCCGGAGCCGGGTCAGCACCACGAGGACCACCGCGAGCGCGAGCAGCACGGTCGAGACGATGAAGGGCATCCGGTCAGTCTGCCCCATTTGCGGGGTCCGAGGGGTTGTCCGGCGATTGTGCGGCCAGCTGTGCCGCCAGCTGGTCGATCAGCGCGTCGACCTCGCTGCACCGGTAGCCCCGCAGTGCGGTGTTGAACCGCACCGCGCGCAGGCCCTCGGCGGTCACCGGCCCCGGCGGCAGCAGCACGTCCGGTCGGTCGTCGTACGCCGGACCGAGCGATCCTCCCCGCCCGGATGCCACCACCGCGACCGCCCCCACGGCGAGCACGATCAGCACCGCGAAGAACCAGCTCATCGCTCACGTACCCCTTCGACGATCATCGCCACGGCCTCCTCGACGTCGTCGGTGAGCCGCATCATGTCCACGTCCGCGGCGGAGATGTTGCCCTGCGCGAGCACGGTCCCGCGCAGCCACTCGAGCAGGCCGGACCAGTAGTCGACGCCGATCAGGACGACCGGGAACGACGTCACCTTCTGCGTCTGCACCAAGGTGAGCGCCTCGAAGAGCTCGTCGAAGGTGCCCAGACCCCCGGGCAGGACCACGAAGCCGCTGGAGTACTTCACGAACATGGTCTTGCGCGCGAAGAAGTAGCGGAAGTTCACGCCGACGTCGACCCACTTGTTGAGCCCGGCCTCGAAGGGCAGCTCGATCCCGAGCCCCACGCTCACCCCACCGGCCTCCGAGGCGCCCTTGTTGGCCGCCTCCATAGTGCCCGGACCACCGCCGGTGATCACCGCGAACCCAGCCTCGACCAGGCCTCGACCGACCTGCTCGGCCTGTGCGTAGTGCGGGTCGTCCGTGGCTGTACGGGCCGAGCCGAAGACACCGACCGCCGGCCCGAGCTCGGCCAGGGCACCGAAGCCCTCGATGAACTCGGACTGGATCCGCAGCACCCGCCACGGATCGGTGTGCACCCAGTCGGTCGGACCGCGTGAGTCGAGCAACCGCTGGTCGGTGGTGGAGAGGTCGACCTGCTTGCCGCGCAGGACGGTGGGCCCCTTGCGCTTCTCGCCGCGACTGCTCATGCGCCCAGCCAGGTGCGCAGCTGGGCCTCGCACGACCGGAGCTGCTCGATCGGCACGAACTCCTCCTGCTTGTGGGCCAGCATCGGGTCCCCCGGCCCGAAGTTCACCGCCGGGACGCCCAGACCGGTGAAGCGTGCCACGTCGGTCCAGCCGAACTTGGGGTTGACCTCACCCCCGACGGCGTCGACGAACGCCTGGGCGGCGGGTACGCCGAGCCCCGGCAGCGCACCGGGAGCGGAGTCGACGACCCGAAGCTCGAAGCCGTCGAAGAACTCGCGCACGTAGGCGTGGGCCTGCTTCTCCGAACGGTCGGGGGCGAAGCGGAAGTTGACGGTGACGATGCACTCGTCGGGCAGCACGTTGGTCGCCACCCCGCCGCTGATCAGCACCGCGTTCAGGCCCTCGTGGTACTCCAGCCCGTCGATCACCGGCTTGCGGGCGTCGTACTCCCCCAGCCTGCGCAGCACCTCCCCCGCACCGTGGATGGCGTTGACCCCGCGCCACGCCCGCGCCGAGTGCGCGCGCTCACCGCGGGTGACCACCTCGACGCGCAGAGTGCCCTGGCAGCCCGCCTCGACGACGGCGTTGCTGGGCTCCATCAGGATCGCGAAGTCGGCCCGCACCAGGTCGGGACGTTGGTCGGCCACGATCCCGAGGCCGTTGTAGACGTCGTCGATCTCCTCGGCCTCGTAGAAGACGTAGGTGACGTCCCGGTTGGGCTCGGTCAGGTCGTGGGCCAGTCGCAGCGCGACGGCGACACCGCCCTTCATGTCGCAGGTGCCCAGCCCATGCAGGTGGGTCCCGTCGTTGCGCACCGGCAGGTTGTCGTTGAGCGGGACCGTGTCGAGGTGTCCGGCGATCACCACGCGCTCGCCGCGACCGAGATCCGTACGCGCCACCAGCGTGTGACCGATCCGGGTCACCTCGAGGTGGGCGACGGACGACAGCGCGGCCTCGACCGCGTCGGCGATGGACTGCTCGCCGCGACTGACCGACTCGATGTCGACCAGCGCTTCGGTCAGGGCAACCACGTCTGAGCTCAGGTCCAGAGACATGCGCACATCCTGACAGCCGGCGCCGGAACCCGAGGCTGCAAGGTCGGCCAGGGGTGCGGGGAGGGGGGTACGTCGGTGCTGTGCAGCGCCTCCCCCTGCCCGCGACTGGAGTCGTGGCGACAGCCAGGTCCTCGCGCCTGGATCTGGCTCGCGAGGCGCATGGTTGGGCCCCTGCGAGATCCGAGGACGGGCACAGGGATCGGAGCCTCGTCGTCCGTCACCACCGCGGCGTCAACCGATGTCGCGGCGTGCAACCGTCACCGACGTTGTTGCGACCCGACATTCGGGGTGTGGAACTTGTCCACAGATGTCGAACACACTATCGATTCTGTCAGTGGTCGATCCTAGAATGGGTCCATGACCACCACTTCGATCACCGCTCCCCGGTTGTCCCCGGCGCAGGTGATCGAGCGTGCCCGTCAGGCCCGACAGGCCTCCACGGCAGCGGCTGCTGAGGAGCTCGCGATGGCTTTGATCTGGGCGAGGTTGCACCCCTGCCCGGTCGATGAGGTCCCGGCGCACTGGGGTGAGGTCGATCTGCACGGCGAGAGCGTGTGCCCGTTGGCAGGGGTGGGGGCGCCGTGGGTGGCGGAGTTCGCCCCCGCGGACCTGGGTGCCGCACTGGGGATCTCGGTGGAGGCGGCCAAGCAGCTCCTGGGTGATGCCCTCGAGCTGGCGCACCGTCTCCCGCGGCTCTGGGCACTGGTCCAGGACCTGGCGGTGCCGGTGTGGCGGGCCCGGTTGATCGCCCGGGAGACCCGCGACCTGTCCCGGGACGCCGCGAAGTTCGCGGACCGGTTGATCGCCGCCACCCCGGACAAGATCGGGTCGGTGCACGCCGCACGACTCGTGCAAGAAGCCCGGCTCTACTTCGACCCCGACCGCGCCCTCGCCGACGAGGACGAAGCCTTGGCCAAGCGCGGGGTCTGGTCACGACCGGGACCGGCGCCGGCGACCACCGAGATGTGGATGACCCTGGACACCCCTGACGCCGAGCTCTTCGACCAGTCCGTGTCCCGGGTCGCCAGCGACCTGCGGCAACTCGGCGACACCGACTCGTTGGACGTGCGGCGGGCACGGGCGGTCGGGATCCTCGCCGACCCGCAATACGCGTTGGACCTGATGTCCGGGCCGCGACGGAGCCGCACCCACCATGGGCAGTGGTGGGGTGGCGAACCTGTTCGTGCACCTCACCCCAGCCGACCTCGAGGCCGAGCTCACTGGTGGCACCGGTGCCACGTCGATCGAGAAGCTCGGGGCCGCCACCACCGAGCTGCTCACCGACTGGCTCACCCGGCTCACCGAGGCGGGCGGCAAGGTGATCCTCCGACCGGTCCTCGACCTCACCGCCGATGCCGCCGAGACGTCCGTGGACCAGCACGACCCACCCGCCGCGATGCGCGAACAAGTCCTGCTCCGCGACGCGCACTGCGTCTTCCCCGGCTGCGCCCGGGACTCCCGGGCCTGCGACCTGGACCACATCACCCCCTACGTCCCGACCGACGAGGGCGGACCACCCGGCCAAACCCATCCCGGCAATCTCGCGCCGCTGTGCCGGACCCACCACCGGGTCAAGACCCACACCGCGTGGGACTACACACGCCTCGACGACGGCGGCAGTTACGCCTGGACGAGTCCCACCGGGCACCAGTACGAGACCAAGCCGTGCGACCGACGCCCACCCACGGGCAGCCACACGGTGACGCCGGCCGACCAGCTCGTCATCCCGCGCCAACGCCGACGAACCTGACCACCCCGGACCCCGATCCCAGCCCGGTCGGGGCCACCGGCACGCCCAGGGTTGCCCCGATGCACTCGATCTTCCTGAGCAGCTGCGGCCGGAGCCCGACACCGGCGCGGTTCCGATCGCGGCCGCGGCACGCTGCACCGACGGGAGCCCCGTACCGAACCGGCCCCTGCACCGGCCCGCACCGGCCCCCACACCGGCCCGGAAACCCCGACCCCGACACCAGCACGCACGGGCCTTCAGCTGGGTGCGGGGTTGGCGAGAGGTGCACCGCAGCCGGGTAGCCTGAGTGGCATGTCCCAGCAGACTTCAGACTCCCGCCTGCCCGAAAGCGCCGCCGCGACCCACGCCTGGGGTCATGGCCTGGCGACGGTCGCCGGCGACGACACCGTGCTCGACACCTGGTTCCCCGCGCCCGCCCTCGGTGAGGGCGATGGGTCCACGCCTCCCGAGACGCTGACCGCGCTGGCCCGCGACCACGCCGAGCGTCGGGTGCGCACCGAGGTCGTCACCGTGGAGATCGAGCTGACCAAGCCCCCGAGCGGTGCGAGCGACGCCTACCTGCGCCTGCACCTGCTCAGCCACCGGCTGGTCGCCCCTCATCAGGTCAACCTCGACGGCGTCTTCGGCCAGCTGGCCAACGTCGTGTGGACCAACGTGGGCCCGTGCGCGGTCGCAGACTTCGAAGAGGTCCGGCTCGCCCTGCGTGCCAGCGGCCCCGTGCAGGTCTTCGGCGTGGACAAGTTCCCGCGGATGACCGACTACGTCGTGCCCAGCGGCGTACGCATCGCCGACGCCGACCGGGTCCGGCTCGGTGCGCACCTCGCCAGCGGCACGACGGTGATGCACGAGGGGTTCGTCAACTTCAACGCCGGGACCCTCGGCACCTCGATGGTCGAGGGCCGGATCAGCGCCGGCGTGGTCGTCGGCGACGGCTCCGACATCGGTGGCGGCGCCTCGATCATGGGAACGCTCTCCGGTGGCGGCGCCGAGGTGATCTCCATCGGCGAGCGCTGCCTGCTCGGCGCCAACTCCGGCATCGGGATCTCGCTCGGGGACGACTGCGTGGTCGAGGCGGGCTGCTACGTCACCGCGGGCACCAAGGTGACCGTCAAGGACCTCGACTCCAAGCCCAAGGTGATCAAGGCAGCCGATCTCTCCGGTGCCAGCAACGTGCTCTTCCGGCGCAACTCGGTCTCCGGCGCCATGGAGGCCACTCCGCGCGCCGGTCAGGGGATCTCGCTCAACGAAGCCCTGCACGCGAACTGATGCGCCTGCGGGGACTGGTCTTTCTCGTCGTCCTCGCGGTGGTGGTCGGCGTGGGCGTCGCCACCTGGCGAGGATCCGGCCCCCTGCCGGACCCTGAGGGTTGCTCGGCCAGCCTTGACGGGCGCCGCGTCGCGCTCTCCACCGAGCAGGCCGAGGTCGCGACCCTGATCGCGGCCATCGGGGTCGGCCGCGGCCTGCCCGCGCGGGCGGTCTCGATCGCCCTGGCGACGGCGTACCAGGAGAGCAAGATGCTCAACATCAACCACGGCGACCGGGACTCGTTGGGCATCTTCCAGCAGCGGCCCTCTCAGGGCTGGGGCACGGTGAAGCAGGTGCGCGACCCCCACTACGCGACCAACAAGTTCTACGACGAGCTCGAGAAGATCCCCGACTACCAGACACTGCGGATCACCGAGGCAGCGCAGAAGGTGCAGCGTTCGGGCTTCCCCGAGGCCTACGAGGACCATGCGGCCGACGCCCGCACCCTCGCCTCGGTGCTCACCGGCTACAGCCCCGGCGGCCTGTTCACCTGCGTGGTGCGCCCGAGCCAGGAGCGCCAGACCGCCGCGGAGGTCACGCGGGTCCTGCAGCGTGCCTACGGCTCGCTGGACGTACGCCGGACCGGCTCCCGGCAGGACCTGGCGATCACCGTGGGCAACGCGGAGTCCGGGCAGCGGCTGGGCTGGTCCGTGGCCGCGTTCGTGGTCGGCCACGGGGTCGACCTGCGTCCGACGGCGGTCAGCTATGCCGGGAAGCGCTGGCGCTCGGGCCGCGACTCCGAGGACGGCTGGGTCTCGGTCGAAGGCGCCAGCCCCGCCGAGGTCCGGATCACCCTCGGCTGAGGCCCTGCGACCGGTACGACCGGTACGACCGGTCCGACCGGGCCGACCCGGAGCGCACCAGGCGCCACGGACGCGAGCCCAGCACGAACGCCACCAGCGTGAGCAGCCAGACCACGACCGGCACACTGGCGCCGGCGCTCAGGCCCGAGCCGTCGCTCGCGATCTCGACGTCGACCGGGCTTCCCCAGGGAAAGACCGTGCCGGACACCTCGCGCCCGGTCACACCGCTGGCCCGGACGCCGTCGACGAAGCCGAGCACGGTGACCAGCCAGAGCATCGTCAGCCCGGTGAACACCGCGAGCGCCAGGTAGGCGGCCACGGTCCAGCTCGGCCGGGCGCCGTCCGCCTCGGCCACGTCGTGCGCGAGCGCCCGGGGTCGGCCGATCCCGAGCAGGGCTGCCCCCGCGCCCTGGTGCGTGGCGGCCTCACGAAGGTTGCTGCGCAGCTCCGTGCGCAGCTCGCGTCGGCGCGCGCGGCCGACGCCGCGGAAGTCCAGCCAGAAGTCGTAGCGCTGGACGGCGCTCGCGATCCGGACCCGGTCGAGGACAGCACTCATTGCGAAACCTCCAGCTCGTTGGTGACCTCGTTGCCCGCCACGGACTCCACCGCCGCCACCAGCTCGCGCCAGGACTCCTCGCGGGAGCTCAGCTCCGCCTGTCCCTCCGGCGTGATCCGGTAGTACTTGCGCGCGGGCCCCGAGTCGGAGCGCACCAGGTAGGCCCCCAGGTGACCGGCCGCCTCCAGGCGGGTCAGGGCCGGGTAGACGGTCCCCTCGGCGAGATCGTGGAACCCCGCCTCCCGCAGCCGGGTCACGATGGCGTAGCCGTAACCGTCCCCCTGCTCGAGCACGCGCAGCAGGAGCAGGGCGAGCACTCCCTTGAGCATCTGCGCGTCGTGTGGCATGGGGAAGTTCTATGCCGAGTACCTGGCATTGTCAAGTAGTGGCCACGCGGAAAGGCTCTCTTCCCACCAGGAGGCCTCAGGCCAGGCGGGCGGCCGCGGCGTCTACGCGCTCGTCGGTGGCGGTGAACGCCACCCGGACGTGCCGGTCACCGGCCCGGCCGTAGAACGAGCCCGGCGCGACCAGGATGCCGCGCTCGGCGAGCCGGGCCACGGTGTCCCAGCTGTCCTCGTCGCGGGTCGCCCACAGGTAGAGCGAGGCCTCGGAGTGGTCGATCCGGAAGCCCGCCGACTCCAGCGCGCCCTTCAACGTCGTACGCCGGGCCGCGTAGCGGGCGTGCTGGTCGTCCACGTGCGCGTCGTCGTCGAGGGCGGCCACCATGGCGCGCTGCTGCGGCCCGGGCATGATCAGGCCGAGGTTCTTGCGCACCGCGAGCAGCTCGCCGACCACGGACGGGTCGCCGGCGACGAAGGCACAGCGGTAGCCCGCGAGGTTGGAGCGCTTCGACAGCGAGTGCACCGTCACGATGCCGTCCAGCGAGCCTGAGTTGACCTCCGGGTGCAGCACCGAGACCGGCTCGCCGTCCCAGGCGCACTCCAGGTAGCACTCGTCGGAGACGAGCAGCGCGCCGCGCTCACGGCACCAGTCCACCATCTTGCGCAGGTGCTCAACGGGGAGCACCCGACCGGTCGGGTTGGAGGGCGAGTTCACCCACACCAGCGCCGGGTTGCGCGGACCGAGCGCGGTGAGCGAGTCGCTGGCCACGATCTCGGCACCGGCGAGTGCGGCACCGACCTCGTAGGTGGGGTAGGCCAGAGCCGGCTGCACCACGAGGTCTCCGGGTCCGAGACCCAGGAACGTCGGCAGCCCGGCGATCAGCTCCTTGGAGCCGACCGTCGGGAGCACGCCGTCCAGGCCGAGCCCGGTCACGCCGAAGCGGCGGGCGAGCCAGTCGATGCAGGCCTGGCGCGTCTCAGTCAGGCCGATCGTGGTCGGGTAGCCCGGCGAGTCGGCACCTTCGCGCAGCGCCTGCTGCACCACCTCGGGGGTCGGGTCGACCGGGGTGCCGATGGAGAGGTCGACGATCCCGTCGGCGTGCGCGCGCGCCTGCTCGGCGTACGGCGTCAACTGGTCCCAGGGAAAGTCCGGGAGCCGCGAGGAGACGCGTCGCCTCACTCCTGGGGCTGCGGGGGAAGGGCGGCCACGATCGGGTGGTCCTTGTCGATCTCGCCCATCTTGGCCGCGCCGCCCGGGGAGCCCAGGTCGTCGAAGAAGTGCACGTTCGCGTCGTAGTACTCCTTCCACTGCTCCGGGGTGTCGTCCTCGTAGTAGATGGCCTCGACCGGGCAGACCGGCTCACAGGCACCGCAGTCGACGCACTCGTCGGGGTGGATGTAGAGCATCCGCTTGCCCTCGTAGATGCAGTCGACCGGGCACTCGTCGACGCAGGCACGGTCCTTCAGGTCGACGCAAGGCTGGGCGATGACGTAGGTCACCTGGATCCTCCTACGGGTTCGGTCCGGGACGGACGAGTCCAGCCTAGTATCCCCAGAGTGCCAGTGGACGAGCCGCCCGACATCCAGACCGACGCGTCTGCGAACGCGTCCCGATCGGGGTCGCCGCTGGGGCCGCACGTGGTGGGTCAGCGGGTCGTCGTACGACGGCTGCTACCGGGCCGGACCGGCCCGACCGGTGGTCCTGCGATGACCGACGCCACGGGCATCTGCGAGGCCTGGGCCGACGGGGTGGTGAGCCTGCGCCTGGAGGACGGGACCCTCCTGGAGATCCGCACCGACGACATCGTCGCCGGCAAGCAGATCCCGCCTCGACCCCCGCGGCGTCGACCGCGCGACTAGCTCTTGGGCGGCTCTCCGCACTTCACGGTGTCACCGGGGATGTAGTCGGTGTGGAACCTCTCCCTGCGCAGCACCTTGTCGGTCTTCAGGTCGCGGAAGTAGCGGAACACGTTGATCGAGAAGCCCCGCGTGCCGGTGAACTCCTCGCAGGGCTCCTCCTGGCTGTAGCGGGTCTCCGGGTCGCGGTAGTCGGTGCGCGGACCCTCCGTCGTGGTGATCCGCCACCGCTTGGTGGAGTACATCGAGACCGTCGCCGCCCCTTCCGTGCTGGGCGTCGACTTGGTGACGCCGGCCTTGATCAGGACTCCGTAGGGAGAGTCGTTCTTGAAGCGCAGGTCCAGCGACGGCCACGCCACGGTGGCCTCGCGACCGACCGGGTAGCGGTCGATGTAGACCGAGTGCGGCTTGTGCTCGACGTCCTCGAGCCCGGCGAAGAACATCGCGTTGAAGGTGGTCGTGGCGATCTGCGAGACCCCTCCGCCGAGGTCCTTGGTGAAGATCCCGTCGGAGATGATGTAGCCCTCGGTGAAGCCGTTGGCCTTGGTCCGCTCGCCCACGGTCTCGTTCATGCTGTAGACCTCACCGGGCTCCAGCACCAGGCCGTCGATCAGCTCGGCGGCGCGCGAGAGGTTGACGTTGCGGTACTCCGCGTAGGGGAAGTTCGTCGTGAACGTGCTGACCTGCTCCTTGATCTTGAGCTTGCGCGCCTCGGCGGTGGTGAAGGCCGGCTGCTCGACCCGACCCTCGATCTCGAGCCGGCGCGCCTTCCCGGTACGTACGGCGACCTCGGCGAACCCGCTCTCGAGCTCGTCGGGATCGATCTCCACCCCGACCTTCGCCGGCACCAGCACCGGCTTGCCGCGGCGCACCTCGAAGCGGGCGTCGACCGGCTCGGTGCCGACCGTGCGCATCACCGGCTCGAGCGCAGCGATCATCTTCTCGCCGTCCACGCGGGGCGCCAGCTCCCCCTCGTCGGGAACCATCGAGAGCCCACGACCGAACAACCTCGGCGGGGCGACCACGTCCTGACCACCCAGCACCAGCGTGACCGGGCCGGACATCGCGGGCCTGCCGAACTCCTCCATGGCACGGGTCACGGCCGCGTTGCTGACATAGGGCTCCTGCACCTCGGTGGGCACCTTGCGGGAGCCGTCGCGCAGGAACTGCCGCACCAGCAGCGCCTGGGTCGCGCTGCGGCGCACGACCACACCCGGCTCGGAGCTGACGGCCACCGCCTTGCCCTTGCGGAACTCCACCGTGCCCTCGACAGGCTGTTGCCCGATCGCCTTGTTCAGCGCATCGAGCGCAGCCTGCATCCGCGACTGGTCGACGTCGATCTCGGCCCGGCTGGACCCGCCGCCTGTCACCAGGGCCCACATCCGGCCAGGGGCCAGCGAGGCGCCGCCACCGGCGTCGGCGACCGAGGCCTCGTAGTCGACGCTGAGCCCGGCCGCGACCGGGTCGATCGTCTCGCTGCGCCCGTCGCCGAGGCTGACCGAGATCTCCTGCTTCTCCCGCTCGGCCAGGCCCTCCTGGAGTCGGGCCAACGCGTCGTCGGGTGAGAGGTCGCCGATGGCGACCCCCTCGACGGAGGCGTTGCGGGGCGTGCGGTCACCGGCGTAGAGGTAGAGCCCGCCGTAGGCGGCCGCAGCGAGGACGAGCAGTCCCGCCACCGTCAGACCGACGACCTTGCCGCCCAGCTTGGGCTGCCTGGTCGGGCTCACAGGCCGGCGAACAGATCGGTCTCCAGCCCGCCGGGGCCGGTCGGTCCGGGTTGACCCTTGGCGATCCGGAAGAACTCCGTGCCCCAGATCTCGTTGCCCTTGTTGTTGGACATCGCGAAGAACGGGCCGTCCACGGAGATCTGGGTCCGGTGGGCCTTCAGCGCCTCCATCTTCACCGCGGCGTACTCCTCGGCCTCGACGCAGGCGGTGAGCAGCTCGTCGGGGACCATGAACGCCGGCAGGTCACCCTCGGGGTCCATCCCCTCGAAGCTCGTGGTGTCCCCGGCGGCGCGCAGGTCGCGCAGCCCCTGACGCATCCGGTTGGCCGACATCGCGCCCCAGTAGATCTTCGCGATGTCGTGGGGCTCGCCGAGGTCCTGGCGGTAGGACGGCACGGCAGCCAGCGCTGCGGCGTACGTCGCGACCCGGTGGGCCTGGATGTGGTCGGGGTGGCCGTAGCCGCCGAACTCGTCATAGGTGACCATCACCTGCGGCCGGATCTCGCGGATGATCGCGACGAGGTGGCTGGCCGCCTCCGTGAGGTCGGCGTGCCAGAACGCGTTGTCGTGCACGTCGTCCGCGGCCACGGCGTGCCCGTCGGCGTGCCACTTCATCCCCGAGTCGCGGTAGCGCTTGAACCCGCCGAGGTGCCGGTAGTCGGTGACGCCGAGCACCTTCATCGCGTTGTCCAGCTCGATCTTGCGCTGGTCGGCGAGGGTGTCGTCCTGGTCCGCAGCCATGTGCTCCAGCTCGGGCACCAGGATCTCGCCCATCTCCCCGCCCGTGCAGGTCACCAGCGTGACGCCCACACCCTCGGCGACGTAGCGGGCCATCGTCGCGCCCTGGCCGATCGACTCGTCGTCAGGGTGGGCGTGGACGAGGAGCAGGTGCTTGTTCATGGCTCGATCCTAGGGCCGGGGGTGAACCCGGCTCATCGTGGGCGCTTGATCCGCCGCGGTGCGTCGGGCAGGACCAGCGGCGTCGCCGGACGGACCTGCTCGTCGGGCTCCAGCCAGCCGTCGTACTGCTCCACGAGCAGCTCGACCATGCCCACGGGCGCGTCCGTGACCACCGTCCACGGGTGGTCCTCGTCGTCGTCCTCGCCGGCGAAGGCCTGGCGGCTGCAGCTCGCCTCGAACCCGTCGCGCAGCAACCGCGCGACCACGGCGCGCGCGTGGTCCTCGTCGTAGAAAACGCCGCGCATCAGGGCTCCTCCGCTCGGATCAGCTGACGGGCGAAGAGTACGTCGGCCTCCAGCCAGCGCACCTGCTCCAGCTGATCACGCCGCCACCAGCGCACCGCGTCGTGCTCGAACGGCACCGGGTCGCCCTCGAGCAGCCTGGCCGTCGCGACGCGCAGCTCCAGTCCCGAGCCAGGTCCGCCGATCCGGACCTGCCCCGCAAGCCACCCGGTCACCTCGACGACACAACCGAGCTCCTCGCGGACCTCACGCACGGCCGCGGCAGCGGGCCCCTCCCCCGGCTCGACCTTGCCGCCCGGGAACTCCCACCCGCCGGGGTTGCCGTGCCGGGCGGGACGGCGCGCCGCCAGCACCCGGCCACGGTCGAGCACCGCGACTCCCACCACCATCCGCATGCGCCGCATCATCCCCCTCTACGTTGGGGGCGTGAGCATCCACCTCCGGCGCACCGACGACAACCTCACCGAGATCGAGGCCGCGGTGCGGTCCCACGGCCGCCGGGTCGGGGTGAAGGGGTTGCTGGAGCGCCTCAACCGTCAGGCCGTCGAGGCTCCGGTCCCCGGTCGCGCCGTGGACTGGGGCTTCCGCTGGAACGACGCGGACCAGAAGAGTGAGCGCTGGTGGCCCCAGGGGGTGACCACCTCGGCCGACGCGACCTCCACCGGGGACGTCGCCGGGAGGCGGCTGCTGATCACGAGCTGGTACTCCAAGACCGTCGCCGGGCACAACCACGGCAGCCGGATCACCGTGGTCGACCTCGACACCCTGGAGTACCGCCACGTCCTGCTCGTGCACCCCCGCACCTCCCCGGAGGACGGCAGCGTCGAGCTGGTCCCGCTCGCGGTGCACGCGGGCGGGATCGTGTGGTGCGAGGACCATCTGCACGTCGCCGGCACCCGCCGTGGCCTGTTCAGCCTCCGGATGGACGACCTGATCGAGATGGAGTCCACCGAGCACACCTTCGGCTACCGCTTCGTCCTGCCGGTCAGCTTCGCCTACCGCGCCGATGCCGGTGAGGGGGTGGAGAGGATGCGCTACTCCTTCCTCTCCCTGGACCGCGGGTCGGATCCGCCGCAGCTGCTGGCCGGGGAGTACGGCATCGGCGAGATGACCCGCCGCCTGGTCCGGTTCCCGCTCGACGCCGACAGCTCGCTGCTCGCCCACGAGGACGGCACCTCGCGGCCGATCTGGCTCGACGAGCGCGGCCTGGGACACATGCAGGGGGCGGCGGTCGTCGGGGACACCTACTACGTCACCTCCAGCCGGGGGCGCTACCGCCTCGGCTGGGTGTACGTCGGCACGCCCGGCAACTTCCGCAGCCACCCCCGCGCCCTGCCCGTCGGGCCGGAGGACATCTCCTACTGGCCCGCGACCGACACCTTCTGGTCGCTCTCGGAGTACCCCGGCCGCAGGTTCGTGTTCTCCATGAGGCGCTCGAACTTCGACACCTGAGCCCAGGCCGCCGGCCTGGACCGCAGTGGTCAGCGTGCGGTCGGCGTGCTCGACGGTGAGCCGGTGGGTGAGCCGGTGGGTGAGCCGGTCGGTGAGCCGGTGGCCGACGGGTCGGCGGGTGCCGCGCACGGATCCGGGTCGGCTGACGGGTCAGCGGCGGGGTCGGGCTCTTCGGTGGGCTGCGCGGACGGCTCAACTGCCGGTGGGGATGCCGCCGGGGACGCCGTGGGGGTCTCGGTGGGAGTCGTCTCCGGCGTCGGGCAGCTCGGCTCGGCGGCCGGGGTGGCCGACGCGTCGCCGGTCGGGGTCCCGGTCGGGTTAGCGGTCGGGCTAGCGGTCGGGGTCCCGTTCGGGCTAGCGGTCGGGCTAGCGGTCGGGGTCCCGGTCGGCGTGGCGGTGGGGGTCGCCGAGGGCTTGGCGGACACCGCTCCCGCCGACGGGGTGACCGTCGTCGGGGCGACCGACTTGCTGGGGCGCACCAGCTTCGGGGACGGGGCCGCCGCTGCCGCCGGGTCGCTCGTCGGCTGCCGCATGGTCAGGACGTCGTCCGTCGGTGACGGCTCCTCGAACGGGTCGGGCGTGACCTCCCAGGTCCCGGGGGCCGGCTCCCAGGACACCCCGGTGATGTCTGCTGCGTCGAAGGCGGTCTTCCACGACAGCACCAGTCTGACGTAGTCGCGGGAGTGGTTGTAGGACCAGACGGCGTCGCTCAACCCGGCGGGGGTGCCGAGGTCACGGCCGTCCGCGCAGAGGTAGACCATCGCCGCGCCGGCGGAGTCGTAGACGTTCTGCGGGTCACGCACCCCGTCGCCATCGGCGTCGAGGCCGACCTCGCGCCAGGTCGCGGGCAGCAGCTGCATCGGCCCCAGCGCCCGGTCCCAGAGCTGGTGCCCGTCCCACCGGCCGTTGTCGGAGTCGGGGACCGCCGCCGTACCGGTGCCGTCGAGCACGGGCCCGAGCACGCCCGGCACCGCCCGGTTGCGGGCGTCGATCTTGTGCCCGGCCAGGTTGCCGGACTCCACCTGGCCGATGGCGGCCAGCAACGAGAGGCTCAGGTGGCAGGAGTCGGGGGCGAGCAGGACGGCCAACGAGTAGGCATCGACCAGCTCGGCCCGGACGGAGTGATCACCCGACCCCACCGTCACACCGGTCTTCGGGGCCCAGCCTCGCGAGTTGGAGGACGCCCCGGCCGGGACCACCACCGCCGTCCGCTCCTCGACGTCGGGCAGCGTCACCGAGGCGGGGTCCTCGGTCGTGGTGGAGGAGACCGACGGGGTCGTGGTGGTCACCACCCCCGTCGCGGAGACGGCGTCCAGGGCAGACCGGGTGGCTGCGTGGCCACAGAGCAGGGCGAGCGTCACGGTGAGTGCCAGCACGGCAGAGCTCGTGATCCGACCCCTCATCGAGAACCCCGTCGATCGTTGTTGCCCTTGGATGACTGAAGTTACCCCCGGCGGCCAACGGCGTCGACGGGCAAAACGGCCGTCCTAGGACCGAGGCAGCAGGGCGAGCTGCCGGGACTGGGCCACCAGCCGGCCGGTGGAGTCCCAGACCTCGCAATCCTCCTCGAACTGCCCCCCGGAGATGTTGCGGGTCGCGTGCCGCACGATCGCCCAGCCGGGCGCCGGACGCGCGCGCACGTGCACGGTCAGCTCGAGGGTCGGGGCCCATCCGGGCAGCCCCAGGTCGAAGGTCACGGGAGGAAGGGCATCGACCACGAGCAGCAGCGCGACCGGGTCGAGGTCCCGCTCGTCGGCGAGCCGGAACCACCCCTGGATCACCCCGGCGCGGCTCGGTTCACCCACGGCCCAGCCGACGTACGCCGGGTCCAGGCGGGTGCCGAACCGCTCCAGCAGCGGGGCGATCTTGCGGAAGTCCTCGGGTGCCAGGGAGGTCGGCAGGCACTCCTCCAGCGGCGGGAGGTCAGGCGGCGCCATCTGCCGGTCCACCCCGGCCGGCACCGCGTCGAGATCGCCCTGGATCGCCAGGACGGTGATCCGCTCCACCTCGCGACCACCCTGCTCCTGCACCAGGCTCGCCCGCACCGTGGAACGCCGTCCACCCGAACGCACTCTCCGTACGCGGACGGTCGCCGGACCGGGAACGGTCGGGCTCAGGTAGTAGGCACTGACGCTGACCGGGTCGGGATGACCGTCGGGAGCCAGCTCCGCGCGCATCGCGTTGCCGATCACGGCCAGCAGGTAGCCACCGTTGAGGCCACCACCGACGACCCAGCCCGGATCGAGGTCGGCGAGGTAGCTGCCCTCACCTTGCGCCGTGAGAGCGATGCCGCGGTCCAGCTCGAAGTCCATGCCTGGGAACCCTAGGTGCAGGGCCGTGGCGCCGGGTCAGGAGTCCCGCGCGGTTCGCTCAGGTGCGCAGCGTCCGGATCGCAGCGGTCGCGGCCTCCAGCTGGTCCAGGAGCCGGGACAGGCCAGCTGCGCGGCGCTCCTGCGGCCGGAACTCGTTGCCCTCGAAGTCCGCGAAGTTCTGCAACGCCACCTGCGAGCGCACGGTGAACATCACCACCGCGGAGCAGATCGTGCGCCACTGCTCGACCGCTCGGGTGCCCCCGTCGAAGCCGTAGCCGACGAACCCGACCGCCTTGTTGTTCCACTCCGGGTAGAGCAGGTCGACGGCGTTCTTCATCGCGGCCGGGACCCCGTGGTTGTACTCCGGGGTGACGAACACGAAGCCGTCGTACCCGTCGATCAACCGGCTCCAGGCGCGCGTGCTCTCGCGCTCGTAGTCGCGGTTGGCGGCACCGGCGTCGACGGCCTCGTCAAGGAGCGGCAGCGCCTGGTCGGCGAGCTCGACCAGGTCATAGGTCACGTCGGTGGATGCGCGGCGCAGCGCCAGGTCGTGCACCCACCGACCGACGCCCGAGCCCTTGCGCCCCGGACGGGTGCTGCCCACGATGATGGCGATCCTCATGCGGCACACCCTAGGGGCGCCGCCCTTGCGCCCGGGTCGTCAAGGGTGTCTTCTGACCTGGGGGAGATAACGTGCAACGGGAGCAGGACGACTCGATGTCCGCAGCTGATGCCGCGGCGGTCCTGTCGCGTACCGAGGACCCCGAGCTGGTCGAGATCGTGCAGGCGGTGGCCCAGCTCTGCGAGGCGGATGCCGCCGCGGTGGCTGTGCGCGTCGACGACCACTACCGGCTGACGCTCACCCACGGCATCTCGCAGGTGATCACCTCGGCCGCCGACGCCTACTGCCGGGCCTCGATGACCATCGACGGCGTCTACACCGTCAACCGCAGCAGGCAGCGGGCACGGTTCGGGAACGCGGCCGGACCAGACATCCGCTTCTATGCCTCGGCTCCCATCCACGGTCCCGGGAAGGTGCTGGTCGGCCTGCTGTGCGTCGCGGACTCCGAGGCCAAGGTGCTCACCCCGCTGCAGGTCCGCGCGCTGGACACCTTGGCGCTCAACCTGTCCACGCTGGTCGAGCTCAGGCTCCTGCGACAGAGCTACGCCCTGCACCCGCTCCCCCTGGGCCCGCCGAAGTCCCTGGACGAGCTGCGGGCCGAGCTCAGTCATGACCTGAGGGTCCCGCTCAGCTCAGTCCTGGCCTGCCTGGAGATGCTGGGCGACGAGCTCGGTGACCACCCCGACCCGGCCGTCGGCGTCCTGCTCTCCCACAGCGACCGAGCCGCCCACCGGATGCTGCGGATGCTCGAGCAGCACCTGGACACCGGGACGGGTTCGCATGCTCTCGCAGCGGCGCTCCCCCGGGTGGACCTCGGCGACGTCGCCCGGTCGCTGGCCACGGACACCGCAGTCCTGCTCGAGCAGCAGGGTGCGACCTTGCAGATCGGCGCGCTCCCGGTGGTCGAGGGTGACCCCGACGAGATGTACTCCGTGCTGCAGAACCTGCTCGACAACGCCGTGAAGTTCGCCCGGCCAGGCGTGCCCTGCGAGGTGACGATCACCTCTCGCTCCATCCCTGACGGCGTCCGCGTCTCGGTGACCGACAACGGCATCGGCATCCCGGCGCCGCGGCGAGCGGAGATCTTCGGGATGTTCCACCGTGGGGCGTCCGCAGTCGCCGGCCACGGCATCGGCCTGGGGACCGTGTCGCGGACCGTGCGTTCCCACGGCGGCCGCGTGGGTGCGGCCGACGTCACCGGCGGCGGCGCCGAGGTGTGGTTCGAGCTACCCGTGGCCTAGAAGCCGCACTGCGTGGTCCTGCCGCGCGCCAGGCCGGTCCACTCGAAGCTCGACACGGCCGGCGTCAACGGCTTGCGGGAGTGCGCGTAGGGCCTCGCACCGGACTCGCTGACCACCCACAGCCGCTTGCCGTTGGCGCTGAAGGAGATCCCCTCCGCGCCGGGCACGAACGCCACCCGGCGGCCCTTGGGCGTGACCAGCTCCCCGCACGCGAGACTCGAGCGGCTCAGGTAGAGCCGGCCCTCGGGACCGATCGTGGCGCCCTGCACGTGAGTGGGGATCCGGGTGCGGGCGACAGCACCGAGCTGCTTGCGACCAGCCGAGCGAGTGTCCAGGTCGAGCACGCCGCGGCGCCGCAGCGAGGCGAAGTCGAACCAGTGGATGTAGGCCGGGCCGCTCTGCTGGTAGGGCACCAGACCGATCCGCTTGGAGGTGGCCACGACCGTGGAACCGCGCAGCGGACTCTGGATCCGCCAGACCCGGTCGGCCTGCAGCGTCCGGGTCGGCGAGGAGCCTGGGCGGACCCGCCAGAGACGGTTCTTCTCCACGATCCAGACCGCCTTGCCCCGCGCGAGAACCCCGCCACCGTGGCGGCAGTACGTCGATGGGCGGGTGCCCACGCGACCGACGACCCTGCTGACGGACAGGCGCGCGCCGGTGGTCAGGTCGAGGCGCAGCAGCCGGCAGGCACGCTGGCCGTAGCCGGGCTTGTAGAGGTAGCCCGCCACCCACGCGGTGCGTCCGGTCACGGAGAGCCCCTGGGGCACCAGGGTCTTGCGCGGACGGGGGAGCCACATGGCTCGGCACATGCGCTGGTCGTTCGCAAAGGCGGAGAGCCGCTTGCGGGTGTAGGTCGGACGGGGTCCGAGCACCTCGTCGTGGCTCACTCCGTGACAGGCGAACCGGCCGCGTTCAGCCACGGACTGGAGGGGAAGGTCCCCGACCGCCACGACGGTCACGAGCAGTCCGAGCACGAGGGGAAGCAGGACCACCCGGAGGCCGCGGCTCATCATCGGTCCACGTTATCCCCCTGGGCCGAGGTGTGGGGCGGTCCGCCCCGGGCGACGCGCCGAGACGGACCACGCCGACTGAGTGAGGCGAGAGACTGCGAGGCCCGGGGGAAGCACTCACAGCCTCCCGCTCCTTCGAAGGGTGCGCCCGGGTGGGGCCGGTGTAAAGGTCCCAGTTCGGTGGCTGTGGGCCGAACGGGGTGAGGATATGGGCAAGGGTGTTAAACCGGCCCGACACGGGTCTAGTCCGGCTCCGGGTCCCGCTTTCACCCGGCCAGGAAACCCCCGAAGATCTGCCACGCGAGCAGCGACTTGGCCACGAGGCTGAGCAGCGCATAGGTCTTCTCGCCGTAGGCGTAGTCGCGCCACATCCCGAACCGCCGGTACTGCAGGAACTGGTTCACCGGGAAGGCCGCGAACGCCAGCACCTGCACCACCACGACCCCGACCACGTAGCCCGGCAGGCCGTTCGAGGAGACCACGCTCAGCCCGATCGCGAGCCAGGGAGCAGTCGCGGCGATCACGCCGAAGACGAACGGCAGCATCGTGGTCCGTTCCCGCTCCGGCGGGTTCATCAGCTCCTGGAGCCAGCCGTAGAGCATGGTGGCCACGTTGGCCCCGATGACGGCGAGCAGCGCCACGACGTCGGTGATGCCGACGAACAGGCAGATCAGCAATAGCATCCAGGTCGCGCTGACGGCGTACTCCACCCATCGCAGCCGGTTGATCCCGTGACGAAGGTCGCTCTCGTAGCGCGCGCGGATCACCACTCCGGACATCAGGTGGTTGAAGGCCGCCAGGAGCAGGAAGCCGGCCACGGCCAGACCGGCGGGCACCTCGAACAGAGCCTGGGGCTCCGCCACGCCCCCGAGCCCTGAGCCTGCTGCGGAGAAGGACGAGGTGACGGTGAGTGAGTGGTCGGAGGAGAGCAACAGGATCGCGACCGCCTGCACCAGGTGCAGTGCCGCGAGCGCACGGTTCCAGGTGCGGAGCTCGCTGAGCTGTTCGTCGTCCACTGCCGCGCCGGGGCGGCTCGCTGGAGCCTTCATGGTTGCCTGCCTCCCGAGACCGTGATCATCCCACGGGCGCAGGGGTGGGCGCCTCAATGCGGGCCGCGCCTGACGGCGGGCCGCTCTCGTGGGATCGTGGCGAGCACCCCAGCCTCGACAGGAAGTTGACGGTCATGTCCCCTCCCGTGCAGACGGTTCTTGACGTGATCGAGCGGATGCGAGTGATCGACGACAGCTTGCCGAGCACCGACGGCGCGGGGGTCTTCAACGTGATGTACCTGCACGTCACCGAGCGGATCGGGGCCGAGCTCGAGACCGGCGGCGGGTTCCAGGACCCGGAGTTCATGGCAGAGCTCGACGTGCGCTTCGCGTCCCTGTGGCTCGACGCCTTCGACGCCGCAGCGGGCGGGCGCAAGCCGCCTTCTGCCTGGGCTCCGCTGTTCGAGGCGCGCACCACGCCCGGCATCTTCGCGGTCCAGTTCGCGCTCGCGGGGATGAACGCCCACATCGAGCACGACCTGCCCGTGGCCCTGGTCGCCACCTGCATTGCCCGCAAGGTGCCTCTCGAGCGGCGCACGGTGCATCAGGACTACGAGTCCGTGAACGCGCTGCTGGCCTCGGTCGAGTCCGACGTACGCCGCTCGTTCATCGGGGAGATCGGACGGTTCGTCGACGACGAGATCGGTCCACTGGTGCACCTCGTCGACTCCTGGAACATCGACAAGGCACGGGACCTGGCCTGGGTGCACGCGGAGACGATGTGGTCCACCAGACGCCTGGAGAGGATCTCCGCCGGCTACCGACGGATGCTGGGGCACACCGTCGGGATGACCTCACGGTGCCTTCTCACCCCGGTCGGCCGCCCGCTGGTCGCCTCCCGTCCCGGTCGCTGAGAAACGCGCTGCGGGGCCCTGGACCTCTCAGCGGTCGCCGGCGAGGAGGGGCTCGAGGGTGAGGTCGGGGTGGTCGCGCTCGACCACGCTCATCCGCCACTTGTCCGGCGCGAGCACCAGCAGGGTGCCGTCGTTGCGGGACATCACCTCGATGCCGCGCACCGAGTCGAGCTCGGCCGCGGACGCGGCGTCCGTACGACGCGCCTGGGTGTAGGCGAGCGTCTCGAGCCGGATCGGTGCGCCGAACTCGCTGGCCATCCGGGCCACCGCGACCTCGAACTGCATCGGTCCCACGGCGGCGAGCACCGGTGACTGCGGGCCGCGCATGTCCGAGCGCAGCACCTGGACGACCCCTTCGCCGTCGAGCTGGTCGATGCCGCGCCGGAACTGCTTGAACCGGCCGCTGTCGACCGCGCGGGCGACGGCGAAGTGCTCGGGCGCGAAGGTCGCGATCGGCGGGAAGCTCACCGGCTCCTCGAGGTAGATCGTGTCCCCGATCGTCAGCGAGTTGGCGTTCACCAGCCCGATGATGTCGCCCGGGTAGGCGGTGTCGATCACGGCCCGCTCACGCCCGAAGATCGCCTGGGCGTACTTCGTGGCGAAGGGCCTGCCCGACTGCGCGTGCGTGACCACCATGCCGCGCTCGAAGACACCCGAGCAGACGCGGGCAAACGCCACCCGGTCACGGTGGTTGGTGTCCATCCCGGCCTGCACCTTGAACACGAAGGCGCTGAACGGTGCCGCGACGTCGCGGACCTGCAACGGCCGGTTGTCCTCGCCCTCCTCGCCATGACGGAAGGCGGCGGCCGGCGGTGCCAGCTCCACGAGGGTGTCGAGCAGTGCCGCGACCCCGAAGTTCGAGATCGCCGAGGCGAAGAGCACCGGCGTGGTGAAGCCGCTGAGGAACAGGTCCTGGTCGTGGTCCGCACCGTCGGAGGAGAGCAGCTCGGCCTCCTCGACGGCGACGTTCCAGGGGTCCCCGATGCGCGCAGCAGCGGCCTCGGCACCCATCCGCTCCTCCGGCGCACGAGTGGCGCCACCAGCGGTGCGGGTGTAGGCGATGTAGTCGCCGGTGCGTCGGTCCAGCACACCGCGGAAGTCACCGGCGATGCCCACAGGCCAGGTCAGCGGGGTCGGCACCAGCTTGATCTCGTTCTGGATCTCCTCCATCAGGGTGAGCGCATCCAGCCCCGGGCGGTCCCACTTGTTGATCACCGTGATCACCGGGATGCCGCGGGCCTTGCAGACCCGGAACAGCTTGAGCGTCTGCGGCTCGAGGCCCTTGGCCGCGTCGACGAGCATCACCGCGGCGTCGACCGCAGAGAGCACCCGGTAGGTGTCCTCGGAGAAGTCGGAGTGGCCGGGGGTGTCGACGAGGTTGATCACCTGCCCGTCGTACGCGAACTGGAGCGCAGCGGAGGTGATCGAGATCCCTCGCGCCTTCTCCATCTCCATCCAGTCCGAGACGGTGGAGCGCCGCCCGGACTTGCCGTGCACGGCGCCGGCCTCGGTGATCACCTGGGCGTGCAGGGCCAGCGCCTCGGTCAGCGTCGACTTGCCGGCGTCGGGGTGGCTGATCACCGCGAAGGTACGGCGACGCGCGGCCTCTCGGCGTACGTCGCGCTCCTGCGCGGTGAGGGTGCGGCTCTCGGTGGGCGTGGAAGTCACGGGGTCCTGCATCGTCGGGGGCTGCCCGGCGATGGCACGGGCAGGTGACCCAGTGTACGAGCCGCCCGAACGACGATCAGTTCGCCGCGGCTGCACGCGCGCCGAGCGCGAATCAGCGGGGCCGGGCCGCGAACTGATAGTCCGTGTGGTCGCTCAGGGCTCCAGACAGGCCGGGACCGAGTCGGACCTCCCGGTCGGTGTCGCGGTACGGCCCGCCGGGTCGAAGATCTTGACCCAGCGCACACCACGCAGAGCGCGCAAGGTGGGCACGATCTCGTCAGCGACGGTCACTGTCGATCCCCCACTGCTGCAGCGACCTGTCAGCCGGACCCGTGCGACCCGGCCCGAGACGGAGAGATCACGGAAGCCGCTGGCCCTCGAGCGCACCAGACGGAGTCCTTGCCCCTGCTCCGCCCGGAGCGGGCCCGCGAAGAGCCGGTCCATCAGCCCGGTCGCCGGAGTCCCTCTGCGCACCGGTCGCAGCCTCGGCACCACGAAGGGCGGGGTGTTCGCGACCACCCGCTGTTCGTCGACGAAGTAGACCTTGCGGTCGACCGTCGGGAAGCTCGCGCGTACGTCGATCACCACCCGCGCGGGACCCCGCAACGTGAACACGTGGAAGGAGCTCTTCCTCGCCACCCCGACGCCATAGGTCGTGACCGCCTCGAAGTCACCCGAGCGCACGGTGGTGAGCAGGTTCGGCAACCCGAGCACCACCCGCCGCGGCGTGGTCGGCCGCCCGGCGTCGGTGTGTGCGGCGGCGCGCTCGAAGCGCACCTGGAGGATCGCCCGACCGGCGATCCGCACGCGTCGGCCGGAACCGTCCGCGATCAGCTCTCGGACGTAACCGACCTGTCGACTCCGCGGAAGACCACCTGCGAACTCGAAGACGATCCGGTCGAAGCCGGGATGGTGCGCGGCACGGACGTCGACCAGCGTCGGAGTCCGCGGAGCGAGCGCCCGGGCGCCGACCGGAGTGAGCGCCGGCATCACCAGGGCGGCCAGCAGGACCGCCACGAAGCCTCTCCATCGACTCATTTCGACCCCCCGACGCATCGTCGGATCCCTCTCTCGAGAGGGTAGGCCTCGATGTCACCTCCTGACATAGCGTCGACGGGCTAGCCCGTTCGGAAGTCTGCTCCAGAAGCGGCGTACGCCCCGGGTCAGGCCAGCCCGACCGCCGTCCGCCGTTCGGTCTCGAGCCGTTCGATGCGGGCGGCCTGCTCCTCGGTGAGCACCTCGCAGATCCAGTCCCAGTGCAGTGCCACGCGGGCGCCGGCCTGGGGAGCATTCAGCAGGCTCAACCCGTCAGTCGACCACCGCGCGCGCTCGACCACCTCCGGGCCGGGGGTCAGCTGCCCCTCCTCCCAGCGCAGGAGGCGCGAGGTCACCGTGACCCACTCCCCCTCGACCTCGCGGACGACGCCCGTGCGGATGCGGCACCGGTCGAGCACCGTGACCGCCGGCCCGACGGGCAGCCCGGCCCTGAGCATCCCCACCCACGGGTAGACCTCGAAGACCTGGAAGCTGTGGTGGGGCAGCGCCCGCGCGGCCGCCTCGCGCCAGCTGCCGCCGAGCTGCCCGATGAACCGCTCCTCCAACCGGGTGACGAGCTCACCGGGGGCGACCCGGTCGAGCAGGGCGCTGCCGATCCAGTAGGCCTCCACCACCTCTGTGGCCAGCGGGTCGTCCAGCCCGAGCAGCTCGGCCAGGAACTCCAGGTAGACCCAGGCACCCTCGAAGTGCCGGGCGCGGCGCTCGATGTCGGCCACGGCTCCCGGCACGAGCATCGCCTGCGCTCCCTCCGGCCCGCAGTAGCCGAGCTCGTTGGGCGGGTAGGCGTAACGCGCGAACTGGAGCGCACCGGTGGCCGACACGGGAACCATCGTCACTCCACGACGGCTTCCTTGCCACCCTTGGCATCGGCGCCGACCCGTGAGAACTTCGTGGCATGACGCCTGCAGAGGCCGCCTGGAGCGACGACAGTGCGCGGCCCGTCGTACGCCAGGTGGTCCTGGACTGCTCCGATCCGCGAGCACTGGCCGAGTTCTACCGGCAGCTGCTCGGCTCCTCCTACCGCCCCGGCGACGAGCCACCACAGGCCGGCGAGGCCGATCCGCAGGGTGGTGACTGGCTGGTGCTCCGCCCCCCTGGCGCCGCCCACTCGGCAGGATGCGGGATCGCGTTCCAGTTCACCGAGGGTTACCAGCCACCGGTCTGGGGGCCGGGCACACCGTCCGAGCCGGGGGTCCAGCAGCAGATGCTCCACCTGGACATGACCGTCCCCGACGTCGCCGCGCTGGTCTCCGCGCGCGACCGCGCCACCGACCTGGGTGCCACGGTGCTCCACGACCGCTCGCAGGACCCCGACGAGCCGCTCTACGTCTTCGCCGACCCGATGGGGCACCCGTTCTGCATCTTCGTGGGCTGACCGGGCGGGGACCCCTGTGGCGATCCGCGGCAATCGGCTGCGCGATCACGCCCGGGGACGACAGGGTGTGCCCATGAACCCGTCCCTTTTGTTGCGCGGTGTCCTCCTCCGCACCGTGCTGCTGGCCGTGGTCACCGCGGCCTACGTGGCGGCGCTCTCCCGCAGCGAGAGCACCGACGCCCTGGGAGCGGGGTTGCTCGCGTTCTTGATCCTCGTGCTGGTCGCGTTCGCGTGGAGCCTGGTGGACGCGGTAAGGCGCGGCTTCAAGAGCGCCGCGCTGCTGTGGCTGCTGACCTCGGTCGCGGCCGGTCTCGCGGTCCCGGTGGTGCTGTCGCTCGGTGAGAGCGCCGATCACGGTGTCATCGATGCCCTGACCAGCGGGGCGGTCTTCTTCGCCGTGCTGCTGTTCGTTCCTGCCGTGATCGGTTCGGGCCTCGGCAGCCTGGGGCATCGACTGCGCGGTGACCGTGCGGAGGTTGCGTCCATCGGCTGACTGCGCCACTGAGCTGCCCGGACACGCGGGGCCTCGGCCTCTGGGCTGATCTCAGGGGGACCTGCGCTGGGTGCTCTCGCCGCGACGCGACCGGGGATCTGCGACCGGAAGCGTAGGCACCCCGAGGGATGGGTACGCCGATACGGACGTTCTGTGCGCGCCCGGCCACGGAGCCCGACCGAGGGGACACCATGCAGCCTGAAGTGATCGGCGACCGCTACCGCGTGGAGTCGGCGATCGGCCAGGGCGGGATGGGCACGGTGTGGCTGTGCCGTGACGAGCGGCTGCACCGCGTCGTGGCCGTCAAGCAGGTCGGACTGCTACCCGGGGAGTCGGTGACCGACTCGGCGCGCGCGTTCCGTGAAGCCCGGTCCTCGGCCGCGCTGAGCCATCCCAACGTCGTCACGGTGTACGACGTGGTCGAGGACTCCGGACACCTCTGGCTGGTGATGGAGCACGTGCCCGGCCGGTCCCTCTCCGAGGTGATCAAGCAGGACGGTGCACTCGACCCGGCGACGGTCGCCGACATCGGCGCCCAGGTCGCAGCCGGTCTGGCCGCCCTGCACGAGGCCGGCACCACACATCGCGACGTCAAGCCCGGCAACGTGCTGATCCGTGAGGACGGCGTGGCGAAGATCAGCGACTTCGGCATCTCCCGCACCAGCGGGGACCAGACCCTGACCGGTGCCGGGCTGGTCACCGGCACCCCGAGCTACTTCTCCCCCGCGCTCGCCAGGGGTGCGGAGCCCGGACCCGCCGACGACGTCTGGGCGCTGGGCGCGACCCTGTACGCCGCCGTCGAGGGCCGGCCCGCCTACGAGACCCGCACCAACCCGGTCGCCGTACTCCACGACATCGTCACCGACCCACCACCGCCACCACGCCGCGCGGAGTTCCTTGAGCCCGCCCTGGCGCGGATGCTGGACCGGGACCTCTCGTCGCGGTGGTCGATGCGGGACGTCGAGCACGTGCTGCGCCGGCTCGCCGAGACCCATCGCTCGGACGCCACCGTCGCCGAGACCCGTGAGTCCCCCGCTCCTGCGAAGGAAGCGACCCCCGCCGCGGCACCGCCCGACCCGGCGCCCTCACAGCCCCCACCCCAGCGCCCCAGCGCCCCGAGCGAGCCGAAGGAGCGGGACCGGGGACCCGTGCGGATCGCCCTCGTGGCCGCGGTCCTGCTCCTGCTGGCCGCCGGGCTGTGGGTGGCGATCCCGAGACTGGGCAACGACCAGCAGGCCGACCGCACCCCTGAGGCCGGCTCGTCGACGACCACCAAGGGCAAGGCGTCACAGGAGAAGGACACCCAGACACCGGAGAGCACGCCGGCGACCGAGGACTCCGCCACCTCCGGTGCCGCGGAGATGGAGGCCTTCGTGCGTGACTACTACGCCAAGGCTCCGGGGGGCACCGACGAGGCTTGGGACATGCTCGGTCCGACGCTGCAGGAGCAGGGACGGGAGTCCTACGACTCCTTCTGGCGCGGCATCGAGTCCGCGGAGATCAAGTCCGCGCAGGCCAGCCCCGACAGCGACACCGTCGACATCACGGTGGTCTACCGCGGCACTGACGGCAAGACCAGCACCGAGCGCAAGCGGGAGACCCTGGTGAAGAGCGAGGACGGGGGCTACCTGCTCGACACCGACGTTCCTGCCGGGTGACGGTCGGTCCGCGCCGACCTAGCATCGTGACCATGGAGGTCTCGGACTGGCTGCTCGGAGGTGATCCAGCGATCCGCTGGCAGGTCCTGCGTGATCTTGTCGGCGCCGATCCGGCCCGGGTGGCTGCAGAACGTGCACGTGTCGAGACCGAGGGCTGGGGATCGCGACTGCTCGCACTGCGGGACCCCGATGGCCAGTGGGAGGGCGGCGCCTGCTTCCCACGGCGCATCGCCGAGGACTGGCGGGCGGGCATCGAGCCCGACTTCTCCCACGGCCAGCCGTGGACCTCGACGCTGCCCACGCTGATGCTGCTGCGCGACCTCGGGCTGGATCCCCACGGGACGGCCGCTGCAGAGACGACCGCGCTGGTCGCCGCCAACTGCCGGTGGGAGCACGAGGGTCAGGCGTTCTTCGACGGAGAGGTCGAGGCCTGCATCAACGGCCGGACCCTCACGATCGGCGCCTACTTCGGCGTGGACGTCGACGGCCTCGCGGCAGGTCTGCTGGACGATCAGCTCGACGACGGCGGCTGGAACTGCGAGACCGAGCTCGGTGCCACGGTGTCGTCCTTCGACTCCACGATCTGCGTGCTCGAAGGGCTGCTGGAGTACGAGCTGGCCGGCGGGACCGTGCCGGTCTCGGCGGCCCGTCGCCGCGGCGAGGAGTACCTCCTGGAGCGACGGCTCTTCCGGAGCAGGCGGACCGGCGAGGTCCCGGCTGAGCGCTGGCTCCAGTTCTCGTGGCCGCCGCGGTGGCACTACGACGTGCTCCGCGCGCTCGACCACTTCCGCCGCGCGGGAGACGCCCCCGACAGCCGGCTGGATGAGGCCGTCCAGCTCGTGCGCGACAAGCGGCAACCGGACGGCCGCTGGCTGCTGGAGAACACCCATCCCGGTGAGAGCCAGTTCGTGTTCGAGGACGGCGACGGACGCCCCAGCCGGTGGAACACCTTGCGCGCGCTACGCGTCCTGGCCTGGTACGACGACCCGCGCTGAGCTGACCCGCGGCGCCGGGCGCCTAGGACCAGGTCAGGGACCTGCGGCCCAACCAGCGCGGCACGGCTGCGCGGTAGGCGTCGTACTCGGCGCCGAACCGCTTCCTCAGCGCCACCTCCTCCCGCTCTATCTGGAGCCGGTCGATGAAGATCACGAAGCCTGCCACGGGCGCGAGGGCCGCCCACGAGCCGCGCCAGATCGCGTGCGCAGTCAGGAGACCGACCAGTCCGACGTACATCGGGTTCCGGCTGATCGAGTGCGCGCCGGTGGTGACCAGGGTCGAGGCCTGCTCGGGGTGACTCGGGTCCAGGGTCGTGCTGGCCCGACGAAAGCCGAGCCCCGCCGCGACATCCAACGCCAAGCATGCGGACGAGAGGGTCACGACCGCTGCGGCACGACCGGGCGTCGGAGGGGGCGTCCTGCCCGCGAGCAGGCGCTGCACCGTCGCGGCCGCGAGGGCCACGAGTGGAGGTTGGGGTCGGATCACGGTCAGCCCTCGGCGCCGACGTACGCCGCGAGGTTCGCCAGCGAGGAGGCCAGACCCACCGCGTGGTCCTCGACCGAGATCCCCGGCGGCACACCCTCGGCACGGATGGTGACCGACGTGGAGTCCCCGGCGCTCGCGAGCTCCCAGGTCATGGTCATCGTGCCGTCAAAGTCGGGGTCGTCACTCACGAAGTCGATCTCCTGCACCACCTGCTGGTCCGGGACCACCTCGAGGAAGCGGGCATCCACCACGTCGGAGTCCTGGGTGGTCTTCCCTGGGCCGTGTCCCTCTGCGACGTGCGACAGGACCAGGCGGTAGGACCCACCGGGTCTCGCGTCGAAGTGCTCGAAACGACCTGACATCCCCTCCGGTGGCAGCCACCGCGCGAGCGCGTCAGGGTCCACCATCGCGGCGAAGAGGCGAGCCGGAGCTGCAGGTATCAGCAGCGAGGCCGAGTCCGTTCGTGACATGGCCTCGATCATGCCCGCTGCGCAATCCCTGGCGGAAGGGGTCTCACGCACCGACCCCGGCCATCAGCGCAACGCCCCAGACGACCAGGAATCCTCCGAGCAGGCGGGGGATCCAGAGGCTGGAGGTGAGCTTCTCGAGGAGCACCACCGCGGCCACGAGCGCGATCCACCACAGGTTCATCACCCCGAGCACGAACAGCATCGCCATCAGTGCCCAGCAGCAACCCACGCACAGGGCGCCGTGGCGCAGACCCATCACCGTGGCGCCGGCGCCGCCGCCGCGCCACTGGTTGAGCAGGAAGCTGAAAGGGCTGCGGCACTGACGCAGGCAGGCGTCCTTGACGGCCGTGAACTGGTAGCCGCCGGCCCCCAGCAGCAGGGCACCACCGAGCCACCGGGTCGTGGAGGCCCCCATCGCGTTCACCAGCGCCAGGTCGTGCAGCGCCCACTGCGCACCGGTCGCCAGCACCGCGAAACCACTCCAGGTCAGGAGGTAGCCGGTGAGGAACAGCGCGGTGGACCCGGGTACGCCGGAGTTGCCGGACCGGATCGTGTGCGAGTAGGCACCGACCATCGGGGCCGCCGACGGCAGCATCATCGCGGCCATCATGACCGACCACATCGTCCACATCAGTACGACGTCCTGGCCGGTCCACGCCGCGGTCATCGGCATCGCGAACGGTGAGCCCATCTCGCTCATCCGCGCGCTGAGGAACACCAGGTAGACCCACGACAGGCCGGTGAGCACGACGAGCGCCCCCGCCACCCTCCTGCGGGTCCGCAGGCGTGGGGCGGCCAGCAGTCCGGCCATCTCAGCTCATCCGTTGTAGGCGAAGGGCGAGTAGAAGCCGTTGCTCCCCGAGAGCTCCCACTCATAACCGTGGTCGGTGAACCGCAGGTGCTCGGTCTCGGCCGCGACCAGCACCTGCCCAGGGGCGACTGCCAAGGGGTGGTTGCTGATCGTGATCTGCTCTCCGCCCTGACCCTCCCGAGCAGTGATCCTCACCTCCGCCACCTCACCCACGCTCATCGACCGCGAGGCACCCTCACCCGAGTAGGTGATCGGCGCCGTGGCGACCCCGACCACCTCACCGATGTGGCTGGCGAGGACCGACGGGTGTCCGCCGGAGGCTCCCGAGAAGATCGCCCCGAGCGCCTGCTGCTGCTCCTCGGACGCGGCCTGGTCGAGGTACAGGGCTGCCCGCCACGGGGTGGTGGCCATGTGACCCGGCGAGTGGACGGCGAGCGCGACGTTCAGCCCGTCCAGGCCCACGCCTTCGTGGTCCCCGTCGTCGATGTGCCAGCCGACCAAGGCGGTGCACTCTCCTGTGGTCGGCGCGCTGAGGAACACGCACGGGCACGCGCTCGCACAGTTGCAGGACTCGAAATAGCTTCCGGAAAGGCTCCAGGACATGGTCTCAACCTCCGATGAATGAGTGGTTGAAACCTAGGAGGCCGAGCGTTCGGGAACCGTTCCGATCCGGACAGCCCGCACGGATCCGCCCCGGTCGCGCGACGCCGCCCGCACCGATCGGACCTCAGTAGGCTCCCCTCATGGTTGCCCCGTCACGACTCCTCCCCAGCCCCACCGACCCCTCCTCCTCCCCGGCTGGATGGGAGCACCCGTGAACGTGTCTGCTGCCGAGCGTTGGGGAGCGCTGGCCCTGTTGGTCCGCCCGGCCTACATAGCGACGGAGTTCGTCGCTGCGGCGGCGACGACCGGTGGCTACAGCTTTCTTGCCGACTCGGTCAGCCAGCTCGGCGAGATCGGTTGCTCTGCCACGCAGTGCTCGCCGAGCCACGCGGTGATGAACGGGTCGTTCATCGGGTTCGGGGCGCTGCTGGCCGGCGGGGCGGCGCTGCTCTCCCGACCTCTGGGGCCTTGGGTCACCGGACTGCTCGTGGTCTCCGGCCTGAGCTCGGCCGCCACAGGCCTCGCCCCACTGGACCAGGACGCCACCTTGCACGCTCTGTCCGCGGGGCCGTTGTTCGTCTGCCAGCCGATCGCGCTGGTCGCCCTCGGCGTACGTCTGCGGTACGACGAACCGCGACTGGCGCGAGCACTCACGCTCACAGGAGCCGTCACCGGCGCCGCAGCCGTCTCGTTCGTGCTCTTCGGCGACAGTCCCGTGGCTGGCGGCCTGGAGCGCCTCGCTCTCTGGCCGGTGCTGGTCGGGCTCGCCGGCTTCGCGTGGGCGCGATCTCGGTAGGTCACGGACCTTCGACCCTGTGGGGCGCGCCGCCGCGGTGCAAGGCTGGGGCAAACACCCTGAGGAGGGCCGATGCAGGTATTCGTCCACACCGACCGCAACATCCACACCGACGCCGCCCTGGAGCAACGCCTCGGGGACGGCGTCGCCAGTGCGCTCGACCGCTTCACGGACGACCTCACGCGTGTGGAGGTCCACCTCAGCGACGAGAGCGCCGGCAGGAGCACCGAGGACGACATCACCTGTCTGCTCGAGGCACGACCCGCACGCCAGGACCCGGTCACCGTCACCCACCAGGCAACGACGGTGCAGGAGGCCCTGACGGGAGCGACCGACAAGCTCGAGACGCTGCTCACCCGCAAGTTCGACCGACTGCACGAGAAGGACCGGCGAGACACCATCCGTCGTCCCTGAAGTCGCGAGCTCGTCTCGGCTCAGGTGACCCGGCGCCGGGGCCGGGGTGAGCGCGGGCGCAAACTCGGATGCTCGGGCACCACGGAGCCGACTACGGTCAGGAGATGGAGCCGCAAACCTTCGTCCCAGACGACTTCGACCCGCCGACCTCGCTCGTCACCGACGACTTCCGCCTCGAGCCGCTCGGCGAGCAGCACAACATCGCAGACCACGCCGCCTGGACCTCGAGCATCGCGCACATCCGCTCGACACCCGGCTACCCGGACGGCTCCTGGCCGCCGCTGGAGGGGATGTCGCTGGAGGACAACGCCCGCGACCTGCGCCGCCACGCTGCTGACTTCGTGGCAGGCAGAGGGTTCACCTACACCGTGCTGGATCCCGAGGGCGGAGACGTCATCGGTTGCGTCTACCTGTACCCGTCCGAGCGTGGAGGGCACGACGTCACCGTCCAGTCGTGGGTGCGTGCCGACCGCCAGGAGCTCGACGTGCCGCTCGCCGACGCGGTGGCTGACTGGCTCGACATGGACTGGCCGTGGGAGCGCCCGGACCGATGCGGTAGGTGACCTCAACGTCACGACCGACGCGGCTAGAACCGTCCGAGGGTGTAGAACTCGGGATTCGGCGGGGTCGCGGTCAGGTGGACCATGCGGTTGGAGAGCCCGAACAGGGCGGCGATGGAGCCCACGTCCCAGATCTCGTCGTCAGACAGACCGGCTGAGCGCGCCGCTGCGAGATCCGCCTCGCCGAGGCTGGCCGACTCCAGGGACACGGTCAACGCCAGGTCGACGATCGCGCGGTGCCGTTCGCTGAGCCCGACGGAGAAGGGATTGGTGGCGACCTGGTCGGCGATCTGGGGGTCCTTCATCCGGATCCGCAGGATCGCGCCGTGCGCCACGACGCAGTAGGTGCAGTGGTTGGCTCCCGAGGTGGCCACGACCACCAGCTCGCGCTCGGCCTTGCTGAGCCCTTCGTCGCTGTCCATCAGCGCGTCGTGGTAGTCGAGGAACGCTCTCAGCTCCCGCGGGCGGCGCCCGAGGGTCCGGAAGATGTTCGGCACGAATCCGGATTTCTCGGCGATCACCCCGATGCGCTCGCGCAGGTCGTCGGGCAGCTCCTCGAGCTCGACGTGTCCGAATCTGCTGACGCTGGTGTCCTTCGGGTCGGTGGTCACGGCACCGAGTCTGCCACCGTCCGAGGCCGCGGATCAGGAGCGCAGATGCCCGTCTCACCCGACCCGCCACCGAACACTAGGTTGACTATCTGACTAGGTGACGTCACGATCTAGTTGTGCAGACGACTACTGACGAGGGAACCGGCTCGTGGCCGACCGAGTGGCTCCGCGGGGCCCTCGGCGTGTGTGTCGTGCACGTCATCGCCTCGGGACCGACCTACGGCTACGCGATCGCGAGCGCTCTCGCCGAGGCGGGCTTCGGCACCGTCAAGGGCGGCACCCTCTACCCCCTGCTCGCCAGGCTCGAGGAACGCGGCCTGGTCGAGGTCGAGTGGCGTGCCGGCGACGGCGGTCCCGGTCGCAAGTTCTACGCCCTGACCGCAGCCGGCCGCGCCGAGCACGAGCGCCAGTCGGCGGACTGGCTGGACTTCACCGCACTCACCAACTCCTTCCTCAACGCCCCCGCACCCCTGACCTCCCCCAAGGAGCAGCCATGAACATCCAGACCAACACGCCCCACATCGAGCCCGCCTGGTCCGAGACCTTCCTGCTCGAGCTCCGGCTGCGCGGTGTCGCCGGCACCCAGATCGGCGCTGCCCTCGCCGAGGTGGAGGCGCACTGCGCCGAGAGTGGCGAGACGGCGTGTGACGCCTTCGGTGACGCCAGGTCCTACGCCACCGCGCTGGAGCTGCCACCCTCGCCCGACCAGACGGTGACGCTGCGCGAGGAGCTTCCCTCCGCGGGGCTCGGCCTGGGGGGAATGCTGCTCACCCTCGCCGCAGTCGGCGCCTGGCGCTCCGACTCGGAGGTTGGCGTGACCGGAGGCTCGCTTGCGGTGCTGGCGATCCTGGCCGTCGGCACCGCCCTGATCGTCAGGTACGCCGCACCGCTCATGCGAGCGCTCGCGACCCGTGCCTGGCTCGCGATCGTCTTCGCCGTGACGCCGGTGGCGGTCTTCGTGGGCGCGCTCTTGCTGTTCGGCAGGACCGTGCTGCTCACCGTGCCGATGGCGCCAGCACTCGCCGTCGGGTTGCTGGCCCTGGCCGCCAGCACCTTCGTCTCGCTGCGACGGGCCGGCTCGATCGAAGACCCCGTCGTGGGGCCCCCGCAGGCAGACGGCGTCGGAACCATCGAGGTCACCCCGGCTGTCGATCGGATCGGCAGCAAGCTGACTCCGTGGCTCTTCCCGCTCCTCACCGCGGTGATGTGCCTGCCCCTGCTCCTGCTCTGAGCGGGCGCGTCGGACCGTCGCGCCCGGCTCACACGTTGAAGCGGAACGATCACGCGGGGTTTCGGCTGTTGGTGGTCATCGTCGGCTGAAGCCGGAAAACGCGGTCTGACCTGCGGAAAACGCGTTCTCGACACGGTGGGACGTCGTCGGCGATCGACGGTCTCGGCCGGACTTCTTGCGGACTGTTTGCGGACCGCAGGTAAGGGAAGCCGGTCACGCCCTTCGAACGCACGACCGGCTGACGATCCCAGCCGGGCCACGTCGCCCAGGCCGCGGGGTCATCAACCGCGGCGTCGATGGCTGCGCGGACTGCTTCCGCGAAGCGGCCGCCCACGCCCGCCTCGCGGGCGTCGTACCAGTCGACATCAGCAGCGAACTCGGCCTGGGCCTCCGGGTGGAAGTCGAAGGCGAAGGTCATGCGTTGCGCGTGGCCCGTCGGGCGGCGATGTCGGCAAAAACCTGCTCACCTGAAACGGCCGTGACCGTGCCCACTGACGATGTCGTCCACGCGAGACGAGAGCTCGTTGGTCCACGCCTCCTCGATCGCGTCATCGTCGACGACCTCGACCGACTCCAGTAGCCGCAGGGCAATGTCCTTGCGCACCGAGGGAGGCAGGGCAAGGCCCGCCTCGTAGAACTCCGATGCGCTGAACGACATGACGCCGGTGTGTGCCTTGAGTTCGACGGCACACCGGTCCCAAGCCATGGTCCGCCGGCGTACCGGAACCCGATGGGCACGCGGGACGCACTGGACCATAGCGTCAGGGAGGAGGGCGCCTAGCCGCCTGAAATGCACCGGGGTTACGAGACGACAGCGTCACCTCGGGACGTGCTGCCTCTGCTGGTCGCGCTGCGCCCAGCTCGCTTATCGGAGCGTCCTGGCATGATGCCAAAGTGGATGGTGCAGTCCTCATCGGTGGTGTCCTGGTCGCCGGACTGGTGATCTTCCTGGTTGGTGCTGTCGCCTGGCGCCTGGACTACCAGCGGCCGCTGCAGGAGGCGCTGCCCGTCATCCATCGGGACCGCGGGCGAAGGGCTTGGATCCACATTTGGATGATCGCGGCGCTGGTCGTTACTCCCGCTGGACTGATGGGGCTCACCCTGGCCCTGGTGCAGCCCGTCGCCACGGTGCTGGCAGGAATGGCCACCGCGGTTTACGTGGCAGGCGGGATCTGCTGGATCGTCTCTCTGGCCTTTCGGCTCACCGTGGTGCTGTGGGCCGCCGAGCGGGGGATGGCCGGACAAGTGCCCGAGGGCTTCGCGGCCTAAAACCAGTGGGCCGGAGCGCTGTACGTCGTTCATATGTTGACCGCTTATGTGGGCTCGGCGGTGCTGGGTATCGCCGTGCTGGCCACTGACGCCCTGCCGGCGTGGCTGGGCTGGGCCGGCGGCTTGTGGGGTCTCGTGTTCGCGGCTGGGTTTGTTGCGACCCGTTTCGCGGAGCCGTTCAATCCACGATTCTGAACCCACCTCTATACGGGAACTGTCGGGTTGGTCCTTCTGCTCGACTGAGCTCGCGCGCTGTCGGCAGCTGACCTGGGTCCAGCGAGGGTGGATCGCAACGGTCAGAACAATGGCCCGAGTCAGCAGCAGGCGAGATCAGTACGTCCTCAGAGTCTGACTCCGCCTCAGGCATTCGTAGCCTCGAGCAGTTTCGACAACAGTCGTCGGAGTTCGCGGTGTCCACGCTCACCGAGGATCTCGGTCACTCGCTCCTCGAGACCTTCGATCGTCTGGCGACCGGCGGCTACTGCGCCTCGGCCCCGCTTGGTGAGCACGATCAGCTTGGCCCTGCCGTCACCGGGGTCGGGACGACGTACGACGTAGCCCATGTCGACCAGCTCGTCGACGAGCTCGGCCATCGACTGAGGGGTCATGTTGGCCTTGCGTGCCAGCTCGGTGAGCCGGGAGCCCTCGAGAGAGATCTGGGCGAACACGGCGGAGTGCTTGGGCTTCTGCGGATAGCCGGCACCGACCACGCCCTCGACAATCTGGAAGCCCAACAGGCTGTAGGCCTGGCCGAGCATCGAGATCGTGTTGGGTGCATTCGTCATTGACAACTCCATTTCCGCAGAGTATTCAGGTTACCTGAGTAGTTTCTGGCACGCTCCGCAAGGAGCGTCGGCTTCAGGCAAGAGGAGCGATCACCATGACTCAGACTGAAGTGGGCACGTTGCCTGCCACCCCGGTACCCGTCTGGGTGAGCCGCGCCGGTGCGGCCTGTCTGGCGGCCGGCATTCTCGGAGCCGTCAGCGGCATCTTCTTGGCGGTGTATCCGGCCCAGGTGTCCGAGGACATGTTCAGCTATCCGCTCACGGCGGGCGGGTTCACCGTCATCCAGATCTGGTTCTTCGTCCAGCATCTTGGCCTGGTCGCCGGAATCGTGGCACTCGCCCGCGCGGCGGTCATGACCCATGGCCGTGGCGCACGGTGGGGCGGCGGCCTCGCGGTCTCGGGCATGGCGCTGCTCGCGGTCACCGAGCTGATCGCGATCACGGCACGCAACTCGACCTATCCCGGCGACGGCACCGGGCTTCTCGACGTGCTCTACGGGGTTTCCAGCGTGGCAGCTGGTGTGGGACTGATCCTGGCCGGCCTCGCGGTCCGCCGTCGGGGACGCTGGACCGGATGGCGGGGGGTTGTCGTGTTGGTCGCAGGCATCTTCGTGTTCGTGCCAATGATGCCTGCATTGATGGGACCGTTCGTTCTCGCTCGGCTGGCAATCACGGTCTGGATGCTGCTTTTCGCGGCCCTGGGCTACGCGCTCTGGAAGGCCTGACGAGCAATGAACGGCGCGCAAGGACCGGCGGCCCGCGAGATGCCGGTCATCCACCGGATCTTTCGACGCCAGTTCGCCGAGGTGCGGGCGCTGGTCCAGGAGGTGCCCTCAGCCGAGGTGATGCGGGTGCGAGCCGTCGCCGACCACCTCGGGTTCCTGCTCGACGGCCTTCATATGCACCACACCACTGAAGACGACCTGATCTGGCCCAAGCTGCTCGACCGCGCGGGACTCGACGCACTGCTGGTGGAGCGGATGGAGGAGCAGCACGAGCAGATCGACGGGTCGGTCGCCGAGGTCCGCGCGGCGATGTCGGCGTGGCGCTCGAATCCGACGCCGGCGACCTCCTCAGCGCTCGCCGACCGCCTCGGCGAGTTTCTCGTCGTCCTCGAAGGCCATCTGGACGAGGAGGAGCAGGTCGTCGTGCCGCTGATCGACCGGCACCTAACCGAGGCCGAGTGGCAAGACGTCGGAGAGCGTGGTTTCGAGAAGTTCACTCCGTCTCAGCGGTGGATCGCCACCGGGCAGATGGTCGAGGTCGCTACATCCGAGGAGGTAGCGATGATGTTCGGCCAGTTGCCACCGCCGGTGAAGGTGCTCTGGCACTTGATCGGCAAGCGCAGGTACCGCAGGTACATCAGGCCGGTCCGCGGCGGATTGCTCGTGTGAACCGGGGGACGCCGTGACCAAGGCGGCCGCAGTCTGCTCCCTCGTGCTCGGGCTGGGCTTCGGCCTCCCCGGCGCGTACGGCACCTGGTTCTACGCGCGACGGGGCGAGGTGTGGACGTTCCTCAGCTTCCCGACCTACGGCAACGGCCCTTTCGAGCGCTGGGGATTCCCGACCAGCACCGCGCTGCTTGTCGGCTTCTTGGCCGTGTGCATCGCCGAGGTCGCGCTCGCGGTTCTGCTGTGGCGCGACGCCACGACCGCCCTGTGGCTGGCGCTGGCCCTCCTGCCTGTCGAGCTCGTGTTCTGGATGGGCTTCGCGCTTCCCTTCGGACCACTTCTGGGATTGGCGCGCACCGCGCTGGTCGTCGCCGTCCTTGTGTCCGGGGACTGACCCCCTCAGCTCGTAGTGAGGCGCATCGACCGAGTCTCAGCGCAGCGGCCCGCGTCCGCAGTCGAGGCCCACTGGCAGTGCGTTCCTATGGCGCGTCAATCGGGTGTCTTGACACAGCTACGCATGCGACCCGAACCCGACTGGCTCGGACGATATCGGGAGGCGCGCCCGGTCCCGCAGGCCGAACCACATGAGGGTGCTCAGACCCTTGCGGCAGTGGCGAGGCGCCGGCGTCCCGTAGGGGTGTCGGACTCGGGACAGCCGGCGCCGTGAGCCTGGTGTCAGCGCCTCGATGTTGTCTCCGCGAGGCCGGCTCTGGCTTCGATGCGTTGACGTTCGATGGCGCGGTAGACAATGGAACGGCCGACTCCGAAGAGCTCGGCGACCTCGAGGGTGCTGTACTCGCCGCTGTGCACCAGCGAGACGAGGTGGGCTTCCTGGCGGCGGTTGAGCTTGGGCTGCTTGCCCCGCAGGCGGCCCTTGGCCTTGGCGACCTTCATTCCCTCCCGAGTGCGGAGCCGGATCAAGTCGGACTCGAACTCAGCCACCATCGCGAGAACGTTGAACAGCAGCCGGCCGACCGCGTCGTTGGGGTCGTAGACCGAGCCGCCGAGCGAGAGGCTGATCTGTCGCGTGGTTAGCTCGTCCGCGATCGCCCGGGCATCGGGCAGGGACCGGGCCAGACGGTCGAGCCTGGTCACTACCAGGGTGTCCCCTGCCCCGCAGGCGGCGAGAGCCTCGCGTAGCCCAGGTCGTTCCCGGTTGGTGCCGGTCAGGCCGTGATCTACGTAGATCCGCTCGGACTCGACGCCCAGGCCGAGCAGGCCATCGCGCTGGGCGGTGAGGTCTTGTTGATCGGTGGAGCATCGGGCGTACCCGACAAGCAGGGCGCTCATGGCGCACCTCCAAAAGTGGGCCCGGTCGCATCGCGGAACGCGTCGACTCGAGCATCGGGCAGCGCCCGACTCAATCAGCAAGGCGCTCCGGGCATTCGGCTGCAAGGGCGGCAGCCCGTGTTCGCAACGGCCCACCTGGGAGTGGCATGTTTGCCGCGGCTCAAAGTCGGGGTTTGCCCGGTCTTTTGGCTACACTATGGGCATGACCGCTGTTCCCCTTGGCGACGCACGAGACCGGCTCTCTGAGTACGTCTCGGAGGTCGAACGCACCCACCAGCGGGTGACCATCACCCGTCACGGCCACCCGGCTGCGGTTCTCATCTCCGCCGACGATCTCGCCGCCATCGAGGAGACCTTGGAGATCCTCGGAACGCCCGGCGCTGCTAAAGCCATCAACGAGGGCCTCGCTGACGCCGCCGCAGGCCGCTTCGCTGACAACGACGCACTCAAGTCCCGCTACGGGATCGCCTGAGTGCAAGAGCGGTACTCGATCCGAGTCACGGCTCAAGCCGAACGCGATCTACAGCGATTGCCAGAGAAGATCGCCACGGCCTGCGTCGAGTTCATCTTCGGGCCTCTCGCTGACAATCCACAGCGAGTGGGCAAGCCCCTCCGCGGCGAGCTCGCCGGGTTGCACTCGGCTCGTCGAGGTGACTACCGGGTGATCTACGGCGTCGTTGAAGACGCCCGCACGGTGGAGATCGTGCACATAGACCGACGCAGCGACGCCTACAGGCGCTGAGAGGGCCTTCGCCGTCCCGCT
>CAWAJE010000018.1:0-8613 GCA_963782215.1 uncultured Actinomycetota bacterium | reverse complement strand
CGCGCGCGTCCCAGGCTGATTGCCCGCTCAGTAGGCTCGCGGCATGTCCCGGCCCAGTGCGACCGTGCCCACCCGACCGACGACCCCTGGGCTCCCCCGGGCGAGGGCCTGGGTCACGGTCACGGCACTGGCCCTGCTCCTCTCCGGTTGCGGCGGCACCACGCCCTCCGCGACCGACGACGCCTCGTCGTCCCGCACCTCCGAGACGCCGTCGCCCACGCCGTCTCCCAACGAGACCTCGGCGCCCGACTCGAGCTCTGCAGCCCCGCGGTCACGCGCTCCCGAGGTGATCGGAACCGTCGCCGGGGGCCTCGCGGTGCCGTGGGGAGTGGCCTTCCTCCCCGACGGCAGCGCCCTGGTCACCGAACGTGACAGCGGCCGGGTGCTGCAGCTGAAGCCGGGGGCGGACGGTGCCGACGCCAAGGTCAGCACCGTGGGCCGGATCGAGGAGGCCCAGCCGAGCGGTGAGGCCGGACTGCTCGGCGTGGCAGTCTCCCCCGACTTCGAGCGCGACCACCGGGTCTTCTTCTACGTCACCGCGCAGGAGGACAACCAGGTGCTGCGCACCACCTTCGAGAAGGGACGGCTCGGGACGCTGCGCCCGATCCTGCGCGGGATCCCCAAGGCGGTGAACCACGACGGCGGCCGGATGGTCTTCGGACCTGACGGGATGCTCTTCGTCTCGACCGGTGAGGCCGGTCAGCCGCCGCTCGCCCAGGAGCCCAACTCCCTCGGCGGCAAGATCCTGCGGATCGACCAGGACGGCAACGCCCCCAAGGGCAACCCGACCCCGGGCTCGCCGCTCTGGACGACGGGACACCGCAACGTGCAGGGCCTCGCCTTCGACGAGGACGGCAACCTGTGGGCCTCGGAGTTCGGTGCCCAGACCTACGACGAGCTGAACCTGATCGAGCGCGGCCGCAACTACGGCTGGCCGATCTTCGAGGGCAAGGGTGACGACGCCGCCTTCGCCGACCCGCAGGTGCAGTGGGCCACCGACGACGCCTCCCCCTCGGGCCTGGCGTTCCTCGACGGCCGGCTCTGGCTCGGGGCGCTGCGCGGCGAGCGGCTCTGGCGCGTCGACGTCACCGGGACCAAGGCCGGTGGCGAGAAGGGGTTCTTCGTCGGTGACTACGGCCGGCTGCGCACCGTGGTCGCGGCCCCGGACGGCAACCTGTGGGTGACCACGTCCAACCGCGACGGCCGGGGCGACCCGGCCTCGAACGACGACCGGATCCTGCTCGTCCGTCCGTGAGCTCGGCTCAGGCCGAGGGCACGATCACGGCACGGCGTACGGCGCGACGCAGGGTGGTCAGCACGGCGGGACCCAGCACCACCAGAGCCACGGTGTTGGTGATCGCGCGCCCGGTGTCCCAGCTGCCCGTCGAGGACAGCAGCGTGTAGATCCCGAACCGGTGCAGGTTCTCCAGCAGCGGTGCGCCCGGGACGAAGGAGAGTCCGCCGGTGTGGCCGGGCACCTCGATGCCGAGGGCGAAGGGCCAGCTCGACATGTTCATCACCAGTCCGAAGGCGTAGGCCGCGACCACGCCGTACACCACCAGCATCGCGATCTCCCACCTCCCGCCGACCCGTCGCGGCAGCAGTCCGGCGCCCATGCCGACCCAGGCCGAGGCGAGCATCTGGAACGGCAGCCACGGACCGACGCCGGCGGTGAGCAGTGCTGAGGCGAACAGCGAGGTGCAGCCCAGCACGAAGCCGAAGCCGGCCCCGAAGACCCGGCCGCCGAGGATCAGCAGGAAGAACACCAGCTCGATGCCGGCGACCCCGGCGCTGAGCCCGCGCATCACCGCGTTGATGGCCGTGAGCACCCCCAGCATCGCGAGCACCTTGGAGTCCATCCCGCCCTCGGTGAACTCGGCCAGGCAGACCCCGATCACGACCGGGAGGAGCAGCAGGAAGATGAACGGCGGCTGCACGCTGTGGCCCTCGGCGCGCACGTCGACCAGCAGCGGCCACAGGAACATCATCGATCCGGCGGCCGAGGCGACCGTCAGCACCGCTGCCGAGCGCAGGCGCAACGGCACCGCGGCCGGGGCGGCAGGGGTTCGGGTCCGCACGAGCAGGCTCATCCGGCGGCCACGACCTGGTCCACCGTGAGCCAGCCGCCGCCGAGGATCTTGTGCACCTGCGGGGCGAAGGCGGGTGACTCCGCGACCACGCGTGCGGTCGGCCCCTCGGAGACCACCTCGCCCTCAGCCAGCACGACGACCCGGTCGGCCACCCGGGCGACGAACTCCACGTCGTGGGTGGCGACCAGCACCGCATGGCCGCGAGCGGCGAGGTCGGCCAGGATCTCGCCGAGCACGACCTTGCCCGGGTAGTCCAGCCCGCGGGTCGGCTCGTCGAGGCAGACCACGGGCGGCCCGGCGACGAGGACGACCGCCAGCACCAGCGACAGCCGTTGTCCTTCGGAGAGGTCGCGCGGGTGCGCGGCGCCGTCGATGCCCGGGGCCAACCGGTCCAGCAGGCTGCGGGTGTGTCCGGCGGCGGTGCCGGCGTCGCGGTCAGCCACTGCGCACTCGTCGTCGACCGACTCCAGGTAGAGCAGGTCGGCCGCGGTCTGGGGCACCAGCCCGACCCGGTGGCGGCGCTCGGCGGCGTCCAGCTCGGCCGGGTCCCGAGGATCGGTGGCGCCGACCCGCACCGACCCGCTCGTCCGCTTCCGCGAGCCCTGCAGCGCCCACAGCAGCGTCGACTTGCCCGAGCCGTTGCGTCCCATCAGGGCGGTGACCTGTCCGGCCTCGAGGGCGAGGTCGACCTCGCGCACCGCGATCCTGCGGCCGTAGCCGACGGTGACGTCTCGCGCAGTGAGCAGCGTCGCCGACGCAGCGGGACCGGTCGTCCCGGTCGGTGCGGGCACCAGGGTGAGGCGGGAGGCGCACCGGCGCGCGTCACGCACGCTCAGCGGGAGCGGCGACCACCCCGCCCAGCGCCCGAGCTCGACGATCGGAGGCGCGACCGGTGAGCGCTCCAGCATCTGTGCCGGCTCCCCCACGGTGACCTTCCCGCCACTCTCGACCAGCACCATCCGGTCGGCGAAGGGCACCACCCGTTCGAGGCGGTGCTCGGCCAGCACGACGGTGACGCCCAGGTCGTGCACCAGCCGGGTCAGGGTGGCCAGCACGTCCTCGGCAGCGGTGGGGTCGAGCGCCGAGGTGGGCTCGTCGAGCACCAGCACCCGCGGGTGCATGGTCAGCACAGAACCGATCGCGACCCGCTGCTGCTGGCCGCCCGAGAGCGTGCGCAGGTCGCGGGAGCGGAGGTCGGCGATGCCGAGCAGGTCCAGCGTCTCCTCGACGCGACGCCGCATCGTGGCCGGGTCGAGGCCGAGCTGCTCCATGCCGTAGGCGAGCTCCTCCTCGACACTGTCGGTGACGAAGCCGGCGGTCGGGTCCTGTCCGACGTACCCCACCGTGTGGGCGCGGTCGCGCGGCGGCAGGTGCAGGACGCTGCGGCCGTCGAGGAGCACGTCTCCCGAGAGGGTCCCGCCGGTGAACGAGGGGACCAGGCCGTTGAGCACCCCGAGCAGGGTGCTCTTGCCGACGCCGGTGCGCCCGGCCACCAGCACCAGCTCGCCCTCCTCCAGGAGCAGGTCGACGCCGCTGAGCACCGGCGGACCGTCGGCGTAGCGGAAGCTCACGTCACGCAGCTCGAGCATGCGTGTCCTCCCGGGTCGGCTTCTGCTCCAGCGTGGTGGGCGGAGGGGGTGCGATCAGGGCCGGCAGCGCACCGAGGAGCACCACCACCAGCGCCGTGGTGGTCACCGTCGGCCACGCGACCAGGGCGGGGAAGAGCAGGTCGGTCTGGCCGCGCAGCACCGTGAGCACACCGATCGCCACCGCGAGTCCGCTGGCCGCAACACCGAGCTCCTCGCGGCGCCACCGGTCGGCGCGGTAGCGGGTGCGCTGCACCCGCCGGCCGGCGGACCAGAAGCCCGCGACGGCCAGGCCCACTCCCCCGAGCAGGCCCGGAAGGACCAGCCAGGCCGGCGCGGTCTGGTCGAGCAGGGCGTAGGTGCCCATGCAGATCCCCACCAGACCGGTCAGCATCAGCGCGCCCGTCGTACGCCGCTGGCCCGCGCCGAGATTGCCCGCCCGGCCGTAGCCACGGGCATCCATCCCTGCGGCGAGGGCCATCGAGCGCTCCAGCGCGTCCTCCATCACGGGTACGACGATGCCGCGCAGCCGCCCGATCCGACCGCCCGGCACGCCACGCAGCTGGCGGGCGGCACGCACCCGGCGCAGGCTGTCGGCCAGCTGCGGCAGCAAGGACACGGCCACGACGACGGCGGTGCCGATCTCGTAGAGCGCGGGCGGCATCGACTTCAGCAGCCGCTTGGGGTTCGCCAACGAGTTCGCTGCACCGACACAGATCACCAACGTGGCAAGGCGGAGCCCGTCGTAGAGCCCGGCGAGCACCGACTCCTGGGTGATCGGACCCAGCAGCCGCACCCCGGCCACCCAGTCGGGCAGCGGGATCTCGGGCAGGTCCACCCAGACCACGGTGCCCAGCCCACCACCGAGCAGCACCCGGAAGACGACGCGCAGCACCACGATCACCAACCCGAAGATCAGGTAGAGCCGGAACGCCCCCGACCAGGCGTGGTCCGAGCGCCGCATCGCCACGGTGAACGAGGCGATCCCGACGATCATCAGCAACAACCAAGGGTTGGTCGTCGAGGTGGCCGCGGCGGCGAGGCCCAGCGCCCAGAGCCACCAGGCTCCGGGATGCAGGTCCCTCGCCGGCCGCGGCGTACTCACACCGGCCCGGTCCGCCTGCGCCACCACACGGCTCCGCCAGCGGCACCCGCGAGTCCGAGCACCACCACGAGCGGGACCCATCCGGGCAGGCCGCTGTGCTGTTCCGCCGGGGTGAACTCGCCGCTCTGCGCCTGCGCGTCGGCCGACGGCGTGGGGTCCTGCCCGGTGGGCGCCAGTGTCGTGGAGCTCGGGCTGGGGCTTCGGCTGGTCGTGCTGGCTGACTTCTTCGTCCGCTGAGGTTTCGCGGACGCCTTGGCAGCCGCCTTCGCAGACGCCTTGGCGCTCCCCTTGGCGCTCGCCTTGGCGCTCGCAGGGGTGCTCGTGCTCGGTGCCGCGCTCGAGGAGGCCTTGCCCGGACCCGGCGTCGCGCCCCCCGAGGTGGGGCCTGCCTTGGTCGGCTTCGGAGCCGGCTTGGGAGTGGGCTTCGGTGTCGGCTTGGGAGCCGACGACTTGGTGGGAGCGGGTTGGGACTGCGCGTTCTTCGGCGGCGCGATGCCGGGCGCACGCCGACCACCGGGGCCCTGCCACGCCCACGCCGCAGATCCGTTCGCGGGGATCTTCTGACCGTCGACGCCCTGCTGCGCATAGGCCCAGGAGCCGCTCTTGCCGTCGGACCACCACAGCGCCCAGTACTGGTTGCCCAACCGCGAGCAGTTGGCGCCCTCGGGGCGGCCGTTGACCTGGCACACCGACCCGTCCGGGTTGCGCCTCATGTTGACGCCGGCAGCCTGGAACGCCTGTGCCGCCGTACGTCCACCGCCTGCGGCGCACGCAGCTGAAGTGCCGCCACCGGCCCCGTCGTTGTAGTCCACGACGACGGAGATCCCGCTCGACGAACAGGTGGCCGCGCTCGCAGGGGCCGCTCCCAGACCGACCAACCCGGCCGCCGCGACGAGTGTCGCGGCGACCAGGCCGGCCAGGGTGCGTGCGGGTCGGGTCATCGTCGGACCCGGAGGACCGCCGTCCCCCGGCGGATGTCGGAGAACTCACCCTTGGCGACGATCCGCTTGCGCCCGGTCGAGCGACCGACCCGGAAGGAGGTACGGATCTTTCCGGCGGAGTTCGCGGTCCCGCGCTTCTTGACCTTGCCCTTGTAGAGGATCCGCGCATGCTCACCCGGCTGGAGCCCAGCTACGACGACCGCGACCTTGCCCGAACGGCGTACCCGCGACTTGGACGTGTGCACGGCCAGCTTCTTGCGACCCAGGACCTTGACGGCGGCGGTGTCGGAGTGACCATCGGCGTCACGCACCGTGTAGACGCGGGTGGCCGTGCCCCCCGGGAGGGTGACCGGCACGGTCCAGCTGGTGCCGGTGACGGCCCTCCGCTGCCGCACGCCGCGACCGCTGAGGCAGAGCACGTCGCCGTCGTTGAGACCCGAGGTGGTGAACGAGGCCCGGCTACCGGCCTTGCGGAAGCCGGAGGGACCCGAGAGCGCCGGGTCGGCCGGAGTGGTGTCCACCGGCAGGTAGGCCAGGCCCGGCAGCGCCTGGGCCGTTGCGCGCCGCCACTGGTCGCTGCTGGCGTCGTCGATGCCGTCGGTGCGCCCGGCGGCGAGGCCGGCGTCGTCGTAGGCGATGGCGCCCTGGTCGGCTTCCAGAGCGGTGCAGACGTCGGTGCTGTCGGCCTGGTGCGCACGCAGCCACTGGGCAGCCTTCTGAGCCTCGGGTCCGTCGCCGAGAGCGGCGGCGGACAGGCCGGTGCTGTTGGCATTGCTTCCCTCGGTGCCGGTGCCTCCCTGCCAGGAGCCGTCAGCCTTCTGCTTGGCCAGCAGGTAGCCACGCGCGGCAGAGATGGCCTCGGTGACGGCGCCCGTGGCAGGCAATTGGTTCAGCTGCTGGAGCACGATCGCCGTGGTGTCCACGTCGGAGTCGGGTGCCGGGGAAGGGTTCTCCAAGCACGACTGCGCCGCTGCGGTGCGCGAGGGGGTGAACGACAGGCGGAAGCCGCCGTCCGAGCACTGCTGCTTGAGCAGGTAGCTCACCACATCCTCGGCCTGCGAGGAGGACGCCTCGGTCAGGGCGAAGGCGGCGAAGGACTGGCCGAGGGTGTTGGCGTAGTCGGCGCCGTCCGGAGTGCCGTCCTTGAGGGAGACGTCACCGATGCGGCCCGCGATCGGGGCGTCGGTCGCCGTCAGGGACTCCATTCGCTGCTGCACATCGATCGAGCCGATGGTCGTGCGGGCGGGGCTCACGGTCTCGAACAGCGCCATGGCCTTGGCGGTCGCGTTCGCGGCCTGTCCCTCGTAGTCGTGGTTCTCAAAGCTGTAGGTGTACTCCAGGTAGGAGGTGCCCTTGGTCTCGATCGCATCGATGATGTCGGTGACCGTGTCGTCGTGGCCTCCGGCTGCCCGCAACGACAGCGCGGTGTCGATGCTCAGACCGACGTCAGGGCCGCCGTACTGGCCCGGCACCAGGCCGTCGACGACGTTGCCGGCCAGCCAGGCGGCACCCTGGTCGACGCCGATCAGGTTGTGGATCGGGGCATCCGCCAGAGCGGGGGTGAGACCGGCTCCGGAGAGGGAACCGGTCAGAACGAGTGCGGCGGAGGCGACGTACGCCCCCAGTCGCGTGGTGCGACGCATGGTGTTTCCTTCCCGCTGCGCAGCGGGAGGCATCGCGGCCGACCCGCTGTTTTCCACGACAGCGTGTTGTCGAAAGACGCCCGCAGCAGGTGCTCCGGCTCACCGCCTCCGCGCTAGCGGGGGACGGCCTACGGTTGCGGGTCAGCGCCGGATTCGGACCGGCTTTCCCCGACAACGGGCGTGTTCTTGAGGTGGAGATGTGGCCCCGACGGGGCTGCCCGCACACTAACACCGCCGAGCGGGCACTCGCGTCCGCCCATAGCCCGCCGAGCGGGCACTCGCGTCCGCCCGCAGTACGCCGAGCGGGCACTCGCGTCCGCCCGCAGTACGCCGAGTGGGCACTTGCGTCCGACCGTCGGCCCGCCGTTTGTGCGATCACACGGGTGGGCACCACGAGGAGTGACAGCCACGTCGTACTACGAGGAGTCTGGCCGTGCTGCTGACCGTCGCCGTCATCGTCGTCGTCTCTGGCGCGCTGATCGCCGGGGCCGCTTGGGGAATCTTCGGGTCGCTTCCCCCGGGCGTGGAGGGCTTCATCGTGGCGCTCGCCGGTGGGGCCCTGCTGCTCTCGACCGTCCTGGAGCTGATCGAGCCGGCGACCGAGAAAGCCGCGCTGGGCTGGGTGGCCCTGGCCGTGCTCGCCGGCGCGATCGTCTTCAGCGTCCTGGACCGCCTGGTCGCCAAGAAGTGGGGCTCGGACAGCGGGGGTGGACTCCTTGCCGCGATCACGCTCGACGGAGTTCCGGAGAATCTCGCCCTCGGCGTCGCGCTGATCGGTGCCGGTCCCCTGCAAGTGGCTGCGCTCTCCGGATCGATCCTGCTCTCGAACCTGCCCGAGGCTGCCGGTGGCGCCAAGGAGATGGCCGAGAACGGTCGATCGAACCGCAGCGTCTTCGGCCTGTGGGTGGCGACCGCTGCGCTCCTTTCGGTGGCGGCCCTGGTCGGGAACCTGCTCCTGTCCGGCGTGCCGGAGGCGGCCCTCGCCCTGATCCGCAGCTTCGCCGCCGGAGCCGTGATCGCCTCGCTCGCAACCGAGGTCTTTCCCAAGGCGTTCAAGGACGACAGCTATCTCGCGGGCGTGGCGACCGCCATCGGCGTCGTACTCGCCCTCGGCCTGGACAAGCTCGGCTGACCAAGGCGGACACAACTGCCCGCTCGGCGCGCTACGTACAGACACAACTGCCCGCTCGGCGGGCTACAAGCAGACGTAACTGCCCGGTCGGCGGGACTAGGGGGTGAGGCGCTCGA
>CAWAJE010000017.1:0-18449 GCA_963782215.1 uncultured Actinomycetota bacterium | reverse complement strand
CCGAGCGCAGCGAGTTGACGTTCTTGGTCTCCGTGCGGGTGCCGAGCGCTTCCGATCCCGCCGGCGCGAGGGACAGGTTGACGTCGCAGCGCAGCGACCCCTGCTCCATGCGTACGTCGGAGACACCGAGCCCGAGCAGCAGCTCGCGCAGGTGCGCGACGTAGGCGCGGGCGACGGCCGGCACCTTCTCGCGCGCGCCGGTGATCGGCCGGGTGACGATCTCGATCAACGGGATCCCGGCACGGTTGTAGTCGACCAGCGAGTAGTCGGCGCCGTGGATCCGGCCTGTCGATCCGCCCACGTGCAGCGACTTGCCGGTGTCCTCCTCCATGTGCGCGCGCTCGATCTCGATCCGGAAGGTCTCGCCGTCCACCTCGACGTCGGTCCACCCGTCGAACGCGATCGGCTCGTCGTACTGGCTGGTCTGGAAGTTCTTCGGCATGTCCGGGTAGAAGTAGTTCTTCCGCGCGAACCGGCACCACTCCGCGATCTCGCAGTTCAGCGCCAGCCCGATCCGGATGGCCGACTCCACCGCCTTGCCGTTGACGACCGGCATCGAGCCGGGGAGACCCAGGCAGGTGGGGCAGGTCTGGGTGTTGGGCTCGCCGCCGAAGGTGGCCGGACAGCCGCAGAACATCTTGGTGTTGGTGTTCAGCTCGACGTGCACCTCCAGACCCATCGCCGGGTCGTACGCCGCCATCGCGTCCTCGAACGCCATCAGGTCGGTCATCGGGCCACCGCCTTGTCGAGCTTGTCGGGATCGATCATCGGGCCGCCCCACTGCTGCTCGAGCAACGCCTCCAGGGCCGCACCGACCCGGTAGAGGCGCTCGTCGGCGAGCGCGGGCGCGAGGATCTGGAACCCGACCGGCAGGCCGTCCTCCTCCGCCAGCCCGGCCGGCACCGAGATGCCGGGCACTCCGGCCAGGTTGGCCGGGATGGTGGCGATGTCGTTGAGATACATCGCCAGCGGGTCGTCGAGCTTCTCGCCGAGGCGGAACGCCGTCGTCGGCGCCGTCGGGGAGACGAGCACGTCGGCGGCCTCGAAGGCTCGCTCGAAGTCACGGCTGATCAGGGTCCTGACCTTCTGCGCCTGACCGTAGTAGGCGTCGTAGTAGCCGCTGGAGAGTGCGTAGGTGCCCAGGATGATCCGGCGCTTGACCTCGTCACCGAAGCCTGCGTCGCGGGTTGCCCGCATCACGTCCTCGGCGCTCGGCGACTCGACCCCCTCGGGCATCACCCGCAGGCCGTAGCGCATCGCGTCGAAGCGCGCCAGGTTGGAGGACGCCTCGCTCGGCATCACCAGGTAGTACGCCGCGAGTGCGTGCACGAAGCTGGGGCAGGAGACCTGCACGACCTCGGCCCCGGCACCGACGAGCAGCTCCACTGCCTGGTCGAAGCGCTGCTGCACCCCCGGCTGGTAGCCCTCGCCGCCGAGCTCCGCGATCACGCCGACCCGCAGGCCGGCCAGCTCACCGCGGGCCCCGGACCGAGCGGCCTCGACCACGGCCGGCACCGGCTGGTCGATGCTGGTGGAGTCCATCGGGTCGTGCCCGCCGATGATCTGGTGGAGCAGGCCCGCGTCCAGCACGGTGCGGGTGACCGGACCGGCCTGGTCCAGCGAGTTGGCCATGGCGACCAGGCCGTAGCGCGAGACCCCGCCGTAGGTGGGCTTGACCCCGACCGTGCCGGTGACCGCACCGGGCTGCCGGATGGAGCCGCCGGTGTCGGTGCCGATCGCGAGCGGCGCCTCGAAGGCGGCGACCGCTGCGGCCGAGCCGCCCCCGGACCCGCCGGGGATCCGCTCGAGGTCCCACGGGTTGTGCGTCGGGCCGTAGGCGGAGTGCTCGGTGGAGGAGCCCATCGCGAACTCGTCCATGTTGGTCTTGCCCAGGATCGGCAGACCGGCCGCCTTGAGCCGCGCGACCACCGTGGCGTCGTACGGCGGCACCCAGCCCTCGAGGATCCGAGAGCCGCACGTCGTCGGCAGCCCCTCGGTGGCGAGCACGTCCTTGACCGCGACCGGGACGCCGTCGAGCGCAGAGGCCAGCGTGCCCGCGGCACGGCGCTCGTCGGAGGCGCTGGCCGCGGCCAGCGCACCCTCCGCGTCGACGTGCAGGAAGGCGTGGACCGCGTCGTCGACGGCGGCGATCCGGTCCAGGAAGGCCTGGGTGAGCTCGACGCTCGTGGTCTCGCCCGCGGCGAGCGCGTCGGCGAGGTCCGCGGCGGAGCGCTGGATCAGAGGGAGGCTCACTGCTCGTCACCCAAGATCCGGGGTACGGCGAACCGCTGCTCCTCGACCCGCGGTGCGCCCGAGAGGGCCTGCTCCGCGGTCAGGGAGGGCCGCACGACGTCGTCGCGGAAGACGTTGGTCACCGGCAACGGGTGCGACGTCGGCGCGATGTCGTCGGCCGCAGCCTCGCTGATCGAGGCCACCGACTCCAGGATCACCGAGAGCTGCGGTGCCAGGTGGTCGAGCTCCGCGTCGTCGAGCTCGATGCGAGAGAGGTGGGCCAGGTGGCGGACCTCCTCGCGGGTGATTTCAGGCATGGTGAGACCGAGCAGAGACAGGCATGCGGGCCATCCTAGTGGGGTCGTTGCCGTCGTCGACCGGGGCCGGGGCGCCCACGGTCGGGCTAACGTCGGCCTGACCAGACAGGAGCCCGATGACCCAGCACAGCACCTTGCGCCCATGGAGGACTGCGGCAGCCCTCCTGGTGACCCTGCTCGCTCTCACGGGTTGCGCGGGCGCCCCCGAGAAGGACAACTCCACGGCGGCCATCGCGGACCGGGCCAGCGTTGCGTCGACCGGAGGCACCTACGTCGCCCTCGGGGACTCCTTCACCTCGGCCCCCCTGGTGCCGGTCACCGACGTCGCCAGCGGCTGCTTCCGCTCCTCGGCCAACTACCCCACGCTGCTGGCCGAGAAGCTTGGCCTGAAGCTGGACGACCGCAGCTGTGGGGGCGCCGTCACGGCCGACTTCACCCGCAGCCAGCACCCGGGCGTCCCACCACAGTTCTCGGCGCTGTCGAAGAAGACCGAGCTGGTCACGGTCGGCATCGGCGGCAACGAGAACCGGCTCTTCGCCCGGCTGGTGGGTCGCTGCCCCCAGCTCGGTGGCGCCACGGTCACCGGCTCACCCTGCACCGACACCATGACCCGCGGCGGTCGCGACCGCTTGCAGACGGCGATCAACCGGGCCCATCCCAAGATCGTGGCCTCGATCCGCGAGATCCAGCGTCGGGCCCCGCGGGCACAGGTCCTGGTCGTGGGCTACCCGGAGATGATCACCCCCGACAACACCTGTGACGAGCTGCCGTTGGCCGTGGGTGACTACCCCTACGCCGCGAAGGTCAACAAGGCACTGACCGACTCCCTGGAGCGCGCGGCCACGAAGACCGGCGCCACCTACGTCGACGTGTTCTCCGCCAGCAAGGGTCACGACATCTGCTCCGACGACCCGTGGGTCAACGGTGCCGTGAACGACCAGAAGCGCGCGGCGCGCTACCACCCGTTCGCGGCCGAGCAGGTCGCCGTCGCCGGCCTCGTCGAGGACGTCCTGGCTCAGGACTGAGCGCTCAGGGCCCGGCCGTCTCCCCTTCCGTATCCCCGGCCGCCGGTCCCCGCTCGAGCAGCTCCTTGAAGCCCGCCTCGTCGAGGATGGGTACGCCGAGCTGCTCGGCCTTCTCCGCCTTGGAGCCGGCGTTCTCGCCCACCACGACGTAGTCGGTGTTCTTCGACACCGAGCCCGAGGCCTTGCCGCCCCGGCTGATGATCGCCTCCTTGACCGAGTCGCGGGTGAACTCGGTCAACGACCCGGTCGCCACGATGGTCAGCCCCTCGAGGGTGCGCGGCACGGACTCGTCGCGCTCGTCGGCCATGGTGACCCCGGCGGCGGCCCACTTGTCCACGATCTGCTGGTGCCACTCCGACTCCTCACCGTCGAGCCAGTCGCGAACCGAGGCCGCGATCGTCGGCCCGACGCCCTCCGCACCGGCGAGCTCCTCCAGTGACGCCTCGCGGATCGCCTGGATCGAGCCGAACTCGGTCGCCAGAGCCCGCGCCGCGGTGGGACCGACGTGTCGGATCGAGAGCGCCACCAGCACCCGCCACAACGGCTGCCGGCTGGCCTGCGCGAGGTTGTCGAGCAGCTTGCGCCCGTTGGCGGAGAGCACCCGAGCCTCCCCCTCGGTCTTCTTCGCCGCCCGGGTGAACAGCTCGGTGCGCAGCAGCGAGGCCTCCTCGAGGTCGAAGACATCGCCCTCGTCCTCGATCACGCCTGCCGCGAGCAAGGCGGAGGCGGCCTCCGAGCCGAGTCCCTCGATGTCGAAGGCACCGCGCCCGGCCACGTGGAAGACCCGGTCGAGCAGCTGGGCGGGGCACCTGCGGTGGTTGGGGCAGCGCAGGTCCTTGTCGCCTTCCTTCTCCTCCACCAAGGTGGTGCCGCACGCAGGGCACTCGGTCGGCATCACCCAGGGCGCCAGCCCCTCGGGCCGCAGCGCGAGCACCGGGCCGAGGATCTCGGGGATGACGTCGCCGGCCTTGCGCAGGATCACGGTGTCACCGGGACGGACGTCCTTGCGCCGGACCTCGTGGGCGTTGTGCAAGGTGGCCCGCTCGACCGTCGACCCGGCGACCTTGGTCGGCTCCATCACCCCGAACGGCGTCACGCGGCCGGTGCGCCCGGTGTTGACCTCGATCGCGAGCAGCCGGGCGTTGACCTCCTCGGGCGGGTACTTGAACGCGATCGCCCACCGCGGCGCCCGGCTGGTCGATCCCAGTCGGCGCTGCAGGGTCACGTCGTCGACCTTGACCACGACACCGTCGATCTCGTGCTCCACGTCGTGGCGGTGCTCGCCGTAGTGCTCGACGTACTCCTCGACGGCCCTCAGGCCGGTGACCACCCGGGCGCGGTCGCTGGTCGGCAGTCCCCACGCCGCCAGGGCGGCGTAGGCCTCGGACTGTGCCCGTGGCTCGAACCCCCGACGGGCGCCGATGCCGTGGCAGACCATCCCGAGGGCGCGGGTGGCGGTCACCTTGGGGTCCTTCTGCCGCAGCGAGCCGGCCGCGGCGTTGCGCGGGTTGGCGAACATCGGCCTGCCTGCCTCGACCATCGCCGCGTTGAGCCGCTCGAAGGCCTCCAGGGGCAGGAAGACCTCGCCCCGGACCTCGACCAGGGACGGCACCGGGAACTCCTCGGTGCCGCTGAGCCGGTGCGGCACCGCGTCGATCGTCTTGACGTTGGGGGTGACGTCCTCCCCGGTGCGGCCGTCGCCGCGGGTCAGTGCCCGCACCAGCCGACCGTCTTCGTAGAGCAGGTTGATCGCGAGACCGTCGACCTTGAGCTCGCACAGGTAGGCCGGGTCGAGGATCCCGTCGCGAGCGATCCGGGCTGCCCAGGACTCGAGCTCCTCGAAGGAGAAGGCGTTGTCGAGGCTCTCCATCCGCTCCAGGTGGTCGACCGCGGTGAACTCGGTGGAGACCGCGCCGCCGACCTTCTGCGTCGGCGAGTCGGGGGTCCGCAGGTCGGGGACCTGTTGCTCGAGCTCCTCCAAGCGTCGCATCAGCCGGTCGAACTCGGCGTCGTCGAGCGTCGGGTCGTCCTTGACGTAGTAGCGCCACCGGGCGTCCTCGACCTGCTCGGCCAGCAACCGGTGCTCCTGGCGGAGATCGGACTGCTCGTCGGACGTGGGGGTGGTTTCGTTAGTCTGGGGGGACTTCGTCTGGTTCTGCTCCGTCACGGATCCCATCTTGCCGTGCAGCACCGACACCTGATCAGCGCGACCCGGGTGGGCCCGATCTCCCCCATCCGGATGCCGGGGGGCTACGAACAACCGACATACCGATCGGAGCACCCCGAATGCCAAATCCTGGACTCAGCCGGACCACGCCCGTCTTCACTCCCCGCGGCATCGTGCTGATGCTGCACGGCGGCGCCAAGACCGGGCTCAAGCCGGTCGGTCGACGCAGCGCGTCGTTCCGGCGTACGTCGACCATGCGTGACGTGCTCGAGCCGCGGATCCTGGGACACGGCCTGTCGCTGTGGCTGCTGCGCTTCAGCGTCCGGGGCTGGAACGCCGGGGCCTCCGAGGAGCCCTCGCCCGTGGAGGACGCCCGGTGGGCCGTCGACCAGGCCGCCCGCGCCCACCCCGACATCCCCGTGATCCTCCTCGGGCACTCGATGGGCGCACGTACGGCGGTCCACGTCGCCGACCACCCCCAGGTCGCCGGCGTGGTCGGACTGGCGCCGTGGCTCGAGCCGAGCGACCCGGTGGACACCTTGTCGAAGAAGCACCTGATCGTGGGGCACGGCAGCCGCGACAAGATCACCTCCGCCAAGATGTCGCGGGCCTACGTCGAACGCGCCGCGGACGTGGCGGCCAGCGTGGACTTCGAGGACATGGGCCGTCTGGGCCACTACATGCTGCACCGCCCGCAGAACTGGAACGCCTTCGCGCTGCGCTCGGTCGTCACGGTGCTCGACCGCACCCTCGCCGACCGCGAGCAGCCGGGCGACCGCACCAGCGGCAGGACCGGCAGCCAGACCAGCGGCCGGCACGGTGGCAGGTCCGGCGGTCACCCCGGTGGGCGAGCGGTCGGCTGACCCCGGCCGCGAGCGGGCTCGTGCCCGTCGCGGAATCTCCGGGGCCGGTCGGCGGTTGAGCACCTTGATGTCCTCCTCCGCCCCCACCTCCTCCGGCCCCACCTCCTCCGGCCCCACCTCCTCCGGCCCCGCCTCCTCCGGCCCCGCCTCGGCCTCCGACGACGGGGCGGTCCGGGTCTCGGTGCTGGTGGGTCTGCTCTTCGGTCTCGCCGGGCTGGGCAGCTCCTCGGCCGCGATCGCCCTGCCGGTCCTGGGCGCCGACCTCGGCGTGGGCACCGGGGTGGGGGCCTACGCGATCAGCCTCTACGCGCTGATGCTCGCGGTCGCCACGGCCGTCTACGGCCGGATCTCCGACCTGGTCGGCGTGCGACTGCCGCTGATCGCCGGAGTGACGCTGATGAGCGTCGGTGCCCTGGCCGGTGCGCTCGCCCCCAGCTTCGGGGTGCTCCTCGCCGCCCGCGTCCTGCAGGGTGCGGGTGCCGCCGCCGTACCGACCCTCGGCGTCGCCATCATCAGCGCCCGCTACTCCGGCCGGATCCGCAGCGTCGCGCTGGGCCGGGTCGCCGGCATCGCCGCCGCCCTGAGCTCCCTGGGGCCGCTGGCGGGCGGTGTCGCAGAGGGTCTGTTCGGGTGGCGGGTCGTGATCGCGTTGCCGATGCTCGGGCTGCTGCTCCTCCCGCTGCTGTGGCGTTGGCTCCCCACCACCGGCAGCGGAGCTCGCCTCGACCTGATCGGCGCCCTGCTCGTGGCCGGTACCGCCGGCGGAGTCGTGCTGCTCGTGCAGTCCGCCGCGAGCGGTCCGATGCTCGCGATCCTCGGCGCCTCACTCGCCGTGCTGGGCGTTCCCGCCGTCGCGGGTTGGGTACGCCGTCGTCCGCACGGCTTCCTGCCGCTCACCGTCATCCGCAACTCCGTGGTCGTCCGCAGCGCCACCGCCTCGGCCGCAATCCCCGCAGCGTGGTTCGCCCTGCTGATCGCGGTGCCGGCCGTCCTGGTGGGACGCGGCTGGGAGCCCTGGGAGGTCGGCGTCGCGCTGATCCCGAGCGCGGTCACCGGTCTGGCCGCACCGAGACTGGCCTCACCGCTCCTCACCCGGGTCGGGCCGTCGCGCTCGCTGGCGCTCGCGGCCGTGGTCTCCAGTCTCGCCCTCGCCGTGGCGGCAGGTGGCGCCCTGATCGGCTCGGCCGTGCTGCTCGTGCTCGCGGTCGTCGCCGTCACCTTCGCCTTCGGGCTGGGTCAGCCCGCCCTGATCGAGGCCGTCGGCGGCGCCGTCGACGACGACGTGCGCGGGGTCGCCCTCGGAGTGGCCACCTTGTTCTTCCTCGTCGGCGGCGGAGTCGGGTCCGCGGTGGTCGGCGGGCTCGGGGAGGCCGTGAACATGCCCTTCGCCCTGGCTGTGCTGGCCGTGCTCCCGCTCCTCGGGCTGGTTGCGCTGCGCCCGCAGCTGGGCGGCCAGCCGAAGCCGGGGTCGGACACCTCGCTGGGCGCCTCCACCGCCTCCTGAGGTCGCCTCGGGCCCTAGCGTGTCCGAGGTCACCCCGCGAGACGAAACCACTCGGGCCACCCGCTCGTCCTAGGACACGAGACCTGCCCTCCGACCTGACGGAACCCCATGGACAACCAGCCCCGTGAACGCTTCTTCGGCCTGACCCCCGCCCAGGTTGGCGGGAGTGTCCTGGCCGCGACGACCGGCGCCTTCGTCGCGTCCTGGTCCGGCGCCGCCGGGACCGTGATCGGCACCGCCCTCACGAGTGCCGTCGCCACCATCGGCGCGGCCGCCTACACGGCCTCCTTCCGGCGCACCGGGCACGCGGTCCGGCGTACCGCCGCGCAGGTGCGCCCCGGCGCCCGAGCCACTTTCGACCCTGTCAGCACCGCCGCCATCACCCCGACCCCGGACCCGGCCACAGAGACCGCCCGGGGGGCCGCCCCGACGCGAGCCGTACGCCGCATCGAGCTCCCCTGGGGGCGTCTGGCGCTGGCCAGCACCGCGATCACCCTGGCCGTCCTCGGCGGGATCACCGGGCTGGAGCTGGTCACCGGCCAGCCGGTCACGACGTACGCCGGGGGCAGCTCGACCGGGACCACCACGCTGGGTGGGGTGCTCAGCAAGGACACCACCACCACCAGCACCACGGCCGACGACGCGGGCGACCCGGCGACCGTGGACCCCGAGCCCACCGCCACGCCGACCGAGTCGGGCACCGCGGAGCCGACTCCGAGCACCCCGGTCACGCCCACACCGACGCCGACCCCCACGGAGCCCGCCGCCGAGGAGACCCCGTCGTCGGTGCCGACCCCGTCACCGTCTGCCAGCGCCGACCCGACGCCGGAGGGATGAGCGGAGGCAGAGAAATCTCCCGGAAGCGGGAATGGATCTCGCGCAGTGCCCGGTTGGCATCCTCGAGTCACATGGAACGGAACCGTTCCGTTCCGTCCGAGCCGCCGAGGGAGATGCCGTGCACAAGCTCGTCGGCAGTCGACCGCGGATCGAGGGCGACCGTGAGGACGAGATCCTCGAGGCCACCTTGGAGCTGCTCCTCGAGGTCGGTTACGACCGGCTGACCCTGGACGCCGTCGCCCGGCGGGCACGGGCCAGCAAGGCCACCCTCTACCGCCGGTGGGAGCGCAAGCCCGGTCTGGTGGTGGACGCGATGGTGCGCGCCAAGCAGGCGCCGGCGATGGCGGACCACGACACCGGCACGCTGCGCGGCGACCTGATCAGCACCTTCTGCGGCCGGCACGGCCTCGCGACGGGTGCCGCCACGGGCATGCTCGCCTCGGTGGTCACTGCCCTGGCCAACGACCCGGAGTTCGCTGCGCTGTTCCGCGAGAGGTTCATCGCCCCCAAGATCGCGGTCACCAGCGAGATCTACTCCCGGGCGATCGCCCGCGGCGAGATCTCCGGCGACACCGACATCGCGATCATCGCCCCCGCGATGGCGGGAATCCTCCTGCACCGCTCCTTCGTCCTGGGCCAGGTCCCCGACGACGCCACCGTCGAACGGGTCATCGACCACGTGATCCTCCCTGCCGTAGGCCACCCAGCCTCCGGTCGCCCCACCTCCACGCACGAGCAGAAAGCATCGATCTCATGACCGAAACCACCCAGGCCAAGCCCGGCCCCGACGACGCCGTACCCGCGGGCAGGCACGTCGCCGGATCCCACGACCACGTCCACCTCGGATGGGCGCTGGGGCTGATCTCGATCGCGCAGCTGATGGTGGTGCTGGATGCCACGATCGCCAACATCGCGCTGCCGTTCATCCAGCGCGACCTGAGCATCTCCCAGGCCAACCTGCAGTGGATCGTCACCGGCTACTCGCTCGCCTTCGGTGGTCTGCTGCTGCTCGGCGGACGCCTCGGTGACCTCTACGGCCGCCGCCGAGTGTTCATGGCGGGCGTCACGGTCTTCGCGATCGCCTCCGGCATCGGAGGTCTGGCGCAGAGCGAGATCATGCTGCTCGGGTCCCGGGGCCTGCAGGGTCTCGGCGCCGCGCTCGCCAGCCCGGCCGCCCTCGCGCTGATCACCACCAACTTCCCGGCCGGCCCCCAGCGCAACCGCGCGTTCTCGGTCTATGCCGCCATGTCCGGTGCCGGCGCGGCAGTCGGCCTGCTCCTCGGCGGCTGGTTGACCGGTCTGCAGCCCGACATCCTCGGGATCAGCGTCGACGGCTGGCGGCTCACCTTCCTGATCAACGTGCCGATCGGCCTGGCCGCCGCGTTCTTCGCGCCGCGGGTCCTGGCCGAGAGCCAGTCCCACCCCGGTGAGCTCGACGTACCCGGCGCCCTCTCCGGCACCCTCGGCCTGATCGCGATCGTGTTCGGCCTCTCCCGCGCGGGGCAGCCCAGCCACGGCTGGGGCGACACCTCGACGCTCACCTCGCTCGGCGCCGGCCTGCTGCTGCTGGTCGTGTTCGTGATGATCGAGCGCCGCGTCGAGCACCCGCTGCTGCCCTTCCGGATCCTGCTCAACCGCACCCGTGCGGTGGCGTTCCTGACCATGGGCATCGTCCCCGCGGCGATGTTCGCGATGTTCTACTTCCTCTCGCAGTTCGTGCAGAACGTGATGGGCTACTCCCCTCTGCACACAGGCGTCGCGTTCCTGCCGTTCAGCCTCGGCATCGTGATCGCGGCGACCGTCTCCTCCAAGCTGATCGCCAGGGTCGACCCCCGTTGGATCGCCGGAGTCGGTACGGCGATGGCTGGTGCCGCGCTCCTCGGGTTCTCCCGGCTCTCGGTCGACGCCAGCGCGGCCAACCTGCTCCAGGCGGCCACCAGCGGCGAGACCCACCTCGGCGCGGACGTCAGCTACTGGACCAGCATCTTCCCGTTCATCGCGCTGATGTCGCTCGGCATGGGCGCCACGTTCGTGCCGATGACCCTCGCGGCCGTGCACGGCGTGGGCCAGCGCGACAGCGGCATCGGCTCGGGCGTGCTCAACACGATGCAGCAGGTCGGTGGCGCCCTCGGCCTCGCCGCCCTCTCCACGGTCGCGGTGCACTTCTCCTCGGTCCGCGGCGACGCGATCGGCGCGGCCCTGGGCTCGGCCACCCCGACGGGAGGCAGGCCGAGCGAGGAGGTGCAGGCGGCGCTGAGCAACCTCGTCTACCAGGGTGCCTTCACCGAGGGGGCGGTCAACGCCTTCCTCACCGGTGCCTTCATGATCTGGACCGCGAGCGTGATCGTGTGGATCTTCCTCAACGTCAAGCACGAGGAGCTCGCCGTCGAGGAGGCCCCTGACGGCATGGCCATCGCCTGAGTTTGGTAACCGCTTGCCCTACCCGAGCGCCTTGCCGATCGCCGCTACGAAGGCCGGCAGGTCCCCGGGGTTGCGGCTGGTGATCAGGTTGCCGTCCACCACCACTTCCTCGTCCACCCAGGTCGCGCCCGCATTCCGCAGGTCGTCGGCGAGGCTCGGGTAGCTGGTCAGCCGGCGGCCCTCGGCGAGCTTGGCCGAGACCAGCAGCCAGGGGCCGTGGCAGATCACGGCGAGCACCTTGCCGGCGTCGTACGCCTCTCGCACGATCCGCTGGGCGGCCTCGTCGGTGCGGATGGTGTCGGCGTTGATGGTGCCGCCGGGTACGACGACCGCGTCGACGTCCTCCACCGACAGGTCATCGAAGCTGCCGTCCACCTCGATCTTCTGCGTGGGGTCGGTGTCGCCCTCGACGGCCTGGATCGGGTCCGTGCCGGAGGAGTAGATCTTCACCTCCGCTCCCGCCTCGGTCAGCTCGTCGCGCGGCGTGACGAGCTCGGCCTCCTCGAAGTTGTCGGTGGCGATGATCGCGATCTTCTTGCCGGTCAGGTCGAACATGTCGCTCCTTCGGATCGGGGTCACCCTCGTCGTACCCCGCTCTCCGCTCCGCACGCCTCCTGCTAGGACGCAGAAACGGCGCCGCGAGCGGTTGCCGGTGACGAGCTCAGCCCAGCTCGGCCGAGGCCTCGCGCAGCACCCCGAGCACCCCGGTGGCGTACGCCGGGGTGGCGCCCGCGAGGCCGCAGGAGGGGGTGAGGACGAGACGCTCGGAGACCTCGACGGGGTCGAAGCCGAGCATGTCGAGCAGCCGCATGACCTTCTCGACGGTCGTTGCGGTCGACGGCGGCCGCTCGCCGGCCGAGGGCGCCACACCGAGGTGCACGGTCCCGCCCTCGTCGAGGATCGCGCCGAGCTGGTCGATCGCGCCGGCGCCGAGCACCGCGAGGTCGACGGAGACCCCACCGGTCCCCGCCTGCCGCAGCAGCTTGACCGGCACGTCGGCGGCGCAGCAGTGCACCACCGTCGGGATCTCCCCCGCGGCGTCGAGCACCCAGCCCAACGCCTCGGCGGCCTCCGGAGGCTTGACCGAGCGGTGCCTGCTGAACCCCGACGAGGTCGGCACCGCGCCGCCCAGCACCGCGGGCAGGGCCGGCTCGTCCAGCTGCAGCACCAACGAGGCGCCCGGCATCCGTCGGCGTACGTCGGCGAGGTGGCTGCGCACTCCCTCGGCGAGCGCCTGGGCCAGGTCGCGCCGGGCGCCGAGGTCGGAGAGCACCTTGTCGCCGCGGGGCTTCTCGATCGTGGCGGCCAGCGTCCACGGTCCGGCGACCTGCACCTTGAACGGGCCGGTGTACCCCTGGGCGAGGTCCTCCAGCACGTCGAGGTCCTGCGCGAGCAGCGATCGCGCCCGCCGGTGGTCGATCCCGGCGGCGTCGGTGAGCCGCCACCCGGCGGGTTGCAGGTCGAACCCCAGGTCGGCCGTCACCGCCGCTCCCCTGCCGGTCAGGTCGGCGACCGGGCCGCGCGCCGGCAGCTCGGGCAGGTGGGCGAAGTCGGGCAGCGCCTCCATCACGACCTGCACGGCGCGGGTGAAGTCCTCTCCCGGCATCGACCCGACGCCGGTGGCACGCAGGCTCATCAGCCGCTCACGCGTCGCGTGGCCGAGATCGTCGCCGAGCCCACGACCCGTGAGCCGGCGTACACCACCACGGCCTGACCGGGGGCGATCCCGGACGCCACGTCGAGGAGGTTCACGCGCAGGCCCTCGGGGTCGGCGCGCACCACCGCGCGGTGCTCCTCACCGTGGGCACGCAGCTGCACCGTGCACTCCAGCGGTACGCCGGCCTCGGGGGCCGTCCCGCACCACCGCGGCCGGATCGCCTCGAGGCCGTCCACGGCGAGCTCGGCCCGCGAGCCGACCGTGACGGTGCCGGAGACCGGCTCGATGTCGAGCACGTAGCGCGGCTGGCCGTCCGCGGCAGGAGTGCCGATCCGCAGGCCCTTGCGCTGGCCGATCGTGTAGCGCCAGCTGCCCTGGTGCTCACCGAGCACGGCGCCGTCGGAGGACACGATCGAACCGCTCCGGTTGACGCCGGCTGACTCGGGAAGCTTCTCGGCCAACCAACCGCCGGTGTCCCCGTCGCTGATGAAGCAGATGTCGTGGCTGTCGGGCTTGTCGGCAACCGCCAGCCCCCGCCGGGTCGCCTCCTCGCGGATCTCCGACTTCGGGGTGTCGCCGAGCGGGAACATCGAGTGCGCCAGCTGGTCCTGGGTGAGTACGCCGAGCACGTAGGACTGGTCCTTGGACATGTCGTCGGCCCGGTGCATCTCGATCAGCCCGTCCGCGCCGGTGCGCAGCTGGGCGTAGTGACCGGTGACGACGGCGTCGAAGCCGAGCGCGATCGCCCGGTCGAGCACGGCGGCGAACTTGATCTTCTCGTTGCAGCGCAGACAGGGGTTCGGGGTGCGCCCCTCGGCGTACTCGCTGAGGAAGTCCTCGACCACGTCCTCGTGGAAGCGCTCGCTCATGTCCCAGACGTAGAACGGGATCCCGATCACGTCCGCCGCGCGACGGGCATCGTTGGAGTCCTCGATGGTGCAGCAGCCGCGCGCCCCGGTGCGGTAGGACTGCGGGTTGCGCGAGAGCGCCAGGTGGATCCCGGTGACCTCGTGCCCCTGCTCGGCGACCCGGGCGGCGGCGACGGCCGAGTCCACGCCGCCGGACATCGCGGCCAGCACGCGCATCAGGCGGACCCGGCCCTGGAAGCGGCGGACCCAGCAGACCCCGAGGCCGAACCTCGCGTCGCCAGTGCGGCGTTGCGGGCGCGCTCGACCACCGGCCCGATCGCCGCGACCAGCGCGTCGACGTCGGCCGGCGTCGAGGTGTGGCCCAGCGAGAACCGCAGCGACGACCGGGCGAACTCCTCCGAGGAGCCCATCGCGAGAAGCACGTGCGAGGGCTGAGGGACGCCGGCGTCGCACGCGGACCCCGTCGAACACTCGATGCCGCGCGCGTCCAGCAGCATCAGCAGCGAGTCACCCTCGCAGCCGGGAAACTCCAGGTGGGCGTTGCCGGGAAGCCGGTGCGCGTCCCCCGACTGCGGGTCACCGTTGTAGATCGCGTCGGGCACCTCGCGACAGACCCCCTCGACAAGGGAGTCGCGCAGGACGACCAGGCGCGCCGCCAGCTCCGGCTGCCGCGCGACGGCCAGCTCGCACGCGGCCGCGAAGCCGGCGATGGCGGGCGGATCGATCGTCCCCGAGCGGATGTCGCGCTCCTGACCACCACCGTGGACCAGGGCGGTCAGCTGCAGCTCACGGCGTACGACGAGAGCGCCGACGCCGTAGGGACCGCCGAGCTTGTGCCCGGTGATCGTCATGGCATCGACTCCCGAGGCAGCGAAGTCGAGCGGCAGCTGGCCGAGGGCCTGGACGGCGTCGGTGTGCACGGGAATGCCGTGGGCGTGGGCGATCTCGACGACCTCCGCGACCGGCTGCACCGTGCCGATCTCGTTGTTGGCCCACATCACGCTGACCAGCGCGACGCTCTCGGGGTCGACCTCGACGGCCGCGCGGAAGGCGTCGAGGTCCAGCCGACCGAGACGGTCCACCCCGATCAGCTCGACGTCCGCACCCTCCTCCCCCAGCCAGTGCAGCGGGTCCAGGACCGCGTGGTGCTCCACCGCGGTGCTCAGGATGCGCACGCGGCGGGGGTCCTGCGCGCGCCGCGACCAGAACAGGCCCTTGACCGCGAGGTTGTCGGACTCAGTGCCTCCGGAGGTGAACACCACCTCGCCCGGACGGCAGCCCACGGCACGCGCGATGGTCTCCCGCGACTCCTCGACGACCCTCCGGGCGTAGCGGCCGGAGGCGTGCAGGGACGAGGCATTGCCGACCCTGCCGAGCTGCGCGGTCATGGCCGCGACAGCTTCGGGAAGGATCGGCGTGGTGGCCGCGTGGTCGAGATAGACGCTCATCGCCTGCCAAGGGTACGCGGGCCCTCAGCGGGCAGGTTCCTAGCATGGTCCTCCTGGGAGACGATCTCCCGCCAGCACCTCCGCAACCCGCCTGGAGCCAGATGATCACCATCGACACCGACTCGACCGAGGCGCCCTACGCACAGGTGCGCGAGCAGTTCCGCCACCTGATCGAGTCCGGCGATCTGACGGCCGGCACCAAGCTGCCCACGGTCCGTGCACTCGCCGCCGACCTCGCCCTCGCGACGAACACGGTCGCCCGCGCCTACCGCGAGCTCGAGGCACTGGGGATGATCGAGACCCGCGGACGGGCAGGAAGCGTGGTCACCGGCGGCGGCGTCGAGCAGGCCGCTCGCCGGGCCGCCGCCGACTTCGTCGCGCAGCTGCGCGCCCTGGGGCTGGGCCGCGAGGAAGCCGTCCGGCTGGTCGAGCGCGCCTTCGGCTGAGCCGCGCGCTCAGTCCTGCTGCAGGCGCGCGAGCAGGGCCATGTGGTCGGTGCCGCGCACCTGCTCCACCTCGGTCGAGATCGCGGCCAGCTCCTTGCTGAGCAGCACGTGGTCGATCGCCATCACCGGCCAGGGCACCGGCAGGCCCGCCACCGGACGGGCGTTGGAGGACGGCCAGGTCGGCTGCCACCCGGAGTTGGCCTCGCGGGCGGCGTCGTGCAGGCCGGTGGCGAGCAGCTCGCGCATCGGGCCGTGGTCCAGCGTGGCGTTGAAGTCGCCGGCCACCACCAGCGCCCCCTCGGTGGACCGGGCCGCGGCGACGAGCAGGTCGAAGTCGCGGTGCCACTGCGCGTCGTCGTAGAGCGGCTGGGTCGTGTGCAGGGCGATCAGGGTGAACGGCTTCGGCGCCAGGACCGGGATCCGGTAGGCACCGGTGTCGAGGTCGATCCGCTCCTGCTTCCCCAGCGGGAAGGCGGAGAGCACCACGGTGCCGGAGATGCCCTCGATCGGGTAGCCCGCCTCGTGGGGCCAAGGGCTCTGCGGCCCGCCGATCCCCTTCCCGGCAAGAGCGTCCACCGCCGTGGGGCCGGCCTCCTCGAGCACGATCACCTCGGGCTGCTCACGCTCGACGAGTGCTGCCACCGCTGCCGGCTCGGCCAGGCCGAACCTGGTGTTCAGGCTGAGCACGGTCACGTCCGCGCGACCCTGGCCGCTCGGTCCGACGTACGACGGCAGCAGCCAGACGACATGCAGCACCGCACCGGCCAGGGCGAGCGCCAGCAGGGCGCCGAGCGTGCGGCGCAGCGCCCCCTGGGACCCCCAACGCACCAGGAGCGCGACCACGGCTGCGGCCACGCACGCCGGCAGCGCGAACGGCACGAACGAGGTGACCAGCACCCAGGTGCGCCCGGACGGCGTGAGCAGCCGCGCCAGGGTGAGAACGACGAAGCCGGCCAGGGCCACCAGAACGAAAATCGTCCCTGTGTACCTGGCCGGCTTCATTGGGCCGGATCAGCCCTTGCGCTTGGTGATCTCCTCGGTGGCGGCGGGCAGCACGGAGTGCAGGTCCCCGACCACACCGAAGTCGACGAGCTCGAAGATCGGTGCCTCTTCGTCCTTGTTGACCGCGATGATCGTCTTGGAGGTCTGCATCCCGGCCCGGTGCTGGATGGCACCGGAGATGCCGTTGGCGACGTAGAGCTGCGGGCTCACCACCTTGCCGGTCTGACCGACCTGGAAGGCGTGCGGCTTCCACCCGGAGTCGACCGCGGCACGGGAGGCGCCCACGGCCGCACCGATGGAGTCGGCGAAGCCCTCGACCGGCTCGAAGTTGCCGCCGGTGCCACGGCCACCGGAGACCACGATCGCGGCCTCGGTGAGCTCGGGACGACCCGAGGCGGCGCGCGGCTGCGCGGCCACGATCTTGGCCTTCTTGGCCGAGTCGGAGATCGTCACGGCGAACTCCTCCTTTGCCCCGGCACCCTCGGACTCCTCGGGAGCGGCCGAGTTGGGCTTGACCGTGATGATCGGGGTGCCCTTGGTGATCTTGGCCTGGACGGTGTAGCTGCCGGCGAAGACCGACTGCGTGGTCACCGGACCCTCCTGCACGTCCACGGCGTCGGTGATCAGGCCGGAGTCGATCTTGACCGCCAGGCGGGCGGCGATCTCCTTGCCCTCCGCGCTGGAGGGGATGAGTACGGCGGCCGGGCTGGCCTTCTCGACCAGCTGCTGGAGCACCTCGGCCTTCGGGGCGACCAGGTAGCCCTTGATCTGCGCGTCGTCGACGACGTAGACCTTCTCGGCTCCGAACTTCTTGACCGCCTCGGTCACCTCGTCGGCCTTCTCGGGGCTGCCGATGAACACCGCGGACGGCTCGCCGAGGCGCTTGGCGATCGTGAGCAGCTCGTAGGTGGGCTTGCGGACCTTGCCGTCGACGTGGTCGACGAGAACCAGAACTTCAGTCATGGGTGTGCGCTCTCCTGCTCAGATGAACTTCTTGGACGCGAGGAACTCCACGAGCGCCTTGGCGCCGGAGCCGTCCTCGTCGGTGACGATCTCGCCCGCGGTGCGGGGCGGCCGCTCCTCGGTGTTCTCCACCGCGGTCCAGGCGGCGTCCAGACCGACGCTGCCCGCGTCGACACCGATGTCGGAGAGCGACCAGGTCTCGAACGGCTTCTTCTTCGCGGCCATGATGCCCTTGAAGGAGGGGTAGCGGGCCTCACCGGACTGGTCGGTCACCGAGAGCACCAGCGGCATCGTCGCGCCGATCACCTCGGTGGAGGTGTCGCCGTCGCGCTTGACGCGAACCTCCTTGCCCTGGCGCTCGATCACCGAGCCCAGGGTCACCTGCGGCAGGTCCAGGCGCTCGGCCAGCATCGCCGGGATCACCGAGCCCGAAGCGTCGGTCGAGGCCATGCCGCACATCACGATGTCGACCTCGCCGAGCTTCTGCACCGCGGCGGCCAGGACCTGGGAGGTGGCGGGGTCGTCGGAGCCGGCGATCGCGTCGTCGACCACGTCGAGGCCAACCCTCCTCGGCACCCATCTGCAGCGCCTTCTTGATCGCGTCGGAGGCTTCGGCCGGACCTACGCACAGCGCGGTCACCTCGACCTCCTCACCCTCGGCCTTCTCCTTGATCTGGAGAGCCTGCTCGACGGCGTAC
>CAWAJE010000016.1:0-6478 GCA_963782215.1 uncultured Actinomycetota bacterium | reverse complement strand
GAGCTCGCTCAGCGGTCTCGAGCTGGGCGTCACTCAGAGCGCTCAGCGCGACGTCACGCTCGGAGCGGCTGAAGGCGAGGACCACCCCGGTCACCACCGACATCAGCACGAAGACCTGGGCGACGAGCGCACGCTGCGTCACCGATTCGATGACCACGAACGGGCCCAGCCCGTTGAGGGTGAAGACCACGGCCAGGGCGCCCCCGAGCAGGCCGTGCAGCACAACTGCCGCGGGGGGCTGGCGGATGCCTGCCCAGACCGTGGGTGCGAGCAGCAGGAAGACCAGCGGCTGCACGGCGACCACCACGAAGACGAGCGTGTACAGGCCTGCCGTCACTGACCACAGCAGCACGGCCTCGACTGCCTCGAGTCGGCTGCTGCTGGTCGTGCGGTCCGGCCGACGGCCGGCCTCACGACGGCGGAGGTAGGGCATGGCGAGCAGGCCGAGGACGACGATCCCCAGCAGCCCGACGAAGTTGCGGCCGATCCAGAGCAGGCCGCCCATCGGCGTGAAGGAGCCCGTGATCCACCACACCAGCGTGGAGCCGATCATGGCGGCGGCCCCGCAGGCGACCGCTGCCGAGATCCCGATCAGGCCGAGTTCCCGGACCTGCGAGAGCGGGCGACGCCCCCCGAGCCCCTGCACCTCGGGCAGGAGCCGTCTGGCCAGGGCCACGAAGGTGATCGCCTGGAGGAGGTTGGCAACCACGAACACCAGGCCCAGAGCGACCGAGGCGCCGGTCGCCCAGTTCACCACGAAGGTGCACACCGCCAGCGCGCTCAGGTCGAGTGAGGTCGTGCGTCCCCAGCCGAACATCACCCACAACGCGGCGATCCCGGCCGCGGGCCAGACCAGGCTCAGGGTGCGGCCGTCCACCAGGGTGGCCCGCCCCACGAAGCCGAAGCCGACGAACATGGCGCTCCAACCGACCAGCTGCAGCAGGCTGCTGCCGACGAAGGTGCGCGGTGCGTCGGCGGGGAAAGACATAGTTCGAGTATCGGTCACCTGAGGTGCAAAGTCCTTCTTATCCTGACATTCACCGGCGCCCCGCAGGAGAGCTGACAGGACACACCGCGGGACAGACGGGGGGACGGCCGAGGGTACTGGCGGGGGTACTGACGGGGGTACTGACGGGGGTACTGACGGGGGCACTGAGGGGGCACTGAGGGGGCCGGCGGTTCAGTCCGCCAGGGCGTTCGTCAGCACTCCCGAGGTGGCCGGCAGCGTCAGCTCGAAGCAGCTGCCGGGGCCGTCCGGGTTGTCCCGGACCGAGATCGCACCCCCGTGACGCTCCACGATGCGCTTGCAGATGGCGAGACCGAGCCCGGTGCCCGAGTGGTCCCCGGAAGCGCGATGGAAGCTGTCGAAGATCTGGGCGCGCTGCTCAGGGGGTACGCCGATCCCGTTGTCGCACATCGAGACGCGGACCCAGCCGTTCGCGACGACCTCGGCGGTGATCCTGATCTTCGGCTGCACCCCGGGAGCGACGTACTTGAGGGCGTTGCCGAGCAGGTTGTCGAGCAGCTGACGCACCAGGGCGCGATCTGCCCAGACCTGCTCCGCCGCACCGAAGTCGACCGTCACCGTGGCGTCCGGGGTCTGGCGCACCGCCACCAGCTCGGTGAGCACGTCGTCGATGTCGACCAGCTCGCAGTGCAAGTCCTGGTCGCGGGCGACCGCGTGCGCCAGCAGGTCGGTGATGAAGTCGCCCATCAGCTTGGCGCCCTGCCTGATGTGCCGCACCATGGGGGCGCCGGTCGAGGGGCTGACGGGCTGCTCCTGCGCGAACTCGTCCTCGAGTGCCTCGGCCCAGCCGTCGATGACCCCCAAGGGGTTGTTCAGGTCGTGGGCCACGGTCCCGGCGAAGGCGGCCAAGGCGTCGTTGTGCGCCTTGATGCCGGTGATGTCTCGGACGGTGACCATCGAGCGGCGTGGGACGCCCGGAGCCGTCGGCACCAGGAACGCGTTGATCTCCAGCACCCGGGTGCCGGGGATCAGCGGGTGCCGCAGGTGGAACTCCTCGGCCGACACGACCTCGTCGCGGAAGGCGCGGACGAAGGGGAGCTCATCGTCGCGCATCTGAAGTCCGTCGGGGTGGAAGAGGTGGTAGCGCTCGGCGGGCTCGATCACCTCGTCGCTGATGCCCTCGCCATCGGGGGCGTCATCCTCGCCGGTGAGGAGGTGGGCGACGGCAGTGTTGGAGTGCACCACGCTCCCGTCCTCCTCGATGATCGCGACCCCGTCCTCGAGGTTCTCCAGGATCTGGTCGAGCTCGGCGGCCCGGACGGCCAGCTCGGCCTGGGAGTGGCGCAGCTTGGTGATCGTCTCCACGACCTCGCGCCGGGTCAGTGACAGCACCAGGCTGGTCACGACCATCACGCACGACAACAGGTAGACGAGCAGGATGCGTTGCTCGGCCTCCTGCACCTCCGCGAGGGGCCCCAGGCCCGCGTTGGTGACGAACGCGGAGGCGACGCTGATCCCCACGGCCTGAGCGGTGGCGACCGGGACCGGGAACCGTACGGCGGCCCACACCACGCTCAGGGTGAGCAGGAACGTGGTCGGCAGCTGTGGGTTCATCGCGAAGCCGAGCCAGAACACCAGGCCGGCCGCCCCACTGATGCCGAGGAACTCCGCCGTGGTTGCTGCTCGAGGGCGGACGACGACCGGCAACCCGGCGTCGCGTCGGCGTGCGATCTCGCCGCCGACCAGCAAGAACAGCACCCCGGTGGTGAGCAGCACCGCCGAGCTGCGTCCCCACCGAAGCAGGAGCAGGTCCCAGGTCTCCATGCCGAGCGTCACACCGTAGAGAGTCCGTGCGGCGCCCGCGAGGAACGTGGAGCTCAGCATCGCGGCCAGGAACCAGCCGAGGTCGGACAGCGTCCTCATCGGCACCCGCCCGCCGCCACCCCACATCTGCGGGGTCCAGCGCCGCAGGAGCAGGACCGTGCCGAACGGCCCGACCAGCGCCAGCAGGGTGGAGCCGAGGTGGAGCAGGTCCTGGGCCAGGGCGAGGTCCAATACCGCCGCTGTCCCGAGCAGCAGCGCCACGTCGATCCGCCAGCGCTGCGCCGGAGCGCAGGCCAGCCAAGCGAAGGCGACCGCCAGCGCAGGGGCGCGCGCGTTGACGGAGGGACCCGACCAGATCATCGGTCCCACCGACGCCACGACGGCGTACAGCGCGATCCACCCCATCAGGTGCAGCGCGTTGTTGCGTGCAGCCATTTCCTCGACCACCCCATCCCCGAGGTCAGTATCAGGCACGGTGACCGGTTGGCGGAGCGGATTGGGCGTTAGAGACAATGTCCTCATGACTCAGCAGCCGTTTTCTCGTCCGGGCGCAGTGGATCTTTCCGGCCTAAAGGCTAAATCGACCATTCCGACCGGTTCTGCAACCTCCGGAACCACCTCGTCGAGCGCCTACGCCCTCGAGGTCGACCAGCAGAACTTCCAGACCGTGCTGGAGAGCTCGATGAGTGCTCCGGTGTTCCTGGCCTTCTCCAGCCCGTCCCGGTCGCCGGAGAGCGTGCGCCTCGCCGATGACATGGAGACCCTCTCCTCGGAGTTCGAGGGGCGCTTCCTCCTGGGCCGGGTCGACATCGACGCGGTCCCGGAGATCGCCCAGGCCATGCAGATCCCCTCGGTCCCGCTGGTGGTGCTGGTCGCCCAGGGGCGGCCGATGCCGCTGCTCCAGGACGCCGTCCCGATCGAGGAGATCCGGCAGGCGCTGACCCAGGTGCTGCAGCAGCTCACCGCCAGCGGGTTCTCCGGCCGTCACCAGCCGCGCGCGGTGGCGCCCGTCGTGGACGAGGAGGGCGAGGAGCTGCTCGACCCCCGCTACGCACCCGCACAGGACGCGCTGGAGCGCGGTGACCTCGATGCTGCCGTCGTCGAGTACCAGAAGCTGGTCACGGCCAACCCCGCCGACACCGAGGCCGCGGCGGGGCTGGCGATGGCCAAGGTCCTCCAGCGCACCGACGGCGTCGACCTGAACGCGGCCCGGGCCGCAGCGGCGGAGCGCCCCGACGACGTCGAGGCCCAGACCCTGGTCGCGGACCTCGATCTGCTCGGCGGCCACGTCGACGACGCGTTCAACCGGCTGATCGGTCTGGTCCGGCGTACGGCGGGGAGCGAGCGCGACGCCGCCCGGACCCACCTGGTGGGCCTGTTCGCCGCCGTCGGCAACGAGGACCCACGGGTGCAGCGAGGCCGCCGCGACCTGGCCGCCGCCCTGTTCTGAGGCTGTCCTGGGCGAGGTCTCGAGCCCACGGCTGAGCACAGTCGATGCCGGGCGTGTGCACCCGCATGGCAGTGTCTCGGGCATGGGTAGCGCCGAGAGCGACCGTGAGGTCTTGACCGCACGGCCGGGTGATGACGCCGGGGACGCCGGCAGGGATCTCGGGCGGGGTCTGGGCCCCGTGCTCGCGGGCTGCCGGATCCTGGTCACTGCCCAGCGGCGTGCCGACGAGTTGGCCGCGGCGCTGGAGCGGCGCGGTGCCACGGTGGTCGTCGCACCGGCGCTCGGGGTGGTCTCGCACGTCGACGAGCCGGCCCTGCTCGACGCGACCCGGCGCATCATCGCCGAGCCGGTCGACGTGCTCGTCGTGACCACCGGCGTCGGCTTCCGGGGTTGGCTGGCCACCGCGGAGGCGGCCGGGCTCGCCGACGACCTGGTGAGCACACTGACCGGCGTCCGCCTGCTCGCGCGCGGTCCGAAGGCCAAGGGTGCCCTCCAGGGGGCCGGGTTGCGGGCCGACTGGGTGGCACAGTCCGAGACGGCCGCGGAGATCGCCGACTTCCTGCTTGCCGAGGGGGTCCAGGGGCAGCGGATCGCCGTACAGCGCCACGGGGCCGGGGACGACGGACTGGATGCCCGTCTGAGCGCGGGCGGGGCCAGCGTCACGTCACTGGAGATCTACCGGTGGGGTCCGCCGCCCGACCCTGGCCTGCTGCAGGAGAGCACCGAGGACCTGGCCTCCGGGGGGTACGACGCCGTGCTGTTCACCTCGGCCCCCGGTGCGGCCGCGTGGCTGGCCGAGGTGCGTCGTCTCGACGGGCTCGACCACGTACGCGAGCTGGTGGCGGGTGGCCGGCTGCTGGTGGCCGCGGTCGGCCCGGTCACGGCGGAGCCGCTGCAGGTGGCGGGACTGGAGGTGTCGGTGCCCGACCGGTGGCGCATGGGCGCGCTGGTGCGGCTGGTGATCGACGAGCTCGGTGGGCGCAACGGCGTACCCACGTCCGGCGGCCTGCTCCAGGTGCGCGCTCGGGCCGCGACCCTCGACCACGAGGTGCTCACGCTCCCGCCGTCCGCCTTGGCGGTGCTGCGTCGGTTGGCTCGTACGCCGGGTGAGGTCATCTCGGCCGAGGAGCTGTCCGAGGAGCTGTGCGGTGAGTCGGCCGACCCGCGTGCGGTCGAGGTCGCGGTCGCGGTCGGGCGGCTGCGCGACGCGATCGGAGACCCCGACGTGCTGCGCAGCGTGGACCGACGTGGACATGTTCTGAACACGGTCGGCTCCGCATGACCGCCTTGGTGCTCTGCTCGCACGGCACCCGGTCGAGCGTCGGCGCGGCCCGGATCTCCGCGCTGGTGGCGGCCGTGGCCGCCGAGCTGCCCGAGGTGTCCGTGCGCGAGGCCCACGTCGACGTCCACCCGCCCTACCTCGAGGACGTCGTGGAGCCGGGGGACCTGATCGTGCCGTTGCTGCTGGCCCCCGGCTACCACGTCGACGTCGACATCGAGCAGGCCTCGACCCGCGTCTCCGCTCGCGTCACCCGTGCCCTCGGCCCGGACCCGCGACTGACCTCCCTGCTGTGCTCGCGGCTGGACGCCCTGACACCGGCCGTGCAGGACGACGACCTGGTGGTGCTGGCGGCCGCCGGCTCGTCGGTCCAGGGCTCCGACGACGCCGTCCGCGCCGCTGCCGCAGACCTCGCCTCCCGCCTCGGCCGTCGGATCGAGGTCGGCTACGGCGCCTCCTGCCAGCCGCTCCTGCCCGACCTGCTCGCCTCCCTGCGTGCCCAGCATCCGCACAGCCGGATCGTCGGCCTCTCCTACCTGTTGGCCCCCGGCCACTTCCAGAGCCGCCTGCTCGCCACCGGCTTCGATGCCGTCACCGACGCCCTCCTCGACGCCGAGGTGCCGGACCGACGACTGGTGGAGCTGGTGGTGGCCCGCTACCGGGAGTCGACCGACCAGCCGGCGTCCGGCCAGTAGGGCTTTCCCACGCCGGATTGGCCTGGGTGAGGATCTGGCGGGGGCGGGCTCGGCCCGCCTCTCTGGCTGAGCGCGACGGGGATCTGGGCCCGCCACTGAGGCACGACGCCGCACACCCGGGGCGGCCCCACGAGGCGTCGCCGGTATACGGGTCTCGAGCTCGCCCCCGCTGCCCACCTCGGCTTGCCGACCGGTGCAGGCCGCCACGAGGGGCTGGCGAGACCCAGGTCCTGTTGGGTTGCGGGTCGGCCGCGGTCCGCTGC
>CAWAJE010000015.1:0-83556 GCA_963782215.1 uncultured Actinomycetota bacterium | reverse complement strand
CATCTTCGCGAGCCGTCTGGCGGCGAGTCGGTAGTGCTGGGCGCCGGCCTCGACCAGCTCGTTCTCGACGAGACGCTGGTGGATCGGCAGCACCGCGAGCGGGTCGACCTTCTCGTACACCTTCACCAGCTCGCTCCAGGTGTGGTCGCTGTCGAGGGCGAGGGAATGGGCCAGGTTCCACGCGAACTCGGGCTCCTTCAGGGTGAGGAGCGCGAACAGCACCGCGTCTCTGGGGCTCGCGGCGAGCGTCGCCACGACCTCGTCGCGGTAGCTCGGGCCATGACTTGCCCGCAGCCTTGTGCAGCCGGGCCGCCGTGGTCGACGACGGCCAGCGGCGGAACACCAGCAGCCGCGCCTCGAGCGCTTCGGCGGGTCGGTGTTCCTCGAGGAGCCGGCACCAGTAGTCCGCAGCCTTGAGCGACTGGTGGCCGCGGTCGAAGTCGGTGGCCTGCTTCGCCCAGTCGATGGCCAGGTCGATCTCGCCGATCTCCTCGAACGCCTCGGCGGTGTCCTCCAGCCAGGCGGCGACCCTCCGGTCCTTGGCATGGGTGCGGATGATCGCGTCGATGTCGTGATCCAGAACGGCCAACCGCTGGGCATTCCAGTCCAGAGTGAACCACTCGTGGGAGTGGCCCGACGTCCACCGGTCGTCCTCGGACGGACGCGGACCGAGGTTCGCCTCGACCTCCGCGAGTCGCTTTCGGTACGCCTTCATGCCGATCTCGCCGAGCGCCGGCGCGTACGCGACCGGGTCGAGCTCGAAGTAGTCGACCGTCGCCGTCGAACTGGAACTTCATCATCCAGTCGATCAGCTTGCCGACTCGGCGTCCTGGCCGCGGCGGCCGCCTTCGGGTGGAGCTCCAGCAGTCGACGGCAGGCGTCGCCGATGATGCCGCTGGAGTCGTCTGCGCGAGCGATCACCTTGATCGACGACGCGAGTGCCTTGTGTGTCACCGCGTAGATCTCGGCCGGATCGGTGGTCGGGATCGCGGCTTCGAGGATGTCGACGGCCTCGTGCATGTCGCGCCCGTGGGCATTGGCGGCGCTGTAGCGGTAGAGGTCTGACCGCGTACGGATCAGCGGGAGTACGGCGTCGGCCAGTGTGCTCACGGGCGCCATTCTTCCTTCCCGTCCTTCACTACCTCTCCTCCACTCACCTTCCTCCTCGCCCTACCCTTTCCACTCTTCCCTCACCTCATCTCCCTCATCCTCTTCTTCTCCGCCTCATCCTTTCCTCTGCTTCCTCTTCTCCCTTTCTTCATTCCCTTCACGCCTCTTGCAACTGAGGTGCGCGCCCGTCCCGGCGCCGTCCGGGAGCGCCTGCACACCTACCTCCTGAAGGAGGTGGGCGCGGTGACCGTGACCATCAGCAAGATGAGTGCCGGCAAGGGCTACGAGTACTTCCTGCGCACGGTCGCTGCAGGCGACGGGGACCGGTCACTCTCGACGCCGCTGACCCGCTACTACACCGAGGACGGCACCCCGCCTGGGAGGTGGATGGGCTCCGGCATCGCAAGCCTGGAGAGCCATGTCAAGATCGGAGACGAGGTGACCGAGGAGCAACTCCGCCTGCTGATCGGCGAGGCCAGGCATCCGGTCACCGGCCAGGACCTCGGCCGCCGTTACCGGACGTACAAGGTGCCCGAGGAGGGCAAGCGCCGACACCCGGTCGCCGGCTACGACCTCACGTTCTCGATCCCGAAGTCGGCCAGCGTGCTGTGGGGAGTCTCCGACGCCGGGACGCAGGCGATCATCGCCGACGCCCACCACGCCGCCGTCGCCGAAACCATCGACTTCCTGGAACGGGAGGTCATCGCCACCCGCGGCGGCGCCAAGGGACCCAGGGGCGGTGTCGCGCAGCTCGACGTCACCGGCGTCGTCGCGACCGCGTTCGACCACTACGACTCCCGCGCCAACGACCCGCACCTGCACACCCACGTGGTGATCAGCAATCGGGTCAAGGCCACCCGCGACGGCCAGTGGCGCACCATCGACGGCGCCCCGCTGCACGCCTGGACGGTCGCCGCCTCCGAGCTCCACGAGGCGATCTTCAGCGACCACCTCACCCGCGCTCTCGGCGTCGACTGGGAACGACGCCCTCGCGGACGCGACCGGAACCCAGCCTGGGAGATCACCGGCGTGCCGCAGTCGTTGGTCGAAGAGTTCTCCAGCCGCTCCCGCGACATCAACGCCGAGACCGACCGGCTCATTGAGGAGTACGTCGCCAACCACGGCCGCCGTCCCCGCCCGGCCACGATCATGAAGCTGCGCCAACGAGCCAACCTCGCCCACCGGCCCGAGAAGCAGATCCACTCACTCAGCGACCTCACCGCCATGTGGCGAGGTCGCGCGGCTCGCAACGTCGGCGAGGATGCCACCACCTGGGCCCGACGCCTGACCGCGAACCCGCCGAGGCGGCTGCTGCGCGCCGACGACATCCCGCTCGACCTGATCGAGGAGGTCGGCCGAGATGTCGTTGCCGCGGTGGGGGAGAAGCGCGCGACCTGGCGCCGAGCGAACCTGCACGCCGAAGCCTCACGCCAGACCATCGGTTGGCGCTTCGCCACCACCACCGACCGCGAGGCCGTCACCGGCCTGGTCGTGGACGCAGCCGAGCGCGGCTCCCTGCGCCTCACCCCACCGGAACTGGCCACGACCCCAGAGACGTTCCTGCGGAACGACGGCACCAGCACCTTCCGCCCCAAGCACTCGGTCGTGTTCTCGTCCGAGCAACTGCTCGCCGCCGAGGACAGGCTCCTCCAACGCGCCGCCGCCGTGAGCGGCCCTACCGTCGACATCGAGATCGTCGACGCCATCGCCGAGCGACCCGTCAACGGGCACCGGCTCAGCCCCGAGCAGGCCCAGGCGATCGCCAAGGTCGCCGTCTCCGGACGTCAGGTCGACCTGCTCATCGGCCCGGCCGGAGCAGGCAAGACCACCGCGATGCGCGCACTCCACCGGGCCTGGACCCAACACCATGGACGAGGCTCCGTCGTCGGACTCGCACCGAGTGCCGCCGCAGCCCAGGTCCTCGCCGACGATCTCGGCATCGCGTGCGAGAACACCGCCAAGTGGCTCTACGAACACGACCGCGGCGGCTCTCGCTTCCAGCGCGGCCAACTCGTCATCATCGACGAAGCCACGCTCGCCGGCACCTTCAGCCTTGACCGGATCACCGCCCACGCCGCCGAAGCCGGCGCCAAGGTGCTGCTCGTCGGCGACTGGGCACAGCTCCAGTCCGTCGAAGCCGGGGGAGCGTTCGCGATGCTCGCCGACGCGCGTGACGACGCGGCCGAGCTCGTCGACATCCACCGCTTCACCCACGAGTGGGAGAAGGCGCGCCTCCCTCGACCTACGCCACGGCCGCCCCGAGGCAGTCGACGCGTACCTCATCCATGAGCGGGTCACCGACGGCGACACCGAAGACATGATCGACGCCGCCTACCAAGCCTGGCGTGACGACACTCAAGCCGGGAAGGCGAGCGTCCTGGTCACCGACAACACCAAGGCCGTCGTCGAGCTCAACGCCCGAGCCCGAGCCGAACGACTCGCGACCGGGAAGACCCCGGCAGGCCCAGAGGTCCCACTGATCGACGGCACCCGCGCCTCGGTTGGCGACTGGGTCATCACCCGCAAGAACGACCGCCGGCTCCGCACGCTCCGCTCTGGCTGGGTCCGCAACGGCGATCGCTGGACCGTCACCGACGTCCGCAACGACGGCTCCCTGGTCGTACGCCGCCAGGCCAGGCAGCGCGGCGGCGCCGTCGTCCTGCCCGCCGGCTACGTCGCCGAACACGTCGACCTCGGCTACGCCATCACCGCCCACCGCGCCCAAGGCCTCACCGTCGACACCGCGCACGTCGTCGTCTCCGACACCACCACGCAGGGAGAACCTCTACGTCGCCATGACTCGCGGCCGCGAGCACAACCACGCCTACGTCATCGTCGACACGGCTGACGACAACCACGGGGCACCGGACGGAGAAGGTGCGACTGCCAAGTCGGTGCTCCTTGGCGTCCTCGCCAACAGCGGCGCCGAGCTGTCGGCGCACCAGATGATCAAGACCGAGCAGGATGCCTGGACGTCGATCGCCCAGCTCGCGGCCGAGTACGAGACCATCGCCGCAGCCGCCCAACGCGACCGCTGGGCATCGCTGATCCGCTCCTGCTCGCTGACGCCAGAGGAGGCCGACTCAGCGATCGAGTCTGAAGCCTTCGGTCCACTCGCCGCCGAACTCCGACGTGCCGAAGCCAACGGCCACGACATCGAGCGGCTGCTCCCCGCAGCCGTCGCCCGATATGGACTCGACGATGCCGAGGACGTCGCCGCAGTGCTCCGTCACCGGCTCGCGCTCGCCACCAAGCCCCACCGGGACCGGCCGCGGTCGACGGCCGGCCAAGCTCATCGTCGGCCTCATCCCCGAAGCGCTCGGCCCGATGGCGCCCGACATGCGCGCCGCCCTCGATGAACGTCGCGACCTCATCGAGCAACGCGCCCGCGCCCTCGCCAAGGAAGCGATGCAGGACAAGTCGAGCTGGGTGCGCCGATCTGGGGCCGACGCCGCTCGATCGACGAGAACGTGAAAAGTGGCAGCAGTCGGTCACGACCGTGGCTGCGTATCGCGACCGCTACCGGATCACCTCGGCGTCAGCACTCGGCGCAGAACCAGTCACCGACGCCCAAAGACTGGATCGCTCCCGAGCGGCTTCAGCCGTTCGCGGGCTTGACGCTCGAGACTATTCAGCAACACGAACGGATCCGGGCCTAGACCTTCGGCTGTGATCCAGCGCCCCGCCCAAAAGCAGGCTATTCGCCCGGTTCGTGACTGTGTCACACCGCCCAGATTGACGCGCCTGCCGGCACCGACTCCAAGGAGTGGCAACCTTGGGCCGCTCTCTGGAAGGGAGACTCGCCGAGCAGCGCTCGGACCATCACCGAATACCCTCGACCCGTGATGAACCTGTACGGGCTGGTGTGTCCCGGGTGCGGTAGGAAATTCGCCGCCCGCCTCGGACTCGAACCCACGAAGATGACACGGTTCTATGTCCCCTGTTTGCACTGCGCGCTTCCTATCAAGGGCCGCATGTACGGCGAAGACATCCGGCACTTCCACGTCGAGTTCGATGCCGAGGAAGTCGAGATCGAAGGCAACCCCCTCGACGAGCCCTTCGTCACGGTCGATCCGAGCGTCCCAGCACGCCTCAAGGGCGTCGAACGCGGCTCCGTTGGCACGTTCCCAACGATGACACTCATGCATCTAGCAGGCGACGACGGCCTAGAGCTGCTTCGAGTGCTCGAGCAAGGGAAACAGGAATGCGCTCACAGGTGGCCGGTGATCAGACGCCTCTACGAGTACTACCTCGCAGAAGACTGGACGCACTTCGACAAAGCAGCCGCCGATACGTACGAAGACTGGGAGCCGGTACATACCGACCACGAGCGCGCCACCATGGCCAACCAAGCCATGGGGCTCTTCGTAGCTGGCGTTACCGGTGGTCGGAACCAAGCTGCCGCCAACTTCATCCACCGGCTCGGGAAGAAGCACACCGCCGCTCTCAGCAGCAGCGCCTATCGCAACGAACTGCACGCCCTTGCGGCAAGCGGGGAGATTCGCAGCCTCCAACGCCAGGTCTTCGACGAGATCGGACGCTTCGTCGAGTCGCTACCTAGTTGGCAGATGGGCATCCTCGACAGGTACGTCACTAAGGAGGCCAGACCGGAGCTCGCCGAACTCACGCTCTTCCGTGACGAGTTCGACATCCTCCGCGATCGCTATCAACAGAGTTATGAGCTGGTCTGCAAGGTCATAAAGATCGCTCTCGCTGCACAGAACACCGTCGCTCGCAGAGACCCAGCGGACTTCGGCCCAGTCCCCGCCACAGTCGGCTTGAGGAACAGCCCGACATCCCTGATCAAGTTCGACAAGATGAGCACCGCCTACCGCCTAGCCTATTTGCGACAGGTCCCAAAATGGGAAGGCTTTGCGGATCTCATGGACAACAAGAAGCGCAACTCCATCGGTCACGCCTCATCCCGGCACGACCTTCGGTCTGGACTCATTGTCAGCGACGTCTCCACTGCCAGCGTTACCTACCTGGACGTCTGCGCAGACGTCGTCGGCATGCTCGACGCCCTCGCCGTCAGCCTCACCGTCCTGCGGTGGACCCGAATTGCGACATCACCCGACTTCGCCTTCAACCAAACTAACCATTGACCACTAATCACGGAACCCGGTCGACTACGACGTTGTCATCATCTGTCGCGCTGGCCACTCCAATCCGTGCTACCTCCGGGGCACGCCACGGCATGCTCGGCGATTTGAATCGCCGAGCGGTGAGAAATACCTGAACCGTCGCATGTGCGGCTTGTTGCTGGGTCTGCTGAAGTTAACCCTCCGAATCAACCAACGCCGCGATGTCCCCCTCAGCGCCGCAGTGCGAGCAGCCCGGCAGTGTGGTCAACCACCCGGCTCGGCGAAACAGATCTGGGCACCGCAGCTCAAAGCAGGCCGCTTGGACGGGCTCGTCCGTTCGGGAGTTGAGCAGGACAGTCGGTCCGTAGGTACCGGCCTTGACGCCTTCCAGTTCGTCTGGCGTGGGCGAGTACCCGAGCCGAGCGAGAAACGAATTGACTCTCAGAAGTCGGACCATGTCGGACGGCGCGCCGTTGGGCGTGACCGTGAATCGCGATGTGAACAACGTCCTGGCGCCTGGCCCGGGGATCGGCGCGCCAGCGGTGCCGGGTGGCGCCGCAGCCGTCGCCGTCTCCGTATTGCCGGTCATTGTGACGAAGTCCCAAGAGCCACTCGCGTCGTGGGCCGCCGCCAGACTGGCGAGCCAAACCGAGATTTCATTGCACTGAGTTGGATGAAGGGTCATCTCGGCTAGCGCATGCTCAATCAGTCGGATTCCGCCGAACGCCTGGGCCCAGTAGCAGTTGTCGCCGAAGATCGCGACGATGAACGAGTCGCCGATGCGGACGGAGAGGAGGTCGACGTCGGCGAAGGTCGAGACGAAAAAGTCGAACTGAGTCTGCTCGGTTTCTGGTACGCCGGCCCGGAAGATCAGCACGGTTGCCGGTGGAGTGAGCAGGGTCAGGTTCTGCGGGATGGTGAGGAGCAGTCGTCGCAGGTAGTCGTTGCGATCACGGAGCTCAGAGTGTTCCAGCATCATTGGAGATGTCGGGTCGGCGACCTTAGTTCGAAACCGGGTCTCGTAAAACCTCGTTCCGAAATAGATCTTGGCCAGCCACAGGAACAAGATGGTTGGGTCCATCGTCCGAACGGCGTCGACCCCGGCGGCGATAGCCGCGCGCACTGGCTGTTCCAGGTGTGCAGACATACGTTGGTTGCACTCGAAGCAACATGGCACTTTGCGCTGCCCGTAGCCACTGAGTTGGCCGTTCGGCATGACCGCGGCCGCGTAGCCGAGGGAGTACATGCGCATCAGCCATTTTGGTACGACGTCCTCGTCGGCGGGCGCGACGGCGCCCGCGTCCTCGGGCGTGAACTTGTCGCGGCCGCGCGATAGCAGCTGCCGGTGACACAGGAAACACACGGACCCGTACGCGCCGAACGGAGCTGATGGGTCCTTACTCATGGGTCCATTGTGTCGCCCACTCGTGGGTTTCCGCGCCTGGGCCAGGCCTCCGACGGTGGGCCGGAACTTCGCAATGCATCCTCGTTCCCCCTCTGCTCCGCTAGGCGTACTAGCTCCATGGTCAAGTCTGAGCCGAGCCGCGTCATTCCGAGCCGCGATTCGACACCATGAGAACGCGCCCGATCGTGCGAGTAACCCTCTCGTGCCACGTACCGGACCTACTCATGGCTATGGTGCGCAGGTGACTAGACCGTGATCGGACAGCAACTGTGAGCGATCTGCGGGTCGGCACCTGGAACGTTCAGTACGGGCGTGGTGTCGAGAAGAATCGAGCCCGGTTCGACCTCCTGGCAGAGTGGAGGGCTGACGTCTGGGTTCTTACTGAGACGCACGACGATCTTGATCTGTCCGGTAGCCACCACGCGATCCACTCGGACCAGCGGTACTCAACACCCGGGGGACGTTGGACGACGATCTGGACGTCGCTCCCCGTGATCGAGCGTCTCTCGACTTCCGATCCACGCCGATGTGTCGCAGCGCGGCTAGACGCCGGAAAGGCAGGCGAGCTCGTCGTCTACGGAACGGTCTTGCCGTGGAACGGTGACACCGGGCCCCACGAAGCTCACCCAGCCCGAGGCTGGGACGAGTTCCGCCGAGTAGTCCCGGGGCAGGGCCAAGAGTGGGCATCGCTTCAAGGCCGCTACCCCCTGGCGACACTCGTCGTCGCCGGGGACCTCAACCAAGACCTGGGAGGCCGGCACTACTACGGCACCAGAGACGTGCCGCGCGCTGCTCAATGCCCAGATGGCGAAGACAAACCTGACGTGCCTCACCACCACGGACAGGTTTGACCAGGGAGTTCTTGAACACCCTCCAATCGACCACGTCTGCGCCAGCCCCGGCCGCGGCAGGTCGTTCACAACATCGGTCCAGGGGTGGAACAAGGTCGCCGACGGTGTCATGTTGAGTGACCACGGTGGGACAATCGTGAACTTCGAGGTCAACCGCTCACCGCTCCAACCTGCGTCGACATAGGCGGCCACCACCTGCGTCTATCCGCCGCGAAGGCTGCGCATCGCTGAATGGCAGCGCGTCTATTCGGAAGAGGGCATCCTGAGGGCGCGAAGGAAGGGATTTCAGCATGAAGGGTGATGAGTCGCGAGTGGTCGATGCGTTCTGCCAGTACCTCCAGGGGCATGGCTGGGCTGTCGAATGCGAGGTGAAGTTTGTCGACGTGAAGGCGACCAAAGGGTCCTTGACGCTGTACGCGGAGGTAAAGGGCAGAACAGAAGCGATGGGGGTCGACGTCGACACCCTCTACGGGCAACTCCTACGTCGCGTCCCGACCGACGCGGAGGGCGCACTGCTTGGTGTCGTGGTTCCTGAGAAGGCCATCGCCGCGGCGCTTCGAGTGCCGGAATGGATGCGCACTCGACTCAAAGTCCACGTCTGGGCAGTCTCCGACGAAGGGACAGTGGGCCTGGTCTCAAGGCCGGGCGGCGACCCTGCTGGCCTGGTTCCTTAGTCCCCTCCTTCCGCCAAAGTGCCGCGCGCACTTGCGATTACCGTGGGGTACCTTTCGCGCATGGGTTCTCGGGTCGGGCCAAACTTCAGCGTGATTCGATCGGTATTGGTCGTCGTCATCGTGGCGCTTGTGGTGGTTGGAGCGGCGAAGATCCCCGGAGTGGTGGGCGACAAAGCTCGCGATTTCATATCCGCGTTGAACCCGTTCGCGGAGAAGACCGTCGACCGCACCGGCCCGTCGGTGCTCACGTCGCTGACGAAACTCAGCGAGTTCAAGGCGGCGAACGCCTACTACGAGACCGTGGTCGACCTTGAGGACGACACCAAGAACGTTCCCGCGTTTATCAGTGGCGAGCGGGTGCTTTACGTCGGCAAGGGTGAGGTTGAAGCGGTCGTGGACTTCAGCAAGCTGGACGAGCGCCGGGTTGACGTTTCCGGGGACGGTTCCTCCGTTGCAGTCACTCTCCCGGCGCCAACGGTCGGCAAACCCCGGCTCGATCTAGAGACCAGCTACGTGGCCCACCGCGACAAGGGCTTCATCAATAGGTTCAAGGGCTCGGATCTCGAGCGGGAGGCCCAGCTCAAGGCGATTCAGCAGATGACCACAGCCGCCACAGGCGAGGGGAACTTGATCGCCCTAGCCGAGGAGAGCACGACCGCCGTACTGCGCGGCCTCTTCGGTTCGCTCGGCTACACCAACATCACGATCGCCTTCGACAGCCAAGGGACGATCGAGCAGTAGCCCCGGATAGGGCCCTGCCGCGACACTGGCTCTCAGCGGTCGCGCACTCACGTCGTCCTTTCGCCGCCAAGTCGGGCTCAGCGCAGGGTTGCCCACGTCGAGATGCAGGGACTTGGGTCGACGACTTGAAAAGGGTGGTCTGGCGCCATGACCAAACGCATGTTGAGCGTTTGAATCGGTTGCGTATTCACTACTCGTCGGCGCGGAGGCGGGACTGGTTGTCAGGGCCTGCAGGGGTAGCTTCCACTTTGCTCAGGCGCATTCGCTGTGGAGTGCGGGATCCGAGCATCGCGGTCACCCTGCGGTTCTGGGCGCGCTCTGCGTTCAGCGTCGGTGGCATCGGAACACGCAGGCGCTGATACAACTGCGGCCGGTTGAGGTCGACCAAGGTCTGCAGGGACGCGCCATACTCACGAGCGACGGTGCACGCCCCCCTGTAGAACATGAGCGCCAGCACGTAGGGCGCTGCGGCCAGCAATAGCCACCACCCGGTTGGCGCGAGCAGCACGACCATGATTGCTGTCAGTATGGCGCTGCTGACGCACAGACGAACGGCAAGATCCAGCTGGGTGCGTTGGTCACGCACGTATGCGGTGTCGCGTGGGTCGGCAACGAGGAGCAGGTGTCCGGCTGTGCTGACGATATTCAGCTCATACGGTTGCCCGGCCATCTGCTCGTACCGGCGCAGCGCGTTCCCAAGCATGGTCGGCATGACGTCCTCACGTTCGAACGGGTACTGGCTCGCGAGCCGTCGAGCCTCCGCTTCGGCCCACCGGTGCGCTGCGGCGGCGTCGGGCGTGCCAGGACCAGACTCCTCCAGCTGTTCCCTTCGTTTCGCCGCACGGGTCTGGGTGCGTTCCAGCGAGGTGAGCCGTCGCAAGTGCGCTGTGATGCGGACACGGGCCAGACCGAGCCCGATGGGACTTGTGCCCCAGTAACCCTCCATCAGCTGGACCATGCCGAACTGCAATGGGTGCAGCGCAAGGGCCACCACCATGCTGGCCACCAGGAGTGTGCCGAGCTGTCCCAGGCTGGGTGTGGATAAGGACGTGAAGGCGAGCTCCCAGTTCGGGTCGCCGCTCCACGGCTTGGCCAATACCAGGACCGTGGTGGTGGCAGTGACGATCGTGGCGGGGACGAAGCTGGTGACGCTGAAGTACGGGCCCACTTTCGAAGCCGCCCCGAGCGCGGCGTCAACCGGCGCCATGGGTCCTCTCTTCCTTGGTGCAGTAGTGCTCGCAGCTCTCCTCCGGGCACCAGTGCCTGCCCTTGCCTTTGTCGATGGTCTTGCCACCGCACTTGCCGCAGGTGTGGTAGTTCACCGGCAATTTGGGGTCGCCAGCTGGGGTGGCTGTGGGGATCGACGCAAGCAGGGTTGCGGCGATTAGCAGGAGTCCACGCCCATCCATGTGGCCACCTCCAACTCCACGTGCCTGCCGCAACTAAGAGCGCTCTTCAGGCGGCTCTTTCCCTCCCATGGTGGCCCTGGGCCGCGGCGCCCGCAATGGCGGCCCGGCGCGTTGACCGGGGACGGTCGCCCGGCACTGTCAGCATCAAGCCATGGCGTGGAGGTTGCGGATTGTGACGTTGACGCCCCTCGGGGTGTTGGTTGCAGCTGCCGCGGCAAGTCATTTTGGCGGTGTCAAGGCCGTCGTAGGTGTCGTAGGTGCCGCCCTCTCCGTTGCCGCCGTCGCGGTTGTTCTTACGACCCGGCAACCACCCAAGGTTGCGCTGGCGGTGGCCGTCGGCGTCGGGGCCGCAGCCATCACCACCACGGCTATTCTCATCACCCCTGCATGGGGCCATAAGGCACCCGAGGCGGCGCCAACTACAGAGCCGACGACAGCCGTCATCCGTGCCACGCTGCGCAGCGCCGATTTGCGCCGCGCGGACCTGTCCGCAGCCGTTCTTGTCAGCGCTGACCTGTCCGGCGCGGACCTCAGTTGGGCTGACTTATCGGGTGCGGACCTGCGGGGAGCGTGCCTGCTGGGGGCGAATCTGACCGGTGTCAACTGGAGCGGAACTCGATATGACGGGGCCGACTTCACGGATGCGATTGCACCGCCGAAGGTGACTCTGACCGCATCCTCGAGCGCGTGCGCCATCCCGTGACCACGAGGTCAACCCTGCTCGTCGTCCTTTCGGGGCCAGTGGTACTGCATTCCCGCGTAGCTTGCGCGCCCGCGGGGCCGTGTCTCTCCGCGTAGCGGACGCCTCACAGTCATACCGCCGCCAGTCGGGCGGCAAGCATTTACCGGATTGGGCAGCCGACGAGCGGACGTGTCGACCTGGGTGACCCCCTCGGCCGAGGCGACCCTCGCAATTGCCGGTGCTGTTAGTCGAGTTCGGTAACGCCCTCAGCACGCAGGCGAGCGACGAAGGAGGCGGCATCGTCGGGCTGGAGCCAAATCTGGACCATCATCGTCGAGGAGTCCCCCTCCAACCTCACGACCGCGCCACCGTCACCTTCCGCTTCGATCAGGGAGCCGGTGAGGAACTCGGGCGTATTGACCTCGACCTTGAAGCCGCGGAAGGAACGTGGCGAGTAGAGAAGTGTCGAGGGGTTTACTGTGGCGGAGCGAAACACGAGGTCGCCACCCTGCGGCCAGCCAAGGAAGCCGTCGCCGCTGTACGCGGCCGATGTCAAGGCACCGAGGTAGGCAGGGTGCACGGCCGTCCCTTGAGCGGTGGACCTCTGCGGGGAAGTCCCCACGGCACCGGCCCTCGCCTCCTGGTAGCGGCGCTTCTCCCGACCCGGAAGGAAAGTCGAGATCAGGATCATCAGGTAGGCGAACACCAGGTAGCCCGGGAACAGCATCAGGACCGCGGCGACCGGCACCCCGCGCGCGCCGAAGTAGATCGCTCCCGCGAGGGAGATTAGGAGTGCGAGCAGGTAGATCCATCCGCGCATGCTCCGGGACCCGGCCCACTCCGCCGCGCAGGGCCTGCGCCTGGTGTCCTACCGCTCCTGTCCCCGAAGTGCCGGGTCAGGGGGGAGCACCGAAGAACGCGGTTTCGACCGTGGAGGGCCAGACGCAAAGAAGTCGGCCGCCTTTCGGTCCGGTCCTGAACCCATGAACCGCGCCTGGGGGAATGAATACGAAGGTGCCTGGCCCGATTCCTTCTGCGGGATCCGTGTCGGTGTAGAAGGTGTACTCACCCTCGAGAACGTAGAAGGCTTCTGCTTCGTCGTGGACGTGTGGCGGGTTATCGAAGCCAGGTTCCTGCCAGGCCTCGCCGAGGGCCCAATGGCCCCCGGTCTCGGTTCGGGACGCTTTACGGATGATCCGGGCCTGCAGGCCACCCATCGGCAAGACGATGGCGTCTCCGTCGTCGGGCCCGCGCAGGAACACCCTGGGTACTTCTCGGTCAGACATCGCCGGCCTCCAATCACAAACGTGGTCGTGGCCACGCCTCGAGCTTCGTTCTGGCTCACCGCTTCACTTATGCCTACCTCATCGATGCTCATACGCACACCCCCACGTCAGGACGTGATTCGTGACCGGCCAAGGTTCTTGGACGCGCGCTCATCCGGATTGTTGCGGGCGGCTGCGCCCGCCCGGATCTGCGATTCGCGTCTTCTCAGGACCTGCCCCACACCGCCGCGACTGACGCATCTGAAGGCCGGGAGGGTCAGGGACCCCTTTCCTGGCAGGCACCGCGAGCACGAGGATCCTGCCGCCCGTCTCGGCTTGCCGCCGGGGGCAAGCGCGCGCACCCTGGACTGACCGTGCTCGACAAGCGGGCGACGTTCTTCGACCGCTACTTCAGCCTTGGCAGAGTCGTCGACTGTGTCCCCGCAACTAGGCCCAGCACGGTGCCGAACCCGGCGCGGGACCGGTCACTCCGGGCTCTGTTTGCTCCCGTGCCGCTGAATCACCGGCACCGTGTGACCTGGGCGGATGCTCCTGCCGTGCACCCGGTGCACCACCGTGCGACCTGCAGACGGCGGTGCTGAATCAGCTCCACCGTGAGGTCTCCGTGGCGCGGGCCGGCCGACTCCTCACCCGGTGCCGAGGAGTCCTCCGCACCTCGTCGCCCGGTCCCGGCGAGTCTCCGGGACCGTGGGCTTCGCACGATCGAACGGTGGGTCGGCACGGACGTGAGCAACGCCCTGTGCATGCCGCGAGCTCGGGAGGTCATGCATCGAAGGTGCGCCTCCGCGGGGGTGGTGTCAACCGTCGATTCAGGGTTGACGTCGAAGACTCCGAAGTGTTCGAGGACAGTGTGAGACAAGAGAAGACAACCGGCGACAACCGGTGCTGAAAGTTTCTTCTGGCACGTCTCACGATTTGAACCGCCCCATCGAAATGCCCATCGAAAACCCATCAGGAACAACGCTAACGAGGCCGAGACGACCGGAGGTGACCGGTACAGTGGCGCCGTCGGCAGCCAGCTGATCTCCGTGTAGATCGAGGCAACCAAAGCTAACCAAAGACATTCCGAAGTAGCGGGAATCGGACAGGATCGTCCCAGAGGTCGCAGGTTCAAATCCTGCCCCCGCTACAAAGGTAAAACCGCAGGTCAGAGGCCCTTTCCGGACTGATCCGGGAAGGGCCTCTGGCGTTGCTCCGGTCGCAATGTCAGCACGATGTCAGCAGCACAGCCCGTGCTTTGCACCTAGATCGAGGCTCTTGGGAAGATGTGAGGCATGACCTCTCGGCCGTTGACCCAGAGGTCAGAGGCTCTATCAGACACTTGGGCTCTCGTTTAATCACGGGGCCCGAGATGCATGGCCCGACGCTTGCGAAGGCGGCGAAACTGTGTCGTCTGGGGGTGACTGACGAGCGGGCCCTCGCCGTCGATGGAGAAGGTCTCCGACCCGTATGAGGTGGGCGCGGGGCGGACTCGCGTCGTCTCCCGCTGGCGTTGTCGTGCTCGACCCGGGACCCCCGAAGATGAGGGGGCGCGTTGGCAGCGGCAGCCGTGGCAATCGCGGGACACGGGTCATTTCGGAGGGGTCTGAAGTGTAGGTCTGTTGCGCGTCGTCAGGACGCAAGCATCGCCGTCGACAGGGCTGCGTCGGCCACGAGCGTGTGGACCAGTCCCCCGAGGATTGCGCTGGAGACGGCCTCAGCCTTCTCAGCGCCGCTGGTGACCGCAACGACGTTGGGCGTCTGTCGGAGGTCGTCGAGGTCGATCGACACCAGGCGGTGGTGCAGGGCGAGATCGAGCTGCTGCCCGCTGCTGTCGTAGAAACGCCCACAGATCTGGCCAACCGCACCCTTGCGCCACGCCTCCTCCCGCTCGCTGACGCTGGCGCGCGCATGGGTCAGGAAGGCGGCTGCGGTGCCGGAATCGAAGGAACCGATCCCCAGCACGGACGTCTGCGCGGACCTGGCCAGCTCCAGTGCGCGAGAGACCTGGGCGCTCTTGATCAGGCTCGTCGCGACGGTGGATGACTCGGCCACGGCGGGGGCGTCGAAGTAGGTGTAACGGCCGCCCACCTTGTTGGCCAGGTCACGGACCAAGTCGTGACCCGAGTGGGCAGGATCCATGCTCCACTCCCCGGCCATCTGCACGAAGTGGGCATCGACGCTGCGAGAGAAGTGGGAGACATCCACCATCGTCTGGATGGTGCTGCCCCAGAAGAGGCCCACGGTCTGGCCGTCCTCGAGGTTCTCGTCGAGCCAGTCCCCACCCGCGCGCGCCGCTGCGATGTGACCGGCTCGTGCGTCGTCCCCTGTGACCGGCCGCGCGATGACCACCTCGCGCAGTGGAGTCTTAGTGAAGCGTGCGAGCAACTCCGACTCCTGATGCAGGTCACGCCGCACCGGGTAGTCGATCTCGAAACGAACGATCTTGCGCTGCCGCGCCTCGGTGAGCAGGCGGGAGACGTTCGACCTCCCGAGCCCCATGCGCTCGGCGACCTCGTTCTGGCTCAGCCCCTGGACGTAATACATGAATGCCGCCTGCGCGAGCCGCTCGGCACTGGCCATCTCCGTTGCCTTCCTTGTCGCACCTTCGTCCGGCACCGGCCCGACGCGCGGCACCAACTTACGCAAGTTCTCGATCACGCCTCTTGACAGTCCTGTGTGACGGTCATCATGATACTCACATTCGTGCAGGAGTGCACAGATGTGAATCTGAGGAGAAGGTCGATGAGTCTGGTTTCTTTGCCCGATCTGTTGGCAGACGCCGGCAAGGGGCGTTACGCGGTCGGCTACTACGAGTCGTGGGACCTGTACACACTCGAGGCTGTCGTGGCCGCGGCCGAAGCCGAGCGTTCGCCGGTGATCATCGGCATCGGTGGCCTGTCGGCGAACCACGAGTGGCTGCGCAGCACCGGCATCGAGTTGTACGGCGCAGTCGCCGAGCGGCTGGCCCGGCGCTCCAGCGTCCCGATCGGGGTCCTCTTCAACGAGGGGGACAGCCTCGAGGAGACCAAGCTGGCGATCGGTGCGGGCTACAACTCGGTGATGATGCACACCCAGGGCTGGCCGATCGACCAGCTGATGAGCGACACCGAGGCCTTGGTCACCGAGTGCCGTCCCCATGGCATCGCGGTCGAGGGTGAGATTGGCGCTCTGGCCGAGATGAGCATCGACGGGGAGATCGACACCTCCATCGGTCAGATGACCGAGGTCGACGCCGCGATCGAGTTCGTGAAGACGACCGGTGTCGACTGCCTGGCCGTGGCCGTGGGCAACGTGCACTTCGTCACCTCCGACTACATCCCTGACGTCAAGGTGGACCGCATCCGCGAGATCGACGACGCCGTCGACGTACCGCTCGTGCTCCACGGTGGTTCGGGGACGCCGCCCGACCAGCTACAGGCAGCGGTCGAGGCCGGTATCACCAAGGTCAACTTCGGCACCCGGCTAAAGCACGTGTTCGGCCTGGAGCTGAACCGTGCGATCCGTGAGGACGAGACCGACCCCAACCTGCTCTACGGCTCGCGGTTCCCGGGCGACCTGAACACCCGTTCCGCCGTCGCCGTGGAGAACGAGGTCCGCCGCCTGATGCAGGTGCTGAGCTCTTCTGGAAAGGCCTGAGCCATGACTGTCCGAGAGATTCCACCGGACCTGCCGGTCGACTCGTTGCCGGAAGACCGGTCCGCCGACCTGCTGAGGCAGGTCGGGAAGGGCTCTGCCCTGAAGATGCTCGAGCGGATGGTGGTGATCCGCCAGTTCGAGCAGATGGCCTACCTGCGCTTCCTGCAGGGCGAGATCCCTGGGACGCTGCACCAGTCGCAGGGACAGGAGGCTGTCGCCGTCGGTGTTTGCACGAACCTGCGCGACACCGACTGGATCACCTCCACCCACCGGCCCCACGGGCACGCGCTCGCCAAGGGCATGGACCCCAAGGTCGGCATGGCCGAGATCTACGGTCGCGAGGCCGGCTGCCTCGGTGGCCGCGGCGGGTCGATGCACCTGGGAGACCCCGACCTGGGCATCCTGCCCTCGATCGCCATCGTCGGCGGCGGCGTCACTCTCGCTCCGGGTCTGGCCATGGCGCTCAAGCAGCAGGGCACCGACAACGTGGTCGCGTGCTTCTTCGGCGACGGTGCGGTCAACGAAGGTGCGTTCCACGAAGGCGTCAACTTCGCGGCCGTGAAGAAGCTGCCGGTCATCTTCGTCTGCGAGAACAACATGTACGGCGCCTCGACGCCGTTCCACGAGACCACCCTCAACGTGGACGTTTCGTCGCGGGGTGCGGCCTACGGAATCCCGTCCGAGCAGGTCGACGGCATGGACGTCCTGGCTGTGCTCGACGCGATGCAGCGCGCCACCGAGCGGGCCCGCGCTGGTCACGGCCCGACGCTGCTGGAGTTCCTCACCTACCGCTACGTCGGCCACAGCCGTGGTGACGCGCGTGGTTACCGCACCAAGGACGAGGAAGCGGAATGGAACGCCAAGGACCCCATCGAGCGCCTCAAGACGGCGCTGGTGGAGCACGACGTCGCCAGCAGCGAGGAGGTCGGTGCGACCGTCGCTGACGCGAAGGCCATCGTCAAGGATGCGCTGAAGTTCGCCCAGCAGACTCCCTTCGCCCCCGCGGAGTCGGCTCTCGACCCGAAGGCGGTCCTCGCGGCCCCGGCGGTAGAGCACTCCGAGATCGCCGGCCTGCTCGAAGGCGTCCCGGCCGACCAGGACGACCGGCTGCTCAGCATCGCCGACGCCCTGCGCGAGGGGATCCGTCAGGAGATGGCGTCCGACGACAGCGTGATCCTGCTGGGGGAGGACGTCGGTGTCCCCGGTGGCTTCGGCGGTGCCTTCGGCATCTACCTGGGCATCGCCGAGGAGTTCGGACGCGACCGCGTGATGGACACGCCCATTAGCGAGAAGGCCATTATGGGTGCGGCGATCGGTGGAGCCATCGCGGGGCTCAAGACGCTGCCGGACCTGCAGTACGCCGACTTCGTCTTCGAGGCGATGGACGAGGTCGTCAACGAGGCCGCCAAGCTGCGCTACATGTCCGGGGGCCGGATCAACGTCCCCATGGTGCTGCGCTCCCCGGTGGGAGCGACGCAACGAGGAGCCCAGCACGCCCAGTGCCCGGAGAGCTTCTTCATGCACGTGCCGGGCGTCAAGGTGCTGTGCATCTCCGACGCCTACACCGCCAAGGGGGGCATCAAGGCCGCCCTGAGGGACCCGGACCCGGTCCTGGTCTTCGAGCACAAGCTGCTCTACGGCGCCAAGAAGCGCAAGGAGGCGGGCTCGATCGACACCCGGGCCTACGTGCCCGAGGACGACTACGTGATCGAGGTCGGTCAGGCGCGGCTGCGCCGTGAGGGTGCCGACGTCACTGTCGTCGCGACCTTCACCCAGCTCTACGCCGCGCTCCAGGTGGCCGAAGAGCTGGCCGAGGAGGGAATCAGCGTCGAGGTCATCGACCCCGTGTGGTTGGCGCCCTTCGACTGGACCTCGGTGACGGCAAGCGTGCGCAAGACCAAGCGTCTGGTGATCGCCCACGAGGCGCACCGCACCAACGGCTGGGGTGCCGAGGTGGCCGCGCGGGTCGGGGAGGAGCTGTTCGGCGTACTCGAGGGCCCGGTTCTCCGGGTGGCCAGCAAGGACGTCCCGATGCCCTTCGCTCCCGAGCTCGAGGCGGCTGTGCTGCCCAGCGTCGCGGAGCTCCGATACGCGATCCGCAAGGTGTGTGGTCGTCAGTGAACCCAGTGCAAGGGCCCGCCGTGCGGTGCCCACAGAGAAAGCGAGAGACCCATGGCTGAGGCCATTGTGATGCCGGAGCTCGGACAGACCGTCTCGGAGGGAGCCATCGTCGAATGGTTCCTCAAGGAGGGTGACGCGGTCGAGATGGGGGACCCGTTGCTGCTCGTCGAGACCGACAAGACCGAGGTCGAGGTCGAGTGCGTCGCCGACGGCGTACTCCTCAAGATCGTCGCTCCGGCCGGAAGCCGGATCGAGGCAGGCGACGTCATCGCCTACGTCGGAGAGGCCGGAGAAGAGATCCCGGCATAAGGCACCACCGCACCACCAACTCACCAACCGCTTGCGAGAGCAGGCAACCAACACGGAGGACAGCATGATCAAGAACAAGCACATCGCGCTGGTTGCCGGCGTGGCACTGTCCAGTGCCCTCGCAGGCTGCGGAACGGCATCTTCGAGCTCGGACGCCAGTGCGGCGGCGGGCGGGAAGAAGAGCTACACCATCGCCCAGATCCGCTGGGACGCCGGCGACATCTTCTTCAACGGGGTCGCGGCCGGCGAGAAGGCCGCGGTCGCCGACCTCGAGAAGGAGAAGGGCGTCAAGATCAACGTCAAGACGGTCGCCGCCAACGATGCCGGGGACCAGCTCAATGGCCTGCAGCAGCTGATCACCCAGGGGATCGACGGGGTCAGCCTGGTGCCGTGGCGCGGAGAGAGCATGGTGGCGGTGCTCAAGCAGCTCAAGGCCAAGAAGATCCCCGTGGTGGTGCACAACCTGACCGTTCCTGGCGCGGACACCCCGTTCGTGGCGTTCGACAACGTCGAGGCCGGGCGCCTGTCTGGGCAGGCGATCGTGGACGGCATCGAGAAGGCGCGTGGCGCCGACTGGGCGGACAAGGGTGGCACCATCATGCTGCTGCGCGGCGACATCACCGCCTCCTTCGACAAGGACCGGCACGCGGGGTATATGGAGGTGCTCGACAAGGTCACTGCGGAACACCCCAACGTGAAGATCGTCGAGCGCGCTGACCTGGGTTACCAGGGCGAGCCCGCTCGTGCCGCCGTCAGCGACGCGATCACCAGCGCTGGCGCCGCCAACATCCTGGCCGTCGGCAGCGTCGACGGCACCATGGCCGTGGGCGGGGCGATCCCCGCCTTGAAGTCCGGGGGTGCGGTCATCGGGACCGGCAAGCCCAACGCGGTCGCGATCACGTCGGTCGACTGCTCGCAGGCCGAGCTCGACTCGATCGCGAAGAAGGAGCTGACCCACTGCTCCGAGCAGCCCGCGCTGATCGAGGGCGAGCTGGTGACCAAACTGCTCTTCGACATGATGTCGAACGGCTCCACCACCCCCTCCGAGGGCGTCGAGCAGGTCGCGGAGTGGGACGACAAGCCGTGGGGTCCGATCGAGGTCACGACCCGCGACGACATCGCCGGTCCCTGGTACAAGACCAAGGCTTTCGGTGTTCCGGAGTCCCTTGACGTCACGTCGCCCGACCACTGGGCTATCGCCAGTGGGGCCAGCGGCAACTAGTACGACCGGGTGCGGTGCGCGCCGAGCGCGCACCGCACCCGTCGAACCCGGTTCGTCACCAGGCACGAGGGATATCGGAGGACACCATGGACATCTCGTACTCCATGCAGCAGCTCCACAAGGAGTTCGGAGGTGCCGTCGCCGTCGAGGACGCGACCATGCAGGTCGCCAACGGCTCGGTGCACGGCGTGATCGGCAAGAACGGTGCCGGCAAGTCGGTGCTGATGAACATGGTCGCGGGTGTGCTCAAGCCCTCGCGAGGACAACTGGCCGTCGCGGGTCAGGACGTCGACATCCACCGGTGGAACCCACGCCTGGCCACGGATCTCGGCGTGGCGCTGATCCCTCAAGAACCACCGGACCTGCCGTTCATGAGCGTCGAGGACTTCTTGTTCCTCGGGGATCGGAACCACACCCGGGCGGGGCTGCTCGACCGCGGGGCGATTCGACGCAAGGTCGCCGAGATCGACGACCGGTTGGCCCTGCGGGTCCTCCCTTCGGACCCGATGACCTCCCTGCCGATCGAGGTGCAGCAGCTGCTTGCCTTCGCCAAGGCGGTCTTCCTCGAGCGCGCCACCGTGGTGCTGCTGGACGAGATCACGGCAAGCCTCTCCGGTGAGCGGCGCACGTCGTTGCTCTCGCAACTCAACGAGCTGGCGGACGGCCGCTCCTTCACCCTGATCAGCCACCGGATCGCAGAGATCATGAGCACCTGCCACCAGGTCACGGTGATGCGCGACGGTCGAAGTGTGCAGACCGTCGAGGTGGCCGACACGACGCCCGAGTTACTGGCCGGTGCCATCGTCGGCGAGATCGACGTGCACCTGCACGAGACCGCAGCGCACACCAATGACCACGGGCCGGGGGTGATCCGGCTGCGTGACCTGACCTCACTGCCCGAGCTCGAACCGACCAGCTTCGAGGTGCGCCAGGGGGAGGTCCTCGGGCTCGCCGGCGTAGAGGGCTCCGGCAAGGAGGAGCTGCTGGAGGCGATCGCCGGCCTGCGCCCCTCAGCCGGCGAGGTCAGCATCGACGGTCACAGCCGCAAGCTCTCGAGCCCCCGTGCCGCCGCACGTTACGGGGTGGCCTACCTGCCCAAGAAGCGCGAAGAGCTCGCCACCATCCACGGGCTGAGCGTCCTCGAGAACCTGGTCCTGCCGGTGGCGAGACGGCTCTCGGGTGGTCTCGGAATCCTGCGTGACAGCAAGATCCGTGAGGTCGGGCTCCCTGTGCTCAAGCAGATGCAGGTCAAGACACCCTCGCCGGACGCCGACATCGACACTCTCTCGGGTGGCAACCGCCAGAAGGTGATGCTCGGTCGCCTGATGCTGATGCGTCCACGGGTCTACGTGCTCAGCGAGCCCACTCGAGGCGTGGACATCGCCACCAAGCCCGAGCTGTTGCGAGTGGTTCGCGAGGAGCTCACCCGGACCAGCGCGGTGATCGTCACCAGTGAGAGCGAGGAAGAGCTGGTCGAGGTGTGCGATCGCATCTTGGTGTTCTTCAACGGCAAGGCCGTGCGCGAGGTGCGTCGCGGTGAGTCCGACTTCAACGTCGGCGAGATCTATGGAACCGGACAGGGAGTGTGGACGCAATGACGCACGATTCCGCTACGGCGGCGCGCACCGAGCAGGCTGAGCCGACCCGGCCGGCAGCTGCGAGAACCGAGAAGACCGCGGGACCCACCGCCTCCAAGGTCGCGAGCGTGGCTCGCACCATTGCCGCTGAGCACCTGATCTGGCCGATCGTCGGGCTGATGCTCATCATCGGCGCCTTCGTTCCCGGCTTCCTGACCAGCGGCAACCTGACCAACTTGATGTGGGCCGCGGCTCCTCTGGGGTGCATGGTGGTCGGCCTCTACTTCGTGATGATCACGGGCCGGCTCGACCTTTCGCTCGAGTCGACCTACGCGCTGGCTCCGGTGGTCGCCGTGCTGTTCATGACCCAGTGGATGGCCGGTCTCAACCCGGTGGTCGGGATCCTGATCACCCTGCTAGTGGGCGCGGTCGTGGGCCTGCTCAACGGGCTGCTCTCGGTCACTCTCGGCGTGAACCCCTTCCTGGTGACCCTGGCCACCCTGCTCACCGTGCGCGGTGTGGTGGTCTACCTGATCCCCGAGGGTGTCTATGACATCCCCACGACCTACACCGCACTGGGCGGCAACTCGGTGGGAGCGGTGCCGCTCGCGGTCTTCGTCCTGCTGGGACTCTTCGCGGTGGCCTGGCTGACCATCCGCTACACCGTCTTCGGACGCAACCTGATGGCCATCGGCAACAACGAGAAGGCCTGCCGGGTGGCGGGCATCAACGTGCAGCTGGCCTGCGTGGGCGCCTTCGTCGTCGCCGGTGTCTGCGCCGCGATCGGTGGTCTGCTCTCCGCCGGACGGCTGTTCTCGGTGGACGCGTCCATGGGCAACGGCGACATCCTGATCGTCTTCGCCGCGACCACCCTGGGCGGCACGGCTCTGACCGGCGGCAAGGGCCGGGTCACCGGACTGCTGGGCGCGATCTTCGTGATCGGCGGCATCAACAACCTGATGAACCTCGTGGGCGTGGAGTCGAACCTGCGCCAGATCGTCTTCGGTCTGGTCCTGCTGTTCGCGATCCTCCTCTCCAGCCTCCAGGAGCGCCTGCGCAGGACGCGTGCCTAGCCGATGTCTGAGTTCGTGCTCGCCATCGACTGCGGCTCCCACGCCGTACGGTCCATCGCGTTCGACGTCGAGTCGGGTGACGCCGTCCCGTGCGGCTGCGAGGACCTGACCCTGGACTTCCCGCAACCGGGATGGGTCGAGATCGACGCCAATGCCGTGGTCAAGCAGGCCGTGCAGGTGATCCAGCAGGCGGACGAGCTGTTGGGACGGCAAGGGCACACGATCGTCGCGCTCGGGCTCACCAACATGCGCGAGACCGCGTTCCTGTGGGACCGGCAGACCGGTGAGCCGGTCGCGCCCGGGATCATGTGGATGTCGGGGCAGAGCGCCCCGGTGGTGGAGCGGTGGCGCAGCGAAGGTCTCGACCCCCTGATCCGGGAACGCACGGGCCTGGCCAACGAGACCTTCTTCTTCGGATCCAAGCTGGCGTGGTTGCTGGAGCAGCGGCCCGACCTCGCCGAGCGGGCACGGTCCGGAGAGCTGGCTGCGGGCACGTTGGACTCCTGGCTGCTCTACGCACTCTCTGGCGGCGCAGCCCACCTGACCGATGTCTCCAACGGGTCTCGCTACCAGCTGATGGACCTGCGCACGCTGGCGTGGGACCCGGAGCTCGCCGACCGACTGGGCATCCCGCTGGCCTGCCTGCCGACCCTGTGCCGCTCGATGGGCGAGCTCGCGCGGACCGATCCAGCGGTGTGCGGCCTGGAGGTCCCGGTCACCGGGTTGATCGCCGACCAGCAGGCTTCCCTGCTGGGCCACGGGTGTGAGTCGGCGGGCGCGGTCAAGGCGACTTTCGGTACGTCGGGAGTGGTCAGCCTGAACACCGGGGGTGACATCGTCTTCCGCGAAGGCCTGGTGACCTCCGTCGGCTGGACCGATGCCGAGGGCGTGACCAGCTATGAGATCGAGGGCTCGGCGTTCCACTCGGGCTACACGGTCTCCTGGATCGACCAAATCACCGGAAGCACCATCGACCGCTCCGCCCCGATGGGGCCAAGCCCGCTCGAGGCGGAGGACCGGGTCTACGTGCTGCCCTCGTTCACCGGCATGGGTGCTCCCCGTTGGCCCACCAGGCGCGGCGCGATGATCGCCGGCCTGGCCATGGATACCGCTCCCGTCGACGTGGTGCGGGCGGCCACCGAGGCGATGGCGTTCCAGGCCTACGACCTGCTGCTCGCGATGGGGGACGCGCTGAGCGAGGGCACGTCCGGGCGGATCGTGGTCGATGGCGGAGGTGCCTCCAGTGACTACCTGTGCCGGCTGCTGGCAGCGCTCACCGGCAACGACGTGGTGCGCCCGCGCATCCAGGAGCTGACCAGCCTCGGCGCCGCCAAGGCCGCACTGCGGGGGGCGGGCAGGGAGGCCCCCGTGGACTTCGGTCAGCGGGCCTCCGAGGTCGAACGCTTTTCTCCTGATCAGGGCCTGACGCACTACGGCCGTGCGGGCTTCGCCCGCTGGGTCGACCTGATTGAGCAGAACCTTCGCTGAACCCGCACCGCCGACCCACCGACGATGGAGAGACAACGATGACCACCGCAGATACCGCTACCTTGGCGACGTCGGCGCTCGGGACCCCGAGCCCGTTGCGCGGAAGCCAGACGCGCGTGACCCGGCTCCGCAAGTTGATCGCGGGCCGGATGCTCGACTCCCTGCAGAGCTCGGCCCAGCTGACGACGGTCGTCGAGGTCGATCTGGGCACCGTCGCGGAGGTCCGGGCCGAGGCGCGCGAGGCGTTCCTGCACGCCCACGGTCTGAAGCTGAGCTACCTGCCGTTCCTGGCCAAGGCGGCGACGCACGCCCTGCAGGTACATCCGGTCGTGAACGCCACGATGGACGCCGAGGCGACGACGATCACCTACCCGGACACCGAGCACCTCGCGGTAGCCGTCGACACCGAGCGCGGGCTCCTGGCTCCTGTCGTCCGTGATGCCGGCTCCAGGAGCCTGGCCGAGCTGGCTGCCTCGATCGCGGACCTGGCCGAGCGGTGCCGCAGCGCCACGATCCACCCCGACGAGCTGTCTGGGGGGACCTTCACCTTGAGCAACACCGGCAGCCGAGGCGCGCTGTTCGACACCCCGATCATTAACCAGCCCCAGTCCGCGATCCTCGGCACGGGTGCCGTGGTCGAGCGGGCCGTGGTGGTTCGCGGTCCCGAGGGGGAACGTGAGATCGTCGTACGCCCGATGATCTACCTGGCGCTGTCCTACGACCATCGCCTGGTCGACGGTGCCGACGCCGCCCGTTTCCTCGGCACAATGAAGAGCTGGCTGGAGTCTCCCGAAACAGTGCGGGAGGCAGTCCGATGAGCGCGCCGCAGAACGTCTCCCCCCGGGCGCAGGCACTTGACGAGACGGCCGCCCCGTTCGACCTGATCGTCATCGGTGGTGGGTGCAACGGCGCCGGCATCGCCTGGGACGGCGCCCTGCGCGGGCTGCGCGTCCTGCTGCTGGAGAAGGAGGACTTCGGGTGGGCGACCTCGGCCTGGAACAGCCGGCTGATACACGGCGGCCTGAAGTACCTCGAGAAGTACGACGTCCGGCTGGTCCGCGAGTCGCTGCGCGAGCGTGAGTGGCTGCTGAGGGCGGCGCCGCACCTGGTCCGGCCGCGTCAGTTCGTGCTGCCGTTCTACGAGCGCAACGCGCACAGCGCGGCCATGCTGCGTGCCGGGATGCTCGCCTACGACGCCCTCTCGCTGGACAAGAGCACCCCTCGTCACCGGATCCACCGCCGACAGCGGGTGCTGGACCTCATCCCGGGCTTGAACACCGACGGCCTCACGGGAGCCGCCACCTACTACGACGGCCAGGCCGACTACGCCGAGCGGCTCTCGCTGGAGGCCGCGGTCGCGGCGCGCCAGGCCGGAGCAGTGGTGCTGAACCACGCACGGGTGGACCGCATCCTGATCGAGTCGGAGCGGGTGTCGGGAGTGGAGTTCACTGACACCACGACCGGCCGTTCGCTCATTGCCCGCGCGGGCATCGTCGTGAACGCCTCCGGTCCGTGGGTCGACGAAGTGCTGGCGGGCGGGCTGGGGGGAGCCGCCCCGCTCACGGGCGGCACTAAGGGCACCCACCTGATCGTCGACCCCTTCCCGGGAGCGCCGGTGGACTCGGCGATGTACTACGAGGCGATCACCGACGCGCGGCCGATGATGGTGATCCCGTGGCTGGGCCGCTACATCATCGGGGCGACCGACGAGCGGTTCGTGGGCGAGCTCGACACGGCCAGCGCGGACGACGGGGAGATCGACTACATCCTTCGCGAGACCAACCTGGTGCTGCCCGATGCCGGACTCACCCGCGAGCACATCCTGTGGAGCTACACCGGGGTGCGTCCGCTGCCGCACCACCCCGACGGGCCGACCAGTGACATCACCCGGCGACACGTGCTGCACGACCACTCGCGGGGCGGCTCCCGACGGGTGCAGGGTCTCTACTCGGTGATCGGCGGCAAGCTCACGACCTTCCGCTCGCTGGCCCAGGACGTCAATGACCGGGTGGTCAAGGACCTCGGTGCGAAGCGCCGACGGTGCAGCACCAGGGCCAGTCGACTGCCCGGTGGCCGTACGGTGGACTTCGGCGCCTTCGCCGACGGTTTCGCGAAGGAGGCAAGAGTGTCGCCCGCGACGGCCGAGCGCCTGCTCCGGCTCTACGGCACCCGCGCCGTGGAGGTCGATGCACTCGTGGCGCTGGACCCGGCTCTGGGACGGGAGATCCTCGGCGCCGACGGTGCGATCGAGGCGGAGGTCGTGTTCGCGGTGCAGCAGGACCTGGCGGTCACGCTGATCGACCTTGTCGCCCGCCGGCTGATGACCGGCCTCAGCGGCGATCTCGGCGTCGGATCGCTCGACGGCATCGCCGAGGTGGCCGCCCGCGTTCTGGGCTGGGAACCGGAGCAGGCGGAGGAGGAGAAGAAGCGCTACCGGCACTACATCGCCAAGTTCGAGCAGGACCGGGAGATGCTCCGGTGACGGCCCTTCCCGAGGGCCGCAAGCTGCTGCGTCTGGAGGCACGCAACGCGCAGACGCCGATCGAGAAGAAGCCGGAGTGGATCAGGACACGCGCCACGGTCGGACCGTCCTACAAGCACCTCCAGGACCTGGTGAGCTCCGAAGGCTTGCACACGGTGTGCCAGTCGGCAGGGTGCCCGAACATCTTCGAGTGCTGGGAGGACCGCGAGGCCACGTTCCTGATCGGTGGTGACCAGTGCACCCGGCGTTGCGACTTCTGCCAGATCGACACCGGCAAGCCCCAGCCGCTGGACCGTGACGAGCCCCGCCGAGTGGCGGAGTCGGTGCGGAAGATGGACCTGCGCTACGCCACCATCACCGGTGTCGCGCGCGATGACCTCCCCGACGGTGGTGCGTGGCTGTATGCCGAGACGGTGCGCGCGATCCACGAGCTGAACCCCGAGACCGGGGTCGAGAACCTGATCCCGGACTTCCACGGGGTGCCGGACCTGCTTGCCGAGGTCTTCGAGTCCCGCCCGGAGGTCCTGGCCCACAACGTGGAGACGGTGCCGCGGATCTTCAAGCGAATCCGGCCGGCGTTCCGCTACGACCGCTCGCTGGAGGTGATCACTCAGGCGCGCGAGTTCGGCCTGGTGACCAAGTCCAACCTGATCCTGGGCATGGGTGAGACCCGCGAGGAGATCCACCAGGCGCTGGTCGACCTGCACTCGGCTGGTTGTGAGCTGATCACGATCACCCAGTACCTGCGGCCCTCGCCGCGCCACCACCCTGTGGAGCGTTGGGTCAAGCCCGAGGAGTTCGTGGAGATGGCAGCCGAGGCCGAGGAGATCGGTTTCGCCGGTGTCCTCTCCGGCCCGCTGGTGCGCTCGTCGTACCGCGCCGGACGGCTGTACAAGCAGGCCATCGAGGCGCGACAGGTCAAGGAGTGAGCCCCAGCAGGGTTGCGGAGCGCGACCTTGCCCTCGAGGTGCTGCGTCGTCCGGCCCCCGTCGCCGGCAACCTTGATCTTACCCAGGTCCGGGGTGCCTTCGGCCGGCTCGGCTCCGCCCCGACCTCGACGCTGCTCGTCGGTCGGTGCCTCCCAACGGCCGCTTTCTCCCGGCGCGACCTGCTGCTTCCTGGCATCGAACTCGCCCGGGCAGCTGCCGCGGAGGCTGGATTCACTCCGGCGGTACGACACGTGGGCGGACACCTCGCGGCGTATGACGAAGGTTCCGTCGTAATGCATCTGTGGTCGCCTCACCCCGACCCGGCAAGCTACCTCCACCAGCGCTTCCGTGTGCTCTCCGAATCACTGAGCGAGGCGATGCAGCTTCTTGGCGTGACCGACGCTCGCATCGGGGCAGTGCCGGGGGAGTACTGCGACGGTGAATGGAGCATCAATGCGGCCGGTCGCGCCAAGCTGGCCGGCACGGGGCAGCGGATGAGCCGCCACGGCTGGATGTGGTCAGCCGTGTTGACCGTGACCCGACCGGACGCTGTGCGCAGGGTCCTCACGAGCACCTATCGCGAACTCAAACTCAACCTCGACCCGATGACGGTCGGCGCGGTGAGTGACTACGTCAACGGTGCAACCATGGACGAGGTCATCGAAACCGTGACCGCTTGCATATCAAACGCCGTGGCTAGGCACAGGCTCCTTGGTCCGTGACGTCGTCCTGGAATGAAGAGCGTCGGCTCTGTGCCACTGACGCGCTCGCTGAGGGGACTCAATCAATGGATCCGCGCAACCACGGCACAGTGGTGATCGGGCCGTATGGAGGAAGACCCGGCTCAAGGCCGAGAGGAATCCAACGCACGAGTGGGGGCTGAGTGGCCGGTGACGTCCCGCCGAGTGGTGTAAATCCGGTTCGGCGTCAAAAAGCTCGGTAGCGCCAAGCATTGGGCCGCGGCCTCAGCCTTGTGGGGCTCTCCGGGCAGTGGATGCTTTCATGTACAACGCCAGGTCGCCTGTGACGCCGGTTTCCTTGAATCCGTTGCGGGTGTAGAAGCCGAGTAGTCCCCGGTTGTCGGGGTCGACCACGATGACCTGGGCATACGAGCAAACTCCGCCCCGGGCGCAGTACCGCAAGGTGCCGTACCCGTACTGGTCGGGCTATGGGGACTACCGGCCTACAGGAAGAACTAGCAGGGCCCACGCCGCGGTCGAGGTGAGCTGGAGCCGCCAATGCCTGAAGAAGCGGCGGGACAGGACACCAGATCCTCGGCCGGCTCGTCACGGGTGAGCTTCTACCCAGTAGGCGTCGTGGTCGGAGAGCCTCCGATCGACGGCAACGTGGTCGGCGGCCCGGATGGTGGTTCGTCATGGCCGCGACCAAGTGTTCGAGGCTCAGTTCCATTCGGAGTTGGTGCTCGGTCGGCCCCCACGGCCAGTTCTCGCGCGCCAGGGGCCAGGGAAGTACTGAGGCGCACACGAAGATCCCGTTGATAAGCGCGGCTGAGGACGCTGGGTACGGATCATCGACGGGTTCCAGGACTCCGATGGTGAGGATGGCTGCCCAATGCTTCTCCGGTCCCATCTTGCGCACCGATCCGGGCTGACGGCGTCAGTGGACGCATGTGCCGCGGGTCAGGTCGGCTTGTACTCAGTGGGCGCTCAGCGGCTCGGCGAACGCACCCCCACCGGGGCGCCCGACACGGTCGGACGCCCATGGACGCCGGCTGGCATCGGCGGACCTTGCGAGGGTGCGAATCGAGCACGGACCGGACCTCAGCGCTGCCAAGTGTCCGGGCAGGTTGCCTCCACAGGTCCACCGGGATCGGGCAACCGGCTCCGGGGCATGCAGACCACGCCCCGGCTGGTCAGGGGTGTTCCCAACTAGCGATGGCGTCGTCGAGGGCGCGCCCCATCACCGCGCGGTCGGGGTCCACCCCGGTCCACAGAGCAATGTTGATGGCTGCTTGGTTCAGCAGCATGCCGCGGCCGTCGAGAGTGGTGGCTCCAGCAGCCCGTGCGCGTTTCAAGAGGTCGGTGTCAGGCGGGTTGGGGATCACGTCGCAGACCACGAGGTGCGACGCGTCCTGCCCGAAGGCGACCGGCACGGCGCCCGTGCCGGGCAGACCCAACGACGTGGCATTGACCACCACGGTCGTGTCTTGCGGTGGGGAGAGCTCACGGTCCCAAGCAATCACATCGGTCCCGGTCGTGCTGTGCTCGGCCACCAGCGTGGCGATCCGCTCGGCCTTGTCGACGTTGCGGTTCGCGATAGTCACGTGGACCGCGCCGGCGAGGGCGAGCTCAACGGCGATGGCGCGGGCCGCCCCGCCAGCGCCGAGGATGAGCACGTGCTGTCCCGCCGGATCGGTGACCGTCCGCAGTGAGCCGAGGAAGCCTTGGCCGTCGGTGTTGTGACCGATCAGGCCGTGGTCCGTGCGCACCACGCAGTTCACGGCACCGATCAACTCGGCCGACCGGACCAACTCGTCGATCAGCTCGATCACTGCCACCTTGTGTGGCAGTGAGCAGTTGAACCCGATCCAGCCCATGGCCTTGGCTCCCGCGACGGCATCCGCGAGATTTTGAGGCGCGACGTCGCAGTTCAGATAGCGGACATCCAGGTCATGGAAGGCGTATGCCGCCTCCATCATCGCGCCGGTCGGGTTGCCGGCTGCGGGGGCTGAGAACGATCCGGTGATCTCGGGGAGCAGGCTGGGCATGCCTGCAGGCTACGGTCGATGGCCCCGGGGGCCGGTGATTGGCCGGGGATCGAAACCGTGCGGGCCTCACCACCTGGTCGAAGACCAGGGGGCACCGCGGTCGGCTCCGGCCCTCAGGACACGGCGCGAGCTCCAGGGCGCTCGCAGGCGCAGAGGTGCTCGACGGCCCCAACTCAGCCAGCGAGATCGCCGTCGGCCAGGTATGCGCGAAGCGGAAGGTCTGGTGACGAGCAGCTCGCGCTCCTGCACCCTGCTCATCGGCATCGGGTACTTGTCCTCACGCGTAGCTCGTCGGGCTCGTGGTCCCGCAGCCACAGCAGGTCTCTGGTAAGCCGCGACACAGCTCCATCTTGCCGATCGGCCGCTGCCGAAAGGTGGGGTCTGCGGTCGTGCCCTTGCGCCGTCCCGCCCCCACTGTCAGGTTTGAAGAGCGCACATCTCTGACCCTGGAGGCACGCGATGGGACAGTTGGACGGTTGGACAGCAGATCGGGTTCTCGCCGAGTCGCGTTCCTCGGGGCGTAGGTCGATCTTCCGCAAGACAGGCTGGCGGAGATGGAGCGAGGTGTCCGGTCCGACCGGTGAGGGCGCTGGCGATCGGGCGGTGTTCTCGTTTGCAGAGGTCGACCGGAGCGAGACCTCGGTGCTGCTGCGTGATGCGTCACGCGGACTGGACATCGCCCTCGACCTGGGGGGCCGGCAGGTGCTCCTGAAGCGTGCAGGAGCAGATGACGCCCGGTTGTACGAGGTCACCTGGATAGCCAACGATCGCGGGCTGGATCGCGCGACGCTGATGACCCCTGGCCGAACATGTTCGCGAGTGACAGCGACGACAGGAGGGGTGCGGGTCTCGAACTTTCGGCAGACCGCGGCTGCCGACTGGGTCGAACTGGGGGCGCTCGGGAACGGCGCGGTTCGCTTCCGGTTCGTCGAGGAGAGGCGTGAGGACTGGAAAGTGCATCTGCTGGACAGCGCGCGGGGGGTCAGGCTCCTCCTTGACCTCAAGGCAGCGAAAGTCCGTTACCGGACAGGGACGACGCCCTACTCCGACCTGTACGACGTGGACGGGGTGGGTTTCCTGCCTCCTGCAGCTCCCGGCGCGGCGCTGACCGTGCGACCCCGCCGGCGACTGCTGCGGCGTACCAGCCAGCTCGGCCTCGCCCCGGACGTCGTACGGGAAGGCGAGTTGTGGACGACCTTCACCGCAGGCGCGGAACACGGCGGTACGAAGGTGAAGGCGACGACCGACAAGTGGGACCGAATGCGAGTCACACCCTCCTCCATCACCACAAGTAACGGCGAGATGGTCGCGCTGAGCGTGGCTAGTGGCGAGGTGATCGGCGTCGGTGTGGGCATGGCGTTCGGGATCGGTCCGGCGATCGTGATGGGCGGCATGACGGTGGTGGGCGTCCTGGCAGGTGCCGGAATCGGTCTGCTGATCGCGGTGCCGATCGCGGTGGCGGCCTGGCCGAGCAAGACCGTCGTACTTGTGGCAAACGAGCTGATGTCGGATCTGAGAGTTGTCGACGTCTGGATCGAGCAGGGGCAGATGCTGCACACCCGCGAGGTGCTCAAGGGAGCGCCCGGTGAGACCCAGATCCCCGCGCGTCCCGGCGGGGACGTCATCGAGGGTCTCAAGCCGGATTACGGTCGTCGACCCGGGACCACGGGGTGGGGGTACATGGAGAGTGTCCCGTCGATTGGGACGTTCATCCTGGAGAAGGTGTTCGGCTTCGACGGCATCGGTGTGGTGATCACCCTCGAGGACGCCGACGGGCGGCGATACCGGGTCGCGGTAGACAACCGCCCCTACGGCAGCGACAACTCCGTGCGCACCGCCGTCATCGACCCCGGAGCCACCTCCTTCGACACCCCCGAGAAGCTGCTGAGCCGGGCGAAGGGCGAGCGCAGGATCCAACACTCCTCGGCCACGAACGCGACCGAGCCCCACCGGCCCGTCGCGGTGATGGGCGGACTCGGTGCTCTCAAGGAGGACACCGCGATCGTGCTCGTACGAATCCACGAGGGCAACGAGACCTACCTCGCGAGCGAGGAAAGGCGCGAGCGCGTTCTGCTGTGCATCGCCGAAGGCAGGTACGCCGGAAGGTTCCTGCGCGCGGGGTTGGCCCCGGGGGCGGCAGTGACCTTGACGCCGACCGGAGCCACCGCTGACGACACGACCGAGCGTGAGTGGTGGGAGGTGATCGCCGCGGGAGAGCTCTCCTCGCCGGTGGTCAGCTATCGGTCCGTGGCGACCGGTGGGTGGCTGAGCGTGTTCGGGTCGAGCTCGTCAACCCAGGGCACGTCCGCCAACCGTGCCAACACCTTCGTGCCCGCGAGCCAGCAGGGTGCCTCCGCGCGCGACGCGGCTTTCGTCTTCACGGCGAGCGACGGTCAACACTGGGTGATGCTCCGTGACGGAGGGAGCTTGGGTCTGACTCGGCTGATCAGCCAAGCCGCCCTGATCACGCCCATCACCTTGAGCTAGCGGCACAGCCTGGCTTTCGACATGACCGAGCGTCGAATCCCCTGAGGCCGCTGGCAGCCGTCGCGCGCGGCCCCTCTGGCGGTGTGGGCCGCCGGGCTAGTTTCGAGACCAAAGGTGGTGGGCCGGTCCGCCGCCGGAACAGGAGCAGCCGATGAACCGCACGTCCTCTGTCCTTGTACGCACCGGCCTGGTGGGTGCCTGCCTCTCGCTGGCCGCCCTGACCGGGGCCACGCCGGCCGCGGCCGGCACCTGGTCCCAGCGCGACGACAGCGGCCAGCGTGCCGTGGGTCACGGGTCGTCCCGGTCCTTCCCCTCCCCGATCGCGCTGCCGGAGGGTTTCGCTCCCGAGGGCATCGCCGCCGGGCGAGGCACAACCGCCTACCTCGGCTCACGCTCCGACGGTTCCATCCTGCGCCTGGACGTCCGCACCGGGCGGACCAGCGAGGTGACCGCCGGGCCGGGGACGCCGTCCCTCGGTCTGAAGGCAGATCGCCGCGGTCGGCTGTTCGTGGCCGGTGGCTCGGGCGGTGATGCGCGGGTGGTCGACTCGCGCAGCGGCGAGCTGCTGGCGTCGTACACCCTGACGACGTCGAGCTCCACCTTCGTCAACGACGTCGTGCTGACCAAGGACGCCGCCTGGTTCACCGACTCGTCCCAGGCGCAGCTGTACCGCGTGCCCCTGGGTCGGGGTGGGGCGCTGCCGACCCAGAACCGGGTGCAGACCGTGCCACTGGCAGGGGAGTGGGTGCAGGGCGCCGCCCTGGGCGCCAACGGCATCACCCAGACCCCGGACCGCGAGGCCCTGCTGGTGGTCAACACCACGACCGGGTTGCTCTACCGGGTGGATCCCGCCACCGGCGAGGCGACGCAGGTCGACGTAGGTGGGGTGTCCCTGGAGCGGGGCGACGGGATGCTGCTGGAGGGTCGCACCCTGTACGTCGTGCAGAACACGATGAACAAGGTCGCCGTGATCAGGCTCGACCGCAGCGGCACCTCCGGCACGCTGACCGGTTACTTGCGGTCGGAGTCCTTCGACGTCCCCACCACCGTGGCGAGGATTGCCGGGGCGCTGTACCTGCCCGACGCCCGCTTCACCACTCCCGACGCCACCCAGTTCTCGGTCACCCGGGTGTGCAGCCGCTGACCTCTGGGTGAGCGGGGTCGGTGTGCGCGCCCACCGGCCCGAGCTGTGTGACGTCTAGATCTGTGCCCGCGTCGGCGAGATCGGACAAGCCGGGGCCTCGGGTCCGGCGCCGGCTCACTAGGGTGATCCCGTGAGCCTGCCCGCCTCCTCATCCCTGCACACGACCGAGATCGGTGACGAGGGGCCGCGGGTGGTGTTCCTCCACGGTTTGTTCGGGCAGGGGCGCAACTTCACCCAGATCGCGCGGGAGCTGATCCCCGACCTGCAGTCGGTGCTGGTCGACCTTCCGAACCACGGTCAGTCGCCCTGGCTGGGCACGACCGACTACGTGGTGGTGGCCGATGCCGTCGCGTCCGTCGTACGGGACAGCTACGTCGACGCCGGGCCGGTCCACCTCGTGGGCCACTCCATGGGAGGCAAGGTCGCGATGGTGCTGGCGCTGCGCCACCCCGAGCTCGTCGACCGGCTCGTGGTCGTCGACATCGCGCCGGTGGCCAGTGGTGGATCGGGGGAGTTCGAGCACCTCCTCAACAGCCTGGCCGGGCTCGACCTGGAGGCGATCCAGCGTCGCGCCGACGCCGACGCCGCGCTCGAGGGTCAGATCGGCGACGAGCGGGTGCGTGGCTTCCTGCTGCAGAACCTGCGCCGGGGGCCGGACGGGTTCGCCTGGCGAGCCAACCTCGACCTGCTGCAGGCCGAGCTCTCGACCATCGCCGACTTTCCCGACATGGGGGCCTCGTTCGAGCGGCCCGTGCTCTGGATCGCCGGTGAGCACTCTGACTACGTGCTGCCGGAGCACGCCCCAGCCATGCGCAAACTCTTCCCAAACACCCGGCTGGTGACCATCAAGGGCTCGGGTCACTGGGTGCACTCCGAGCAGCCCGAGGCGTTCGTCTCGACCCTGCGCGCGTTCCTCACCGCCGACTGAGCGAGTACCCGATGGCTGGTCTCAGTGCGACTGGCGTCCGTTGCCGGTGAGCTCGGCGATCACGGTGTCGACCGACACCGGTCCGTTGGAGCTGTTCCACGGCATCTTCATCAGCACCGACCCCATCGCGCAGGTGTTGCTCACTGCTGCGAAGACGAGCCCGCCGCCGACCCCGGCCGCGAGCCACTTCAGGGGAGGTTTGGCGGCACTGCCCACCACGGAGGCGGCGACGATCGAGCCCGCGACGAAGCGCACCTGCCGCTCCAGGTCCCAGACCTGGCGGCCCTCCACGACCTCGTTGCCCTCTGCCACCCAGCCCTTCAGGCCACCGTCGAGGACCCGAGGCTCGGAGAGCCCGGCCTCACTGAGGGCCTCCGCGGCCTGCTGGGACCGAGCGCCCGAGAGACACATCAGGACGACGTCGTCGCCCAGGTGGGACGCCAGGTCGGTGCGGTGCTTGCGGAGCAGATCGAGCGGCACGTTGTAGGAGTCCGCGATGTGCGAGGCCTCGAACTCGGCCGGGGTGCGTACGTCGAGCACGCGCACCGACTTGTCCCCGAGCTGGCGGTGCAGCTCGGAGGGGTCGATCTTCCGAGATGCCTTTTTCTCCCGTGTGCTCGTCATGACACTCCTTCCGTGGGGCAGAGTCACTCCCACAATGCACTCATCGCCCGCTGCTGCGGACCTCAAACCTGGGCGGGCTCCGGTGGCGCGAAGCCGTACTGGCGGTAGACCTCGCGTCCGCCGCCGCTGACCATGAAGTCGACGAACTGCCGAGCGGCCTCCGGATGCGGGCAGTCCCTGACCACGGCGAGCGAGTAACGCCCGACGACGTTCTCCTCGTCGGGGATCGAGACCGTGTGCATGTTCGCGCCGAGGACCTCGCAGTGGTACTGCGCCTCGGTAGACCACAGCGGGCAGGCATCCACCTCGTCGTCCTCGAGCCACCGGGCGCTCTCCCGGTGGTGGATCTCGGTGAAGCGGGTGCTGCCGTCGCGCGCCTTGTTCTCGAAGACCGTCTTCCGGACCTCAGGGCCGCAGGCCTTCTCGATCGCCTCGGCGATCAGCTCGGCCACGCCCTCGAACCGGAGGTTGGGCATGGCGACCCGGACCTCCGGGCGGGCGAGGTCGGCCCAACCACGGATGCCCAGTGGGTTCCCGGCGCGGACGAGGATCGCCAGGTCGTTGCGGGTGTACTCCTGCGGCTCCTCGAGGAGGTCGCGCTCCACCAGCGGTCGGAGTGCGCGCGGGCCGGCCGCCACGACGTCGGGTCGGACGCTGAGCACCAGGTTGCCGATCTGGAGCCGACCGTTGAGCGTCTGCTCCACGAGCTTCCCCGGGGGGATGGTCTCGAAGAACACCTCGGCGACCTCCGGGTGCTCGGCGCTGAAGGCCGCGACCACGTCGTCCATGGCCATGAACTGGTTGCCGTTCATGAACAGCACCAGCTCGGCCGCGCAGGGGTCGCCGTGCAGGTCGACCACGTCGTCCATCGGGGGGACGGTCAGGTCCACGGGCGCGTCACGGTCGGACATAGGCCCACCCTCCCTGCTGACGACGCACGATCTCGCCGATGCCGGCGCTCACCATCTCCACGCCCGGCAACAGCTGCTCGGGCTCGATCCCCAGCCGCTCCATCGTGTTGCGGCAGGCCATCACCTCGACGCCACTGTCCACGAGCTCGGCCACCTGGTCGGTCCAGCCGGTGGCGCCGATGGCCAGTTGCAGCCCGGGGCCGTGGGTCACCACGGCCACCTCCGCGTCCTCCCCGAGGTCGGCCGCGGTGTTGCGCACGTTGCGCAGGACCTGCTCGTGGAAGGCAGGGTCGGCCTCGGAGACCTGGAAGACGGCTCGATAGTGCGTCACGTGGTCAACCTCTCGTCATCGTCGATGGATCCCGCTGGACGCTTCTCGGGCACTCAGTCGGAGCTGCCGTCCACGGGGTAGCCGTGCTCCGCCCAGTCCGGGAAGCCACCGTTCACGAGCACGGCGGGCACGCCTCGGGAGTCGAGGATGCTCGCCGCGATGCTGGCGCGGTGACCGGTGCGGCACATGACGTGCACGGCACCCTGGTCGCCCTTCAGCTCGTCGGCCCGCTCCGGAACGTCGGGGATGTGGATGTGCACGGCGTCCGGAACGTGGCCGTCCGACCACTCCAGGTCCTGCCGTACGTCGAGCACGCGGGCGCCGTCCTCCTGGGCCTTGCGCAGCGCCTCGACGTCGATCACGTCGTACGAGCGGGTCTCTCGGCCGTCCTTCTCCCAGGCCTCGAAGCCACCCTCGAGGTAGCCGACGATCGAGGTGATGCCGATGCGCGCGCACTGGCGCACCGGTTCCATCGGGTCGGTCCCCTCCGGCAGGATCACGGCGAACTCGGTGCCGAACGGGAACAGCCAACCGACGTACGTCGAGAACTGCTCGTCCATCTCGATGTTCACCGAGCCCGGTGCGTGGGCGTGGGCGAACTCTGCCCGCGGGCGACCGTCGATGACGACGGTGTCCTGCTCCAGCATCAGGGCGATGTCGTCGAGTCCGAGCGCCGGGAGCTCGCTGGGCTCCCAGCCTTCGGCGCCGTCCTTGTTCAGTCCTGCCATCTGGGAGTAGTAGGAGGGGTAGGCGAGCAGCCCGGCGAGCTGGGTGTCGACGAAGTCCTGCTCGTCACGCGCGAGCGCTGCCGGGTTGCGGGTGAGCTCGGTGCCGACGTCGGTGTAGGTGTCGGCGCTGGCCGCAGAGGCGGCGCAGAAGGACCCGGCACCGTGAGTGGGTCCGATCATCATCGACTTCGGCATCGACAGCAGGCGCTGCGCGGAGCGGTACTGGCTCCGGGTGAGCTGTTCGGTCATCTCGGGGCTGACCAGGTCGGTGCGGCCGCAGGAGGCGACCAGGACGCTGCCGCCGGAGAAGACCAGCAGAGGAGTGTCGCCGTCGAGTACGGCGTAGCTGGTGTGGTGCGGCGTGTGTCCCGGCGTGTGCAGCGCCCGGATGGTGAGGTCGCCGAACCGGATCTCGTCCTCGTCGCGCACGGCGTGGTGGTCGAAGGTGTAGCCGGCGTCGGCGGGCAGCACATGGGTGGCGCCGTGGCGCTGGGCCATCGCCCGGCCACCGCTGACGTAGTCGTTGTGCACGTGGGTCTCCATGATCATCGCCAGGGGAGCGCTCACCTCGGCGAGGCCGGCCTCGAACCGGTCGAGATCGCGCTGCGGGTCGATCAGGGCCGACCGGCCACCGCTGGTGATCAGGTAGCTGTGGTCTCCCAGGCCGGGCGTGGAGATCTGGTAGGCCTCCACCCCTTCTGGGGCACCGAGCACCTCGAGCGTGGTCATGCGCTGGATGCCCGTCAGTTCGGCCGTCATTGCTGCTCCTCGTGGGTTCGACTGCGTGTACCCGTCAGGCTGCCCACCAGGGCGCAGTTCAGGTCAATACACAGCCGCCTCCAGGGCCGTACAAAGCACGGTTGAACGCCCGGATCAGCCCTCGGCGGCGCTGCGCTGCTCGCGGAACCACGCCATGGCGGCCGCGCGGTCACGCACCTCGAGCTTGTGCACGATGTGGGAGACGTGCACCCGGATCGTCCCCTGGGAGAGGAAGAGTCGCGCGGCGATCTCCCGGTCCTTCACTCCCGCTGCGAGCAGCTCGAGGACCTCCGCCTCGCGGGGGGAGAGCGGCCCCATGCCCGGCGCGCTCTGGCGGGGAGTCACCCAGGCGGCAACCTGCCGATTCACCTTCGACATCACCTCCGGGTGCTCTGCCGCCTCGTCCACGAGTGCCATCAGCGAGAGGTGCTCACGATCGTCCGGGCCGATGCCGGCCTCGGCCAGCACCCCGGCGACAGTGTCGTGGAGGAGGCCCGCCAGCCGCTTGCGGTCGAGGTCGGCCGCGGCGCGTGCGGCCAGCTGCTCGCGGATCGTCCCGGCGATCCAGATGAAGACTCCGGTCGCGGCCAGCAGCAGGCCGATCAGCCACAGCCGGGGCATCTCGGAGAAGGCCGCCCGGCGTTCCCAGCTGCGCACCCCGACCGCCGACGCGAGCAGGAGCACCGCCACGGCGCTACCGCGTTGGCCGTGCTTGAGGCCGAGCTCGAAGGCGAGCAGCGGGAACAGCATGGCGCTGGGAGCGAAGGGGACCTGCATCGTGACGGCGAGGAAGGATGCGCAGGTGGCTGCGTCGGCCACAGACGTCCACAGGAACGCCCCGCGGTCGCCCTCGGCGAGCCGGTGTCGAGCCACCGCGGTCGTGATCAGGAACGCGGCGCCGCACCCCAGGAGCAGCGCCACGTGCACGTCGGGGATGAACAGCGAGCAGACCATCACTCCCAGGCCGACCGCCGCGCGCGGTGCCACCAGCATCTGCTCGACCCTGGAGCCCACACTCGGGAAGTCGTTGAGGTCGGGCGCGGCGTGACGTGTGGTCTGGGTCACGGTGGTCACTGTGCCAGTTCAGTCCTCAGCGGACCAGTACGACGTCGACTCCGGAGGACGTCGTTGCGGTCGGTTAAACGCCGTTCAACCTCAACTGCAACGCCGTCATGCCTTGTCCCTCTCCGGCCGCTCTGCCCACGGTGGAGACCGTGAGTGACGTACGCCACACCGTCCGATCCCGTGCCGGACCGGACCGAGTGTCGTCGTCGAGGACCACAGAGCGGAGCGGGACATGAGTGTTTCCATGCGAGGCGCCCGGGGTGGGGAGCGGACTCGTCCGCTCCCGGCACGGGCTGAGCAACCGACCGGCGCAGTGCCGGCCTGGCGGGCCGCGCTGACTCCACCTCGGATCGCTGCCCTGGTCCTCGGCGTCCTGGCGATCGCCTACGGCCGGCTGGGACCGGCTCTGCCCGGTCTCTCCGACGCGGTCACGAACATGTTCCAGGCCGCCAACAAGACCGACGCCGCTGCCCCGGAGTCCCTGGTGACGGCGGCGCAGACCTTGCTCGGCATCTTCGTGTTCTTCGTGCTCTGCCTCGCCACCGAGGCGCTTCCGGGACTGATCGTCGGCCTGTGCTCGCCGATGCTGCTCGTCGTACTAACGGACCTGCCCACCGCCCCCGGGGTGGCCGATGAGGTCCCGGTCGCCTTCAACGCCTTCGTCTCCGACACGTTCTTCCTGATCCTTGGGGCGTTCGTGCTGGTGGCGGTGATGATCCAGACCGGACTCGGCAAGAGGATCGCCTTCGCCATCGTGGCGAGCGTGCGATCGACCCGGGCGGACCGGATCATGGCCGCTCTCATGGGTGCGGGCGCGGCCCTGCACGCGATCTTGCCCACAGTGGCGGAGACCGCCATGTTCCTGCCCATCTCTCGGTGCCTCGGTGAGATCACCGAGGGTGAGAAGCGGCCGCCGGGCCTGGAGCGGGCCAACCAGGGGATGATCCTCGCGGTGGCCGGGCTGGTCCCGCTGCTCGGCGGGATGCTTTTCCTCACGGCGGGAGTGCCCAATCTCGTCCTCAAGGGCACCCTGGCCGGCCAGGGCGTCAACATCACCTGGCTGGACTGGCTGTGGTGGAACCTTCCCCTCTGGGGCCTGATCCCGCTGGCCTACTTCATGGTGAAGCGGCGCTTCGGCATGGGCTCGGTCGACCTGCCCAACGTGACCACGGTGATGCCGCGCATGCGAGCCGAGATGGGTCCGACCAGCCGAGGCGAGGTGTGGACGCTGATCTGCATCGCGATCGCCTTCGCGTTGTGGACCACCGAGGCGCTGACCGGGATCTCGACCGGGATGGCCACCTTGATCATGGTGGGACTGCTGTTCCTCCCCGGCATGGGGCTGGAGCTGAAGGACTACGTCGGAAGCGTCATGTGGGGGATGCTCTTCCTGATCGGTGGAGCCATCAGTCTCGGCAACCTGCTCTACAAGTTCGGGGTCGTGTCGTGGGCCGCCGACGGTCTGGTCGCCCCGATCAAGACCTGGGGCGTGACCAACAGCCTCCTGGTGATGCTGATCTCGGTCGCCGGGCTGCACGTGGCGCGCGCCGGCATTCTCAGTGGGGGAGCGATGGCAGCGGTGTTCGTCCCGCTGTCGATCGGCCTCGCGCACTCCTTCGACTACAACGTGGTGCCGTTCGCCGTGATCATCGTCAACTGCCTCAACGTGGCCGTCTTCGTGCCCGTCTCGGCGGTGGCGATCCTGATCGCCACCCAAGCCGCCAAGATCTCCTGGCGGGAGATCCTGGTCTTCGGTGGCACCTTCTCGCTGATCGCGAACGTCTACATCATCTTCGCGCTGTCCGGCTGGTTCGCCCTGATCGGGATGCCGGTGGAGTGAGGCCGCCTCAGCCGTAGACGGCGATCGCGGCGAGCAGTGCGGTGGCGAGCACCACCATGCTCGAGCCGAGGGCGAACACAGGTGCGAACGCTGCGCCGAGGCGCTCGTCGGCCAGCTGCTCGATGTGCGACCGGCGCAGCCCCGCCAGCATGGCCACGGCCGCCACCACCAGGCACAGGGACGCGAGCCAGGCGGAGACCCAGAGCGGGAAGGCCCGCTCGTGGCGGATCAGGACCAGCACTCCGTTGGCGAGCACGCCCAGGGTGGTGCGCGTCCACGCCAGGGTGGTGCGCTCCCTCTGGAGGCCCGGATCGAGCGCCTGCGACCTCACTGCAGCAGGGCGCTGGAGAGCACTGCCGCCAGCGCCAGTCCGACGATGATCAGACCGCCGGCGACGACGATGGGCAGAGCGCCTCGGCTGAGGTGCCGACCCGCACTCATGGCGCGTTGAACGAGGAGCCACCTCACCAGTCCACCGGCGGCGGCCGAGACCGCGAGCACAGCGAAGACGAGTCCGGAGGCCTCCCGGAAGTCGGTCGAACCCAGGTCCGGGGCGAACTGGATCACCGCCACCGCTGCAGCCATCAGCGCCAGGCAGGTGCGCATCCAGGCGAGGAACGTGCGCTCGTTCGCCAGGGTGAAGCGGTAGTCCAGTGGCGCCTCGGGCTCGGCACCCGGCTCCGGCCGGTCGTCTGCCCGGTCGTCTGCCCGGTCGTCTGCCGACAGCTGGTCGGTCATTTCCGCCCCCCTTCCTCGTCGATTCGATGATGGCGGACCACGCGGTCGGTCACCACACCAGGGGTCCCCCGTGGTCCCAAGCCCGACTTTGGAGTAGGCCAAGCCTTCTTGGGGATCACCCCATAGCGCACATCTGATCCGATACCTACGCTGCAAGGCATGGCCGAAGTCTCGGAACGCCCTGTCAGATGGCTCAAGGTGCTGGACCAGACCCGCTGCATCGGGTGCCATGCCTGCACGACAGCCTGCAAGAGCGAGAACGAAGTGCCCCTGGGCGTCACCCGGACCTATGTGAAGTCCGTGGACGTCGGGGAGTTCCCTCAGGTACGGCGAGCGTTCCAGGTGACGCGATGCAACCAGTGCACCGACGCCCCGTGCGTCACCGCCTGCCCGACCGAGGCGATGTACAAGCGCCCCGACGGCATCGTCGACTTCGACAAGAGCGTCTGCATCGGCTGCAAGGCGTGCATGGCCGCCTGTCCCTACGACGCGATCTTCATCAACCCCGAGGACCACTCGGCGGAGAAGTGCAACTTCTGCGCCCACCGCATCGACGGCGGTCTCGAGCCGGCCTGTGTGACGGTCTGCCCGACCGAGGCGATCCTCGTCGGTGACATGAACGACCCGAGCTCGAAGGTCGCGCAGGCGGTGAAGCGCCAACCCGCGCTCGTACGCCGGCCCGAGAAGGAGACCGGTCCCGGGCTGTTCTACCTCGGCGCCCACCAGGCGACGCTGGACCCGCTCGGCTCCCGCCGGCCAGACGGAGGTCTCTACGCCTGGTCGACACAGGGACCGCCGGACCCGCAGCTGGTGCCCGGAGGCCACCCGGAGGGTGCCCGGTCCTCGGCCGCAGCACTGCTCTCCTACGACATCCCGCACTACGCCCCGTGGGGCTGGCGGGTGAGCCTCTACACCTGGACGAAGAGCATCGCCGCAGGCGCGTTCCTGGTGGCGATCCTGTTCGCCTTCACCGGCCTGATGGAGTGGGACGACGAGGTGACCCGCTACGTCGCACCGCTGCTCGCACTGGTGTTCCTGGCGATCACCGGTGTCCTGCTGATCTGGGACCTCAAGCATCCGTTCAGGTTCTGGATGATCTTCACCCGCCATCAATGGAAGAGCTGGTTGGTGCGCGGATCGTTCATCATCGGCGCCTTCGGTGCCGCGGCATTCGCCTCGCTGGTGGTCGGCGTGCTGGACATGCGGACCTCCCAGCAGGTGATCGGCGTGATCGGGGCCGTGACGGGTCTGGCGACGGCCTGCTACACGGCGTACCTCTTCGCGCAGGCCAAGGCTCGTGACCTCTGGCAGAGCCCGCTGCTTCCCGCCCACCTCGCGGTGCAGGCCGTCCTCGCCGGGACCGCGTCGTTGCTGCCGTTCTCGATGGCCCTGGGGAGCGACACCTCCGTCAGGGCGCTGGAGATCGTGCTGTCCGTCTCGGCGATCTCCCACCTGCTGCTTGTCTGGACCGAGACCACGCTGCCGCACGTCACCGCCCATGCGCGACTGGCCGGCCACGAGATGACCGGCGGCAAGTACGCGACCTACTTCCGCGTGGGCCTCCTGGGCGTGCTCGTCTCGGTCGCCGCCCCCGTGATCGGTGTGATCGCGGTCCCGTTCGCCCTGATCGGCCTGCTGGCGCACGAACACGCCTACGTCCAGGCCGGCCAATCCGTTCCGTTGGCTTGAGGAGAAGACCCAGATGCCGTCGAAGAAGGCAAGTCGCCTGTCCCTGACCGAGCGGGCGCGTCGCGTCTCTGCCGCCAAGCAGGACGTCGAGGCTCGCGGCGAGACGTTCTACCAGGGCGCCAGCGGGGTGCACCTCGCTGCCTTCCCGCCCAAGGAGCGCTGGGACGACTGGGTGGACCTGGACTCGCGGGCCTGGCCGCGCCGGGAGGAGCACCACTACATGCTGGTGCCCACCACCTGCTTCAACTGCGAGTCCGCCTGCGGCCTGCTGGCCTACGTCGACCGCGACGACCTGCACGTGCGCAAGTTCGAGGGCAACCCCGAGCACCCCGGCAGTCGTGGTCGCAACTGCGCCAAGGGCCCTGCGACGATCAACCAGGTCACCGACCCCGACCGCATCCTCTACCCGCTTCGCCGGGTGGGGCAGCGTGGCGAGGGGCAGTGGGAACGGGTCTCGTGGGACGAGGTCCTGGACACGCTCGGCGAGCGGCTGCGCAAGGCGATCATCGAGCAGCGCCAGAACGAGATCATGGTGCACATCGGCCGACCCGGTGAGGACGGATTCACCGAGCGGGTGCTGGCCAGCTGGGGCGTGGACGGTCACAACTCGCACACCAACGTCTGCTCCAGCGGTGGACGCGCGGGCTACCAGTTCTGGATGGGTGCCGACCGGCCCAGCCCGGACCACGCCAACGCCAAGGTGATCTACCTGATCAGCTCGCACCTCGAGACCGGGCACTACTTCAACCCGCACGCGCAGCGCATCACCGAGGCGCGCGCCAACGGCGCCAAGGTGATCGTCCTGGACACGCGGCTCTCCAACACCGCGACCCACGCCGACCACTGGCTCTCGCCCCAGCCCGGCAGCGAGTCCGCGATCAACCTCGCGGTCGCCCAGCACCTGATCGCGACCGGCCGCTACGACCGGGAGTTCGTGCGCAAGTGGTGGAACTGGCAGGAGTACCTCGAGGAGTGCCGCCCCGACCTGCCGGCCACGTTCGAGTCCTTCGAGACCGCGCTGGCCTCGATGTACTCGGACTTCACCTTCGAGTACGCCGCCCAGGAGTCGGGCATCGACGCAGCCACGATCGCCGAGGTCGCGGAGACCGTGGCACAGGCGGGCACCCGCTTCTCCTCCCACATCTGGCGCTCGGCCGCCGCCGCCAACCTCGGTGGCTGGCAGATCACCCGCACCCTGGTGCTGATCTCCGCGCTCCTCGGCGCGATCGGCACCGAGGGCGGGCTGTTCGCCAACTCCTGGAACAAGTTCGTCCCCAAGCCGATCTACACCCCGCCGCACCCCGGTGTGTGGCAGCAGCTGACCTGGCCGACCGAGTTCCCGCTGGCGCAGAACGAGATGTCGTTCCTGCTGCCGCACTTCCTCAAGGAGGGCCGGGGAAAGCTCGACACCTACTTCATCCGGGTCTACAACCCGGTGTGGACCAACCCCGACGGGATGTCGTGGATGGAGGTGCTGACCGACGAGGAGAAGATCGGCTGCTTCGTCTCGCTCACCCCCACCTGGAACGAGTCGGCCTACCTCGCTGACTTCGTGCTGCCGATGGGGCACAGCTCCGAGCGGCACGACACCCACTCCTACGAGCAGTACGACGGCCAGTGGGTGGGCTTCCGCCAACCGGTGCTGCGTGCCGCTCGCGAGCGGCTGGGGGAGACCATCACCGACAGCCGGCAGGTCAACCCCGGCGAGGTCTGGGAGGAGAACGAGTTCTGGATCGAGCTGTCCTGGCGGATCGACCCCGACGGCAGCCTCGGGATCCGGCAGTACCACGAGTCCAAGGTCGAGCCCGGCACGAAGCTCTCGGTCGACGAGTACTACGGCTGGATGTTCGAGAACTCCGTTCCGGGGCTGCCGGAGAAGGCGGCCGCGGAGGGCCTCACCCCGCTGGAGTTCATGCGGCGGTACGGCGCCTTCGAGATCACCAAGGGTCAGGGAGCGGTGTACACCGCGCAGATCCGTGACGAGGAGCTGGCCGACCTCAACGTCACCCCGCAGGGCCGGGTCTTCACCGCCACGGAGAAGCCGCCGGTGGTGAACATGGCTCCGGTCGGCGCGCCCGGTCCCGACGACGAGGGACGACGTCCGGTCGGCGTCATGGTCGACGGCGTCGTACGCACGGGCTTCCCCACGCCCTCGGGCAAGCTGGAGTTCTACTCCTCCACCCTGGCCGGTTGGGGCTGGCCGGAACAGGCGATCCCGGGCTACCTCAAGAGCCACGTGCACCCTGATGAGCTCGCCGAGGACCAGATGGTGCTGCTCTCCACGTTCCGGTTGCCGACACAGATCCACACCCGCTCGGCCAACTCCAAGTGGCTCGACGAGCTGGCGCACACCAACCCGGTCTGGATCCATCCGCAGGACTCGGCCCGGCTCGGTGTCGAGCGCACCGGGGACCTGGTGCGGGTGCAGTCCGACATCGGCTACTTCGTGGCCAAGGTCTGGATCACCGAGGGCATCCGCCCCGGCGTGGTCGCCTGCTCCCACCACATGGGTCGCTGGCGGCCGGACAACCAGGGCGGCGGCGCAGGCGGCATGATGGCCACCGTCGACCTGCAGCGTGAGGGCAAGGACTGGACGATGCGGCGGTTGCGCAACGTCGAGCCGCACGAGTCGAGCGACCCCGACACCCAGCGGATCTGGTGGAGCGACACCGGCGTGCACCAGAACCTGATCTTCCCGGTGCACCCGGACCCGATCTCGGGCATGCATTGCTGGCACCAGGCGGTCCGGGTGGTGAAGGCCGGACCCGACGACCGCGCCGGCGACATCAGCGTGGACACCAGCAAGGCGAGCGCGGTCTACGACGACTGGATGGCCCGCACCCGACCGGCAGGACACATCTCGCCGGACGGGACCCGTCGCCCGCACTGGCTGATGCGTCCGCTGAAGCCGAGTGCCGACACCTTCGCGCTCGACAACGTCACGATCGAGACATGAGCGCCGCCACGTCGTCAGAGACCGCACTCGAGCCCCGGGAGCGCTACGAGCTGCTCCGCGCCCTCGGGTCCGTGGTGTTGACGCCTCCGCCGGGCAACGAGCCGGTCTGGCACGCGCTGGGGCTGGCTCCGGCGACCGGCGCCGAGCACACCGAGGTATTCGTGCTGGGCCTGCCGCCCCACGCCGCCATCTACCTCGGCGAGGAGGGCAAGCTGGGTGGGGAGGGACTGGACCGGGTGGGCGGGTTCTGGCGAGCGCTGGGCCTGAGCTCACCGGAGGACGCGGACCACCTCGGTGCGCTGCTGATGCTCTACGCCGAGCTCGGCCTGGCCGAGTCGACGGCCGGCACCGAGCGCGCGAGCGAGCAGCTGCGCACCTCCCGGCAGGCTCTGCTGCACGAGCACCTCTGGCCGTGGGTCCCCGCCTACCTGCGCGCGGTCGCCGACCTGAAGGTGGGGTCCCTGGCCGAGTGGGCGGCGCTCACCCAGGCGGCGGTCCTCGAGGAGCAGGAGCAGTCCACTCCGGCACCGCTGCTTCCGCTGGCGTTGCGGGAGGCACCCCCACCGATCTCGGCCGAGAACTCGGTGGACGAGCTGCTGGACGCCCTCGTGGCTCCCGTGCGTTCCGGGGTCGTGCTCAGCCAGCGCGATCTGCAGCACGGTGCGGGCGTCGCCGGGGTCGGCTTCCGGCGCGGCGAGCGCCGCTACGCGCTACGGGCGATGCTGGAGCAGGACGCGGCCGCCACGTTGGGCTGGCTGGCCGAGCGTGCGCGGGCGTGGACCGAGATCCACCGCGAGCACGGCGCCGACCCGACCACCGAGTGGTGGAGAGCCAGGGCAGAGTCCACCGCGACCGTCCTGGAAGCAGCCTTGGAGGGGAAGCAGTGAGACGTCAGCGAGATCGAGAAGCGATCACCGATGCAGTGGGCCGGGTGCTCGATCCCGAGCTGGAGCGACCCCTGTCCGAGCTGACGATGGTGCGGCGGGTCGAGGTCGACCGACGCGGTGACGTCGAGGTGGGCATCGCCCTGACCACCGAGGGATGCCCGATGCGGGAGCGGATCGCTGGTGACGTCGCCGCCGCCGTACGCACGGTGGCGGTCGGGGTCGACGTGCGCGTCGACTTCTCGGTGATGAGCGAGCGTGAGCGCCGCGACACCGCGGCCAGGTTCATGATCGAGGGCCGCCAGGTGGGTGCCACGTCGGCGAAGGCGATCTACGCGGTCGCCAGCGGCAAGGGCGGCGTGGGAAAGTCCACGGTCGCTGCCAACCTCGCGGTCTCGCTCGCGGCCCAGGGCAAGTCCGTGGGTCTGCTGGACGCCGACGTGTGGGGCTACTCCGTGCCGCAGCTGTTCGGCGTCCATCACAGCCCGGTCGCGCTCTACGAGACGATGCTGCCGGTGCAGGCGCACGGTGTCAGGCTGATGTCGCTGGGCTTCCTGGTCGAGGACGAGACCCCGATCGTGTGGCGCGGACCGATGCTGCACAAGGCGCTGACACAGTTCATCCACGAGGTGCACTGGGGGGACCTCGACGTCCTCATCCTCGACCTCCCGCCCGGCACCGGTGACGTCACGCTCTCGGTCCTCGAGCTGTTGGAGGAGGCGTCGCTGCTGGTGGTCACCACGCCGCAGACTGCCGCCCGCACCGTGGCGACCCGCGTCGGACTGATGGCCCGCGACCTCAAGATGCCGCTGGCCGGTGTCGTGGAGAACATGTCGGCCGCCGTGTGCGACTCGTGCGGCGCGGAGAGCCCGCTGTTCGGCAGTGGGGGCGGCCAGCAGCTGGCCACCGAGCTGGACGTGCCGCTGCTGGGTCAGGTGCCGCTGGACCGGGCGCTGCGCGAGGGCGGAGACCAGGGTGTCCCCGTGGTGGTCGGCTCGCCAGGATCCGCCTCCGCGATCGCGCTCTCCGAGGTCGCCTCCCGGCTGCGACCCGTCCGTCGCTCCCTGGTGGGCCGGTCGTTGTCGCTGACCCCGATCTGAGCGGTCAGGCAGGCCCGCCAGGGCGACGGGAACGCGACTGGTAGCCGCGGCGCGAGAGCGCGACGAACGTGCGGGCCGCGCCGAGCAGCGGACGTCCCGCGGGCCAGACCGCCTGCAGTGCGCGCCGCAGGTCGAGACCCTCGACGGGTACGGCGACCAGGTGACCGAGCTCGAGGGAGTCGGCCACGGCCAGTGAGCTGATCACCGCCGGCGCCAAGCCGTTCTGGGCGGCCGCCTTGATGGCGGTGGTGGAGGTCATCTCCAGCATCGGGGGGGCGAGCTCGACCTGTCCGAGGGCCTGCTGCAGGGCCCGGTCGAGGGTCATCCGGGTGCCGGAACCCTGCTCGCGCTGGATCAGTGAGGTCTGAGCGAGCTCCCGGGCGGTGATCCGGGCACCCTCACGCGCCCACGGGTGCCCGCATGCCACGACCACGAGCAGCTCGTCGCGGGCGACCGTGGTGGCCCGCAGGCCACTCGTCCGAGCCAGCCCCTCGACGTACCCGAGGTCGGCCTGGCCGGTGGTGACCCGTCGCGCCACCTCGGTGGAGTTCGCCAGCTCCAGCGCGATGGCGAGCCCGGGGTCCTCGCGGTGGGCGGTCATCAACCAGGAGGGCATCAGGTACTCCGCCACGGTCATGCTCGCGACGACGCGCAGGCGGGCCTGGGTCTGTCCGCGCAGCGCCTCGACCCCGCGCTCCAACGCGGCCGCGGACTCCACGACGTCGCGGGCCCACTCCACGACCAGGCTCCCGGCGCCGGTGAGCGCGGATCCCTGGGTGGTGCGCTCGATCAGGGCGATCCCAAGAAGCCGCTCCATCCGACGGATGCGTGAGCTCACCGCCGGCTGGGTCACGCCGTGCTCCTCGGCCGCTCGTCCCATGCTGCCGTAGCGCGCGACGCTGAGCAGCATGTCCAGGGCCGCCAGGTCCGGGACGTGCGGGGAGAGTGGCATGGAGGGGACTCTAGGCGCTCAGCGGTGCTTCCGGTCCCGCCCAGGAGGCAGAGGACCAGCGCTCGTCCTCTGAGAGGTCGTGCTGCGAGGGCCGCGCCAGCCAGTCGTCGTAGCCGGACGACAGGGGGCCACCGTCGCCGGTCCGGAGGTCGACTCCTCCAAGGGTCTGGCGCGTCGGACCCGGCGTGCATAACCTCTCGCCATGGCTGACACACATCGCACTCTCGGGACCGGCGCGCACACGGTGCTGTGCCTGCACGGTTGGTTCGGCTCCTCCACCGGGTGGGGCAAGGACTTCTGCTCGGTGCTGGACACCGACACCTTCCGCTACGTGTTCATGAACTACCGCGGCTACGGCGAACGCGCCGACGTCACGGGTGACTTCACCCTCGAGGAGATCGCGCAGGACGCGCTGGCGCTCGTCGACGAGCTCGGCGCCGACCGGTTCTCGGTGGTTGGCCACTCCATGGGTGGTGGTGCCGCCCAGCGGGTGCTGTCACTGGCGCCCGACCGCGTCCACCGGATGGTGGGCATCAGTCCCACGCCCGCCTCGGGGGTGCCGTTCGACGACGAGGGCTGGGGGTTGTTCTCCGGCGCCGCCCAGGAGGACGGCAACCGGGCCGCGATCATCGACCTCACCACCGGCAACCGGCTCTCGCAGCGGTGGATCGACGCGATCGTCCGGCACTCGGTGGAGCGCTCCACCAGGGAGGCGTTCGGTGCCTACCTGAGCTCCTGGGCCAAGGACGACTTCTCCGCGGAGGTCTCCGGCAACCAGGTGCCGGCACTGGCGGTGGTCGGCGAGCACGACCCGGCGCTCGGGGCGGAGACGATCAACGCCACCTGGATGCAGACCTATCCCAACGCCCGGCTCGAGGTGCTGCCGAACGCCGGCCACTACGCGATGTACGAGACACCGGTGGCGCTGGCCACCGTGCTGGAACGCTTCCTCTCCGAGTGACCGGGGTGCTCGCTGCGGCGTACGACGGCCTCGACCCGGCCTCGCGTGCGGCCACCCTGACTGCCCATGATCCCGACACCTACGTGACCGGGGTGCCGTACGGCGAGCTGGCGGCCCTGCGCGAGACGCACGGCGTCGTGCCGGTCGCCGAGCCCGCGCGCCCGGGGTGGCCAGAAGGCAACGGCTACTGGCTGGTGCTGCGCCACGAGGACGTCGACCGGGTCGTCAAGGACTCAAGCACGTTCTCCTCGGAGCTGGGCGGGACCCAGATCCGCGACCCGGGCAGCGCCGAGGACCTCGCGTTCGTGCGCCGGATGATGCTCAACATGGATCCGCCGGAGCACTCGCGGCTACGGCGGATGCTTGCCCGCTCGTTCACCCCGCGCGCCGTCGCCCGGCTCGAGGAGCAGATCCACGGGCACGCGCGCGGGATCGTGGACCGGATGCTCGGCTCGGGCTCGGGCTCGGGCGGCACCTGTGACTTCGCCAAGGACGTCGCCGCCGACCTGCCGCTGCTGACCCTGGCCGACGTCCTGGGCGTGCCGGCCGAGGACCGGATGCTGATGTTCGACTGGTCCAACCGGGTGATCGGCTGGCAGGACGAGGACTACGCGAGCAGCCACGCCTTCGACCCGAGCAGCGGAACGGCCCTCGCCCGGGAGGTGGCTTCCCTGCGACCCGGACCCGGTCCCGACGGCCGGATGCCGGATCCCAGGTCGCGGTCGGGGATGCCGGACCTGTACGCCTACGCCCACCTGCTCGGGCAGGAGAAGCGTGAGCGACCGGGCGACGACGTGATGTCGATCCTGATGGGCCAACGCGCCGACGACTCCGGCGGCTCGGTGAGCGTGGAGGAGTTCGAGAACCTGTTCTGGCTGTTCGCGGTCGCCGGCAACGAGACCCTGCGCAACGGCATCCCCGGCGGGATGATCGCGCTGCTCGAGCACCCCGGTGCCCAGCGTCGGCTGCGTGCCGATCCCACGCTGGTGCCGGGGGCGGTCGAGGAGATGCTTCGCTGGTGGACGCCGGTGATGACCTTCCGGCGTACGGCGAGCCGCGCGGTGCGGCTGGCCGACGCGCAGATCGAGGCCGGCGAGAAGGTGGTGGTCTCCTTCTCCGCCGCCAACCGGGACCCGGCGGTCTTCGAGCGTCCGGACGACTTCGACCTCGTGCGCGGCGGTCGGGGACACCTGGCCTTCGGCGCCGGACCCCACTTCTGTCTCGGCGCACATCTGGCACGCACCCAGATGCGCGCGCTGTTCACCGAGCTGCTGACGCGCACCAGCTGGATCGAGCCTGCGGGAGAGCCGGCCTGGCTGCGCTCCAACTTCCAGCGCGGGGTGAAGCGGCTGCCGATCACCTGGCAGGCCTGAGCTCAGCCGGGACAGCGGTCGAGCATCTCCCCGAGCGCTCGGGTCTCGCTGGCGTCGGTCGCCAGGTCCCAGGTGTGCTTGATCCCGATCCACCTGATCGCGTAGGTGCACTGCGCCCGCTTGGGTGGACGCCACGCGGCCGGGTCGCCGTCGCTCTTGGCCGCGTTGGTGGGGCCGTCGACGGCGAGCAGCTCGGCGAGGTCGTTGGCGAAGGAGCGGCGGCGCCCGAAGGACCATGACGCGGCCCCCGAGGCCCACGCCTCCGCGAGCGGAACGACGTGGTCGATCTGGATGCCCTGCGCCTGCACGGGATCCTTGAGGTCGTCGAAGCGCAGTGCCCTGGCGGTGTAGGGGTCGACCCAGGCGCCGGCGATTACGTCGTGGTCGCAGCTGCCCTGTCGTGCCAGGCGAAGGCTGCCGGGGACGGCGTCGCGCAGCAACACGTCGTCGCGCTGGTTGCAGCCGTTGCCGTCGGTGTCGGACCACGACTGGCCGAAGGCGCTGCGCGAGTACCGGTCCCGGTGACGAGCGCGCGGCTCGACCCGCAGTCCCGCCAGCCTCCGGGTGGCCTCGGGTGCGGTGCCGATCCTGGTGGCAGGCACGACCTCGCCCGGTTCGTCGTACGCCGGGCCGCCGCAGGCGGTCAGGACGCCGACGAGGACGACGAGGCAGGAGGGACGGATCACCTCCGCATGATGTCGGTACAGCCGGCAGGAGCCGGCAGCGACCCGGGGGAGCTCCTCCTGGCGGCCCTCGGCTCGGCCCGGGTGGACCGTGGCCGAGCTCACGGAGTCCCGCACCGTGTGCGGGACAGGCAGAGGCTGTCGGCGATCTCCTGGGGTCCCCATGCCCTGGGCCAGGCAACGGGTCACGGCACGCTCGCGGGGCAGAGGCCGAAGGGCCGATAGTGACCGGGGCGATGTCCGAGCCGAGGGCCGCCTCGATCACGGTCCCGACGAGGTCCGGGCCGCCCTCAGCGCCGAGGAGGAGGCGTGCACGACCGCCGTGGCGAAGAGGGACGTGACCCGTGGCTACCGGGTGATCTTGAGCTCCGCCGGCTTCATCGACTCCCGGGAGTCCAGGCGCAACGCGGTGTTGGACAACGGGGTCAGCACGAAGTCGTAGCTGCCGTCCCCGGTCACCACCCCGGTCAGTGGCACCTCGACCCAGGTGTCGGTGGCCACCGGGCCGGAGGTGCCCACCAAGGCACCGGTGGTCGGACGGTTGTTCCAGGTGAGCCCCGACTCCGTCCACGGCCCGGAGCTGGTGTGCACCTCGAATCCGGCTGCGAGGGAGGACAGGGCGTAGATCCGCAGTACGGCGCTGGCAGGCGGCTGTGATCCCAGGCCCACCACGTCGAAGCGCAGCGACGTCTGCTGCACCGGTGAGGCGTCCAGCCGGAGGTCCACGCGCGAGCCGTAGTTGGTGGTCGGCTTGGTCTCGTCGACGAAAGCGTCGGCCGCGGGTGTCAACGTGAACTGGGCAGGGGAGCTCTGGACGTTCACGCTGGCCAGGGCGGTGCTGCTGAGCCCGCCAGCGTCGGTCACGGTGTAGGTGAACGAGTCCGACCCCGTCCAGTCGGCTTGGGAGGTGTAGGTGACCTTGGCGGTCGCGTCGCCACCTGAGCACTGGGGCGTGCCGATGCTGGACAGTGTCCCGTGACCCGGCGGCGTGGCGACGGCGAAGCTCATCGGGCAGTCTCCGTCGACGTCATGGGCCGCGAGCGTCAGCTCGACTGGCGCGGCGGGCCACCCGCTGCCGCTGACCGTCGCCGCGACCGGCGCATCGTTGACCGGCGCGACCTGGACGCTGACCTGGCCGGTGCTCGACAGCTTCCCGTCGGAGACCCGGTAGCTGAAGGTCACCGGACCGTTGGCGTTGGCGGCCGGGGTGAAGCTCCCGCTGGAGCAGTTGGCCGCGACGGTCGCGGTGCCGGTTGCGGGTGCCGCGTCGATCGAGCAGGTCAGCGGGTCGTTGTCCGCGTCGTGCACGTCCGGCGTCCAGGACGTGGGGGTGTCCTCGTCGGTGGTGACGGCGACGTTGCCGGACACCGGAGCGGCGTTGCTGCCGCTGCCGGTGATGTCACCGTCGAGCTCGGCCGGATTCCCGGTCTCGCGGGCGTCGAGCCGGAGCGCCGTACTGGAGAGCGGGGCGAGAGCGACCTCGTAGGTGCCGTCGCCACTGACCAGGCCCGGGACCGGGACCTCGACCCACGTGCCGGCCGTCACTGGTCCCGACGTGCCCAGCAGGGCTCCGGGTGGTGGGGCGTTGTTGTGGGTGATGCCGGACTCCGTCCATCCCGACCCGGTGGTCCGGACCTCGAAGCCTGCCTTGAGGCCGCTGGCCGCGCGCACGCGGAGCACGAGGTTCTCGGGAGCCCTGGAGCCGATGCCGGTGACGTTGAAGCGCAGGTACGTCACCTGGGTGGGGGACGAGTCCAGGCGCAGGTCCGTGCGGGAGCCGAAGTTCGCGGAAGGCGAGGTGGCGTCGACGTAGGCGTCCGCGACGGTCTTCCAGGTGAACATGGTCTGGGCGTCTGGTGTGGTCACCTGGGCCCCCGCCGACCAGCCCGAGGTGTTCCCGCTCAGGTCGACGGCTCGCACGGCGTAGGTGTAGCTCGTGTTGGGAGCGGTCTGGGTGTCGACCCACGACGTGGTGCCGGCCGGGATGGTCGCCACCACGTCAGCTCCCCGCTTGACCTCGTAGGACGCGATCCCCTGGTTGTCGGTCGAGGCGCTCCAGGCGACGGTGACGTCGGGCGAGGTGGTGGCCGTGGCGGTGACGTTCTGGGGCACGCTCGGCGGCGTGGTGTCCGCGGACACGCCGCTGCACTGCACGGTGCCGGAGTCCTGCACCGCCCCGCCGGGGTTGACGTAGGAGTACTGCGCGGAGCCGCCGGCCAGCTTGAGCTTCAGGGCTCCGAAGCCGTTCGCCGTGGTGTCCGCGATCGCTGCCACCCGCGAGTCGGTGCGCACCGTGGCCTGGACCCCGTGGCCACCGCCTCCCGCGACGAAGTGCGTGACCCCCGTCGGGGAGACCTTCAGGTCGCGGTCCAGCGGCTGGGTCCGCTGGTACTGGTGGTCGTGTCCGGTCACGACCATGTCGACACCGTTGTCCACCATCAGCTTCCAGATGGGCAGCATGGCAGCGGTCGAACCCTGCGGGCCGACACTGAGGACCGGGTGGTGGAAGTAGGCCATGGTGCAGCCGCCCGGGTGTGCGGCCAGATCGTCCTTGAGCCACTCGTACTGCGGCGTTCCGGGGTTGAAGCCGTTGAGCTGCGAGTTGCTGTTCAGTGCGACGAAGTGCCACCCGCCAGCGTCGTAGCTGTAGTAGTCCGGCACTCCTGACCAGTAGCCGAAGTAGCCGGGGGCCGAACCGCCCTCGTACTCGTGGTTGCCGACGATGGGGTTCGTGATGGACTTGAACTTGCCGTAGCGCTGACCCTCGACGCCGTACCAGTTGTAGAACTCGGTGGGAGTGCCCTTCTCGTAGACGTCCCCGGTGTAGAGGAACAGGTTGGGGTTCCAGGAGTCGATCAGACTGACCACGCTGTCCGAGGTCGACTGCCCGGAGGCGCCGTCACCGGTGGCGGCCACGATGAACGGCTCGCCGGGAGCGGCCGGCCTGCCCGAGGTCGGCTGGAACCCGGTCGGCTGCGGTGGTGGGGAGGTGACCCCGTTGTTGAAGGTGACGCTCAGGACGGGGGAGAACGCCGTGTTGCCGTCTCGCAGGAACACGTCGAGGCGGTGGGTGTGCGTGCCGTCGACGAAGGTGGCCGTCGGGAGGGTGAAGGTGTAGGGGCTCTCGAAGTCGGTCAGCAGGTAGGCCCCGTCCTGCTCGAACTCCAGCTTGCGGATCCCCGGGCTGCTCCCCGTGATCGTGACGGTCGCCGACACCGTGGCGTCGCCGGTCAGGGTGGTGGCTGAGCCGCCCACCGTGAGGCAGACCTTGACGGTGTAGGAACCGAAGCTGGTGGTGTTGCAGCTGGGGCCGATCGCCCCGGCCGTCGTGGTGCTGGCCAGGGCCAAGGCCAGGGTGATCAGCACCACCACCAGGAGCTGTCGCGGTCCGTGGCCCCGCACCTGTGTCCGACTGAACCTCATCGTGGAGCCCCTCCGCTTGTGTGCCCAGCGGCACTGATCCGGAGCAGCGGTGCGTTCGTGCGTGATTCAGGCTGGCTGCACCCCGAGCCCCTCGCGGGACAACCTAGGGGCGGCCGGTCGTCGCGGATTTCGTGATTCTGCGTAGTGGTGCCTACGTAAATTTGCCCGCCCTGCGAGCAAGGGATCGGCGCTGCCGTCCGGTGCGCGTTCCTCCGTCTCAGGGCTCGGGCGGAACCGATCTCGGCATGTGGCTGCGCCTGTGCAGACGCACAGATACCATCAAATGGCTCAACTCGGACCAATGGGCTTAGACACGACATCCGTACGAGAGGCACACTCATGGCACCACGCAAATGGCTCGCGGCGGCGCTGCCGCTCCTCGCGCTCGTCGGCGGCCTGTCCGTCATGGGTGCGCAGACGCATCCGGTGGACGCCGCGGCGGTCAATCCGATCCGGGCCGCTTTCTACTACCCCTGGTTCGCGCAGACCTGGCACGACACCGACCGTTTTCACCCCTCACTTGGTCGCTACTCCAACGATGATCCGGCGGTGCTCCAGCAGCAGTTCGCGGCGATGAAGTACGCCGGCCTCGACGCGGCGATCTCGTCGTGGTGGGGATCGGGGACGGTGACCGACCGCCGCCTCAAGCCAGTGCTGGCCGCCGCCGCACAGGCGGGGATGACGGTCGCGCCGTACTACGAGAAGGAGTACGGCGACGCCGACCCGAGTGCCACGGAGGTCAAGACCGACCTCGACTACCTCAAGCCCCTCACTTCGCAGGCGTCCTGGCTCAAGGTCGATGGCAAACCGGTCATCTTCGTCTACAACGCCGGTGCCACGAGCTGCGCGGACGTCTCCAAGTGGAAGCGCGCCACCAACGGCTTCACCGACTACTACGTGCAGCTGAAGGTCTTCCCCGGTTTCGCCTCCTGCGCCGATCAACCCAGCTCCTGGCACCAGTACGGGCCGGCGGTCGCCCGCAGCGTGGCCCTGCCGTACTCCCACAACGTCTCTCCGGGCTTCTGGCACTACGGCGAGGCCGCCCCCCGGCTGGCTCGTGACCTCGGCCGCTTCGAGGCGGACCTGCGCGACCAGGTCGCCAGCGGAGCACAGTGGCAGCTCGTGACGTCGTTCTCCGAGTGGGGCGAGGGAACTCCTGTCGAATCGGCTACGGAGTGGGCCAGTGCGAGCGGGTACGGCGACTACCTCGACACCATGCGTCGGGTGTACCTCGGAGCCGGGCCGACCCCGACGCCGACCCCGACCCCGAACCCGACGCCGACCCCGACACCGGCCCCGACACCGGCCCCGACACCGGCCCCGACGCCGGCCAGCACTGCGACCGTGACAGCGCTCGCCGATGCTTACGTGGGGCAGGACGCCCCATCGAAGAACTTCGGCACCTCGACCTCCCTGCGGGTTGACGGGAGCCCGACGCGTCGCGGATACCTGCGGTTCTCGTTGCCGGTGACGCCGACAAGGGCAACGCTGAAGATCTACTCGGCGACGGGCAGCTCCAGCGGCTACGTGGTGTCCACCACGGGCAACGGTTGGACCGAGCCCGGGATCACCTGGGCCAACTCTCCCGCCGTCGGCAACGTGGTCGGACAGACGGGAAAGATCTCCTCCGGCACCTGGCAGACGTTCGACGTGACCAGCGCGGTGAAAGCCGGGGAGGTCTCGTTCGTGGTCACGAAGTCGAGCAGCACGGCAATGAGCCTCGGCACCCGGGAAGGTGGTCGAGCGGCTGTGCTCGAGCTCGAGTCGGCGACGGCGGCGACGTCACCCACGCCCGCACCCGCCCCCGCCTCCCGCCCCCGCACCTGCTCCTGCCCCCGCCCCCGCTCCTGCCCCGGGGGCAGGAGCGAGCGTCGTGTGGGCGGTCGGCGACGCGTGCGACGCCAAGGTCACGGCACGCTGCGCCGAGGTCGGCCGGCTGATCGCGGGAGACCCACGAGTCGACGGCGTGCTGATGCTGGGTGACCTGCAGTACGAGACGGGCGCACTCGGCGACTTCAAGAGCTTCTACGACCCCATGATGGGCTCGGGCGTCGGGTTGAAGGGCAAGACCCTTCCGGTGATCGGCAACCACGAGTACAAGACCACTGGCGCCGCCGGTTACTTCGACTACTGGGGTGGCGTCGCCGGGCCCAGGAACAAGGGCTACTACGCGACCGACCTGGGTTCCTGGCGCGTTCTGGTGACCAACACCAACTGCAGCGAGGTGGGCGGGTGCCAGTCGACCTCGCCGCAGGGCGTCTGGCTGCAGCAACAGCTCGCCGCGGCACCGGCCTGCACGATCGTGGCCGGGCACCACCCGGCGATCACCGACGGCAACTACGCGCCGGGGACCAGCGGAGGTGGTCAGATCTTCGGCGGCGCGTACACAGGTTCCGCGGAGCTCTTCCTCTCCGGTCACGACCACCAGTACCAGCGGTTCGCTCCGAGGAACGCCAGCTTCGCGGTGGACCCAGGACGGGGAGTCCGCCAGTTCGTGGTGGGCACGGGGGGACGCGGCCTGTATCCCTTCAGCGCCTCGCCTGACCGCTCGGAGTACCGGCAGAACAGCGCTCACGGGGCGTTGCGGCTGGTCCTCGGGTCGGATTCCTACAGCTGGCAGTTCATCGGGACCGACGGGGGAGTCATGGACAGCGGAACGGGCTCCTGCCACTGAACCACTGTGGGGTGAGTCCTCCCGGTTGGTGCAGCTCTGAGGAGCAGTGCGCGCCGAATCTGGGCTAGTCCATAAAGCGGCGGACAGTTCCGAAAATCGTTGACGCAGATAACATCCGAATCCGGGGGCTCCTGAGATGGGAGCGGGGGAAGCGGCACTGCCGCAACAGGAAGTCGGGGTCGAGGCGCCAAGCCATCGACCCTGGCGGGGGGAGGCTTGGCTGTAGTAGGGGGGCGTTCCACATATGAACACCGACTACCAATCGGGCGGTAGGGCGTGGGGAGAATCGGCCGGCGACCGCGAGGTTCCGGCGTCGAGTTCGCACGCAGCGAGCATCTGTCACGATCTGCGCCAGCACCTCGGTGCCCTGCAGAACCTCTTGGCTGTGCTCAAGTCGAGCCGAGAGCTCTCGGGGGCCAGCGGGCTGACCGTCGAGGCGATGTCCGAAGAGCTGGCAGCGGCCTCGAGCATGATCTCCCACGAGCTCGCCAGCACTCGCGCGGGACCCTCGGTGGTCGACCTCGCCGAGGTGGCAGCGGCTGCCGCACGGACACTCCGCAGGCGCCACGGTGTCGATGTGACAGTGCGTACGGCGGGACGCTCGCGGGTGCTCGGCCGAGAGGTCGAGATCCGCCGGGCGGTGTCGAACCTCCTCGACAACGCTCACGGAGCGGACCCGCACGGCGTCCTCGAGCTCGCCGTCGCACCGGAGGGCGACCGCGTCGCGGTCGAGGTCCTCGACGGGGGTGAGGGTTTCGGCAGCTCACCGGTGGTCGGCGGGCTGGGCCTGTCGCAGGTGCGAGCCGCGGCGAAGGAGTTCGGGGGCCTGCTGCTCATCGAGGACCGGGAGACCGGAGGCACCCGGGTACGGCTGTCGTTTCCCCGAGCAAGGACCTTTGCCTCATGAGGATCGTCATCACCGGGCTGCCTCGACTCGTGCTCGAGACCGTCGAGTCCCACCTGTGCACCCGAGGGCATCAGGTGCTCGTCTTCACCGACCTGATGGCGACGTCATTGCCAGTCGTTCGCCCCAACCTTGCGCACCTCGTGGTCGTCACGGGGCCAGACGTCAGGCAGGAGCACCTGGCGCGCATCAAGCTGTGGCAGTCCTACGAGCCCTCGGTCCGGGTGGTCACGTTCCGTGAGGACGGGGGACGGCGCTACCACCCAGGCCTGCGAGTCACGGGCGTGCTCACCACCGACACCTCGTGGGCGGGGCTCGAACGTGTCCTGCTCGGCCAGGAGCAGGTCTGCGTCCCACAGCAACGCCACGGCTCGGGCTGGAGTCCCGACCAGGAGCTGTCCTCGCGAGAGCGCGAGATCGTCCAGCTCCTCGTCCGTGGGTTCTCCAGTGCCCAGATGTCGCTGGACCTGGGGCTGTCCGTGGGCACGATCCACTCCCACGTGCAGGGAGCGATGAGGAAGCTCGGTGCCCGGGACCGGGTCGAGGCCGTCCATCGCTACCTCAACGCCCGCAGCCCCATGGACCTCGGAACCTCATGATGGTGGAAGCAGGCAGCGGTCTCAACGTCCTGATCGTCGACGACCACCGCTTCTTCGCCGAGTCCCTTGCGGCGCGACTGTTGAACCTGTCCCTGGTCGACCGTGTCACGGTGGCCTTCGATGCTCATGAGGCCCTCTCCGAGGCCGCGCGCGTGCCGCCGAACCTGGTGCTCCTCGACGTCGGCCTTGGCCCCGACAACGGAGCGGATGTGGCTCGCAAGCTGTTGGAGCAGCTTCCCGACCTGCCGATCGTCATGGTCTCGGGTCTGGACAGTCTGGAGGCCACGATCCGGGCCTTGGCCGCCGGGGCGCGTGCGTGGGTCCCCAAGGACGTCAGCACCGAGGATCTCCTCCTGGCGCTCGACGAGGTGATGGCGGGAAGGCGCTGGTTGCCCTCCGGACTGGTCTCGGACGTCATCGATGGGCTGGTGAACTTCAGCCGCCGACCGCCCGAGGAGGTCGGCACCTTCCTCGATGAGCTCTCTGCACGCCAACGGGAGGTGCTCAAGATGCTCATGGAGGGCCTGAACCGTGCCGAGATCGCCCAGGCGCTGTGCCTGTCTCCTAACACGGTGCGGACCCACATCCAGGTGCTGCACAAGCGAGCCGGCGTCAACTCGACGCTCGCCCTGCTGGCCCGTGCCCGTGAGGCCGTCTCTGCCTGGTGAGGACCGGTGGTGGTAGGCGGTAAGGCGTAGCGCACGCTCGTCCATCGTCATAGGAATGCGCTCGTTTCGCACACGTAACGTCCCCACCACCTGGTCGATAGACCCGCTCGTGAGGGGAGCAGACGTGGTGGCACCCACTATTCCGGTGATCCTGTGCGGAGGGGCCGGGACGCGGCTGTGGCCGTTGTCGCGCCAGCAGGCCCCCAAGCAGTTCGCACGACTGTTCAACGGTCTCAGTCTGTTTCAGCAGACTGCTCAGCGTGCGCTTCGGGTCACCGGCCAGAACCCGGTCGTCGTCTGCAGCGAGGATCACGGCTTCGTCGTGGAGCAGCAGCTCGAGGAGATGGAGATCCGTCCGCGGTCGGTGCTGTGCGAGCCCGTCGCTCGCAACACCGCGCCGGCGCTGGCGGCAGCGGCTGTTCACCTGCAGGCGTCGGATCCGGGCGCCTCCATGCTCGCGCTGCCCTCGGACCATCTCGTCCCGGACCTGGACATCTTCGCTGCTGACGTCAACGAGGCACGCCAAGCCGCCGGTGCCGGACGGCTGGTGACCTTCGGCATCACCCCCACGCGACCACACACCGGCTACGGCTACATCCGCCAGGCGGCAGCTCTGGCGGGAATGGAACGAGCTGCCACCGTCGAGGCCTTCGTGGAGAAGCCCGAGCTGGAGCAGGCGCAGGAGTACTTCGCCGACCCCAAGTGGCTGTGGAACAGTGGCATGTTCCTGTTCCCGCTCGACCTGCTGCTCGACGAGCTGGCCGCGCTGGCGCCGCAGGTCCTCGACCGGGCACGAGCCGCGGTACGGCTGGCGAACGCACGCGAGCACACGGTCAGTCTGGACCGGGCGAGCTTCGAGGCCGCACCGGAGATCTCGATCGACTACGCGGTGATGGAGCGGACCGAGCACGCCGCCGTACTGCCCACGGCACTGCGTTGGAGCGACATCGGCGCCTGGCAGTCCTTGTGGGAGATCTCCGAGAAGGATCCGCGCGGCAACGCGCACACAGGCGACGTCCACATCACCGACGCGGCCAACTGCTATCTCCACAGTGAGGGACCGCTGGTGGCGGCGGTCGGCATCCGTGACATCACGGTCGTGGCCACCAGCGACGCCGTGCTCGTCGCCGACATCGCTCACAGTGAGGACGTCAAGCAGCTCGTGCACGAGCTGAGGTCTGCCAGGCGCGAGGAGGCCGAGACGCCACAGCTGGTCCACCGTCCCTGGGGAACCTACGAGCGGCTGCACCGTGGGGAGATGCACCAGGTCAAGCACATCGTCGTGCGTCCCGGCGGCAGGCTCTCCCTGCAACGGCACCAGCACCGGGCCGAGCACTGGGTGGTGGTCCGAGGCAGCGCGGTCGCCACCAGGGGTGACGAACAGTTCCTGCTCAAGGAGAACGACGCCCTCTTCATCCCCCGAGGTGAGGTGCACCGTCTGGAGAACCTGGGTGCCGTGCATCTACACCTGATCGAGGTCCAGGTCGGCGCCTACACCGGCGAGGACGACATCGAACGCCTGTCAGACGCCTACGGGCGGTGCTGACAGCCCCATGATCGCCGTGTCGGGTGACTGGTAGGTCAGCCAACCCACCCCCCCGGTTGCGCCAGCGACTCCCAGTCCCCGGCACGGTCCAGCCTTCTGCCCGCGCGGCCTCTGCGCCGCGCGGGCGGTGCGCGTCGAGGGATCGACGTGCGCCGGCGGTGCTCGGTGAACTGGCGATGAACATTACGTAGCCAGATCTCGTCACCGCTGGGCAGTCTCTCGCTCTGCGTCGCGGGCAGGCTCCTCGTACTGCCCAAGTGGGGGAACGAGGGGAATCAATGCGTGAGCACGAGCAACCCAGTCCTGGCCCCGGAGGGGGACTGTCAGGGGGTGATCTCCTCGCCCGCGAGGTCGCAGCTCCTGATGCCGTTCCGGCCGCGTGGTCCGAACCGATCGTCTCCGCGCAGTCGGGCCTGAGCCCGGCGCCGGAGCGCGATTCCGCATCGTCGGGTGCCCACGGCGCAGCGACCCAGTGCCGGCTCTCGGTCGTCATCCCGACGCGCAACGAGCGGGACAACGTCGCACCGTTGCTCGAGCGGCTGCACGCGGCGATGAACGGCGATGCCGTCGAGGTCATCTTCGTCGACGACAGCTCTGACGACACCCCGCACGTCATCGCCGGGCTCTCTGACGACTACGCCACCTCCAGCACCCGGGTGCACCTCATCCACCGGCCCCCCGAGGAGCGCGGTGACGGTCTCGCGGGAGCTGTGGTCTCCGGGTTCCGGCGCGCGACCTCGGAGTACGTCGCCGTCATGGACAGCGACCTGCAGCACCCGCCGGAGGTGCTCGTCGATCTGCTGTCGGCCGTCCGCACCAGCGATGCGGAACTCGTGGTCGGCAGCCGCTACGTCGGCGACGGGCACGCAGACGGTCTCAGCAGCGGCTTGCGGCGGTTCACCAGCCTGGGCGCAGGGTCGGTCGCACATGCGCTGTTCCCCCGCCGGCTGAAGTCGATCAGCGATCCGATGAGTGGGCTGTTCCTCGTGCGTCGCGACGTGCTGGACCCGGACTCGTTCCACCCGATCGGTTTCAAGATCCTGCTCGAGATCGCGGTGCGCCGTGGACCGATGAAGGTGGCCGAGGTTCCCTACGTCTTCGCAGCCAGGCACGCAGGGGAGAGCAAGGCAGGACTCGAGGAGGGGCTGCGCTTCTTGCGCCATCTCGCGCGCCTGCGTCTGTCCGGCTCGTGGGGACGCATGCTCGCGATCGGAGCCATCGGACTCACCGGCATCGTGGTCAACACGCTCGCACTGTGGGTGCTGATCAGTGGCCTCGGGACGGGGCTCACCGTCGGTGCGCTGCTCGCCACGCAGTTCTCCACCGGATGGAACTCGCTGCTCTCGCTGGCCCTGGTGTATCGCGGCCGGCGAGGCCGGGCCTGGTGGTCGAGCATGCTGCGGATCGCTGCGGTCAACAACGCCGCGCTCCTGGTGCGGATACCGCTCCTCCACCTGCTCGTGCACACGCTCGGCCTCGGCTACCTGTGGGCCAACGTGCTCACTCTCCTGTTCGCCTTCGGGCTGCGCTTTCTCATCATCGACCGCACTCTGACCAGAAGCGAGATGTCATGACCCTCATCGAGACCCCGACCCCGGCCCAGACCCAGACCCCGGCCCAGACCCAGACCCCGGCCCAGACCCCGGCCCAGACCCCGGCCCGGCCACGGCTGCGCACCCGTTCCCGTTCACGGACGCAGAGCCAGGGCGACACCGGACGCAGGCCAGCGTGGTTGGAGTACCACTACGTCATTCCCGGTCTGGCGCGGCTCGGTTCGCAGATCCCGCTGCCGGAGCTTGAGTTCTTCCGGGTCCCTGCATCCCCGGAACCGCTCGGGATCGAGATCCGCATCGGTGAGGTCGGCAGGTTCCGCTACCGCACCAAGGTCACTGCCGAGGGTGGCGTCACGGTCTACGAGGAGCACCTCGGGCGCCGAGTCTCCAGCTTCAAGGTGGAGATGGGGTCACCCATGCACGTCACCGTGGCGCCGATGCTGGCCAGGTCGCCCCACGTGGTCTACACCAACATCGTGGAGGCCCTGCTGAGGTTCACGGCGGTGGCGCAGAACAAGATCCTGCTGCACTCGGCGTGTCTGGAGATCGGTGGCGTCGGTGTGATCCTGTCGGCCAAGACCGACACCGGAAAGACCGGCACCATCTTGCGACTCCTGCGTGAACGTCAGGCTCGCTTCCTCTCCGACGACATGACGATCGTCAGTCCCGACGGGACCTGCCAGGCGTTTCCCAAGCCGCTGACGATCAGCCAGCACACCTTGCGGGCGGTCCAGGCCGACGACCTCACCCCCAAGGAGTGGCGCCGGCTGCGACTGCAGAGCCGCCTGCACTCCAAGGAGGGCCGTGGGATCGGCCTGTGGCTGGCCCAGTCCAACCTGCCGATCATGGGGATGAACGCCATGGTCCAGCTCCTGGTCCCCCCGCCGAAGTACACCGCAGGACGGTTGGTGCCCTGCTGGACCCTGGACCGCGTGCGCCTGTGCGACGCGTTCATCATCCAACGGGGCGAGTCCCTGACCGAGCCGATCGACCTCGACACCGCTGTGGAGGAGCTCCTGGAGAACACCGACGATGCCTACGGCTTCCCCCCGTTCGCGACCTTCGCCCCGACCCTGACGTTCGACCACATGGGGTGGGAGGAGCTGCGCAGCCGAGAGCGCGAGATCCTGCGGCAGGCACTCGGTACCGCCGCCAGCATCCGCCGGCTGGGGTCGGACAACTTCGACTGGGCGGACCGAATCCCGGGGTTGCTCACCGGTGACCAGTCCGGTGAGCAGCCCGGTAATGCGCCCGGTGATGCGCCCGGCTACCAGCCCGGGGGACTGCGGCAACCGTCGATCCCCTTGCAGAGGGGCACGCCCGGTGCGGTCGGCCGGGTCGGCTGAGCCCGGCACTACTACCGGGGGACGGGGGGTGTGGTGATGACGTTCCTGCTGCACGAGGAGCGCGACGAGACCATGCCGGAGGAGCCGGACGGCTCGTCCGGGCGGCACACGGGGAGGAGCGCCATCCTCCGCGCGAAGGCCTGGCTGTGGCCGAGAGCGCGGGCCCGGGCCGGGATCGGGATCGTCCTGGCGGTGGGCCTGGTGGTTCGACTGCTGTGGATCAACGCCACCGGCTACAACTCCGACGAGGCCGTCTATGCGGGGCAGGCAGCGTCCATCGCGGGGGACACAGACCTGTTTCCCTACTTCCCGATCTTCCGCGCCCATCCGCTCCTGTTCCAGACCACCTTGTCGCTGGTGTTCCAGTTCGGCACCAACGACGTCGTCGGACGCCTGGTCTCGGTCGCCTTCGGCATGGTCACCGTGCTGCTCACCTACTTCGTCGGCCGGCAGCTCTACGGGCATCGGGTGGGTCTGCTGGCGGCGGCGGTGATCGCCGTGATGCCCTACCAGGTGGTCGTCACCCGTCAGGTGCTGCTCGACGGCGCGATGGTGACGTTCTCGACGTTGGCGCTGCTGATGATGGCCAAGTACGGCAACACCCAGCGGCCGCTGTGGCTCTACGCCGCTGGTGCAGCCCTGGGCCTCACCTGCCTGACCAAGGAGACCGGGATCCTGCTCCTCGGCAGCGTCTATGCCTTCTTGGCGGTGTCCCAGCATCTCGGGCACCGGGTGCGGCACGCGCTGCTTGCACTGCTGCTCTGGTTGGCGGTGTTTGTTCCCTATCCGATCTCGCTCGCGCTGGCCGACCGGCGAGAGACGGGGGGGAACTTCCTGGCCTGGCAGCTGTTCCGACGCCCCAACCACACCTGGGACTTCTACTTCCGTGAGGTCCCGCCGGCGCTCGGGTGGGGTGTCATCGTCTTCGCTGTCGTGGGGCTGGTCCTCGCCCGGCGTCGGTGGCAGTGGCGCGAGACGCTGCTGCTCTGCTGGATCGTCGTCCCCGTGTTGATCCACACCATCTGGTCGGTCAAGGGCTTCCAGTACCTTCTCCCGATCAGCACCCCGTTCGCCGTGCTCGGGGCCGTCGGCGCCCTGCGGATCGCGGCGATGCGTCCGGCCCGCTCGGGGGTGCTCGCCTTCACAGCCTCGGCGATCGTGCTGACGACGTGCCTGGTGCCCACCATCCAGAGGATCCGCCCTTCGGAGAGCGAGACGTTCCTCGCCGGCAGCGGCGGGGTGCCAGGGGGGCGGGAGACGGGGCTCTGGCTGCGGGACAACGTCCCCGAGGGTGCCCAGATCCTGGCGCTGGGACCCTCGATGGCGAACATCCTGCAGTTCTACGGGCGGCGGACCACCTTTGGCCTCTCAGTGAGTACCAACCCACTGAACCGCAACCCCACCTACACCCCGATCGCGAACCCTGACCTGGCCATCCGTCGCAACCTGTTGCAGTACATCGTCTGGGACTCCTTCTCGGCGGCGCGGTCGAGCTTCTTCTCGGTCCGGCTCAAGCGCTACGTCGAGCGCTACAGCGGCCGGGTCGTGCACACCGAGTCGGTCGCCGTACGCGCGAAGGACGGATCGATCGTGAACAAGCCCGTCATCATCGTCTACGAGGTGCGACCGTGAAACATGCCGTCGCCGGCTGGGCCGGCATCGTTCTCCTGCTCACGGTCTGGCTGGGCGCCCCGGCGCCTGCCGTGGCCCGAGGCGACCACGACCAGGCCTCGAGTGTGCAGACCCGGACTCCGATCAAGCACTTCGTCACCTTGATGCAGGAGAATCACAGCTTCGACAACTACTTCGGCACCTACCCAGGAGCCGACGGCCTGCCCGAGAACCTGTGCATGCCCAGCGGTACCGAGGAGCCGTGCGTGAAGCCGTGGCGGATCGCGGAGTCGGCGATCGAGGACCTGGGTCACAACGCCACGATCTTCGAGAGGCAGTACGCCAAGGGCCGGATGGACGGCTTCGTCAGCGCGTTCGCCGGGGCTCGCATGTCGAACACCAAGCTCCCGATGGGCTACTACGACGGCCAGGACATCCCCTACTACTGGAACCTCGCCGACGAGTACGTGCTGTTCGACCGGAACTTCACCTCGGCGAACGCCGGCAGCGTCGCGAACCACATGTTCTGGGTCAGTGGAACCGCGGGAGGTCAGAAGGAGCTGATTCCCGATGAGGGCTTCGACGCCCCGACGATCTTCGACAGCCTGGAGAAGGCCGGCATCTCCTGGAAGTTCTACATCCAGAACTACGACCCGACGATCACCTTCCGTTCGCGCGGGGTCAGCGACCGCGGGTCGCAGGTGATCTGGTGTCCGCTGCTCGCCTATGCACGCTTCGTCGACGACCCGGAGCTCAACAAGCACATCGTTCCTCTGGACGAGTACTACTCCGACGTGCAGCACGGGACCCTGCCGTCGGTCAGCTACATCGTCCCGTCGGGCTCCAGCGAGCACCCACCGGGAAGTATCGCCGCGGGTGAGGCCTTCGTCGCCAACCTGATCAGTGAGCTCGTGCGGAGCAGCGCCTGGGAGTCCTCCGCGTTCATGTGGACCTACGACGACTGGGGTGGGTGGTACGACCACGTGGCGCCGCCCCAGGTGGACGAGCACGGCCTGGGCTTCCGCGCCCCGGCCCTGCTGGTCAGCGCCTATGCCAAGAAGGGGCATGTCGACAGCACCACCATCGACTTCACCTCCCAGCTGAAGTTCATCGAGTCGAACTGGGGGATACCTGCCCTCGCCAGCCGGGACGCCAAGGCCAACGGCCTGGACTCCGCCTTCGACTTCAGCGCACCGCCGCGGGAGCCCAAGTACGTCGACAGGGTGCGCGGGGTCGTGCAACCCGAGATCACCGGGCAAGGGGTGGTCTACGGGAGCTACGGCATCGGCGTGGCCCTGGCCATCTGCGTCCTGCTTCCACCGGTGCGCCGCAGGATCGGGAAGCTGCGGCGCACCGGGGCAGGCGAAAGCGGGGCGGGAGCATGAGGAGGCTGGGTGCAGGCCTGAGCTGTCTGGTGGTCATCCTGGTCCTCGTCGGCTTCTTCCCCGCGGGTCCCGCGCTGGCGGCATCGGAGCGGGACGGGGGCTGCGTGGCGTCGGCGCGCTCGCGCACCCTCGAGGTCCGTACCAAGCCGAGAGTGATCGGGTTCCGCTTCCGGTTGGCTGGACACGTCTACGTCACGGACGCGCGTGGCCGAGCTCGGATCGCCTCGGTGACCTGCGCGGACAGAGACCATGCACTGGCCCCCCTGACCCTGACCCGCTCGTCGGGTCCCCGCCGCAAGGCCCTCTTCGACGGGTGGTACGGCAAGGAGCTGCTCGGTCGCTCATCTGGAAGTGGCGTCGTGTGGGCCTCCTTCCGGCAGCGCTCGAAGGTGTCGTTGCACTTCAAGGACCTCTCCGGCACCCCGGTCCCACGCTCGTCACTGGGCGTGGTGACGGTTAAGGGCAGCACCGGTGCCGTCGTGGAGGTTCCCGCCGAGAAGAGCACGGTCTGGCTGGACTCCAGCCGGGTGGTGCGGTTCTCCACCGGCCTGATCAGCAAGGACATCTTGTGGTCGGTGCAGTCGGTCGACGAGAACGGGAACAGCCTCGTCAACCGAGGCGGCGTACGGTTCCAGCCGCGGCGTACGTCGACGGTGACGATCCCGTTGCTGCTGTATCCGCTCACGCTGACAGTCCGTGACACGATCCTGCAGCGACCGGTGGGCGACGAGGTGACGATCACCTCCCCGAACGGGAAGACCAGCATCGCCCGGCTCGACAAGAACGGTCAGGTCGATGTCGGCCTGCTCGGCCGGGGCACCTACCTGCTGCGTGGCGGCGGGTCGGGGATCGCGATCGCGTTCGAGCAACCCGTCGCGATGTCACGACCGCAGGAGGCCGAGCTCGGCGTGGTGAGCCGCGCAGACCTTGCGCTGTTCGGTGGGTTCTGGCTGATCGTGGCGGTGGGACTCGTGCTCGGCGGGCGAAGCATCCACCGGCGTGGGCTGGCGCGAGAAGCTGCGGCCACGGCGGCCCCGACCGAGGCGGGCGGCGAGGCGTCCACGGCGTCGGCGCTGCCGGTGCCGGCCGAGGAGCCCCAGCCGGACGCGCACCCTTCCAGACCGGAGCTGTCCGCCCCGGTCGCGGGTGGTGGGTGAGGAGATGGTCCACCGCGCGTCCCGCTCTCGGACGTGGTCCTGGCTGGCTGCGTTCGTGCTCGCGATCGCCTGCGTGGCAGTGCCCGGTCCGGCCCGCGCCAACGACGAGGTCGGCATCCCTGTCTACGCCTACTACTACATCTGGTTCAACGCGACCAGCTGGAACCGGGCCAAGTCCGACCTTCCCCTGCTCGGGCACTACTCCAGCGACGAGCGCTCGGTCATGGAGAAGCACGTCGAGGATGCGAAGGCAGTCGGGCTGGACGGGTTCCTGGTCAGCTGGAAGCACACCCCGCTCCTGGACAAGAGGCTGGCGCTGCTGGCTGACGTTGCTAGGAGCCATGACTTCAAGCTGGGCGTCGTCTACCAGGGGCTCGACTTCTACCGCCGGCCGCTGCCGGCGGCCCGCGTCGCCGACGACGTCACGTGGTTGGCCAAGAACTACAGCAGGCACGCGGCCTTCGCGAACTCTGGCGGTCCGCTCGTGATCTGGTCCGGGACTTGGGAGTTCTCGCGGAACCAGATCAGGCAGGTGAGCGACCGAGTCCGGGACCGGGTGACCCTGCTGGGAACCCAGCGCAGCGCGAGCGAGTACGAGCCGGTGGCCGGGATGCTGGACGGGAACGCCTACTACTGGGCCTCCATGGACCCGGTGAAGGACCGGTTCGCCCAGGAGAGGCTGGACCGTCTCGGAGAGGCCGTGCACGCGAACGGGGGTGTGTGGCTGCCATCCGCCGCTCCGGGGTTCGACGCGACGCTGCTCGGTGGGGACCGGGTGGTCACCCGTCGCGCCGGGCAGACGCTCCGCGACGAGTGGCGACTGGCCATCGATTCCTCGGCGGATGCAGTCGGGGTGATCAGTTGGAACGAGTTCAGCGAGAACTCGCACGTGGAACCGAGCGAGAAGTACGGCAACGCGAGCCTGGGCGTGCTCGCCGCCATCCTCTCCGCGACGGTGCCGGAGTCGATCGCCGCCGACTCCAGCGCACCGGGGACCGGAACGGCCGAGCAGGTCCCGTGGCGGCTCGGGCTGATGCTGACGGCTGCGATCGCTCTTGTGCCCGGGTCGCTGCTGCTCCTGGTCTGGGGGCGTCGCCGTGGTCGCGGTCGGCCGCCACCGATCTCGCTGGCGCGCAGCGAGTACTTCGGGGACTGGGAATGAGGGCGCGGCGCGGGGTCCCGGGGGGCGCCTGTGCGCCGTCGACGTGCGGTCGCACTCGTCGCCTGATCCCGCTGCTCGCACTCGTCGTCTCGGGAGCCAGCGGCTGTGCCGGTCCCGACAGCGCGGAGTCGGTGGCCGCGCCTGTCCCGACCAGCCGACCGGCCACCGCGGACGCCTGCATCGCGGCACCGCGCCCGAAGGCGATGCGTGGACTTCCTCTCGTGGATGCGCAGACTGCGCGGATCGCGCCCGACCTCCTGGGCGAGAAGCTCACGTGGCGAGGGGGCGGACGAGAAGTGGTGGCGTGGGTCGGGATCGACGCGCTGGACGCTCTGGAGGACCTCGACTTCGTGCCGTACCGGGGAGCGGCCTCCGGTGACAAGGTGTGGACCACGCGGGCCTACCCCGGACTCGTGGTCGCGGAGGCGGTGACAGGTCACCGAGAGCCGTGTGATCAGTACTACGTCACCACGCAGGGACTGCCCCCTTCGGTCGCTCCATCCGTGCTGGGCTCCTTGCGTGTCCGGCTGCTCTCCTCCGAGTCGCTGATGCCCAAGTAGGACTGCTGATGCAGTACAACTGACCCTGTGGTGAGCCCAGAACTGGACCAAGGGGCGGCAGGCCGGTGAGGGCTGCCGCGTGGGTCGGTGTGGACTTCGGCACCAGCTCGCTCAAGGTGATCGCCGTGGATGACGACGGCGAGGCCCTGGCGGAGCGGGAGACCGCGTTGTCGTTGTCGCGACCAGGCCCCGACCGGGCCGAGGCCGACCCGCGCGAGTGGACGCGGGCGGTGGACGACCTCGCAGGATCGATGGCCGAGACCTACGACGTACGCGCGGTCGGGATCACCGCGCACATGCACGGAACCATCCTCCTCGATGCTGCCGGCGGCCCGGTGCGCCCGGCCGTGCTGTGGCCAGACTCGAGAGCCGCTTCGGTGCGTTCCGGCTGGGACGCGCTACCTCCTGCGGTGCTGGGTCGTCTCGGGAACCCGTGGGCCGCCGGGATGACCGGGCCGGTCCTCGCCTGGCTGGCCGAGCACGAGCCGGAGGTCCTCGCGCGAGCCGAACGCGTGGCCCTGCCCAAGGACGTCGTCCGGGAACACCTGGTGCCGGGAAGCACGGGCACCGACCCGAGCGACGCCTCGGGCACGTTGCTGTGGGACGTCGTCGACGGAGCCTGGTCGCCGGAGGCCTCGGCACTGGTCCCGGCCCAGCTGCTGCCGGCGATCAGGCCGTCGGAGGAGCGCGTCGGGACCTGGCGAGGCGCGGACGTCGTGGTCGGTGGCGGGGACACGCCGGTGTCACTGCTGACCCTCGAGCACGCGGTCGGTGGGTGGATGCCGGGTGACGTGGTGGTCAACCTCGGTACCGGCGCGCAGGTGATCGATCCGCTCACCGGACCGCCCACCGGGTCCGGCTGGAGCGACGTGCACGTCTACCAAGGCGTGCACGGTGAGCACTACTCGATGGTGGCCGCACAGAACGCCGGGCTGGCACTCTCCTGGGCGCAGCAGGAGCTCGGCATCACCTGGCAGGAGCTTTCCGCCATGACCCAGGAGACCGCCGCGGGCGCCGGTGGCACCGTGTTCCTGCCGTTCGTCGCCACCGAGCGCGGTGGACTGCGGTCGTCCCGCTCGGGAGCAGGGTGGATCACCGCGCAGGGTGCGGGTTCACCCACACCGGCGCAGGCCGCCCGGGCTGCAGCCGAGGCGCAAGCCTTCCTGGTACGCCGATCCTGGGAGCTGCTCGACCTCGAGGTACGTCGCGTGCTCGTCGTCGGCGGCGGTGCCCGTGATCCCTGGGTGCGCCAGCTGCTGGCCGACGTGCTGGGCCGACCGGTCCTGCACGTTCCCATGCGCAGCGTCGCGGCCGCCGGCGCCGTGATCCTCGCCGGCGGACCCGCCCTGGCCGGCCGCCAGCCCACACGTGTCTCGGAACCCGCCGGCGTGCCGGCACTCGAGGCCGCCTACGAACGCTGGCGTGCAGCGGCCTACGCCTGACCGTCGAGGAGTGGATCCGGCCCATTGTCAGGTCCCTCCCGCGGTGGCATCTTGAGCTGAGGTCTTCACATCGGGGGTGCCCATGACCATCTCGTCGACTGCAGTCGATCATCACCAGCCCACCTGCGACGCCCTCGAGCGCAGCATCCCGGTGCTCGCGGGGGCGATGCGCCGAGCCCCGGGCGACGTACGCCCCACCAGGATGCGCTGGACCAACGGCGAGATCGCCGCGCACATGTACGCCTCGGTGGTCGAGCTCACCAAGTCCGCACTGGGCGAGCCCTCGATGTACGACGGCGAGGCCTCGGCCGAGCTCGACGAGCGCATGGTCGCCCAGGTGCACGAGCGGGATCCTGCCGTGCTGGCGGGCCGGCTCGAGGAGGCCACGGCGGCCCTGCTGAAAACGGTGCGCCGCTCAACCGGCAACGAGCCACTCGCCACCCCGCGGCCGGCGACCATCGCGACCATCGGCGCCCTGTTGGTTCTCGACCACCACTTGCACGGTGGCCAGTTCGCCGAGACGGCCGGCACGACCTGGCGCGGAGAGGTCCGCGACCTGCACCACCCGGTGAGCGTCGTGCTGTCCTACGCCTTCGACCCCGCCGCCGCTGCCGGGTACCACGGATCGTTCACCCTGCACCTGCGCGGCACTGCTCCGGTGCGCTACGCGGTCCACGACGGCCGGCTGGAGCTGGACGTCGAGGGCCCGACAGACTGCGAGATCAAAGCCGACCCGCAGACCTTCCTCCGTGCGGGGATCGGCGTGGTCTCCCCGCTGCGGGCGGCGTTGACCGGCAAGGTGCGCCCGGGCGGGCGCAAGCCCTGGCGTGCCGCAGCGGTGGACCGGTTGTTCCCCCAGATCCCGCACGGGGGCGTGGCTCGCTGACCCCGCCGCACGCCGCCGTCAGTGCGGGTCCGCGACCTGCGCGGCGGTGCGCTCGTCGATCAGCTCGATCAGCCGCAGGAGGTGCCGCCGTTCGGTGGGCTCGGCGCCGACGGACACGCGTGCCATCCAGACGTCATCGAGCAGCGACGGGGACACGAACGCCTGACCCGAGGTGTTCAGCGACCGCACCCAGGCGAGGTTGTGCTCGCTCAGCGCCTCGGGGTCGGCAACATCCAGGTCCGCCGGCGTGTGTCGCAGGCAAACGGTCTGCAGCCTCACCGGTGCGACCACCTCCCAGTCGGGCCGTCGTGCCATCTCACCGGCGAACCACTTCGCGTTCTCGAGGTCGCGACGCAGGCGCTCGCGGATGGCGTCGGGGCCGTCGATCCGCAGCTGGTACCAGAGCTTGAGCGCGCGGAACCGGCGTCCCAGCGGGATCCCCCAGTCGCGGTACTGCGTCGCCTCCCCACCCGCCGTCGAGCGCAGGTAGCTCGGGTTCGTCGACATCACCCGGATCAGGTGGTCGGGATCGCGCAGGTAGAGCAGTGAGGTGTCCAGGATGGTGCCCATCCACTTGTGCGGGTTCCACGAGATCGAGTCGGCGTCCTCGACCCCGGCGAACTGGTGGCGGCGCTCCGGCAGCAGCATCGCGGCTCCCGCCATCGCCGCGTCCACATGGATCCAGGCGCCGTACGGCGAGGCCACCTCGATGATCTCGGGCAGCGGGTCGAACGCCGTCACGCCGGTCGAGCCGAGTGAGGCGACGACGATCGCCGGGGCACCACCTGCCTCCAGGTCGGCCTGCATCAGCTCCGCCAGGTGCTCGGCACGCATGTCACGCGTCCACGGATCGACGTCGACCATGCGGATGTCGCGGGCGGCGTACCCGGCCAGGAGTGCCGCCTTGCGCACCGAGGAGTGCGCCTCCTCGGTGGTGTAGACGTGCAGCGGTCGGCCGAAGCGGACCAGCCCGCCGTCGGCCTGAGCGTGGTCGCTGGCGCGCTCCCGTGCCGCCAGCATCGCCACCAGGCACGCGCTGGACGCGGTGTCCTGGATGACGCCCGACCACTCCTCGCTGAGCCCGGTGAGCTGGCGCAGCCAGTCGGTGACCACCTCCTCGACCTCGGTCAGGCTGGGTGAGGACTCCCAGGAGATCCCGAGCGAGCTCAGTCCCGAAGAGGCGAAGTCACCCAGGATCGAGGACAGGCTGGCGTTGGAGGGGAACCAGCCGAAGTTCATCGGGTGCTGCATCTCGGTGATGCCCGGCGCCACGACGGACTCCAGGTCGGCGAGGACGCTCGCAGCGGAGTCGCCACCCTGCGGCGGGGTGGCGGGCAGGCGGGCGGAGATGTCGCCCGGCTCGACGGCCGGCCGCACTCGCCGTCCCTCGATCTCCAGGCGTCGGTCGGTGATCCAGTCGACCAGCTCGTGGGCAGCTGCTCGAAACTCCTCGGGGGTCATGGCGACAGTCAACCCGGCGGCCGGGTGCGGGCGCATCTCCGGGTAGAAAGGACCCATGTGGTTCGACACCTGGTCCGACGTCCTGCGCGTGCTCCTTGTGGGCCCGGCGTCCTACGCAGCCCTGGTCGTGATCCTGCGCATCTCCGGCAAGCGCACGCTGTCGAAGCTGAACGCCTTCGACCTGATCGTCACGGTCGCCCTGGGCTCCACGCTGGCGACGATCTTCCTGAGCAAGGACGTTTCCTGGACCGAGGGGGTCTTCGCGCTCGGGGTGCTGGCGGTGCTCCAGTTCCTGGTCGCGGCGGTGACCTCGAGGCGGCCGATCGCGCGCTCGGTGGTCACGGTCGGACCCACCTTGGTCCTGCAGGACGGGCGGATGCTCGACGCCGCGCTGCGTCGGCAGCGGCTCACCGCGGCCGAGGTCAGGCAAGCCATCCGGGGGACCGGTGTGGGCGACGTGGCCGCGGTGGCCGCGGTGGTGCTGGAGAGCGACGGCAGTCTCAGCGTCATCACCACCGACCAGGTGGGTGACCGCTCCGCACTGGCCGACCTCGACCCGCAGCAGCCAGGCTCCTGAGGTCGGGCTCCGGAGGGTCTCAGCCGATCTGGATCTCGAGCGCCTCGCCGCGGCGCAGGGTCTCCACGGCCTGCCGGGCCCACTCCCGGTCGAACTCCAGGCCCGGGATCTGGTTCAGCCGGGTGTGCAGCTGGTCGACCGCCGCCTCCAGGTCCTGACCGGCGCTGTCGGCGACGCTCTGGTCCACGGTGTCCCGCACGACTTCCCCGATGTGGTCCAGGAAGGCCTTCATCCCTGCTTGGTCTGTCTCGAACTTGGTCATCGCGGGTGCCTCTCTGCGGGGATCGTCGGCCTTCGATCCTGCCTCATCTCGAGATCGCGGCCGGCGCGACCCAACCTTTCCCCCGCGCGCCGCGTCAGTTCGGTGAGAGGTGGTGCCGGATGATCCATGACGTGACGACGAGCAGCTCGGGTGCGCTCACGTTCGACGAGTACGCCGCCGACGCCTGGCCGGCGCTGTACCGCTACGCCTACCTCCTCGCCGGCAACCATGCCGACGCCGAGGACATCGCCCAGCAGACGATGATCAAGGCGTTCCGGTCCTGGTCGCGGGTCAAGGAGGCGCAGTCGCCCACGGCCTACCTGCGCCGGATGCTCACCAACACCTATCTCTCCCAGCGGCGACCCAAGGCGCGGCGGCTCGAGCTGCTCACCGACGAACCTCCCGAGACCGGTCACCGGTCACCGGTCACCGGTAGCGAGGAGCGCATGGTCCTGTGGCCACACGTGAAGTCGCTGCCTCCGCGTCAGCGCGCCGTGATCGTGCTGCGCTACTACGAGGACCTCAGCGAGGCGGAGATCGCCGACGCGCTGGGGTGCTCCCGAGGAACCGTGAAGTCCACCGCCCACCACGCCCTCAAGGTGCTGCGAGCCGCGCTCGACTCGTTGAGCACCGATGAAAGGGGGAACTGAGATGCACGACGACGTCGAGAAGACCTTGGGTCGCGAGCTGCGGGAGGTCGCTGACCGACTGCAGGTCCCGCCCATGCCTGCCCTGCCCGAGGAGCAGCCCGCATCTCCGTCCCACCGACACTGGCTGCCACTGCTGGTGGCCGCCGTCGTGGTGCTGATCGTGGTCGGGGCGGTGACGCTGGGCTCGCGCCTCGGGGGCGGCGACCCCGACCTCGATCCCGGCCCGCCCGCGGCCAGCCCGACCGCGTCGCCCACCCCGACGGACTCGCCCACCCCGACGGAGAACTCCGGCCCGCTCTCGAAGAGCGCCCCGGGCATCCCCTACGTGCTGGACCAGAAGCTGTACGTCGAGGGTGAGCAGGTTGCCGGCACGTGGTGGTCGGTGGAGTACGGGGACGCGGCGTGGATCGCGCTCCGCGACGACGGCACCTGGTGGTGGGGCACCGGGCGCAAGGCGAACAAGCTGTCCTCGGAGCTCGACGTGGTCCCGGTGATCTCCCCGAACGGGCAGTACATCGTCCTGGTCTCGAACGAGAACGGCCGCTCCGTCGTGACCGGCTTCGATCCTCGCGGCGGTGGGGACGGGCTCGGTGCGGTCCCGGTGTACCCCGGGAAGGCCGGGACGGGTGATCCGGTCCGGGTTCGGGCAGTCACCGACGACGGGAAGGTGATCGTGCAGGGTGCCGGCACCAACTTCGTGTGGCTGACACGCGGCGACAACAGCACCGTCGACCTGAACCCGACCCCGCAGAGCGCGCCGGCCGATCCGGTCGCTCCTCCTCAGGTGGTCCTGGGCAGTACGCCGGTCGGGCTGATCGTCGTCGACGCTGCCGACGGCACCGACGGGGCGAGCGGGAAGCCCTACCTGGCGACGATCTCCGACGCCGGCGAGTTCACCCGACTGGGCCCGCTGCCGGCCCATGACGACATCGCGATCAGTCCCTCCGGCTGGTTGCTATGGAGCGAGCCCGGGACCTTGGGCGGGGAGGTGACGGCCGTCTCCTCGCTGCAGCTGCAGAAGCTCGACGGTGCCGACCGGGCCACGTTGCAGGCGCCGAGCGGTTGGGCGTTCCGCGTGATGGCCTGGGCCTGGGAGGACGCCGAGCACGTGGTCTCGCCGGTCGTCCACGCCGACGGCTCGAGCGGTGAGCGGATGGTGCGGTGCGGCGTACGCCCGGCCGAGTGCGTGCTGATCAAGGCTCCCTGAGCGAGGCCTTGACCACCCCTGGTCCGGGGATGCGGTCAGTGCTTCTCGGCGACGATCCGTCAGCTCAGGTCGACGATCTTGGCCCGCTCCGCCTCGGTCCAGGCCTGCCCGCACCTCTCCAGCAGGTCGAGGGACTCCTCCGGCGTCTCGAGCTGGTCGGGATCGATGTCGTAGCCCGAGACCTGGCCGCCGGTCGGGGTCGCGAAGTGGTGGGCGATCCGGCCGCGGCCGCAGCCCATGTCGAGCAGGTGCGAGCTCCGCGGCTCCGAGAGCAGACTGTTTCAGGACCTTGTAGTGGTCGGCCTCCGCCCTGGTCTCCTCGGCGGTCTCGGTCGGGCAGCCCGCCTGCATCAGCTGGAAGCACCGGTAGGCCTCGAGTCCACCAGGTCCTACCCCCGTCGAGGAGGGTCAGACGGCACACGGTAGGGCAGCTCGGCAGGTTGCCGGCTTGGTCGCAGCTGCCCGCGCATCTCGCCCAGGCGCCAGACCACCACCCGCGCCAACGCCTCGGCGATGACCGTCCCGGTCATCTTCGAGGTGCCAACCGTCCGGTCGACGAAGGTGATCGGCACCTCGGCCACGCGCAGGCCGAGTCGCTCCGCGTGCCAGGTGTTCTCCACCTGGAAGCAGTAGCCGTTGGAGGTCGAGGAGAGCACGTCGATCGCACGCAGCGCCGAGGCGCGGTAGGCCTTGAACCCCGCGGTGGTGTCGTGCGTGTGCAGGCCGAGGACTCCTCGCACGTAGGCGTTTCCAGCCACGGACAGCATCCGGCGGCGCAGCGACCAGCCCGCTGTCGCCCCACCGGGCACGTAGCGGGAGCCGACGGCGACGTCGACGTCCTCGAGCGCGTCCACCAGCGCGTTCACCCGGTCGGTCGGGTGGGAGAGATCGGCATCCATCTGGACCACGGCGTCGTACTCGTGCGCCAGGGCCCACGCGAAGCCCTCGCGGTAGGCGGCGCCGAGTCCCTCCTTGACGTCACGTTGGAGCAGGAAGACGGCGAACCCGTAGCGCGGATCGGCTCGGACCAGGTCCGCGGTCCCGTCCGGGCTGGAGTCGTCCACGACCAGGACACAGGCGCGCGGCACGTCGCGCCGCAGTGCGTCGAGCAACGTGGTGATCGAGTCACTCTCGTTGTACGTCGGAACGACGATCAAGGTGAGCATGACGACGGCCTCTCCGGAGCGGGTGGGCAGGAACGCCCACACCGGCAGACTGCGCCGGACCCGCTGAACCTCACCTGACTCGGTGCCGTAGGGAGGGCGGTAGGGCTAGGGGCCGATGATGCGCAGGTCGGAGCTGCCGCCGCAGTCGCGGTCGGTGAGCGCGGCCACCTCACCCCGCCCGTCGGCAACGGCAGCGCTCGACTTGTCGTTGCGAGAGTGGATGCAGTAGGAGATGCCGGTCCGGGTGCGGTTGAGGGTGAACCCGGCGAGGTAGATCTCGGCATGGTGCGGCACGGCCTCGAAGGCGGCCAGGATCGTCTCCCGGTCGGGTAGGTGCCGCCGTTGTGCCGCCGGCGCGCGTTCAGCTCGGCGCCGAAGCGCCGCTGAGCCTTGCCCACCAGGCGTTGTGTGCGAGCGACGCTCATCGCCTCGTACGTCGGCTCCGGTGCTGCCCCGTCGACTGACCCGTCGACTGATCTGATCCGTCCACCGGGTCGGCCGTCACGGTGGATGAGGCTGTCTCGGGAGTCGCCGCCTGTGGCGCTGCCTGGCTGCAACCGGTGAGTGCGAGTGCTGCCGTGGTCAGGGCGGCGGCCCAGGTCTGGGAGCGCACGGCGTCAGGGGCCTTCGGTGGGTGGGTGGGCAGGGTCGGTGAGGAGCCGGTCGTGCAGCTCCTGGGTGAGCACGTGGATCATCCTGGTGATCTGGAGGTCGTCCTTGAGGGCGAGCTCCTGCTCGCGGAAGTCGTGGTCGGCCTTGGCCTGCTGGAACGCCGCCGACCGGTTCTGCCCGATCATCACGAACGTCGACAAGAAGATCGCCTCGAGCGAGACCACCAGGGTCAGCGTCGGCCAGGGACTGGACTCGACCCCCAGCATCCACACCGCGAACACCGCGACGTGCACGTAGACGAAGGTCATCGAACCGGCGAACTTGGTGATCGTGTCTGCCACTCGGGCCTGGGCGTCGGCCGCCCTCCTGGCGTGGAACTCCTGCACGGCGGGGTGCCGCTGCGGCGCGGGCGTCGGGACAGTCATGGAGCCATTGTGCGCTGATCGCCCCCTCCTGAGGCGTTGATCGGGCCGCGGGGCGGGGGAGACCTGGAAGGGCACGGGGGTCGCCTTGTTACGGTCTTCCAAAGATCTTTGGAGGATGCGGATGACGACGACACGGTGCGCGGAACGCGACGGTCTCTTCGAGAGGCTGGCGGTGGTCGGCAAGGCCTTCGCGAGCCCGAAGCGTCTGGAGCTGTTGGACCTGCTGGCCCAGGGCGAGCGCAGCGTGGAGTCGCTGGCGCGGGAGAGCGGGATCGGCCTGACCAGCGTCTCCGCTCATCTGCAGATCCTGAAGCTCTCGCACCTCGTCGAGACCCGTCGTGAGGGCACCCGCATCTTCTACCGGTTGGCCGGCGACGACGTGCTCGCGCTCTACGCCACGATGCGGACGGTGGCCCGCGCGCACTCCGCCGACGTCGACCGCGCCCTGGCCTCCTACCTCGGTGGCACCGGCCTCGACGATGTCGAGCAGGTCACCCGTGAGGAGCTCCTGGCCCGTCTGGCCGAGGAGTCCGTGCTGCTGCTCGACGTACGCCCCGTCGAGGAGTTCGCGGCCGGTCACATCCCCGGCGCGCGGTCGGTGCCCTTCGGCGATCTCACCTCCGACCAGGCGCAGGCACTTGTCGCCGGTGCCGGGGACAAGGACGTGGTCGCCTACTGCCGCGGTGCGTGGTGCGTCCTGGCCCATGACGCGGTCAGGTTGCTGCAGGCGCAGGGCACCTCGGTGCGGCGCCTGGAGGACGGGATGCTGGAGTGGCGGACCAGTGGCCACCCGGTCGAGGTGGCCTGATGGGCGTCTGGAGGCCCACCACCCGGGAGGTCGCCGCCGCGGTGGTGGCGACGACCGCCTTCGTGCTGGTGGTCGCGTTGCCGACCGATCTGATCGACACGCCATGGTTCGGTCGCGAGATCCCCCCGACCTGGTGGGCGTGGCCCTCCCTCGTGGTCTCTTCCGTCCTCGGCGGCCTGATCACCGCCACCTACGTGCGGCCGACGCCCGAGGTCGCCCTGTCTGACCAGTCCTCCCCGGCCGCGGAGCGTGCGACCACGCGCGGCAGCTACGCCGCCGGCATGCTGACCTTCTTCGCGGTCGGATGCCCGGTCTGCAACAAGCTGGTCCTGCTGGCGCTCGGCGCCGCGGGAGCAGTGACGTGGTTCGAGCCCTTCCAACCCTTTCTGCAGCTGCTGGCCGTGGGCCTGCTGACCTGGGCGCTCGCACGCCGCCTCCGAGGCCGTCGGAGCTGCCCCGTCCCGTCCGAGCCACACCGAGAAGCATGGGAGACCCCCGCACGATGACGACACCGAAGACCTCCGGCTCGACCGGCGTACGCCGTTCCGCGAAGCTGCCTTGGATCATCGCCGCGGCTGCTGCGCTGGTTGCACTGGCGGCCGTGGTGCTGCCGCGGTCCACCGGCGACGCAGCAGCCGAGCCCGACCCGGCGGCCACCACGACGCAGGAGTCGGTCAACCCCGAGTACGGCGACCTCGCTGCCTTCGCGCGGCGTACGCCCCAGGACCCCACGGCGATGGGGGAGGTGGACGCGCCGGTGGTGATGATCGCCTACTCGGACTTCCAGTGCCCCTACTGCGGCAAGTTCGCCCGGGAGACCGAGAAGACGTTGATCGAGAAGTACGTCGACACCGGGGTGATGCGCATCGAGTGGCGTGACTTCCCCTACCTCGGTGATGAGTCCGTGCTGGCGGCGCACGCAGCACGCGCCGCGGCCGAGCAGGGCAAGTTCTGGGAGTACCACGACGCGCTCTACGCCAAGCAGTCGCCGCCCAACAGCGGCGGCCTCACCAAGGACTACCTGACCGGGCTCGCCGAGAAGGTCGGGCTGGACGTGTCCAGAGTTCACCACCGACATGGACAGCAGGCTCTCGGAGAAGCTGGTCCGCCACGACTTCGACGAGGCGCTGTCGATCGGTCTCTCCGGGACGCCCTCGTTCCTGATCAACGGCACCCCGATCATCGGGGCGATGCCGCTTGCGGACTTCGAGGCGAGCATCGAGCGGGCCCAGCAGGCCGCCGAAGCCGGCTGATGGGCGAGGTCGGCCTGCTCGTCGCGTTCGCGGCCGGTGTGCTGGCGCTGCTGTCCCCGTGCAGCGCGCTGCTGCTGCCGTCGTTCTTCGCCTACGCCTTCGCCAGCAAGACGATGCTGTTGCGCCGCACGTTCGGCTTCTACGTCGGCCTGCTGCTGACCCTGGTGCCGCTGGGCATGGGCGCCAGCTTCGCCTCCAACCTGTTCTACGGCCACCGGGGCACGCTGATCGCCGTGGCCGGGTGGACCCTGGTGGGGCTGGGCGTGCTCCAGCTGCTGGGACGCAGCTTCGCTGCTCCGTTCACCGACCGGTTGCAGGGGCTCTCCTCGCGGGTCCGGGGCACCGGGACGCTCTCGTTGGTCGCGCTCGGCGCGGTCTACGGCCTGGCGGGCTTCTGCTCGGGTCCGGTGCTGGGTGCGATCCTGACGATGGCGGCGACCACCTCGCCTGCGGGCGGCGCCGCGCTGCTGGCGGTCTACGCGCTCGGGATGGCGGCGCCGTTGTTCGTGCTGGCAGCGGTGTGGGACCGGCTCGAGATCTCCCAGCGCTCGTGGGTCCGGGGTCGTCCCCTGCGCCTGGGGCCGATCCGCACCCACACCACCTCCGTGGTGGCGGGGGTGCTGTTCGTGACCATCGGCGTGCTGTTCCTGCGCTACGACGGCACCGCCGGGATCACCGGTGTCCTCGGGCTCGGGGACACCACCGACCTCGAGGTCCAGGCCCAGGCTGCGATCACCCGCTGGCTCGGTGGCGTTCCGGTGTGGACGGTGGCGCTCGCCGTGGCGGCAGTGGCGGTGGTCGTTGCCGTACGCCGGTCGCGACCGCCGCGGGTGCGGGAGGAGAGGACCGAGGCGGCTACTCCTCGTTGAGCTGCTCCAGGAAGGCCTTGCCGCGGTCGCTGGAGGGCTGGTCGAGGACCTGTTCGGGACTGCCCTGCTCGGCGATCCCGCCGTCGGCCAGCAGCACCACGCGGTCGGCGGCCCGACGGGCGAAGCGCATCTCGTGGGTCACCACGATCATCGTCATGCCACCCTCGGCGAGGTCGCGCATCACGTCGAGCACCTCACCGACGAGCTCGGGGTCCAGGGCCGAGGTCGGCTCGTCGAAGAGCATCAGCGTCGGATCCATCGCCAGCGCCCGGGCGATCGCGACCCGCTGCTGCTGCCCGCCGGAGAGCATGTCGGGGTAGGCGCCGGCCTTCTCCGAGAGCCCCACCCGTTCGAGCAGCTCGCGAGCGCGGTCGCGGGACTCCTCGCGACTGCGACCGAGCACCTCGC
>CAWAJE010000014.1:0-47204 GCA_963782215.1 uncultured Actinomycetota bacterium | reverse complement strand
TGCCGACGATGCGTGAGTGTGCAACGTCTGCCGACTCAGCGGTCGTTAATCTGCAACACCACTATCGCCGAGTCTGCAACAAGGTGTCAGTTTGCGAGCGCCCTCGAGGAGCGCCGAAGGCGACTCATCTCCCAGGCACTCACGCGGCACCAGCCACCGCGTTCGAGTAAGGAACCCCGACGTTCTAAGTACGCGGTTGGGGCCGAACCGCCCGACGTCCGCCGGCCGATAAACCGAGCATGAAATGGCACCCACCAGGGACGCTGACGCCACGCCTTGCATGTACGGTGCCAAGTACTCCCTAGCTGCCGCGTCCGCCCCTTTCTGACCTTGTTCTGCGAACCTGCGTCTTGGGCTTTCCGAGCAGTCTGTAGATAACCGCCGCGGCCTCGCCGCCACCGGTGACCGTCCGCGTCTGTGAACAGAACATATGGAATCGCGGAGTGGCCCAACTCGGCAGGGACCAGGCTCGCGTGAGCGCGGACCGCCTCCCCCGCGGCGACCACGTCCTCAGAGGTGTCACCTGGCACGTCCTTATAGCGAGCGACTCCCGGTTCCGGCCCGTCGTGAAACCATCCGCTGACGTAGTGAATCGCGCGATCCGACTGATTTCGGATCACTGCGTCGCGCGGTCCAGTCTTCGCAACACTCACGCGCGATGCCTGATCCCGCTTTGTGTGTTGGCTTGGCGCCGGAAACCGATGGCACCCACCCAGAGCGCGCCGACGGTTCCGAGCGCCGCCAACGCCGTGGAGCCTGCTGTTATCCAATCGGTTGTACTTGCACATGCCATCGGAGATGGTTACGGCAGTGCCGCCTCCGGACCGGAACTTTCACAACTGGGTCAACCGGCTTCGGTTCTGGCGTGAGGACCACAGACGGAATCGGCATCTCTCACGCACGCCAGCGGACAATCAGAAGCAATATCCGGCGCGTCGATGAACTCGGCAAAAACTTTTCAATCTGATTTACACACGTCCGCGCCGCGACACGGTACGTTCGGGCCGCCGAAGCTGCGCCCAGCGGCTTTATTTATCTACCGACCTTCGGGGGATCGATGGATCATCTTGCGCAGCCCGCTGATCTGAATGGCTCATTGATTGCGGTGCTCCTCCCATTAAGGACCGGTCAGGTTCCGGCGCTCGAATCTGTTCCGACGCCGAGACCTGGGGGCGAGGACGGCCCTTTCTTGGCCTCGCGAGCGAAGTTGCAGGCGCTGAACCCGGGACGGGCTTGGGCCGGCCGGACAGATCCGCCTCGTTACGACTCATGGGGTGCCCCGGTTCTGCTCGCGCACACCCAACAGGCGACCAGCCAAGAGTCTGTGGTCTTCGGTCGTTCAGCCACGACCCTGGCGGAGTTGCAATCGACCGATCAGCCGGTAGTTCTTCCCGAGTCGTCCGCTGTCTCACTGTGGCTGGTCCCGGGCATCGGGCTCGTGCTCGGCTTGGAGCGATTGATGGCCCAAGCAGAGAGGACCCTGATCGAGTTTGGCGGCATGCGCGCAGGAGGCGCGGTAGCGGAGGTAACCGATCACGTGGGGCGACTGCTCCGGTACCCAACACCACGTGTTGGCGACGATGGCTTTGCCTACTCAGCAGCAGACTCCGCCAAGGGCGTGGCGGAACTCCTCAAATTCATGCAAGTTTCTGGGGACGCGAGGCTTTCTGACCTGTTCCCAGGCCAGGTCGAGGACTTGCCCCAGAGTTTGATGCAAGCGCCCGTCATTGAGCTACTCGTTCCCAGTCGGATAGTCCGCGCCGGTCACCGGCTGGTCGAAGGGCTGATCGTGGGACTGGGTGCTTCGGAGCACGGCTCCGCACTGAAGGTCGACACGCTGCTGCTTCGCCAGCTTGAGGGCGATGGGTCCGACTTCGCTACGACTGACGAGCGGCAATCGGAGGGCTACCAGTGGGCATTCGAGCCGCTGCAGCCAGCAACCGAGCCTGCAAGAGATGACGCGCTCTGCGCAGTGCGTTCAGATGGTCGGGTCGCCGTGGTGGATCTCGATGCCCTCTCCGTCTATCACGACTATCTCGGCGTGGGTGGCGAAGGCATCGTGCGGGAGCTGATCTCGCTTGCGGCCGTCACAGGCCAGCTGGCGGCCGATCAGGCGGATGTCGTAGCCCAGCTCGAGCTCTTAGCCGCTGAGGGAGCGCCTGCCAAGGGTGGCGCGCTGGGCAACTCGCTCGGCATCGCACGCCGGGTGCGGGCACGGTTGGAGCTGCGGAGCCTCCAGCAACCGCAGTTGCTCAATGAGAAAGATTTTCGAGCCTGGACCATCGACGAATCCTTGCGACGCGAAATGGCGCCACGCGTGATGCAGGACCAGCTCTCCATGGACGGTTCTGTGATCAGCGATCGAATGCAGGCGCTCGCTCGTAGCGTCGACTCCCTTGAGAGGGCACTTGAGCGTAGGGCTGAGGAAGAAGCGGTGGCCACGCAGCGCAAGCACGACGACGAGCGACAGCGCCTCGGGGCCGCGATCAGCTTCGTAGGTGGTATCGCCTCCGCGGCCGGTCTCGTCGCTGTCTTTACCTCTCTGGCCTCGGTTCCCGGTCCCGCTGCGCGCGCCGTCCCATCACTGGCAACTGCAGGGTTGTTGACCCTGTTTTCACTGGCGGCATTTGCGTTCCTCGGGGGCGTGGGTTTCTTCCTCCTCAAGAGAACGCCGGCCGTGTTCGGTCGACGCAGCGCCGCTGCCGTAGGCCTTCTCGCCGTTGCCGTCGTGGCTTCGGGAGTAGGTCTCCTTGGCTCCGCGACCGTCCAGACGGCCGTGTTGATCGCTGCCTGCCTCACAGTGGTGGTGGCCGCTCTCTTGGTCATCCTCGACCTGCGACACCACCGACTCGAGGAGAGCGTGTCCGCATGAGCAAGTCGACAGCCGCCGTGATCATGGTCAGTGCCGCGAAGCTCTCCCCGTGGGGTGATGAGGGGTGGAGGTTCTCAGGCGCCATGCAGCTGGTGCATGACGGGCCGGACTGGCTTTACGCCCAGTGGCCCGTGCTCGACGGCGCAGAACACCACGGCTCTGACCGGTTCGCAACGCTAGTGCTCCACGAAGACGTGGGCTTGCGCGCAGCAGACATTGCCGTCATGACGTTCGCCCTACTCCAAGTTCCCGAGTGGCCGCAATTGATGCCGTGGTGGGAACCGTCGGCCGACCGCGAGGCGCTCATGGAGGTCCTCCACGGTGTCGCGCGGCAGCATGCGCAGGCGTACAAGCTCGCCGTCGTTCAAACCGGGTCCATCGTGAGGCCCGAGTTGATAGCCGCCTTGGCAGCTTTCGGTTTCGACATCGTGGCGTTCGCGCCAGTCGGGACGGCGGCTCAGCACGGGTAGCGCAGCCGTGTCGTTGCCCAAAACGGTAACCCCGGACACGCACGCTTCTTCACGCTCGGCGGCCCCCGTTCGGGCTCCGAGAGTCAGTGCTGGGCCTGATAGACCTTCAGTCGGCGTGCGGCGTCTTTTTTCGCCAGACCGCAACGCAGCAGCAGAGGCGTTCTTCCGCTCCTGAGCCGTCACCGCCGTCGAGGTAGCAGCAGACGCAGCCGCAGCCTGGGCAGCAGCACGACGCAGCCCGGTTGCGCAGCCGAAGCCGCAGCCGTCTGAGCGGCGGTGTCGGCAGCCAGGTTCGCGGCGTCGGTCGCCTCGCTCGTCGCCTTGGCCTGGGCGCAGGCCTCGGCCTCCTCAGAGGTTGCCTTGGTGCACGAGGCCGTGCGGGTCACGGTGACCTCGGGACGCTCGGCTGAACCTTCCCGGGTCAGCCGAACGGGTCACCCGTGCTGCACGCGGGCGGCGCCACGACCGACGAACCTCTTGCCTCGGTATCGCTTCACCACGGTGCGGCGCACGGTTTCGCGCGAGGCCGTGGCGGTGGCCGTACGGGTCGCGGAAGCGAAGACGGTGCCGGTGCCATCGCTGGTGACGGTGGCCGATGCGGACCGGTGAACGACTCGAAGCCGTGCCAGTGCCAGTGCCAGTGCCAGTCGCGGGTTCGGCCTCTTCGGTGCCATCGGAGAAGCCGGTGAAGACCGGGTACTGGAGCGGGCCGCCGCAGGCGGGGTGCCATGCGGTCGCTGCCGTGCAGTTCGGGGCCGGGGCCGAACCGTCGCACGTGGGGTCCGAGGTGGTGTTCTGCTCGGGGGTGTAGGGGGTTTCGTAACGGTTGACGTCGCGGGCCGCACCGGTGCACGTGTCCGGCTCGGGCGCCCACGGCATCGGCTCGGGGGCGCTGATCCACGGGTAGGTCTTCGACCAGCAGCGCTGCGCGGTGCCGACGACGGTCTGGTCCTCCCACGGGGCACACATGCTGCGCTGGTACGTCTGCGAGGTCATCCACGTGCGGGTGGTGTAGATGAAGCCGTTGGTGCAGTTGGCCGTCGTAGCCGTCGTACCTGCGCGCCGTAGGCCCACGGGCGACCCTGAGACTCGCGGCAGTAGACGGGTGGCCTCGGCGTAGTGGGCATCGTCGGCGAGGCGGCGTCGGCGCGGTCCATGTCACGGATGCACGCGTACGTGTTCAGCCACGGGTTGAACCCGAGCCGGTAGGTGTCGTCGCGGCAGCGCATCCCCCAGGGCTGGTAAACCCACAACATGTCGCGGTAGCCCGAGACGCCGCCGCCCTTGGTGGCGTACCAGAAGCCGTCATCGGTCATGTGCTCGGTGTCCACGTGCAGGACCTGGGCGCCGTTGGCGCGCGCCCAGTAGACGAACGAGGCGACGTCGCGCACCGGGCGCCAGGTGTAGCCGTCCTCGGTCGCGGAGGCCGAAGGGGCCATGCTCATCAGGCCAACGAGGACTGCCAGCGCCGCCAGGACCGCAAGCACGCGCGCCAAGAACCGCTGTGCCTGCGGCTGCGTGGTGGTGGTGGTCATGGTGGTGCACTCCCCCTAATGGGCTTCGCTGAATGTAGCGAAACTGGACTTAAGGCGCATTACTTGGCGGCAACTCTCTTCGCTGCGTCCTGCGGCCCCTAAGTCGCAGGCCCACCCGTGCGGCGCTGTGCCCACCGGCGTACACGATCGAGGTGCGGTTCGGTGAGACCCTGATCGGGGTCGACGGTTACCACGAGCGCATCGGCGAGCGGAGCGACGCCGGTCAGGCGACTATCTCGGGTGGAGGCGGGCAGGGTGAGCGCGATCCGGTCGGCGTGGTCGGCGACGTTGTCGTCGAGCCAGGCCAGCCTGGTGACTTGGTTCTCGGCCGCCCAGCGGCGGACTAGGGGCGTCTTGGCTGAGTAACCCTGCGGCGTATCGAGTAGATGGCGTGGTAGCCAGACCGCGGGCAGATCAGTGGGCAGGCCTACCCGGGGTGCGATCTGCTCGTTGGCCACGCGCCACCACGTCGTGCACCACACGAGGGTGACCACCTCGCTCACGGCGCGCAGCCACTCCCCGTGGCTGGCGGTTGAGCACGAGCCGGTAGCTGCGGCCGTCACCCGAGGGCACCTCTGGGTGCACTTCCCACGGTGGGGACACCGGGTTACGCATCGACCAGACGTTCAGCACCCCATCGACGTCGACAAGCAGAACGGGCTTAGGTCCCTCATGCGTGATAGTCAGATCTCCCTGGAGAGCCCGAGGCCCGGCTTCGTCCGGAGGACCGTGGGTGTCATCGGTGCGGATGGAGGCGGCGATGCGAGGCTCGACATCCGGATGAGGCGACGGTCGCACGATCATGGCGCGCGTGCGACGAGGTCCGCGTCGACCGAGGCGACGTCGGGGTGGGCGTGGGTGTTGCAGCGAGTGCGCCACCAGTTGCGGTCGCTGCGCAGGCTGCCCGGTTCGCCGCACACATCACAGGTCTCGAAGGAGCGACGCTCGGCCTCTGCGACCGCAGCCGAGGCTGCCTGGACGGTGCTTTCTGGAAGGCCTTGCGGCGGCCACCAGTAGAACCGCAGCCCGCCGTACTTCTCCTTCACCTGGGTGAGCTGCCATCCCGGTGTGAGGTCGTCAAGTGCGGCCACGGCGGCGTTGAACAGGTCGGTCCAGCCGGCAGGCAGGAAGTCGTAGGCGTTGAGATTGGGCAGTGGTCGCGCCCGGGGTGTGTTCACGTCGGTCCCCTCATGTCTGTGCTCGGGAACCAGTCGGTCATGTCGAGCTGGCAACATCCGTCGCACGGCTGATGCACCCAACCGGGAATGCGACCGACGTATTTGGTGGCCCCACGTTCACGCAACCGGACATCGTCGATGTCGGGATGAGTTTGCCCGTGATCGCAACGACGACCTAGCCCACCAGTGGGCACGTGGTGGACGAGCGGCGCGTCACGTAACGCGTGATCACTCGGACAGTGCAGTGGGCACCCACCCGGTGTGACACATTCGCCCACCGGGTGGGTGGCGGTGATGACGGCACCGTCCGCCAGCCAGAACATCTCGCCGTTCGATTCCATGTCTCCTCCTGTGCCACCGCCGTGGCGGCGGCGACGATCGGTTCGCGCGCACAGATTTGCGGATGGGGACCGAATGGCATGGTCCTCCGCGACGGGTACGTCGCCGATCCCGCCCGGGTTATGTGAGCCGCCCACGGCGCGCTGGTGTTCGGGCTTACGGGCAGTCGGCGTCGGTGGAAGACCACTCGTCCCACGAGCGTCGCTGTTCACTGTCGTGGTTACCGCACGTCGCACGTCCGGGGTCGCCGTCCCGACCGCAGACCATGCAGACGGCGAGACACAGGCGGAGGTGTTCATTGCACGCATCAATAGCATCGCGTGCCCACCGCACGGCTTGACCTGTCCCTGTCACGAAGTGCTCGCGCAACTCACCGAATCTGCAATAGTTGCGAACTGGATCGTTCAATTGCAAACTCGCGCATCGTCGGCAACATCGGCTCAGCTGTGCGCCATGTCCACGAAGCGGCTGTAGTGGCCCTGGAAGCTGACGACGACGTCGCGGGTGGGGCCGTTGCGGTGCTTGGCCACGATGATGTCGGCCTCGCCGGCGCGGGGCGACTCCTTCTCGTAGACGTCCTCGCGGTGCAGGAGCATCACGATGTCGGCGTCCTGCTCGATGGAGCCGGACTCGCGCAGGTCGCTCATCATCGGACGCTTGTCCGAGCGCTGCTCGGGGCCACGGTTGAGCTGGGAGAGCGCGATGATCGGGACCTCGAGCTCCTTGGCCAGCAGCTTGATCTGCCGGGAGAACTCCGAGACCTCGACCTGGCGGGACTCGACCTTCTTGCCGCTGGTCATCAGCTGGAGATAGTCGATCACGATCAGCCGCAGGTCGTGTCGCTGCTTGAGCCGACGGGCCTTGGCGCGGATCTCCATCATCGTCATGTTGGGACTGTCGTCGATGAACATCGGGGCACCGGAGACCTGGCTCATCTTCGGCCCGAGCTTGTTCCAGTCGTCCTCGCTCATCGGGCCCTTGCGGATGTGGTTGAGGGGGATCTTCGCCTCGGCCGAGAGCAGCCGCATCGTGATCTCGCTCTTGCTCATCTCCAGGCTGAAGAAACAGCTGGTCAGGTTGTTGTGCACCGAAGCCGCGCGGCAGAAGTCCAGGGCCAGCGTCGACTTGCCGACCGCGGGACGCGCGGCGACGATCACCATCTGGCCACCTGAGAACCCGTTGAGCAGCTCGTCGAGGTCCGCGAACCCGGTCGGCACCCCAGAGGTGGTGCCGTCGTTGTTGGAGATCGCCTCGATCTCGTCGAGCGTGGTCTCCATGATCGCCGAGAGCGGCGCGTAGTCCTCCTGCTGCCGCTTCTCCCCGATCGCGTAGACCTCCTGCTGGGCCGCGTCGACCGTGTCGTCGACGTCGCCCTCGCCGGCGTAACCCATCTGCGCGATCTTGGTGCCAGCGTCGACCAGCCGACGCAGGATCGCCTTCTCGCGCACGATCGTGGCGTAGTAGCTCGCGTTGGCGGCGATCGGCACGCTCGCCGAGAGCGTGTGGAGGTAAGGAGCGCCGCCGACCTTCTGCAGCTCACCGCGACGCTGCAGCTCGGCCGAGACCGTGACCGGGTCGGCCGGCTCCCCGCGGCCGTAGAGGTCGACGATCGCGTCGTAGATGATCTCGTGCGCCGGGCGGTAGAAGTCGGTGCCGCCGATCTCCTCGTTGACGTCGGCGATGGCGTCCTTGGAGATCAGCATCGAGCCCAGGACGCTCTGCTCCGCATCCGCGTCCTGCGGGGGCATCCGGCCCGACCAGTGCTCCTGGTTGCCGGCCGGGTCGTCCGCGAAGTTGGCGTAGGCACCACCTGCGTAGGGCTCCGAGGCCCACGAGGTGTCTACCGGCTCACCCACCGCGAGCCCGCCGGATCCGCCTGTCGACTCGGTCATGCTCACGCCTGTGGCTCCTTCCGGTCCCCTCGGACGTCATCGGACATCTGCGACGCTAGGGGAGCGCACCGACAGTTCCCTGTGAGCCCGCGGAACCGGCTGCTCAGCAGCCCCGCCCTGACCGGGATCGCCTGACAGTAGGCGCACCGGGAGGCTCTCACCAACAGCGTTGTCCACAGGCCCCTGTGGATAACTCGGGTGAGGGTGTGGAACACGCCGACAGGGCTGTGCCCAGCCTGTTGGTTACTCTGTGGACACAGAAATTGTTTGCACGCTCAAAGTGGCTCTGACCTGCGCAAACGTCCTCCAGGACTTGTGGATTCAAGAATTCTGCGAAGTTGTCTGTTCACCTATTCGCCATCTGGGATGCACCTGTTCCTTTGTCGACAAAGACGTCGGGTGACCCGCGATACCCACAGGTTCGGTGGGCTTTTACACAGGGCGCTCGAGCGCCTAGCCTCAGCGGGTGCCGAGCCCGGGGCGGACGCAGGACCGCGAGATCCTGCGGCTCGCCGTACCCGCGTTCCTGGCCCTGGTCGCCGAGCCGATGTTCCTGCTCGCCGACGCCGCGATCCTGGGCCGTCTGGGCACCGCGGAGCTGGCAGCGCTCGGAATCGCCTCCGCCGTCCTGGGCACGCTGGTGAGCCTGTGCATCTTCCTGGCCTACGGCACCACCGCGTCGGTGGCCCGGCAGGTGGGGGCGGGCGAGGAGCGCCGGGCGCTGACCCAGGGCGTGGACGGTCTCTGGCTCGCCGTGCTCCTCGGGACGCTCGTCACGGCGTTCACCTGGCCGCTGACCACGCGGATCGTGGACCTCTTCGGACCGGACCGCCAGACCGGGGCCCTGGCGGTGACCTACCTGCGGATCGCGCTGCTCGGAGCGGTGCCCCTGCTGCTGATGCTCGCCGCGACCGGAGTGCTGCGCGGTCTGCAGGACACCCGCACCCCGATGCTGGTCGCGATCGCCGGGAACCTGGCCAACATCGTGCTCAACCTGGTCCTGGTCTACGGGGTCGGCCTGGGAATGGCCGGGGCGGCACTGGGCACGCTGGTCGCGCAGCTGGGCTCGGCCGCGGTGCTGGTAGCGGTCGTGGTGCGGGCAGCGCGGCAGGCCCAGGCCTCGCTGCGCCCGGACGCGTGGGGGATCCGGCAGGCGGGCCGGGCCGGCGTACCGCTGGTGTTCCGAACGCTGCTGCTGCGCGCCTCACTGCTGCTGATGACCCTCGGGGCCACCCGGCTCGGGCGCGCCGACCTCGCCACGATGCAGCTGGCCCTGACCATCTGGACCTTCCTCGCCTTCGCGCTCGACGCCGTGGCGATCGCGGCCCAGGCCATCGCCGGGCGCTACCTCGGCGCCGGCGACGTCGACGGCACCCGCGCCGTGACCGACCGGATGATGCGCTGGGGCTGGCTCAGCGGAGTCGCCACCGGGCTGCTCCTCGCCGCGGCGGCACCCTGGCTGGGGCGCTTGTTCACCTCCGACCCGGCCGTCCTCGAGCTGCTGACCCCGGTCCTGCTCGTGGCCGCGGTCACCCAGCCGCTGGCGGGCATCGTGTTCGTCCTCGACGGGGTGCTGATCGGCGCCGGGGACGCGGTCTACCTGGCGTGGGCACAGCTGGCCACCCTGGTGCTCTTCGCCCCCGCGGCGCTGGCAGTGATCCTGCGCAGCGACACCCTCGGCGGCACCGCCGGCGGGCTGGCCCTGCTCTGGGCCGCCTTCGGGCTGCTGTTCATGGGCGGCCGCACGGTGACCCTGCTGGCGCGGGCACGCGGGGACCACTGGATGCGCCTGGGCGCCTGAGGCCTGCAGGGTCGAGGCCCGCCGCCCGCCTACGCTTGCGCCATGTCGCCGTTGCAGAAGATCGCCATGGGGATGGTGATCGTGATCGGCAACGCGCTCTACCCTCCGAACCCGACCCCGTCGTGGGCGCAGTACGACGCCCTGGCCGACCCGCTCGGCTGGCTGCTCGTGATCGCCGGCACCGTGGCCCTCGCCCGGGCCAACCCGGCCTTCGCCTCGGCCCGCTGGTGGGCCGCGCTGGCCGGGGCGACCAGCGTCCCGGTGTGGTTCCCGCAGGTGAACCACCTGCTCGACTCCTCGGGCGAGTGGTTCGTCTCGCTGCCGCAGATCGTGTTCTGCCTGCTGCTCGCCCGCGACATCGGTCTGGCCGGCATCAACCTGCCACCGCCCGCCGGCCCGGACCGGTTCGTCGCGAAGCGGTTCGGCCTGCTGGTGTGGGGGTTCGGCCTGGTCGGCGTACTGCCCGTGGTGGCGATCGGCGGTGGGGTGGCCGCGCTGGAGACCACCACCCTGCTGGTCTCCACGGTGGTCAACGTGGCCTTCGTCTACCTGCTCTTCCGGGTGCACCGGCGTGAGTGGCTCGGCGGACCCGGCCCGCTCGAGGTGAGCGTGCGAGTACGCGAGAGCCGCCCACCCTCCTGAGCGGAGAGGGGCGGCTCCCGGACGTGTTGCTGGGTGCGGTGGGCCCTCAGGCAGTGACCACGTTGAGGTTGACCTGCGCCTCGACGTCGTCGTGCACCTTGACGGTCACGGTGTGCGACCCGAGCGACTTGATCGGGTTGAGCACCACGATCGTGCGCTTGTCGACGCTGGCACCGGCCTCGGTGATCGCGGCGGCGATGTCGGCCGCGGTGACGGCGCCGAAGAGGCGACCGCCCTCACCGGCACGCACCTTGACGTTGAAGGTCGAGGCCTCCAGCGCCTTCTTGACCTCGACGGCGTGGTCGGCGTCGCGCACCGATCGAGCCGAGCGGGCCTTCTTGATCGAGTCCACGGTCTTCTCGGCCCCACGGGTCCAGCGGATGCCGAAGCCGCGCGGGATCAGGTAGTTGCGGCCGTAACCGTCCTTGACCTCGACCACGTCGCCTGCGGCGCCGAGTCCAGTGACTTCCTGGGTCAGGATGAGCTTCATCTCTCGAGCTCCTCTCAGCGAGCCGTGGACGTGTAGGGCAGGAGGGCGACCTCGCGGGCGTTCTTGACCGCAATCGCCACGTCGCGCTGGTGCTGGACGCAGTTGCCGGTCACTCGCCGCGCGCGGATCTTGCCGCGGTCGGAGATGAACTTGCGAAGCAGGTTGGTGTCCTTGTAGTCGACATAGGACACCTTCTCCTTGCAGAACTGGCAAACCTTCTTCTTGGGCTTGCGAATCACTGCCTTGGCCATTGTGGTGCTCCTTGCTATGAGCCCGGCTGGTCGCCGGAATGGTTGGGGGATGGTCTGTTCAGTTGTGGTGCATGAGGCTCAGGCCTCGGGACGGGCCTCAGAACGGGCCCTCAGAACGGGGGCTCGTCCGAGCCGCCACCGGCCCACGGGTCGGGCTGGCCGGCCGGTGCGCCGCCACCCTGCTGGCCACCCCAAGAGCCTCCTTGGGAGCCTCCTTGGGAGCCTCCTTGGGGTGCTCCCTGGCTGCCGCCGCCGGCCTGGCCGCCCTGGTAGGCGGGCTGGCCGCCACCCTGGCCGCCCGACTGACCCGGGCTGGAGGCCCAGGGGTCGTCGCCGCCGCCGGAGTTGCCCCCGCCGTAGCCGCCGCCTCCGCCGCTGCGCTGGACGCGCGCGACCTTGGCGGTGGCGTACTTCAGGCTGGGGCCGACCTCTTCGACCTCGAGCTCCACGACGGTGCGCTTCTCACCTTCGCGGGTCTCGTAGGAGCGCTGCTTGAGCCGCCCCTGGGCCACGACACGCATGCCCTTGGTCAAGGACTCCGCCACGTTCTCGGCCGCCTGCCGCCAGATCGAGCAGCTCAGGAACAGCGTGTCGCCGTCCTTCCACTCGTTCGACTGCTTGTCGAAGGTGCGCGGCGTCGAGGCGATGGTGAAGTTGGCGACCGCGGCGCCGGACGGGGTGAACCGGAGCTCCGGGTCGCCCGTCAGGTTGCCGACGACGGTGATGACTGTCTCGCCTGCCATGTGTCTCCCTGAGATTCGAGCGTGCGATGTGAACGCGGGACTGGTGGTGCAGAGGTCGTGCCTGAGCTGGTGGTGCAGGTGCGGTGTGGCGGGTGCGCTCAGTGAGCGTCGGGCCGCATCACCTTGGTGCGCAGCACCGACTCGTTCAGCGTGAGCTGACGGTCGAGCTCCTTGACGGTCGCAGGCTCGGCCTGCAGCGACACCACGGCGTAGATGCCTTCGGCGTTCTTGGCGATCTCGTAGGCGAGGCGACGACGGCCCCAGATGTCGATGTTGTCGACGGTGCCCCCGTCGTTGCGGACGACGTTGAGGTACGTGTCGAGCGACGGCTGGACCGTGCGCTCCTCGAGGTTGGGATCGAGGATGACCATGAGTTCATAGGTACGCATAGCGTTCTCCACCTCCTTCGGACTCGGCGGCCACGGCATTTCCGTGGCAGGAGGGCTGTGCGATTCGTTGCGCTCCCATCGGGGGAGTGCGACGGGCTAGGTTACCAACGTCTCGGCGTACCCGCGAAATCGTTGTCCACAGGGTGCCGGGCACGGCGTACGGCGGGGACCAGCGGGATCACCGCCGCCCGGCCGGTCGCGGTCGCGACTCCCACGGCGAGCACCAGCCACGAGGCGGCTTCGCCGCCGAACAGGACCACCTCCGCCAGCAGCCCCGCCAGGAGCCCTGCGGCGCCGGCGACCGCGACGTGCGCCACCTGGGAGGTCACCGTGCGGCAGCAGAAGTGCACCGCCAGCACGCCTGGGACCGCGAACGGGATCGAGTAGAAGATCGTGATCACGGTGAAGAGCACGACGCCCCCGAAGAAGGCCTCGACATCGCCCTCGACCAGCGCACCGAGCCCGAGGAGCAGCGCGAAGACGAAGTCGCTGACCAGGACGGCGAGCAGGTAGCCGCCCGCCCCAGGGGTGTTCGTCCCGGCGGTGATCGGTCCAGGGACGTCCGACACTGAGCTGCTCATCCCTGGGCCTCACCGGTGCGCGGAAGCACGACGTCGAGCAGGCCGGCCACCTGGTCGACCACCCCGGCGGCGCCGGGAAGCCGCGCCACCTTGACCATCGCGCCCACCAGGGTGGCGGCGCGGTCGACGAGCTCGCGGGTGCGCTGCTGGCCGGGCGAGGTGTCGGTCACCCAGAACAAGGTCACCCCGAGGTGGCAGACCCACAACAGGTCGGGCAGTACGGCGGCCAGCTTCTTCGGCACCGCCGGCACGGCACCAGCCACGACCTCGCGGTAGATCGACAGCGACGCCTCGCGGGCCTCGCCCGACTCGGGGCTGAACGGGCTGACCGCTGCGCGAGGATCGATCGCGGTGGTCAGGAACGCCGTGCCGAAGGAGTGGTAGGGCGCCATCGTGTCCAGCCCGAGGTGCTCCACGGCCCGCAGCCGGTCGACCAGGGTGCCGCCCGCGGCGAGAGGTCCATGGGCCGACCGGGCGTGGGCGGCCTGGATCCGCAGGTAGAACTCCTGGACCAGGTCGTCCTTGCTGCGGAACCAGTAGTAGGCGTTGCTCGGCGCCAGGCCGGCCTCGGTCGCGATCGCCCGCATCGTGGTCTCGGCGTACCCCTGGGTCTCGAAGAGCTTGAGCGCCGTCTCCAGGATGTGCTGGCGGGTGTCGGAGGTCATCGCGGGTCCTTGAACATGTTCAAAACAGTACTTGAACACGTTCAAATCCGCTAGTGTCGGGGTCGCGTCCTACGCTGGGAGCCATGTCTTCGAGCAGTCCTCTCGCCATCGGCGCCCACGTCGAGCAGACCGACCCCCTCGCCGAGGCCCAGGCCCGCGGGACCACCCTGGTGCAGTTCTTCCTCGGCGACCCGCAGAGCTACAAGGGCCCCGAGATCAGGTACGCCGGCGGTGCCGCCGGCCTGCGTGCCGACGCGGAGGCGGCCGGCGTCGACCTCTATGTGCACGCGCCCTACATCGTCAACGTCGCCACCACCAACAACCGGATCCGGATCCCGAGCCGCAAGCTGCTCCAGCAGCACATGGACGCCGCGGCCGAGATCGGTGCCAAGGGCCTGATCGTGCACGGTGGTCACGTCAACAAGACCGACGACCCGAGGACCGGCTTCGACAACTGGCGCAAGGCGATCGAGGCGACCGATCTGAAGATCCCGCTGCTGATCGAGAACACCGCAGGCGGCGAGAACGCGATGGCTCGCCACCTCGACCGGATCGCCGGGGTCTGGGACGCGATCTCGGCCGCTGAGGACGCCGAGCACGTCGGCTTCTGCCTCGACACCTGCCACGCCTGGGCCGGCGGCATCGAGCTGGCGACCGCGGTGGAGAAGGTCCGCGCGATCACCGGCCGGATCGACCTGGTGCACGCCAACGACAGCCGCGACGCCTTCGACTCCGGCGCCGACCGGCACGCCAACTTCGGCGCCGGTCAGCTCGACGCCGCGGACTTCGCCGGCGTGGTCCGCGACGCCGGTGCCCCGGTGATCTGCGAGACCCCCGGTGGCCCCGAGGAGCACCAGGCCGACTTCGCCTGGTTGCGCGAGCACGGCGTGTGAACCTCTCCCGACGCGGGCTGCTCGCCGGCACCGGGCTGGTCGGCCTGCTCGCCGGCTGCGGCACCTCGCAAGACGGCCCCGTGGCTGGGACCACCCCGAGCGCCAGCCCGTCACCGAGCACCCCGGCACAGGCGCGCCGCTTCCGCTACGGCGAGGACCCCGAGCAGTACGCCGACCTCCGGATGCCGTCAGGGACCCCCCTGGCCACACTGGTCCTCCTGCACGGCGGCTACTGGTTGCCGCAGTACCCCGCGGCCCAGCTGAACCCGATGGCTGAGCGGTTCACCGCGCTGGGGCTGGCCACGTGGAACGTGGAGTACCGACGCACCGGCGCGGGCGGCGGCTTCCCCACGACGCTGACCGACGTCGCCGCCGCGATCGACCTCCTGGCCGGGCCCGACGTACCCCAGGGGCTGGACCAGGACGTCGTCCTGCTCGGGCACTCCGCCGGCGGCCACCTCGCGGTCTGGGCGGCCTCGCGGCGCAAGAGCACCCCAGGGGGCCCGTCGGCGGTGAAGGTCGCCCGCGCGATCTCGCTCTCCGGGGTGCTCGACCTGAGCCGCGCCGCCGTGGACCCGCGCTCCTCCGCCCCGGTCCAGGCCTTCGTGGGGGCGACCCCCAACGAGACGCCCGAGAGGTACGCGCAGGCCGATCCGGCGCTGCTCGTGCCGGCCAGCTGCCCGGTCTGGGCCGTGCACGCCGAGTCCGACGGCGTGGTGCCGGTCGAGCAGAGCAGCGGCTACGTCGCGGCGGCCACCGCTGCGGGTGGGAAGGCCACCTTCGTGACGGTGCCGGGCGACCACACCACGATCATCGACCCGGGAGCCGACTCCTTCCCCGACGTACGCCGTCTCGTGGTCGCCGACTGAAGGTCGGGCCCCTGTCCGGACCCCTGTGCGGCCGACCGCCCCCGTTAGGCTTCCCACGTGACCTCCCCCGCCACCGCCGCCCCGACCGTGCGCTCGATCACCACCGAGCAGCACCGCTCGTTCCTCGACTCGGTGACCGCGCGCGAGGGTGGCTCGGCCAGCTTCTTGCAGACCCCGGGCTGGGCCGCGGTGAAGCCGGAGTGGCGCGCGGAGTCGATCGGGTGGTTCTGCGACGGCGAGCTGGTCGGGGTCGCGCTGGTGCTCTACCGCCAGCTGCCCAAGGTCAGGCGCTACCTGGCCTATCTGCCCGAGGGGCCGGTGATCGACTGGGACACCGAGGACCTCGCCGCCTGGCTGGAGCCGATGGCCGTGCACCTGCGCGAGCAGGGTGCCTTCGGCATCCGGATCGGCCCGCCGGTGGTGACCGGCCGCTGGACCGCTGCGCAGGTCAAGGACGGCATCGCCGATGACGCGGTGTCCTCGCTGACCGCGATCGCGCCGCACGAGCGCAACCAGACCGGCGCCCGGGTGGTCTCCCAGCTCCGTGAGCTCGGCTGGACCTCGCAGTCGGTGGCCGGTGGCTTCGCGGCCGGCCAGCCGCAGTACAACTTCGTGATCCCGCTCGTCGACGCCGACGGCGCACCCCGCACCGAGGAGGACCTGCTCGCGGGGATGAACCAGCAGTGGCGGCGCAACATCAAGAAGGCCCTCAAGCTGGGCGTCGAGGTGGTCCGCAGCGACTCGGTGGCCGAGGACCTCAAGGCCTTCCACGACCTCTACGTGCACACCGCGGAGCGCGACCACTTCACCCCGCGGCCGCTGAGCTACTTCACCACGATGTTCGAGGCGCTCGGCGCCGACGACCCCGACCGGATCCGGCTCTACCTCGCCCGGCACGAGGGCGACCTCGTCGCGAGCACTATCTGGATCCGGGTCGGCGCGCACAGCTGGTACTCCTACGGCGCCTCCTCCACCGACAAGCGCGAGGTCCGAGGCTCCAACGCCGTGCAGTGGCAGATGATCCGTGACTCCCTCGAGGCCGGTGCCCACGTCTACGACCTGCGCGGCATCACCGACACCCTCGACACCGAGGACTCCCACGTCGGGCTGATCCGGTTCAAGGTCGGCACCGGAGGCGAAGCCGTGGAGTACGTCGGGGAGTGGGACCTGGCGCTCAACAAGGCGATCTACAAGGCCTTCGACCTCTACATGCGACGGCGCGGCTGATGGGCCTGGTCCTGCACGTCGACGGTGACCGTTGGCGCTCGCACCTGCGCGACCTGCACGCGCGCCAGCCTGCACTGGTGCCGGTGTGCAAGGGCAACGGCTACGGCTTCGGCCTGCCCCGGCTCGCCCGCAAGGCGGCCTGGCTGGGCGTGGACACCCTCGCCGTCGGGATCTACGAGGAGATCGAGCAGGTCAGCAGCCGCTTCGACGGCTCGATCCTGGTGCTCACCCCCTGGCGCCCCTTCAACCCGCCGCCGCTGGACCCGCGGGTGATCCACACCGTCGGCCGGCTCGAGGACCTCACCGCACTGATCGCCCTGGGCCGCGAGCACGGCACCCGTCCGCGGATCGTGCTCGAGCGGCTGACCTCGATGCTGCGGCACGGCTTCACCGGCCGTGGCCTGCGCGCGGCCGCCGAGCTGGTCACCCAGGCCCGTGAGGGCGGAGGGGTCCACCTCGAAGGGGTCGCGCTGCACCTGCCGCTGGCCCAGACCTCGCACGTGCGGGAGGTCGAGCGGCTGATGACCGACGTGGTCGCAGCCGGCCTCACCGAGGAGACGATCTGGGTCTCCCACCTCACCGAGGCCGAGCTCGCGCTGCTCGGTGAGCGCTTCGCCGACTTCACCTTCCGGCCGCGGGTCGGCACCGGCTTGTGGCTCGGCGACCGCGAGGCGCTCTCGGTGCGGGCCACCGTGCTCGATGCGCACAGCGTCGAACGCGGCGACGTCTTCGGCTACCGAGGTCGCTCGGCGCCTCGCACCGGCACCATCCTGGTGGTCTCCGGCGGCACCGCCCACGGCATCGGCCTCGAGGCGCCGACCGGTGAGGGCGGTCTACGCTCCCGGGCCGCGTCGCTGGCCCGAGGCGGCCTCGACGCGGCCGGGCTCGTGCGCTCACCCTTCACCGTCGACGGCAAGCAGCGACTCTTCGCCGAGCCGCCGCACATGCAGGCCTCGATGCTGTTCCTGCCCGCCGGGGCGGCGGTGCCGGAGGTGGGCCAGCAGATCCCGGTCCGGGTGCGGTTCACCGCCACCGACTTCGACCGGGTCGAGATCTCCTAGACCTCGACCGGGGCGGGCTCGACCAGGTCGTGCTGGGGGCGCAGCAGGTCCCGGACCACGATCGACACGAGGTAGAGCTCCGCGAGCACCCGGACGACGATCGCGACGTCGTACGCCGGTGCGGTGCCGCCACCGGCGCTCTCCAGCCAGCCGCCGAGGTAGAGCCACACGGCGCCGAAGTAGAACAGCTCGCCGGCCTGCCAGATCAGCAGGTCGCGCCAGCGTGGGCGCGCGAGCACGGCCAGCGGGAGCAGCCAGAGCACGTACTGCGGGGAGTAGACCTTGTTGACCAGCAGGAAGCCGGCCACGATCAGGAACCCGAGCTGGGCGAAGCGCGGCGTGCGCGGGGCGACCAGCCCCAGCAACCCGATCGCCAGGCAGATCGAGCCGAAGAGCACCCACGACCAGGCGTTGATCCCGCCCGCCGACACCGTCACTCCCGCGTGGCTGAGCACCAGCCACAGCGAGCCGAGGTCGGCGCCACGCTCGGAGTTGAACGTCCAGAACACCTTCCACTGCTCCCAGCCGGTGAGCCAGGCGGGCAGGTTGGCCAGGATCCAGGCGACCACCGCGCCGGCCGTGGCCAGGGCGAACTGCTCGAGCCGTCGGCGCCGCCAGGCGATCACCAGGACCGCGCCCAGCAGGAACAACGGGTAGAGCTTGGTGGCCGCACCCAGACCGATCAGCACCCCGGTCAGCAACGGCCGGTCCCGCGACCACGCCCACAGAGCGCCCGCGACCAGCGCCACGGCCATCAGGTCCCAGTTGATCAGGCCGGTCACCAGCAGGCACGGCGAGAGCACGAAGAACAACCCGTCCCACGGTCGTCGGCGGTGGGTGCCGGCCAGCAGCCAGGTGCTGGCCAGGACGAAGAGGAACAGCAGCAGCGCGGTGACCAGGAAGTAGGTGTTCACCTCACCGGAGAGACCTGCCATCCCCGGCAGCCCCCAGATGCCACCTGCGTCGGTGTCTGCCCGCACCGGGAGCGAGGGACCCGACGGGTTGAGCAGCGTGAGCTTGGCCGCGAACCAGGCCAGGTAGGAGATCCCGACGGGGTACTCCATCACCTCGTAGCGCCCGAGGCTGTCGGAGTAGGGCCACAGCCCCTCGGCCAGCCCCCGCCCGGTGTAGAGGTAGGGCACGTCGGAGTAGCACATCTTGGCGTAGCGGGCCGCGTCACCGGTCCAGTTCGTCTGCATGCACGGCACCCGGTGCACGATCGCCAGGACGAAGACCACCGTGGCCAGGGCGAGCAGCACCCGCACCGGCGTCCACCACCGGTGCGGCAACCCGTGGCGGCCCAGCGGACCCCCGATGACCTCGCTCAGGCTTCGGGCGACCGGGTCGTCCAGGGTCGGCGCCCGCACCGGACCTGCGTCGCTCACGGGCAGTTGGGGTTCTCCGGCTGGCAGCGCCCGGGCGGGGTCTTGCTCGGCGAGCTGCTCGGCGACGGTGAGCTGCTCGGGGGCGGCGCAGAGCTCGACGGCGGCTCGGTCGGGTTCGGCAGCGGGTTGGACGGCTCAGGAGCAGACGAGGTCGTCGGCGCGGTCGGCTTCGGCGACTTGGTCTTCGTCGGCTTCGGCGCCTGGGTCGGCTTCGGTGGCGGGGTGTAGGGCGCGTGTCCCTCGGCCGGGGCGTCGCCGTCGACGTACGCCGGGGGCGGGAACTGCTCGACGTCGAGACCCTCCATGATCCCGCTCATCACCGCACGCCAGGTGTAGGTCGGGAACACCGCACCGAAGTAGCTCGGCAGGAAGCCCTGCAGCGCCTCGTTGCCCTTGCCGCGGCCGTACATCACCGCGGTGGCGACCTGCGGGGTGTAACCGACGAACCACGAGGACGACACGTCACCCTTGGCGTTGGTCGCGGTGCCGGTCTTGCCGGCGGCGGGCCGACCCAGCGCCTGGGCGTTGCGGCCGGTGCCGTTGGCGACCACCTGCTGCAGCGCGTAGCTGACGTCGCTGGAGAGGTCCTCGCTGAGCACCCGCTTGGACTTCTTCGGCGCCTTGTAGGCGACCTCACCGTCGCTCGCCCGGACCACCTTCTTGACGGTGAACACGTCGTGGTGCACGCCGCCGTCGGCGATCGAGGCGTAGGCGTTGGCCATGTTGATCGGGCTCATCGTGGCCGAGCCCAGCGCGATGCCGGAGTTGGGCTCCAGGCCAGGGGCGTCCTCGGGGATCCCCAGGTCGACAGCCATGTCCAGGATCTTCTGCGGCCCGGACGGTATCGAGGCGGTGAGGTCGGCGTAGGCGGTGTTCACCGACTCCTCGGTCGCCTTGATCAGGTCGATCTTCTCGCCGTAGTCGTTGCCGGTGCCCGGGCCCTCGTTCACCACGTCGGTGCCGTCGGGGTAGGTGTAGGGCGAGTTGCCGGAGAAGGTGTCCTTGAGGGCGAAGCCCTCCTTCAGGGCGGCGGCGAGCGCGAACGGTTTGAACGCCGAACCCGGGGAGTTGCCCAGGCGGGCCCAGTTCAGCTGGCTGTCGAGGTAGTTCTGCCCGGCGTAGAAGCCGATCAGGGCGCCGCTGCCGACGTCGACCGACGCGGTCGCGACGTGCAGTCCCTTGAGACCCTGCGGACGCTCCTTGAGCACCCCGGCCTCGGAGGCCTCCATCGCCTTCTTGGTGAAGGTGGTCTCCACCCGCAGGCCTCCGGAGTCGATCTCGGTGTCGTCGAAGCCCAGCTTCTTCAGCTCGGCCTTGACCATGGTCAGCATGAAGCCGCGCTGACCGCCGTACTGGTCGCTGGTCTTGGGCTTACGGAGCTTGGGCAGCTTGTCGTAGTGCTTCTCGGCCTCGGACGCGTCGAGGTTGTCCATCTCGACCATGCCCTTGAGCACGTAGTTGTAGCGCGTGATCAACGCCTGCTTGCCGGGGCCGTCACCGTCGGGGGTGAGGTAGTTCGGGGAGTTCAGCACCGCGGCGAGCATCGCCGACTCGGGCACGGTCAGCTTCTTGGCGGACTCGTTGAAGTAGGCCCGCGCCGCGGCCTGGACGCCGTACGCGCCGCGACCGAAGTAGATGGTGTTCAGGTAGCCCTCGAGGATGGCCTCCTTGGACTTCTCCTGCTGCACCTTCAGCGACAAGAACGCCTCCTTGGCCTTGCGGGACAGGGTCCGCTCCTGGCTCAGGTAGAGGATCTTCACGTACTGCTGGGTGATCGTGGAGGCGCCCTGGGTGGAGTTGCCCTTGGCGTTGGAGAAGGCCGCGCGCAGGATCCCCTTCGGGTCGATGCCCTTGTTGGTGTAGAAGGTGCGGTCCTCGGCGGCGATCACGGCGTTCTGCATCGACTGCGGCATGTCGGCCAGGGGGATCGACTCGCGGTTCTGCTCGGCGAACTGACCGATCTTGGTCTTGCCACCGGAGTAGTAGACGTAGGAGGACTGCGCCTCGAAGGCCTTGTTGGCGTCGGGGATGGTGGTGCGCTGGTAGGCGAGGAAGAACACCGCGGTGAGTACGACGGCCCCCAGGAGCCCGAGGAGCAGCAGCCAGCGCAGGACGCGGCGCACCTTCCCGCCCTTGCGACCCGGCTTGTCCTTGCCGGGTGCCTTGCGGGCGGGACCCGAGGAGGACCGCTTCGCGGAGGAGGAACTCGGGCTTGGGCTCACTGCACACTCTTTCGCCGTGGGGGTGCGCGGCCGACGCCAGGTGCTGGCCGCACACAAAGGGTACGGGTTTGTCCGGTGCATGCCGATCCCCCCTCGGTGTGAGGATCCTCGCCTCCGGGCGCCGTGACACGCGCCGATGATTTGGCCGCGATATATCGGTGCGATAGATTGCGTTGATAGCCCGACGTCGTCGGGAGTCGACGGATCAGGAGGGGACAGCTGTGGCGAGCAAGAGTGCGACCCTCGAGCTGGCGGTCCTCGGGCTCCTGCACGACTCACCTCTGCACGGCTACGAGCTGCGCAAGCGGCTCAACCTGCTGCTGGGCTGGACCCGGCTGCTCTCCTACGGCTCGCTCTACCCGGCCCTGAAGCGGATGCTGCGCTCGGGCCTGGTCACCGAGGTCGCCACCGTGTCCCCCGGGGTCTCGCGCCGGCAGCGGATCGTCTACCAGATCACTCCCGCAGGCGCGGAGTTCTTCGGTCGCGAGATCACCGACGTCGGCCCCTCCGCCTGGGAGGACGAGGACTTCAACATGCGGTTCGCGTTCTTCTCGCGCACCGAGTCCGACGTCCGGCTGCGGATCCTGGAGGGTCGTCGTACCCGCCTGCAGGAGCGTCTCGACCGGGCACGCACCAGCCGCGGGCCTGCTGGTGCGGACCGTTACGTCACCGAGCTCCAGCGCCACTCGATCGAGTCGGTGGAACGAGAGGTGCGCTGGCTGACCGACCTGATCGCCTCCGAGCGCACCAACCAGGGCCGTCCGGGCAACGCGCCCAGGACAAGCACCAACCCGACAACCAACCAACCAGAGCATCTGCGCGCAGAGCAGCAGGACGTCAAGTGAGGAGAACCCCATGGGATCGGTTCGTGTAGCAATCGTGGGTGTTGGCAACTGCGCCAGCTCCCTGGTTCAGGGCGTGGAGTACTACAAGGACGCCGACCCGTCCGGGGCTGTCCCCGGGCTGATGCACGTCGCGTTCGGCGAGTACCACGTCTCGGACGTCGAGTTCGTGGCCGCCTTCGACGTCGACGCCAAGAAGGTCGGCTTCGACCTCTCCGACGCCATCAACAACTCCGAGAACAACACCATCCGGATCGCCGACGTGCCTCCGACCGGTGTCAACGTCCTGCGTGGTCCCACGCTCGACGGCCTGGGCAAGTACTACCGCGAGACCATCGAGGAGTCCGAGGCCGAGGCGGTCGACGTGGTCCAGGTGCTCAAGGACGCGCAGGTCGACGTACTCGTCTCCTACCTGCCGGTGGGTTCTGAGAACGCCGACAAGTTCTACGCCCAGTGCGCCATCGACGCGGGCGTCGCGTTCGTCAACGCGCTGCCGGTCTTCATCGCCTCCGACCCCGTGTGGGCCAAGAAGTTCGAGGACGCCGGCGTCCCGATCATCGGTGACGACATCAAGTCCCAGGTCGGCGCGACCATCACCCACCGCGTGATGGCCAAGCTGTTCGAGGACCGCGGCGTGGTGCTCGACCGCACCTACCAGCTCAACGTCGGCGGCAACATGGACTTCAAGAACATGCTCGAGCGGGACCGGCTGGAGTCGAAGAAGATCTCCAAGACCCAGGCCGTCACCTCGAACCTCAAGCACGACCTCGGTGCGCGCAACGTGCACATCGGTCCCTCGGACTACGTGCAGTGGCTCGACGACCGCAAGTGGGCCTACGTGCGGCTCGAGGGTCGCGCGTTCGGCGACGTCCCGCTCAACCTGGAGTACAAGCTCGAGGTCTGGGACTCTCCCAACTCCGCCGGCATCATCATCGACGCGATCCGTGCGGCGAAGATCGCCAAGGACCGCGGCCACGGTGGCCCGATCCTCTCGGCGTCGTCGTACCTGATGAAGAGCCCGCCGGTGCAGCGCCCCGACGACGAGGGTCGCGCTGCCGTGGAGGCCTTCATCCGGGGCGAGGACGACCGCTGAGCCGGTTTCGCACCTCGCAGCACCGCTGACGCTCACGCCTTCGACGCGGCCACGGACCTACGGGTTCGTGGCCGCGTCGTGGTTTCACCCGTTGTGACCCCCTGCGGGTGTCTTTCCGGGTCATCGACAACCCCTGCGGGGGTTCCTAGGGTGTGCCCATGAGCGACGGCAACCCACCCCCGCCCCCACCCGAGAACCCCTACGGCTCCGGCCAGACCCCGCCTCCACCTCCTCCGCCGCCGGGGGGTCAACCTCCGGGGGGCCAGCCGCCGTCATACCCGCCGCCGGGGTCGCCGTCGTACCCGCCGCCGGGGTCGCCGGGAGGGTACGGCGCTCCGCCCCCGCCCGGGTCACCGATGGCAGGACCCGGCGCCTACAGCGCCCCGGACGCGATCTCCTACGGCTGGAAGAAGTTCAAGGCCAACCCGGGACCGCTGGTCCTGGGGGCGCTGATCCTGATGGCCGTGGTGATCGCGATCTCGATCCTGGCGAGCGCGATCGCCTCGGCGATGTTCGTCTCCGACCCGAGCACGATGATCAACTCCGAGACCGGGCAGGTCACCTTCTCCGGCGGCAGCGGGTTCTTCGCCGGGATCCTGGTCAACATGCTGGTCTCGCTCTTCGTGGGCCTGCTCGCCCAGATCATCGTCGCGGCGCTGGTCAGAGGGGCCCTGGACACCGTGGACGGCAAGCCGGTCTCGCTCGGGGGGATGTTCGCGGGCTGGGACAAGGGTGCGGTGCTGATCGCCGCGCTCATCGTCGCGGTGGCCACCGCGATCGGCACGCTGCTGTGCTACCTGCCCGGGCTCGTCGTCGGGTTCCTGACCTCGTACACGATGTTCTTCATCGTGGACAAGCAGATGTCTCCCGTCGACGCGATCAAGGCGAGCATCTCCTTCACGACCGGCAACCTCGGTGCCACGCTGCTCTACTACGTGCTCGGAGTGCTGGTCGCCATCGCGGGTGCGATCGCGTGCGGCGTCGGCCTGCTGGTGGCGATCCCGGTGGTGCTGATCGGGGCGGCGTACACCTTCCGCACGCTGCACCACGAACCGGTCACTCCCGCTGTCTGACCTGCACTGCGCCGTCACCTTGCTGGTGACCCGGCACGCGAGCGCCGCCTTCGTCGATGACGTGTTCTCCGACGAGGGCGGTTCGCTCACGCTCGAGGGACGGCAGCAGGCCGCGGGTCTCGGCGAGCGCCTGGCCGGCCGGCGTCTGGCCGGGATCTGGTGCAGCGACACCTCCCGAGCGGTGCAGACCGCGGAGATCGCCGCCGCGCGGGTGGGGGTCGCGGTGACGGTGCGCAAGGCGCTGCGCGAGGTGTACGTCGGCTCGCTGATCGGGACGCCCTTCGACGCCACCGCGCTCGACGGCCTGGCGGGGCGGTGGGCGGCCGGCGACCTCACCGCCGCGATCGAGGGGGGCGAGAGCGGGCAGGACGTGATCGCCCGGCACCGGCGGATGTTCGAGGAGATCGCCGACCGCTACCGCGGCGAGACCGTGCTCGTGGTCGGCCACCAGACCGCGCTCGGCCTCGCGGTCCCGGCGTTGGCCGGCGCGGGCGCGGAGGTCGAGCTCGGCCTGGACCACACCGCCGTCGTGGAGCTGCGCGGTGACGCGGACGGCTGGACCCTGACCTGACCCGAACCCGCCGAGACGTCGCAAATGAACGGTCTGAACCCGCCGAGACGTCACAAATGAACGGTCTGGACCCGCCGAGACGTCGCAGACGAACGACCCGACGCGTCCGGCCGGGCGGGCCGGCGTTCGTTTGCGACGTCTCGGCGGGTTTTCGGCGTTCGTTTGCGACGTCTCGGCGAAGGGACGGGGGTCAGCGCTCGGCGTCGACCTTGATCTTGCCCAGGGTGGCGTTCATGCCGCGCTCGAGCTCGGAGGCGAAGTCCTCCACGCCACCGAGCACTGCCTTGGTCAGCTTCACCGAGATGTCGGAGATCCCCTGGGGGGCCTCGCGGCGCTGCACCACCGTGGTGCCGCCGTCGACGGTCGGGGTCAGCGTGAAGGACCAGACCGTCCAGTTGTCCTTGACCCGGAAGGCCACCTTCTCCTCGGGCACGAACTCGGTGACCATCGACTGGGTGGGCCACACCAGCAGGCCACGACGGTTGATGTTGACCATCCGGGTGCCCTTGGCGACCGTGCCCCCGCGGACGAAGACCTTGCGCACCTGCGGGCTCCAGCGCGGCATGTTGCTCAGGTCGGAGACCAGCGCCCAGACCTTCGCGGGTGGGGCGGCGATCTCGATCGTGGCCTCGATCGGGGCGACGTCGGTCAACGGCATGGGTTCTCCTGGAAAGTGGGGGTTCAGCGTGGGCCGTGCGTGTGCAACATCAGGATAGGTTGCGCCATTGGGACATCACGACCATCTCGGATCGCGGCCAGTGCCTTGCCCGTGTAGACCGGCTCCAGCGTCATCCCCAGCGCGCCCGCATCGGCCACGGCCTGCCGCGAGGCCGGTGTCGGGTCACCGTACGTCGAACCCAGCCAGTCGTCCCTCATCGTGAGGTCGGCCGGCGCGACCGGCGCGACGTCGAGGGCCGCGCCGCGCTCGCGCAGAAGATCGGCCGTCCGGTTCGCCAACCGGGCGATCACCGGGGCGTCCAGCGCGAAGGCGTCGTTGACGACCACCCCGAAGACGCGGGTGCGCAGGCCGGCGAGCCGCAGTCCGAGCGCCAGGCCGGCGGCGGTGCCCCCCGAGCCGACCGCCGTGACCAGCGTGGCGGGCTCGGGGAGCTCACCGGCCTGCACCTGGGCGGCGATCTCGAGCGCCACCTCGACGTACGCCATCGCCCCGAAGGGGTTCGAGCCCCCGGCCGGGAGGTACCACGGCAGCCGCCGGTCGCGCAGCGCCGAGCGCGCGACCAGCCCCGGCGCGGCCAGCCGGAGCCGGGCGGGGCTGCGGTAGCGGTGCAGCTCGGCACCCGACCGCTCCAGCCGGGCGAGCTGGTCGCGCACGTGGTCGTCGACCGGTTGGTCGACCAGTCCGAGCATGGTGCGCAGCCCGTGCTCGCGGCCGTAGAGCGCGGCGGCCAGCCCCCAGTGGGTGCCGATCCCCCCGACCGTGAACAACGTGCGCACCCCGCGGCGCTGCGCCTCGGGCACGATCCAGCCCAGCTTGCGCACCTTGTTGCCGCCCCAGGGGCCGTCGCCGAACCGACCCTCGTCCTTGACCCACACCTCGGTGTCGGCGCCGACCAGGGTCGGGTCCAGCCGGCGTACGGGCGTGGGCGCCGAGCCCAACGGCAGATGGCCGAGGTCGAGCCCGGAGAAGCGCTCGTGCAGCAGCGTCATGCGAGCAGTCTTACTGCACGCACGGTTTCCTTGGGGACTGCCCGTGGCCTCCGGTCCGAGCCGTCGCCGTGCAACTGACTCCCCGGGTCTCGCCAGTCCCCAGTGAGCTGCGCAGCGGGAACCCTCTGGACGCGTGCCGGGCAGCGACGTGGACCCGACCCGAGCCAGTGACCAGCCGCCCTGAAGGACCCCGCTCGAGATCGGAGGTTTTGCGACGTCTCGGCGACCTCGGTCTGTTCTTTTGCGACGTCTCGGCGACCTAGGCTTGTTCTTTTGCGACGTCTCGGCGACCTGGGCCTGTTCTTTTGCGACGTCTCGGCGACCTGGGCTTGTCCTTTTGCGACGTCTCGGCGGGTCAGGGGCGGGTCGCGGCCCACTCCAGCAGGGCCGCGCGGGCGGCGTCCTCGCCCATCGGACCGTGGTCCAGCCGCAGCTCGAGCAGGTGCCGGTAGGCGGCGCCGACCTCGGGCCCGGGCGCGATCCCGAGGATCTCCATGATCTGGCTGCCGTCGAGGTCGGGGCGGATCGAGGCCATCTCCTCGGCCTCGGAGAGCCGCTCGATCCGGGCCTCGAGGTCGTCGTAGGTACGCCGCAACCGGTCGGCCTTGCGCTGGTTGCGGGTGGTGCAGTCGGCACGGGTCAGCACGTGCAGCCGGGCCAGCTCGTCGCCGGCGTCACGGACGTAGCGGCGTACGGCGGAGTCGGTCCACTCCCCCGAGCCGTAGCCGTGGAAGCGCAGGTGCAGCTCCACGAGCCGGGCGACGGCGTCGATCTGGTCGTTGGAGAACCGCAGCGCCTGCATCCGCTTGCGGGTGAGCTTGGCTCCGACCACGTCGTGGTGGTGGAAGGTGACCACGCCGTTCTCGACGAAGCGGCGGGTCTTGGGCTTGCCCACGTCGTGCATCAGCGCAGCGAAGCGCGAGACGAAGTCGGGGCCGTCCAGCCGGTCCTCGAGGTCGACGGACTGCTCCAGCACGGTCAGGGTGTGCTCGTAGACGTCCTTGTGCCGGTGGTGCTCGTCGCGCTCCAGCGCGAGCGCGGGCAGCTCGGGGAGCACCTGGGCGGCGAGCCCGGTCTCCACGAGCAGGCGCAGGCCGCGCACCGGGTCGGGTGAGACCACCAGCTTGACCAGCTCGTCGCGCACCCGCTCGGCGGAGACGATGCTGATCCGCTCGGCCATCGCGGTCATCGCGGCCACCACCTCGGGCGCGACGGTGAAGCCGAGCTGGGCGGCGAACCTGGCTGCGCGCATCATCCGCAGCGGGTCGTCGGAGAACGAGTCCTCCGGGCGCCCCGGCGTGCGCAGCACCCGGTTGGCCAGGTCGACGATCCCGCCGAAGGGGTCCTCGAGCTGCTTGGCGGGCAGGGTGAGCGCCATCGCGTTGACGGTGAAGTCGCGCCGGGAGAGGTCGCCGCTCAGTGAGTCGCCGTACTGCACGGTCGGCTTGCGGCTGTCCGGGTCGTAGTCCTCGGAGCGGTAGGTGGTGATCTCGACCTGCCACTCCCCGCGCCGGCAGCCGATCGTGCCGAACTCGCGACCGATGTCCCAGACCGCGTCGGCCCAGCCCCGGAGCAGGCGCTCGGTGACCTCGGGGCGTGCCGAGGTGGTGAAGTCGAGGTCGTTGTGCAACCGCGAGAGCATCGCGTCGCGCACCGGGCCACCGACCAGGGCGAGCTCCTCGCCGGCGGCGGCGAACCGGGCGCCGAGCTCGTCGGTCACCGGGGCGATCCGGGCCAGCTCGGTGACGACACGCGACTGCACGTCGGCGATCAGCAGGGGCTCCTCGGACACGGGAGACCACTCTAATCTGGTCCGCGCCGTGCGACCGCATCGCCCGGCACCGTCCGGTGCCTGCGGCGAGGGCACCCCGGCGGGGACCTCGACGCTCGATAGCATCGCCAGCGTGACCCCCGCCCGTCCGAGGACCCGTGCGCTGGCGCGCGCGGTCGCCGGACTCGCGTTGCTCGGCACCAGCCTCGTGCCCGGGGGCGCCGCCTCAGCGGCCCGCCCCCGCGCGGCCGAGGCCGATCGCGCCACCCCGCTGACGGTCGCGCTGACCTCGATGACCCCTGGCGCGGTACCCCGCAAGGGCGCGATCACGCTGAGCGGGCGGGTCACCAACTCCAGCGAGGACGAGTGGCAGGGAGTGAACGTCGCCCCGTTCGTCTCCAGCAGCCCGATCACCTCCCGCGACGGGCTCGCCGAGGCGGTCGCGACCACCGAGGACGTCGCCGTCGGCGACCGGGTGATCGACTCCCGCGCCAACGCCGCCCTCGGTGACCTCGCGCCCGGCGCCAGCGCCTCGTTCCGGCTCCGCCTGCCGGTCAGCGCCCTCGGCACCTCCCCCTCCCCGGGCGTCTACTGGATCGGCGTACACGCCCTGGGCACCTCGCCCGACGGCCGCGACGGAGTCGCCGACGGTCGGGCACGCACCTTCATCCCGCTGCTCAGCCCGGAGGCGGCCCGGCGCTCGACGGTGCCGGTCTCGGTGGTGCTGCAGCTGCGCGAGCGCGTACGCCGTGACCGGTCGGGCCGGCTCAACGGACCGAGCCGCTGGGCTGCCATGACCAGCGAGGACGGACGCCTCTCCCGGCTCACCGACTTCGCCGCCTCGGCCGGCACCAGCCCGCTCACCTGGGTGGTGGACCCAGCGGTCCTCGACGCCCTGGGGGACTTCGCCACCGGCAACCGCCCGCTCTCGCTGGGACCTGCAGAGTCGCTCAGCTCTCCAGGAGCCAGCCCGTCGGCGTCCGGCAGCGCCACCGCCTCCCCGACCCCGGAGGCCAAGGCGCGGGCCGGCGCCCCGGAGGCGAGCGAGCGCGACCGAGCCCGGCAGGTGCTGGACCGGTTGGTCTCCTCGGCCCGGGCGAACACCCTGCTCAGCACCGGGTACGCCGACCCGGACGTCGCCGCGCTCGCCCGGCGCCAACCCAGCCTGGTCACCCGCGCCGACGACCTCGCCGCCCGCCGGCTCAAGGCTCGCGAGCTCTCCGGCCCGGCGGTGGTGGCGCCGCCCGACGGGGTGTTCGACGCCGACCTGCTGGGCGAGCTGTCCCAGGACTCGCTGCTGCTGCTCAGCGACCGGGGCAGCCTGGAGGCCTCGCCCTCGGCGCGGGTGCCCACCGGACAGGGCGTGGTCTTCACCGATGCTCGTGCCTCCGCTGGTGGCCCGGCTCCGGCCGAGGCGCTGAACCCCCTGGCCCTGCGCCAGCGGATCCTGAGCGAGGCAGCGCTGGAGATCCTCGCCCCGAGCGGCCAGGTCGCCGGCGAGCAGGACAAGCTCACCGCGCAGCCCCGCCCGGTCGTGGTCACGCTGCCCGGCGGGTGGAACCCGGGTCGGGACTGGCCTGAGTCCGACTTCTTCGCCACGCTGGCCGACACCGCCTGGGTCCGCCTGGCACCGGTGCCCCGGGGTGGGAGCACCACCTACAGCAAGGGTCTGGGCTACGGCCGGGACCAGCGCGCCGAGGAGGTGGGTGTGGCCAACGTGGAGGCCACCCGCACCCTGGCCCGGACCGGCCGGGTGCTCGACGACCTGCTCGACAACGACAACACCGTGGACGACACCCTCAGCGGCGCAGCGTTCGCCGCCTCCTCCTACAGCGCCCGGGTGCGGTCGCGGCGGGTGGTCGAGCAGACCCTGGCCCTGGACAGCGCGGTCCGCGCCCAGATGGCGCGCGTCCAGGTGACCGGGACCGAGTTCGTCACCCTCTCGGGCGGGTCGGGATCGCTGACCGTCACCCTGGTCAACCAGCTCAAGCAGCCGATCACGGTGGCGCTGCGGGTGGAGACCTCCAGCCCCGAGGTCCGGATCCAGACCCCCGAGCCGGTCAGCATGCAGCCCGGCCAGCGCACCTCGCGCCGGCTCGAGGTGCTCAGCACCGGCACGGGCGTGCACGACATCCGGGTCTACCCGGTCACCACCGAGGGCGACGACGTGGGCGGCGTGTTCGTCTTCAGCCTGCGGATCAGCCAGGTCGGGGAGCTGATCTGGTACATCCTGGGCGCCGGCGGCACCCTGCTCGCCGTACTCATCGTGCGCCGGATCGTGCTGCGCATCCGCAACCACCGCTGGCGGGAGGCCTCCCTGTGAGCGAGCCGGCCAGCGACGCGGCGCGGACCGGCGAGTCGCGCTCACTGCTCTCCTCGAGCGCGGTGATGGCCGCGGGCACGGTGGTCTCGCGGCTGAGCGGCTTCGTGCGCGGCATCCTGCTGGCCGCCGCGCTCGGCGTCGGGCTGCACGCCGACGTCTTCAACATCGCCAACACGGTCCCGAACATGCTCTACATCCTGCTGGCCGGCGGCGTGATCAACGCGGTACTGGTGCCCCAGCTGGTGCGCTCGCAGAAGAACGACGCCGACGGCGGCGAGGCCTACACCAACCGGATCATCACCCTGGCCGCGCTCTTCCTCGGCGCCGTGACGATCCTGCTCGTCCTCGGGGCGCCGCTGCTGATGCGGCTCTTCCTCGACGCGAGGTTCTACGAGCCCGACCGCGCCGAGCAGCTGGAGTCGGTGATCGACTTCGCGCGCTACTGCCTGCCGCAGGTCTTCTTCTACGGCATGTTCGTGCTGGTGGGCCAGGTGCTCAACGCGCGCCGCAAGTTCGGTCCGATGATGTGGGCCCCGATCGCCAACAACGTGGTCGCTGTGGCGGTGCTGGCCACCTACCTGCTCACCCTCGGCCCGGCCCGCGGCGCGGAGAAGCAGGGCGGCTTCAGCACCGGGGCCGAGGCGCTGCTGGGGATCGGCTCCACCATCGGCATCGTGATCCAGCTGCTGGTGCTGCTGCCCTACCTCAAGGCCGCCGGCTTCTCCTACCGTCCGCGCTTCGACTTCCGCGGCACCGGCCTGGGCCACACCCTGCGCCTGGGCACCTGGACGGTGCTGTTCGTGATCGTCAACCAGGCCGCCTACACCGTGGTCGTCCGCCTCGCGAGCAGCGGCACCGTGGGCGGCACGCCGTCCCGGTCCGGCGACGTCGTGGGCACCGGCTACACCGTCTACAGCAACTCGTTCCTGCTGACGATGGTCCCGCACTCGATCATCACGGTCTCGCTGGCCACCGCGATGCTCCCGCTGCTCTCGACGTACGCCGCCGACGGCAGCCTGGCCGCGATCGGGCGCACGGTCTCCTCCACGCTGCGCTCGGCCTACGCGCTCGTCGTCCCGTTGGCCGCCCTGCTGGCACTGATGGCCCTCGACGTCGCGCACGTGATCTGGGGCTACGGCAGCGCGGCCGACGACTACGCCAACTTCGCGCCCTCGCTGGCGCTGTTCGCCCTGGGGCTGGTGCTGTTCACCGCCCACTACCTGATGCTGCGCGGCTTCTACGCCCTGGAGCAGACCCGGCGGGTGTTCTGGATCCAGTGCGCGATCGCGACCACCAACGTCGTGGCGGCGCTCCTGCTGCTGCAGGACAGCACCCCGGCGCAGACCGCACCCCGACTGGTCGCGGCGTACGCCTGCTCCTACGCCGTCGGCGCCGCGCTCTCCACGATGCTGCTCTCCCGCACCGTCGGCGGTCTGCAGGGCCGGGCGCTGTTCCGCTTCCTGGTGCGACTCGCACTGGCGGTCGGGGCCAGCGCGGGCGTGGCCTGGCTGGCCCGCGAGGGGTTGGCCGCCTGGCTCTCCGGTGACGGGAAGCCGACGGCCGTGCTGCACCTGGTGGTCGTCGGGGCCCTCTTCGCAGCGACCTACCTGACTGCCGCCCGGTTGCTGCGGATCTCGGAGGTGACCGAGGTGATGACCTTGGTCACCCGCCGCTTGCGTCGAGGCTGACGGTCACCGTGCTCGTGCACCTGCGAGCCGTGGAACCCGTCCTGCCTGGGTTGTCCGGCCCCTACGATGGGCACCACGGACGGCGCCGATGCGAGGGGGCGCCTCGAGGGACGCGGAAGACGGAGGTGGTGACGTGACGACGGGCTCGATCGGTCCCGGCACCGAGCTCGCCGGGCGCTACCGGCTCGAGGACCTCCTCAGCGAGACCGAGGGGGCCCGGTTCTGGCGCGCGACCGACACCGTCCTGGCCCGCAGCGTCGCGGTGCACGCCGTCGCCACCGACGACCCCCGCGCCGAGGCGCTGATGGAGGCCGCCCGGGTCTCCGCCACCGTCACCGACCCGCACCTGCTGCGCGTCCTGGACTGCGACAGCGGCGAGGAGATCACCTGGGTGGTCAACGAGTGGGGCGAGGGGATCTCCCTGGACCTGATGCTCGAGCGCGGCACCCTGCCGGCCTCGCGCGCCGCCTGGCTGACCCGCGAGGTGGCCGACGCGATCGCCGCCGGTCACGCCCAGGGCGTCGCGCACGGTCGGCTCTGCCCCGAGTCGGTGCTGGTCACCCACGCCGGGGCGGTCAAGCTGATCGGGTACGTCGTCGATGCCAGCCTGGAGACCCGCACCGCTCCCGACCCGGTCTACGGCGACCTCGACGCCCGCGAGGCCGACGTGATCAACCTGGCCGGCATCCTCTACGCCGCGCTGACCGGCCGCTGGCCCGGTGTCGCCCCCTCCGCCGTCCCGCCCGCCCCGCGTGAGGGCAAGCGGCCGCTGCGACCGCGCCAGGTGCGTGCCGGCGTACCCCGCACCCTGGACGCGATCTGCGACCGGGTGCTGTTCAAGGAGGCCTCGCAGCACGCGATGCCGATCGAGACCGCGCAGGAGATCGCGGCAGCCCTGGCCGACTTCGTCGGCGACCCCGGTCTGACCGCGCCGATGACCCCGGCGCACCTCTTCGACGAGCCCACGGTCTCGATCCGCCGCGACGAGCTGCCCACCGGTGAGGACCTCGCCGCCGCGACCACCGCTGCCTTCCGCGCACCCGCGCCCGCCGCCTCCCAGCCGGAGCCCCAGCCAGAACCCGAGCCGGAGCCCCAGCCAGAACCCGAGCCGGAACCCCAGCCCGAACCCCAGCCCGAACCCCAGCCCGAGCCCGAGCCGGAACCCGAGCCCGGCCGGGAGCCCGATCCCGAGTCGACCCAGATGTACGCCGCCTCCGACGGCACCGGGTCCCTGGACCCGATGCGAGCGCCGGCCTCGCAGTCCCCGGCGCCACCGCCGCCCTTCGAGGACGTCGCCGAACGACCGCTGTTCGCATCCACCGAGCGTCGGGTCCCCGCCGCGGCGGCGGCCTCGGCAGCCGCTGCCGCCGAGTCCCGCGCGCAGGCGGCAGCCCGGCAGGGAGGCACCGACCCCGAGGGGTCAGCGAGCGAGACCTCCGGCGGGTCGTCGTGGGACACCACCCACGGCGGGGTGAGCGCCGACCCCTCCTCACCCGCCTTCTGGCCGTTCACCGGCGACGATCCCGCCACCGAGGTGCACACCGGTCGCGAGGGCCGCGGGTGGCTGCGGGTGGCGATCATCGTGGCGGTGGTCCTCGTCGTCGTGATGGGCACGATCCTGGCGGTCAACCTCGGTCGCGGTGGCGGCACGCTGCCGTTCAGCGCCCCCGACCCGACCCCCGAGGCCACGCCGAGCTCGGCGGTGCTCAAGCTCGTCGGCAGCAAGGACTTCGACCCCGAGAGCGACACCGGCGAGGAGAACCCCGACGAGGTGGCGCGGGCGATCGACGGCGACAAGGCGACCGCCTGGCGCACCCTGACCTACCGCGGGAACCCCGCACTCGGTGGTCTGAAGTCCGGGGTCGGCCTGTTCGTCGACCTCGGCGAGGACCAGGAGCCGGCGTCGCTGACGGTGCGCTTCAAGGGGTCCCCCACCTCCTTCGAGGTGTACGCCGCCGCGGCCGGCGTGACCAGCTACCCGACCCAGCTCGACCAGCTCGACAAGGTCGGCTCGGCGACCGCCGACGGTGCGCGGGCCACGGTCGAGCTCGACCCGGTGCCCAAGACCCGCTACCTGTTGATCTGGCTGACCCGGCTCCCAGCGGTCTCGGGGGGGTTCCGGGGCGAGATCGCGGACGTCACGGTCCGGTCGTGAGCACCGGGCCGCAGGGCGACGGGTCTCCCGGCGCCCCGGCTCGTGACCCGGCTGACGACCGGGCCCTGCTCGCGGCCCACCTCGCCGGTGACCCGTCCGCCTTCGGCACGCTCTTCGCCCGGCACCGCGACCGGCTCTGGGCGGTGGCTCTGCGCACCACCGGCAACCCCGAGGACGCGGCCGACGCGCTGCAGGACGGCCTGATCTCCGCCTTCCGGCGCGCGGAGACCTTCCGCGGCGATGCCGCCGTGACGACCTGGTTGCACCGGATCGTGGTCAACGCCAGCCTCGACCGGCTGCGCCGCAACAAGGTCCGCGCGGTGGACCCGCTGCCCGACGACCTCGAGGAGCAGGCCCAGCGGGGCGCCGTACTCCCCGGCGCGGACGCGGCCGGAGACCCCGAGGCGCGCGCCCTGGCCGGCGACCGCCGCGCACGGGTGCTGGCCGCCCTGGAGGAGCTGCCGCCCGACCAGCGGGCGGTGCTGGTCCTGGTCGACATGGAGGGCTACCCGGTCGCCGAGGCCGCCGCCATCCTGGACATCCCCGACGGCACCGTGAAGAGCCGCTGCGCCCGCGGCCGCACCCGGCTCGCCGCCCTGCTGGCCGACCTGCGCCCGCGAGCAGGCCCCGAGGGAACCACCACCGCTCCGCACGCGTCCCATCCGGGAGATCCGCCGCGGGCTGCCCGGAAGGAACATGCCCGGAACCCGGATCGACCCAGACCGGACCCACCCAGCCCGGACTCACCCAGACCGCTCGGCACCCCAGGAGGTGAGCAACCATGAACCAGGAGGACCGCGTGCGTGCGCTGCTCGCCGAGCAGGGCTCCGCGGCCACCGGCGAGCAGATCCCCGCCGAGGTCGCCGACCGGCTCGAGGACACCCTGGCGCTGCTGGTCGCCGAGCGCAGTGCCGAGCGCAGTAGTGCGGGCAGTGCCGAGCGCGAGGTCCCAGGTGGCGGCCCGGCGGTGCCGCTGCACCGTCGCTGGCTGCCCCGCTCCCTGGTCGCCGCCGCTGCCGTGGTGATCCTCGGCGTGGGTGGCGCGAGCATCGCCGGACTCGGCGGTCTGGGCGGTCTGGGATCGGGTGTCTCCACCTCCTCCGACGCCGGAGGGGCCGCCCCCGGCTCTGCGGGCGACTCAAGCGGCGAGGCCGGCAGCGACTTCGGCAGCGACAGCGGGGGCGCCACCACCGACCAGGGCCCGGCCGAGAGCCTGCCCAGCGGCAACGCCCCGCGGCTCCAGCGCGACCTGGTCACCGGCGAGGTGCCCACGCTGCGCAGCCAGAGCTTCGCCCGCGACGTACGCCGCCTGCTGGCCGTCGGGTCCGCCAACGGTCGGAGCGCGGCTCCGGCATCACCGGAGGCATCCCCCGACTCATCCCCCGACTCATGCCCCCGGGTCGGCCCCCGGCACGTCCTCCAGATCGCCCTCGGACAGCTCTGGCGACACTGGCGAGTCCAGTGGCACCGGAGGCGCCGACGGGTGCGCCGGTCCCGCCCTCGAGCAGGGCGCGACCAGCACCCCGGTGCTGGTCGACGGCGCGCTGGCAGCGCTGGTGGTGCACCCGGCGGCCGGGGGCCGGCGCCTGGTCGAGGCGTGGAACTGCGCCGGCACCACCCGGCTGGCCACGACCACCGTGGCCCGCTGAGCCGGACCCTGTGAGACTGGGCCCCATGAGTCTCTCCTCCTCGGGTCCTGCCACCCGCACGGTCGGCACGCAGGTCGAGCTCGAGGTCCGCGAACCGGCCGAGCTGGTCTGGTCGGTCGCCGTCGCCCAACGCACTCCCGGCACGCCCACCTCGCCCCGGCTGGTCTCGGAGTCGCTGGTGGTCGAGGTCGACGGCACAGCGGTGCCGCTCACCGAGGTAGCCGTCGCCGACGGGGGGCGCCTGCACGTGTGCACCGCCCCGGTGGGCCGGCTGCGGCTGAGCTACACCGCAGAGATCAAGTCCGGCCAGTCGGGCCCGTCGGGTCTCGGGGGTGGGTTCCAGCCGGACGGCGAGGGTCTGGCCGTGGAGCCGGTCGACGACATCGTCTACCGCCGGCCCAGCCGCTACGCCGAGTCCGACGAGCTCGGACCCACCGCGTGGGCGGAGTTCTCCCGGCTCGAAGGCAAGGAGCTGCTCGACGCCGTCAGCTCGTGGGTGGGCACCCAGCTCTACTACGTCAGCGGCGCCAGCCGCGTCACCGACGGAGCCACCCAGACCCTGCTCCAGCGCCAGGGGGTGTGCCGCGACTTCGCCCACCTGGTGATCGCGCTCCTGCGCGCCCGCAACGTGCCCGCGCGCCTGGTCTCGGTCTACGCTCCTGGCCTGTCCCCGATGGACTTCCACGCCGTGGTCGAGGCCGCGGTGGACGGCAAGTGGCGCGTCGTCGACGCCACCTCCCTGGCACCTCGGCAGAGCCTGGTCCGGATCGCCACCGGACGCGACGCCTCCGACACCGCGTTCCTGACCGTGCAGTCGGGGCGCGCCGACCTGCTCACGATGACCGTGAACGCGACCGTGGCGCCGCAGCTGCCGATCGACGACCTCACCCGCCTCGTCTCCCTCACCTGACCCAGGTCCGTGCGGTGGGTCTCATCGTGGAATGTCCGGTGCCTAGGATCGGTTGTGCCCGGCGTACCCCAATGATCCTCAGGAGTGAGAAGTGAGCGAACAGACTGCCCAGCCGGACGAGATCCGCGATGTGATCATCGTGGGCTCCGGCCCCGCTGGCTACACCGCCGGGGTGTACGCCGCCCGCGCGGACCTCAAGCCGCTGCTCTTCGAGGGCTCGGTCACCGCCGGAGGTGCGCTGATGAACACCACCGAGGTGGAGAACTTCCCCGGCTTCCGGGACGGCATCCAGGGCCCCGCGCTGATGGACGAGATGCGCGCCCAGGCGGAGCGCTTCGGTGCCGAGATCGTCTCCGACGACGCCATCGAGCTCGACCTGACCGGTGAGACCAAGATCGTCAAGACCGCCGAGGGCAGCTTCTACGCCCGCGCGGTGATCCTGGCGACGGGCTCGGGCTACCGCAAGCTCGGCCTGCCCGACGAGGACCGGCTCTCCGGCCACGGTGTGAGCTGGTGCGCCACCTGCGACGGGTTCTTCTTCCGCGACCAGCACATCGCGGTCGTGGGCGGCGGCGACTCGGCCGTCGAGGAGGCCACCTTCTTGTCGCGTTTCGGCTCCAAGGTGACCCTGATCCACCGTCGCGGCGAGCTGCGCGCCTCCAAGATCATGCAGGAGCGAGCGCTGGCCGACCCGAAGATCGAGTTCGCGTGGAACTCCGAGATCGCCGAGATCCACGGTGACGACAAGCTCACCGGGGTCACGCTGCGCGACACCGTCACCGGCGAGACCCGCCCGTTGGACGCCACCGGGCTGTTCATCGCGATCGGGCACGACCCGCGCTCGGAGCTGCTGCACGGCCAGGTCCGGCTCGACGAGGACGGCTACGTGCTGGTCGACGCGCCCTCCACGCGCACCAACCTCACCGGAGTCTTCGCCTGCGGCGACCTCGTCGACCACCACTACCGGCAGGCGATCACCGCAGCCGGCACCGGTTGCGCGGCTGCACTCGACGCGGAGCGCTACCTGGCCGATCTGGTGTTCGCGACCTCTACCTCCGCCGGGGCGGCCACCGTCGGCGCCACCGCCTGAGCACCGCGCGACACGCCGTACCCCCTGTACGAGAGCCCGGCGAGCCGGAAGAATCACCGCCCGCCGGGTGTTGCACCACCAGCAAGCCAACGACCACCCGAGAACAAGGAGCACTACATGTCCGACCTCCAGGCCGTGACCGACGCCAACTTCGACACCGAGGTCCTCATGGCCGAGAAGCCCGTCCTCGTGGACTTCTGGGCCGAGTGGTGCGGCCCGTGCCGCCAGGTCGGCCCGATCCTCGACGAGCTCGCTGCCGAGCACGGTGACAAGGTCACCTTCGTGAAGATGAACGTCGACGAGAACCCGGTCACCCCGGCCAGCTACCGCGTCACCGGCATCCCGACGCTCAACGTCTACAAGGGCGGCGAGGTCGTCAAGCAGATCGTCGGCGCCCGTCCCAAGGCTGCGCTGCTCAAGGAGCTCGCGGACTTCATCTGAGCACCCCCTGTGACGAGAGGCACTGCTTGAACACGATCGTCCGACTCGGGGACTCCGGTCCCGCCGTCGCCCAGATCATCGCTCTGCTGGAGCGGATGGGTCTGCTGGGCGACGGCTCGGACGACCGAACGGGTTCGCCCGACGGGCGGGTGAGTGCCACGTCGGCCAGCTACGACCACGAGATCGAGCGTGCTGTCCGCGCCTTCCAGCAGCAGCGTGGGCTCAGCGTCGACGGCATCGTCGGTCCGCTGACCTACCGTCGGCTCGACGAGGCCCGGTGGTCGCTGGGTGACCGGATCCTGAACCACCGTCCGGGCAACCTGATGGTCGGCGACGACGTCTACACCCTCCAGCGCCGCCTGCTCGACCTCGGCTTCCGCCTGGGCAAGGTCGACGGTTACTTCGGCCCCGAGACCGAGGCGGGGGTCCAGGAGTTCCAGCAGAACGTCGGCATCCCCCCGGACGGCACCTGCGGCCCCGCCACGCTCAAGGCCCTGGGACGGCTCACCCCGATCGTCAAGGGCGGCGCCCCCAACGCGATGCGTGCCCAGGAGCGGATCCGCGACGCCGGCCCGCACCTGGGCGGCAAGATCGTGGTGATCGACGTCGGTCGTGGCCACAACCTCCCCGAGGCGTACGCCGAGACCTCCGACTCGATCCTGCACGACCTGGCCCAGCGCGTGGAGGGCCGCCTGGTCGCGATCGGCGTCCAGGCCTACCTGACCACTCCCCGCTGGGCCGAGGAGCCCGGTGAGGAGCTCGACCGTGCGGCGTTCGCCAACCGCACCCGGGCCGACCTGTTCTTGTCCTTGGCCCTGGACGCCTCGGAGACCGGTGATGCGTGCGGTGTCTCGTCGTACTACTTCGGCGACGGCAGCCACGACACCGCCTCCTCGGCCGGTGAGCGCTTCGCCGGGCTGGTGCAGCGCGAGATCGTGGCACGCAGCGACCTGGTCGATCTGCGCTGGCACCCCAAGACCTGGGACCTGCTGCGCCTGACCCGGATGCCGGCCGTGCGCCTGGACCCCGGCTACCTCACCAACCCCGGTGACGCCGAGCGCCTGAACGACCCGACGTTTCGCGACATGCTCGCGGAGGCCGTGGTGGTGGCGGTGCAGCGGTTCTACCTCAGCCCCGACGTCGACTCCCACACCGGCGTCCTGCGCGCCAGCGACCTGCGCGACAGCTTCCGCAGCTAGCCGGGACCGGGCTGGGTGCCCCGGCGTACTCCCTGGCTCACGTCGCGCTGGGCGACGGGTTGCCGCGCCCGCTTGCCGCTCACCGCGCCGAGCAGCGCCTCCAGTCCCTTCTCCAGCTCCTCGCGGATGCTGAGCGTGGTGCGCAGGTCCATCCGCATCCGCGGGTGCACCGCGTGTGCCCGGTGGGTGGAGAAGCCGACCGCGAGCAGGAAGTCGGCGGGCACCACGCAGTGCCCGGGACGGCCGCGGGTGTCCCCGAACGCCTCGACCGCGCGGATGCCGTCCCCGCGCAGGATCAGGTCCTTGGCCATGCCCTGGACCAGCATCCGGCCGAGGCCACCGCCCCGGTGCTCGGCGGCGACGTGCGCGGTGGTCAGCACGACCGCGTCCGGGCTCACCGGCGAGACCGCGAACCCGTCGGCGCCGGGCACCATCACCGGCGGCGCCCAGATCAGGTGGCCCACCACCTGCCCGTCGACGACGGCCACCCGCCCGCACGAGCCCCACTCGCGCAGCACCGTGGAGACCCAGGCCGCCTTCTCCTCCGCCTCGTGACCGCGTACGGCGTCACGGCGTACGGGATCGAGCTCCCAGAAGACGCACTGCGCACAGCCGCCGGGAAGATCGGCGAGGTGGTCCAGGGTGAGGCGCTCGGTCCTGCGTGCCACGCCCATCCTGCTCACCCCTCGTCGCGCCTGCGGGTCCCGACGCGATCCATCCTAGGCCGACCAGCGCGTCGTGGAGGGGCTCAGCGGCAGTTCAGCGGCGGCGGGTGGCCAGGAAGTCCGCGATCCGGCCGATCGCGTCGGTGAGCGTGTCCAGGTCGGGCAGCGTCACCAGCCGGAAGTGGTCGGGCTCGAACCAGTTGAAGCCGGTGCCGTGGGTGACCAGGATCTTCTTGGCCCGCAGCAGGTCGAGCACGAAGGCCTCGTCGTCCTCGATGCCGAACATCTCGGTGTCGAGCTTGGGGAAGCAGTAGAGCGCGCCACGTGGCTCCACACAGCTCACCCCGGGGATCTCGTTGAGCATCCGTGCGGCGGCCTTGCTTTGCTCGTAGAAGCGACCGCCGGGGTGGATGTACTCGTTGATCGACTGGTAGCCGCCCAGAGCGGTCTGGATGGCGTGCTGGGCCGGGACGTTGGGGCACATCCGCATGTTGGCCAGCAGCGTCAGGCCCTCCAGGAAGTCCAGGGCGAGGTGCTTGGGCCCCGAGATGGCCACCCATCCGGCCCGGTAGCCGCAGACGCGGTAGGCCTTGGACAGGCCGCTGAAGGTCAGGCAGAGCACGTCGTGGCCCGCGTAGCTCGCAGTGTGGTGGTGCACGGCGTTGTCGAAGAGGATCTTCTCGTAGATCTCGTCGCTGAAGATCACCAGGTCGTGGCGCCGGGCGATGTCGACCATGCCCTTGACGGTCTCGGCGCTGTAGACCGCGCCGGTGGGGTTGTTCGGGTTGATGATCACCAGGCCCTGCGTGGCCGGGGTGATCTTGGCCTCGATGTCGGCCAGGTCGGGGTCCCAGCCGTTGTCCTCGTCGCACCGGTAGTGCACCGGCGTACCGCCTGAGAGCGTGACCGCGCCCGTCCACAGCGGGTAGTCGGGGGCAGGCACCAGGATCTCGTTGCCGTCGTCGAGGAAGGCCTGGAGCACCATCGTGATCAGCTCGGAGACGCCGTTGCCGATGAAGATGTCCTCGACCGTCATCTCGGTGAGCCCGTTGGCCTGGTAGTACTGCGCCACCGCGGTGCGGGCGGAGTAGATGCCGCGGGAGTCGGAGTAGCCCTGCGCGTCGGGCAGGTTGTGCACCATGTCCGCGACGATCGCCTCGGGTGCCTCGAAACCGAACGGTGCCGGGTTGCCGATGTTGAGCTTCAAGATCTTGTGGCCCTCGGCCTCCAGGCGCTGGGCCTCGACCAGGATCGGGCCGCGTACGTCGTAGCGCACATGGGTCAGCTTGCGGCTCTGCACGATCGGTCGCATGCCCCTCAGTCTCGCAGAGCGGCACCCCGTGGCGGCGCCGGGTCGTGCTGCTTTGGGCACCTCCGGGCGAGCTCGGGGGCCTCGTGGCACGATCGTGCGCGGGCACTCCGCCCGAGCCGGACCGTTTCGCACCCCTGAGGACCTCCATGCGCGATCTCAGCTACCCCCCGATCATCGGCACCGCCAAGGTGCTCTTCCGACTGCTCGGGCTGCGCTTCCAGATGAGCGGCACCGAGCACGTGCCCGAGCGCGGCGGCGCGCTGCTGGCGTTCAACCACGTCTCCTACATCGACTTCGTCCTCGGTGGCTTCGCTGCGAACCCCTCGGGTCGACTGGTGCGCTTCATGGCCAAGCGTGAGGTCTTCGACCACCCCGTCGGCGGCCCGGTGATGCGCTCGATGCACCACATCTCGGTGGACCGGGCCGACGGGGTCGCCTCGATGCAGGAGGCGCTGACCTATCTGCGCGAGGGTGAGGTGGTCGGGATCTTCCCCGAGGCCACCATCTCGCGCTCCTTCGAGATCAAGGAGATCAAGACCGGCGCCGTGCGGATCGCCGCGGAGGCCGGGGTGCCGCTGATCCCGGTCGCGCTGTGGGGCACCCAACGGCTGATGACCAAGGACCACCCGCGCGACTTCAGCCGCGGCAAGACCATCGGGATCCGGGTCGGCGAGCCGATGTTCCCCACCGGCGCGGACCCGGTCGCCGAGACCGCCGAGCTGCGTGCCCGCCTCGAGGCACTGCACGACGAGGTGATCGCCGACTTCCCGGCCGAGGAGCAGCCGCCCGGCAGCTGGTGGCTCCCCGCGCGCCTGGGCGGCACCGCCCCCACCCCGGAGCGCGCGGCCGAGCTCGACGCCGCGGAGAAGGCCGAGCGCGCCGCCCGCCGCGCCCGCCGCGCCGCCGCCGACTGAGGTCCAGCTTCAGGAACATGTGGCTTTGTCGACAAAGCGATAGGTCGATGTAGCGAGCCTGCTGGCGCGGGTGCGGCGCCCCGTGGTGCGCCTCCGGGTCGGCGGCGGGCGGCTGGCTGCCACTTTCGGCTTGTCACTTTCCGCTTGCCACTTTCCGCTTGCCACTTTCCGCTTGTAACGCGGTGTTCGTGTCGCTACCTGTGGTGCCGGCAGGTCATCTAGCAGCACGAACACCGCGTTACAGAGCGGTCGGCGGCTCAGCCTCCGCGCCACATCGGACCCAGCACGCAGCCCGTACGGCGTACCAGCCGGCCGACCGACGAGCCAGGCTCAGATCGGGCGGTCCGCGCGGTTGCGGGGGTCGATGATCCCCACGATCCGCTCCAGGTCGGCCAGCGAGGCGAACTCGATCGCGATCTTGCCCTTGGACCGGCCCAGGGTGACCGTGACCCGGGTGTCGAGCCGGTCGCCGAGCCGGTCGTTGAGGTCGGACAGGCCGGGGGCGCTGGGACGGGAGTGCCGGGTCGGCGCCTCGGCGTCGTCGGATCCCAGCTCGCCCACTGCGACCAGCTCCTCGAGCCCCCGCACCGAGATCCCCTCGGCCACCACCCGGGAGGCGAGTCGGTCCTGGGCGGAGGCGTCGGGAACTGCCAGCAGGGTGCGGGCGTGTCCGGCGCTGATCACGCCGGCCGCCACGCGACGCTGGACCGCAGGTGAGAGGTTCAGCAGCCGCAGCGTGTTGCTGATCTGCGGTCGGCTGCGCCCGATCCGGCCCGCGAGCTCGTCGTGGGTGCACCCGAAGTCGTCGAGCAGCTGCCGGTAGGCGGCCGCCTCCTCGAGCGGGTTGAGCTGGGAGCGGTGCAGGTTCTCCAGCAGCGCGTCGCGCAGCATGTCGTCGTCGCCGGTCTGGCGCACGATCGCCGGGATCACGTCGTGCCCGGCCGCCCGGGTGGCGCGCCAACGACGCTCACCCATGATCAGCTCATAGCTCGACTCGCCGGTTCGACGTACCACGACCGGCTGCAGCAGGCCGATCTCCTTGATCGAGTGCACCAGCTCCGCCATCGCCTCCTCCTCGAAGACCTCACGAGGCTGGCGGGCGTTCGGGGAGATCTGAGCGACGGGCAGCTCCGCGAAGTAGGCGCCCGCGACGGGTGCCGGTTCGGAGGCGGATCCCGAGGCATCCCCAGCGGTAGGCTCCGCGGTGCTCTCCGGGCCTCTCTCGGACGAGGCATTCGACTGGCCGGTGGTGTTGGAGGCCGACGCCTCAGTCCGCGCCTCCTCGGCGGGGCGGTCGGCGTGCCGGTCGACGCGGTCGACGTACTCCTCCCGCGCAGGCTCGATGGAGGCCGCCGCAGGTGGCGGTGCCGTGGGGATCAGCGAACCGAGGCCGCGCCCCAGACCACGGCGGGGGACGGGCTTGTTGCTCATCGGCTCTCCTCCACTGCGACGATTCCCCGGTGCGCGAGCTCACGGGCGGCCTCGAGGTAGCTCAACGCGCCCGGCGAACCCGGATCGTAGGTCATCACGCTCTGGCCGTAGCTAGGTGCCTCGGAGACCCGCACGGAGCGGGGGATGGAGGTGCGCAGCACCTGCTCGGCGAAGTGCTCCCGGACCTCCGCGGCCACGCCGGCCGCGAGGTTGGTGCGGGAGTCGAACATCGTGATCAGGATCGTGGAGACATCGAGGTCCTGGTTGAGGTGGGTGCGCACCATCTCGACGGTCTCCAGAAGCAGACCCAGACCCTCGAGGGCGTAGTACTCCGCCTGGATCGGGATCAGCATCTCCGCACCCGCCACCAACGCGTTCAGAGTGAGCAGGCCCAGGGACGGTGGGCAGTCGATCAGCACGTAGTCGAAGCGGTCCTCGCCACCGGTGTGCACCAGCGGGTGCGCCGCGATGGCCTTGCGCAGCCGGCTCTCCCGGGCCACCACGCTGACCAGCTCGATCTCGGCGCCGGCCAGGTCGATGGTGGCCGGGACGACGTACAGCCCGGGGACCTCGGCGTGCGGCTGGATCACGTCCTCCAACGGGATGCCCTCGACAAGGGCGTCGTAGGAGGACAAGGTGCCTCGTTGGTGGTCGATCGCGAGCGCGGTCGAGGCGTTGCCCTGGGGGTCGAGATCGATCACCAGCACCCGCAGCCCGTGCTGCGCCAAGGCGACCGACATGTTCACGGTGGTCGTGGTCTTACCCACTCCACCCTTCTGGTTGGCGACCACCATCACCCGGGTGTGCGAGGGGCGGGGAAGGGGGGCACCGAATCGGCGGCCCTCGCGCGCCATCAGCTGGTGTTCCACCGCTCGGGCCATCGGGGTGGACTCATCGAAACCCACTGTGCGCACGTCGAGCTGCGCGGCGGTGCGTACGACGGTCAGCTCACCGGGGGCCGAGTCACCCTGGAGCGCTTGTGTCACGGAGATTTCCTCTTCTGCTGTTTCACGTGAAACGGGCTCTGCCTGTGGAAAACCCGGGTCGATCTGTGGATGTTCAGGCTCAGCGACCCAACCTAGACCGGTGGATAACTCTGACCCGCCCCGGACCGGCCAGCCCAAACCCGACTCGAATGCGAGGTCCTCGGAACCGGTGCTCTCACTCATCTGTGCTCGACGCGGCACTGTCGATCCCTCTCATTCACCTTGCCTTGACCGCACGGACGACGGTGACCGGTTCGGTCAACCAGGCGTCACCCACCGCTTCCACACTGATCTCGCGTCCACCCAGGCGCTGGATCAGCGCGCGGTGCTGCTCGACCTCGTCCGTAGCGGTAGAGCCTTTCATGGCCAGGAACAATCCGCCTCCTCTGGTGAGAGGAAGTGACCACCTTGCCAGGCGATCCATGGGTGCCACTGCCCGCGAGGTGACCACGTCGAACTGCGCCCCCTTGGTCTCCTCTGCCCGTCCCCGCCACACCTGGACGTTGGTCAGGCTCAGCTCGGCGACCGCCAGCTCCAGGAACGTCGTACGCCGCAGCAGAGGTTCCAGCAGCGTCACCTCGAGGTCCGGTCGCCGGATCGCCAGCACGATGCCCGGCAGCCCGGCACCGCTGCCGACGTCACAGACTGTGGCCTCCTCAGGGATCAGCTCGGTCACCACCGCGCAGTTCAACAGGTGTCGCTCCCAGAGCCGCGGGACCTCCCGCGGGCCGATCAGTCCGCGCACGGTCGCCTCGGTCGCCAACAGCTCGCCGAACCGCTCCGCCTGAGCCAGCGCAGCGGCAAACACCCCCCGCGCCTGGACAGGCGCGGGGGGTGTTTCACGTGAAACCTGGTTCACCGGAGTGCCGTGCCCGGTGCGGTCGCGGTCACAGCGCAGCTCACTCCGGCAGGACGACCACGTAGCGACGCGGCTCGGTGCCCTCGGACTCCGAGTTCAGCCCGGCAGCCGCCACCGCGTCGTGCACGACCTTGCGCTCGAACGGCGACATCGGGTCCAGCGAGGCGGATTCGCCGGAGGCCTTGACCTGGGCGATGGTCTGTTCGGCCAGCTTCTCCAGCTCGGTACGCCGTGCCGCCCGGTGCCCGCTGACATCGAGCATCAACCGCGACCGCTCGCCGGTCTCGCGGTAGACCGCCAGCCGGGTCAGCTCCTGCAGCGCCTCGAGCACCTCGCCGTCCGAGCCCACCAAGGCAGGAAGGTCGGCACCCACGATGGACACCGTGGCGCGGTCACCCTCGACGTCCATGTCCAGGTCACCGTCGAGGTCGGCGATCTCGAGCAGCTCCTCGAGGTAGTCGGCCGCGATCTCACCTTCGGCCTCGAGACGCTCCCGCTTGCTGGGGCGCCCACCGCCACCCTGGGTGGCGTCGCCTGAGTCGTTCTCGTCCGTGTCCTCGTCCGTGTCCTCGTCCGTGTCCTCGTCCGTGTCCTCGCGTGAGTCCTCCTCCGAGTCCTCGTCGGACGCTCCGGCAGCTTCGGGCGCTTCCCCCGCGTCCTGAGCCTGGTCGTCGGACGACTCGTCGAACTTGGCGCCGTCCGGCACCAGCGCCTCGGAGTCACTGGCCTCCGGCACGCCGGGCGCCTCACGCATGACCGAGTTGTCGGCGTTGTCCCCGGTGCTGTCTTCTGACATGTCGCTGATCTGCTCGCTCATTGCTTACCGTCCTCATCACTGATCTGGTCTTCGGGCTGCGGCGCGGGTCCCGCTGCGGGGTCTCCCCGCTGAGCCGACTTCTGGCCGGGCTGGCCACTGCCCTGGCCCGGCTTGGTCTTGCGCTGGGAGCGCGACTGCTTCTTGGGCTGCTGACGCGGCGCCGGCTTCTCGGGCTCCTCGGCCACCACGACCTCGCCTGGCACGACGGCCTCGGCAGCGGGCAGACCCTTGCGCGCACGCTT
>CAWAJE010000013.1:0-6147 GCA_963782215.1 uncultured Actinomycetota bacterium | reverse complement strand
GAAGCACAGGCCGCGCAGGAAGGAGTCGAGGCGGGAGCTGACCTCGAGCAGCACCGCCGCGGAGGCGGCAGAAAGCACCAGGGCCAACGGGTGGAACGGTTGCGAGGGAGCCATGCGTCAACGATAGGTTGACGTGGTCTCCGACGTCAACCATCAGTTGACACAGGCTCTCAGACGACCGTCCAGGTGTCGCCGCCGTTGAGCAGGCTGGCCAGTGCCGCCGAGGAGTCGTCCTGTCCCGAGGAGGCGGTGACGATCTGGCTGCGGGCCTGGTCGTCGTAGGTCGCCCGGTCCACCTGGCGGAAGATCCCGATCGGCGACTGGTGGAGTACGCCGGCGTCGGTGAGCCGGGAGAGCGCGAAGGCGGTGCTCGGGTCGTCGTGGGTGGCGTCGTGCACGACGAGGTCGGCCTCGTTCTCCGCGGTGACCTCGACGACCTCGACACCTCCCGAGGCGGAGCGGGCGATGCCCTTGCAGCCACGACCGTCCTCGCCGGGTGCGCCGAACCGGATCGGCTCGCCCTGCACCAGCGGGATGATCGCGTCGACCTTGGTGTCGGGCGACTTGATGGCATCGAACGCGCCGTCGTTGAAGATCGGGCAGTTCTGGTAGATCTCCACGAGCGCCGTACCCCGGTGCGCCGCAGCCGCGGAGAGCACCGAGGTGAGGTGCTTGCGGTCGGAGTCGACCGTGCGCGCCACGAATGTGGCCTCGGCGCCCAGCGCCAGCGACACCGGGTTGAACGGGTGGTCCACGGAGCCGGCCGGAGTGGACTTGGTGACCTTGCCGGGCTCGGAGGTGGGCGAGTACTGCCCCTTGGTGAGCCCGTAGATCCGGTTGTTGAACAGCAGGATCTTCAGGTTCACGTTGCGGCGCATCGCGTGGATCAGGTGGTTGCCGCCGATCGAGAGCGCGTCACCGTCACCGGTCACCACCCACACCGAGAGGTCCTCGCGCGCCGTGGCGATCCCGGTGGCGATCGCGGGAGCGCGGCCGTGGATGGAGTGCATCCCGTAGGTGTCGAGGTAGTAGGGGAAGCGCGAGGAGCAGCCGATCCCCGAGACGAAGACGATGTTCTCCTTGCGCAGCCCGAGCTCGGGCAGGAACGACTGCACGGCCTTGAGCACGGCGTAGTCGCCGCACCCGGGGCACCAGCGCACCTCCTGGTCGGAGGTGTAGTCCTTGCCGGTCGCCTTGGGCTCGCCCTCGGCGAGTGTCGGCACGCCCTGGAGGCCCGGGAAGGGGAGCTCTGTGGTGGTCACGAGACGATCTCCTTGCTCTCGTCGGCGGCGGTGAGACTCGCGGAGTCCACGTCGCCGGTCGTGGTCTGGATCAGGTCGGTGATCGCCTCGGCGAGCTCCGCCGCCTTCAGCGGCAGGCCACGCACGTGGTTGTAGCCGACCACGTCGACGAGGTACTTCGCCCGGAGCAGCATCGAGAGCTGGCCGAGATTCATCTCGGGAACCATCACCGCGTCGTACCCCTTGAGGATCTCGCCGAGGTCCTTGGGGAAGGGGTTCAGGTGGCGCAGGTGGGTCTGGGCGACCTCGAACCCGGCCTTGCGAACCCGGCGGCACGCCGCGCCGATCGGGCCGTACGTCGATCCCCAACCCAGCACGAGCACGCGCGCCCGGCCCGAGGGGTCATCGACCTCCAGCGGGGGCAGCGAGTCGGCGATCCGGTCGATCTTGGCCTGCCGGATCCGGACCATGTAGTCGTGGTTGCCGGGGTCGTAGGAGATGTTCCCGTGACCGTCGCCCTTCTCCAGCCCGCCGATACGGTGCTCGAGACCGGCCACGCCGGGGACCGCCCACGGCCGGGCCAGGGTGTCCTCGTCGCGCAGGTAGGGCCAGAAGTCGCGCTCGCCGTCGCCCTTGTCGTGGTTGGGCTCGGTGGCGAACGCAGGGTCGATCACCGGGAGGTCGTCGACCAGCGGGATCCGCCACGGCTCGGAGCCGTTGGCCAGGTAGCCGTCGGAGAGCAGCATCACCGGGGTGCGGTAGGTGACCGCGATCCTGGTCGCCTCGACGGCGGCGTCGAAGCAGTCGCCGGGGGACTGCGGCGCCACGATCGGCACCGGGGCCTCGCCGTTGCGGCCGAACATCGCCTGCAGCAGGTCGGCCTGCTCGGTCTTCGTGGGCAGGCCGGTCGAGGGACCGCCGCGCTGGACGTCGACGATCACCAGTGGCAGCTCGGTCATCACTGCCAGGCCGATGGTCTCCGACTTCAGTGCGATGCCGGGCCCCGAGGTGCTGGTGATGCCGAGCGATCCGGCGAAGGAGGCGCCGAGCGCCGCACCGATGCCGGCGATCTCGTCCTCGGCCTGGAACGTGGTGATCCCGAACCGCTTGTGCTTGCTGAGCTCGTGCAGGATGTCGGAGGCCGGCGTGATCGGGTAGGTGCCCAGGAAGATCGGCAGGCCGGACTGCACGCCGCCCGCGACCAGGCCGTAGGCCAGCGCGAGGTTGCCGGTGATGTTGCGGTAGACGCCGGGTGCCATCGGGGCGGGCTTGATCTCGTACTGCACGGCGAACGCCTCGGTGGTCTCGCCGAAGTTCCACCCGGCCTTGAACGCGGTGACGTTGGCGTCGCGGATGTCCGGAGCCTTGGCGAAGCGGCGCTCGAGGAAGGAGACCGTGGTCTCGGTCGGGCGGCCGTACATCCAGGAGAGCAGGCCGAGCGCGAACATGTTCTTCGCCCGTGAGGCGTCCTTGCGGGAGAGCCCGAACTCCTTGACCGCCGCGACGGTCATCCCGGTGAGGTCGACGACGGTGACGGCGTAGTCGGCGAGGGAGTCGTCCTCGAGCGGGTTGCCGGCGTACCCCGCCTTGGTCAGGTTGCGCGCGGTGAAGTCGTGGCTGTCGACGATGATCGAGGTGCCGGGCTTCATGTCGGTGAGGTTGGCCTTCAGTGCGGCCGGGTTCATCGCCACCAGCACGTCGGGGGAGTCGCCCGCGGTGAGGATGTCGTGGTCGGCGAAGTGCACCTGGAAGGAGGAGACGCCCGGAAGGGTGCCCTGGGGTGCGCGAATCTCCGCCGGGAAGTTGGGCAGCGTCATCAGGTCGTTGCCGAACGCCGCCGACTCCTGGGTGAACCGGTCCCCGGTGAGCTGCATGCCGTCCCCGGAGTCGCCCGCGAACCGGATGATCACCCGGTCGAGCTGCTTGACCTGCTTGGCCACCGTGCCTGTCCTTCGCTAGTCGTCGTCAGTGCGGAACCGACCCCGTACCGACGCTACGCGCGTTCAGAATACGCCGAGAACTAGAACAGGTTCTATTTCGAGGCGAGAGGCTGGTCCGGTGGGTCGCCGCACACCGTTTTCCACGATAGTCCGCCGGGTGAGACAGGACCGCCAGTCTCTGCCCTCGGACGGTTCCCATCGGGTGATTCCGGTCACCGATCCGTTCGTCCGGGACGAAATACCTTGCGGGTCTGCGCGGTTGGGCTGGTGACGCCCGATCCCGACCGACCCGTTCCCGACAGACATCGCGCAACAGACTGGGGTACTCCTGATGACGACCGCTTCCCGTGCCACCGACCTCCTCGCCCTGCACCAGGCGCCCGAGCTGTTGACCGTGGTCAACGTCTGGGACTCGATCAGCGCCAAGGTGGTGGCCGAGACGCCGGGCACCCGCGCGCTGGCGACCGCCAGCCACTCCATTGCCGCCTCCTGGGGCTACGAGGACGGGGAGAACATCCCGGTCGACCTGATGATCGAGGCCGTGGGCCGGATCGTCGCGGCCACCGAGCTCCCGGTCACCGCCGACCTGGAGGGTGGGTACGGTGACGCCGCCGAGACCGTCCGCAAGGCGATCGGCGTGGGCGTCGTGGGCGCCAACATCGAGGACCAGATGAAGCCGCTGGACGAGGCCGTCGCCGTTGTCGAGGCGGTGATGAAGGCCGCTCGTGACGAGGGTGTCCCCGACTTCGTGCTGAACGCGCGCACCGACGCCTTCGTCAAGGCCGGCGACCGCGACCCGGCCGACGTGCTCGCGGAGGCGGTCGAGCGCGGACAGGCGTTCCTCGAAGCGGGGGCCCCGCTGGTGTTCGTGCCCGGCGCGCGCAGCGAGGAGCAGCTCACCACCCTGATCGAGGCCTTCGGCCCCCAGCGGCTGACGCTGATCGGGGCGGGCACACTGCCGCTGAGCCGCCTCGAGGAGCTCGGTGTCGCCCGCGTCTCCTACGGGCCGATGTCCCAGCGGGTGGCGCTGACCGCCCTGCAGGAGCTCGTGGAGGAGATCCACCGCGGCGGCACGGTGCCGAAGAACATGCGCCCGCTGAACTGAGGGTCAGCCCACGCTGCGCAGGTGGTCGGTGCCCAGGAACGCCCTGCGCAGGTCCGGGGGCAGGCCCTTGAACGGCGAGACCTGGGAGCGGTGGGCCGCGATCGCGTGCTCGCGGCCTGCGATGAACGCCGTGTGGTCCAGCACGAGGTCGATCTCCTCGTCGGGCGTGCCCAGCTCGCCGAGCGCGAGGTAGGCGCTGTCGGGCTGGTCGCGCATCGTGTGGGCCGCCCACCGCTGCATCAGGCCGCGGGACAGGCACTGCAGGTACGCCGGGATCCCGCGCGCTGCTGCGACCGCCAGCGTCGCGTCGCGCACAGCGGCGTGGTCGCGGTGGCCGTCGCTGCCGTCGAGGGTGACCAGCACGTGAGGTCGGAAACGTGCAACAGCCGCATCGACGGCCCTCCGGATCGCGTCCGGCTCGGCCGCCGCGAGCGCGCCTTCGGGGGGTTTCCCCGACATGCCCGAGTCGGCGAACCCGAGCAGCTCCACCTCCGAGACGTGCAGGCGCCGCGCCGCCTCATGCAGCTCGAGCTCGCGCAACCGCCCCAGGTCTGCGTCGGGTACGTCGGTCCCGGGTGCGATCTCGCCGGCCTCTCCTCGTGTCGCGCAGCACACGCCGGTGGTGACGTCCTCGGCCGCGGCTCGCAGGAGGAGCGAGCCGCAGCCGAACGTCTCGTCGTCCGGGTGCGCCACGACGACCAGCAGGCGGGCGTCGGCCACGCCGGTCAGCCCGACGAGCACGGCAAGCCTTCGATCTCCCGAGCCAGCGTCACCGGTGCCCCGAACACCGGGAAGTGACCGCGGTCCTTGTGCCAATTCCCCATGGGAACGTGCCTCAGATCAGCGGTAGTTGGTGGACGGGGCCGGAGTGCTCGGTGAGTGGCAGTGAGGACTGGTTGAGCGTGAGCGGCGGTCCGGGTGTACGCCGCCTGGTGGTCGGTCACGGCTGCTCCTCGATTCCTTGCGGACTGTGTGCGGACTGCTCCAGCTCCAGACGGATCGTCGCGATGGCTCCTGGCAGGTCCCCGGTGACGGTCTCGCGGACCCGCGCCAGACTGATGGCGCCATAGCCGTGGGCGATCCGGTGTCGAAGGCCCCGCATGTCGGGCCAGACGCCTGGGAACAGTCGGTCCGCGACGTCATCCGGAAGCCGGGTCAACGTTTTACAGCCGGCGAAGAGTCTCATCGACATGGCATCCAGGATCATCCTCGGGTCTCGGTCGGTCACCTAGGCGTACTCGGTGGCCGCGTCGAAGTGGACGAGCGCCTCAGTGAGCAACTCATCGATCGTCCTGCTCACAGCGCCACAGCCTGCCCGAGAACTCGATCCTTGAAGTCCGGCCGAAGGTCGTCCGTCGGCACGATGTCGACAGGTATGCCGACGATCCCCGACACAAGTCGCTCGAGCCGGGCGACCTTGAGGAGCCCCATCGTTGGCGGGAGGTCGATGAGTAGGTCGATGTCGGATCCGTCGCGATCTTGGCCAGTTGCAACTGAACCGAACACGCGCACGTTGGAGCCGCCGGCCTCTTTGACCAGGCCGATCACCTCGGCGCGGTGCTTACGCAGCGCCAAGGCCCGCGGGCCGGTGCCGTGGAAGCGAAGCAGCCGCGAGACCTCCGGTTGACTGCGGCCAATCTCGTGGGCGATCTCGGCCTGAGTCCTGCCGGCAGCGTGTGCTGCGCGCACCGCAGCGACCAACTCGCGGCGTGCCTCTCCGATCGCCGCGTCGGAGCGGCGAGCGACCTGGGCGAGCGTGGACATGCTGTCAATATAGCAAATATTATGAGGCTGTCAGGAGACGGCTTTGATATGGCCCACCGCAGAGAACGCACCCGAGCCTCGCGAGTTCAAGGCCTTC
>CAWAJE010000012.1:0-5702 GCA_963782215.1 uncultured Actinomycetota bacterium | reverse complement strand
GACACGGGCGATGGCGAGCGTGATCCCGGTGATGATCCCGGCCATCGCCGTGGGCAGGACGACCTTGACGATCGTCTTCCACTTCGGCACGCCCAGAGCGTACGACGCCTCGCGCAGATCGGCGGGGACGAGCTTGAGCATCTCCTCGGCGGAACGGACCACGATCGGGATCATCAGCAACGAGAGCGCGACCGCGCCGCCGATGCCCATGTGCACGCCGGGTCCGAAGAAGACCACGAACAGCGCGTAGGCGAACAGGCCGGCGACGATCGAGGGGATGCCGGTCATCACGTCGACCAAGAAGCGGATCCAGCTGGCCAGCCGGGACGTGGCGCCGTACTCGACCAGGTAGATCGCCGAGAGCAGCCCCACCGGGATCGAGATGGCGGCGGCGGCGGCGGTGATCAGCAAGGTGCCGATGATCGCGTGGTAGATGCCGCCCTTCTCGCCGACGACGTTGCGCATCGACCAGGTGAAGAACTTCGCGTCGAGGGCAGGGGCGCCCTGGGACACCACGGTCCACAGCAGCGAGACCAGCGGGACGAAGGCGATCACCAGCGCCACCCAGACCAGGCCGGTCATGGCCCGGTCGGTGGCGGCGCGGCGGTTCTCCACCACGCGCGACCACAACGGCAGCGCCACCAGGTAGATCAGCGCCGCGACGATCACGACCGGGACCAGGCCCCAGCCCAGCAGGAGGCCCAGGATGCCCGAGGCGGCCAGGGCCACCACGACCACGAGCAGGGGAGCCCAGCGGGGCAGGCGTGCGTGCCGCAGGGCCAGGTGCTCCAGGCGGGGGGCGGGCTTCTCGAGGAGGGTGGTCATCACGCGTTCCTCACGTCACTGCGGGAGACGATCCAGCGGGCGGCGAAGTTGACCACGAAGGTGATCACGAAGAGCACCAGCCCGCTGGCGATCAGGGCGTTGACCTGGAGGCCGGTGGCGTCGGCGAAGGTCAGGGCGATGTTCGCGGCGATCGTCGAGGGGTTGGTCGAGGAGATCAGGTTGATCGTGATCACGCCGCTCGCGGAGAGCACCATCGCGACCGCCATCGTCTCGCCGAGCGCTCGGCCGAGGCCGAGCATCGCCGCGGAGACGATGCCGGAGCGGGCGTAGGGCAGGACCGAGAGCCGGATCATCTCCCAGCGGGTGGCACCCAGGGCGAGGGCGGCCTCCTCGTTGAGGCGCGGTGTCTGGGCGAAGATCTCGCGCGAGATGGCGGTGATGATCGGCAGCACCATGATCGCCAGCACGATCGAGGCGGTCAGGATGGTGCGGCCGGTGGTGGAGGCGGGCCCTGCGAACAGCGGGATCCACGAGGCGTGCGTGTCCAGCCACTCGTAGACCGGCACCAGCTGGCGACCCAGGAACAGACCGCCCCACAGGCCGTAGACGACGCTGGGCACGGCGGCGAGCAGGTCGACCATGTAGCCGATCAGGGTGGCGACCCGGCGGGGTGCGTAGTGCGAGACGCCGAGGGCGACCGCGATCGAGAGCGGCATCGCGATCGCCAGTGCGAGCACGGCGGCGAGCAGCGTGCCGAAGACCAGTGGCCAGACGTAGGCCACGAAGTTGGGGGCGCCGCTGAGGTTGTCGGAGGTGGCCGCGAAGGCGGGGATGCCCTCGGCGGTCAGGAAGATCGCCACGCCCGCGAGGGCCAGCATGATCACCAGGCCGGCCCCGCGGGTGAGGTTGGCGAAGACCACGTCACCCAAGCGGCGCTTGGGTGACGCGGTCTTCGTCTCGGTGATGCTCACTTCAGTGGAGTCCCTGTTCGATCTCTGGGTTTCTCGGGCTTACTTCGAGCTGATCGAGTCGACGATCGACTGGGCCTTCTCGGCGAACGACGCCGGGATGGGGGCCGAGCCGGCGTTGTCGGCAGCTGCCTGCTGACCCTCGTCGCTCACAACGTAGTTCAGGAAGCCCTTGACGACGTCGGCCGTGCCGGCGTCGTAGGTCGGGCAGGCGATCAGGTAGGAGGTCAGCATCAGCGGGTAGGCGCCCTCGGCGGTGGTGGTCCGGTCGATCTTGACCGCCATGTCGCCCTCGGGACGGCCGTCCTCGAGCGGCGAGGACTCCAGCGCGATGGCCGCGCCCTCGGAGGACGGCTCCACGAACGCGTCGCCGACCTTGATCGAGGCTGCGTTGAGGTCGCCGAGCTGGCTGAGGTCGGCGTACCCGATGGTGCCCTTGCCGCCTCCGACCGCGGAGATCATGCCGGAGGTCTGGTTGGCGCCCTCACCGGACTTGATCGGCCACACCTTGTCGGCGGGCGACTTCCAGGCGCCGTCGCTGGCCTGCTCGAGGTAGTCCGTGAAGTTCTTGGTGGTGCCGGACTCGTCCGAGCGGTGCACGGGCACGACCCGCAGGGCGGGAAGCTCGGCGTCGGGGTTGTCGGCCTTGACGGCCGCGTCGTCCCACTGCTTGATGGTGCCGTCGAAGAGACCGGCGACCGTCTTGGGGGACAGCTGCAGCTTGTCGACGCCCTCGACGTTGAAGACGACGGCGATCGGGCTGACGTAGTTCGGGACCTCGATGGCGTCGGCGCCGCAGCGCTCCTTGGCCTTGGCCACCTCACCGCCCTCGGCGTCGAGAGCCGCGTCGGACCCCGCGAAGTCCACGCCACCGGCAAGGAACTTCTCCACGCCGGCACCGGAGCCGGACGGGTCGTAGTTGATGGTGACGCCGGAGTTGGACTTCTGGAACCCGGCGCGCCAGGCGTCCATGGCGGACTCCTGGGCGCTGGAGCCGGCGCCGTCGAGCTTGCCGGAGAGGTCGTTGCTGCCACCGGTGGCGGTGGCTTCGTTGCCGGCACCGCAGGCGGACACAGCCAGGCCCAGGGCAAGGGCGGCGAGGCTGGGGGCGGTGACGCGACGGAAGGAGGTGCGGTTCACTACGGATCTCCTGAACTTCACGTGTAAGTGGACACCAGTGAAGTTAGGGAGCCCAGGTGACCGAGCGCCTCGGTGACGGTGAACGGAAGGTGAACGCTGGCTCGCCATCAGGAGCTGGCTGAGCGTGGCTGAGACCGTCGTCACAGCCGGAGGGCTGCTCAGGCGGTCCGGTGGCGCTCGGTGGCCACCACTTCGCCCTTGCGGTGGTGACACACCACCAGCTCGGCAGGCGAGAGCGGTTCCTCCGCCAGACCCAGCAGGTCGAACAGCTCCGGCAGCACCGGCCGGTGGCTGCAGACCACGCTCGGCGTCCCCGAGGCGAGCAGCTGATCGAGCAGCGTCTGGGCGGTGACGGGATCGAAGCCCTCCTCGGAGAGCTCGAGGCGTTCCTCGACCGTGGCTCCGGTGGCCCGGGCGTGCGGGCACACGGTCTGCAGGCAGCGGGTGCTCGAGGAGCTCATCACCCGAGCGACCCCGAAGGCTGCGAGCACGGGGGGAGGTCGCGCGCCTGGGCCGTGCCGCGGCGGGTGAGAGGGCGCAGCGGGTCGGGTCCCTTCCACTTGTCGCGCTTGCGGGCCCTGGCGTGGCGTACGACGACCAGCGGGGTCGTGGTCTTGGGCAGCTCGCGGTACTGGTCGAGCAGATCGATGTCGTCGAGGTAGGTCAGCCGCGAGACCGCCTCGGGGAGGGCGAACCAGCCGAGGTCGTCGATCTCGTCGTTGACCTCGTAGGACGCGACCTCCGGGTCGCCAGGGACGTGGCCGACCCAGTAGTGCACGTGCTTCGCACGACCGCCGCTCACGGCGTACATCTGGGGCCGCAGGGGCCGGCCGAGGCGGATCTCCAGCCCGGTCTCCTCCAGCACCTCGCGAACGGCGGTCGCGGTGACGTGCTCGCCGGGGTCCTGCTTGCCCTTGGGGAAGGACCAGTCGTCGTACTTGGGCCGGTGCACCAGCAGCACCTCGCGGCCCGAGGGGCCCTTGCGGATGACCACCGCCCCGGCAGCGACGACAGCGGAACCACTCTCCGGCGGTAGCGGCAGTGCCATGGCGCACATCCTCACACGTCCGCGCGGGGAGGCGGGCTACCCTCGGCCCGACCGAGAAGGTGGTGGGCAGGTGGCCGGCAAGGGCTGGAGCGCGCGTCGGGTGCTCGTGCTCGTCGTGGTGCTGGCGCTGCTCGTCACAGCGGTCGTCGTGGGGCGCGTGCTGTGGCAGCAGCACACCCGCTCGCGCGTGGCGCAGGCCATGTACGCCGTACCGGCGAGCTCGCTGAGGATCGGCTTCACCGACTGGGCCGCGGTCCGGAAGGCGATGGGCGCCAACCTCGGCAAGGATCCCTCCCGCCAAGCCGTCGGAGACTTCATAGACGCCGCCTACGATGTGGACTACACCGCCGCCTCGAGCGTCGACGAGTCCGCCGCCGCGCTGCAGGAGCTCTACGGGTTCTCCCCGGCGACGGCTGAGTGGGAGGCCTTCGCGCAGGGCAGGTCGGGAGCCACGATGGTGCTCCAGACGGCCGAGGACGGCTTCGACACGATCGCGGAGAACCTCCGCGCGCTCGGCTACACGGCCCCCAAGCAGGACGACGGTGTCTGGGAGGGCGGACCGGACCTGGTCGCCGGCATCGACCCCACGATCACCCCGGAGCTGCAGTTCATCGTGCTCCTGAAGGGGGAGGGTCGGGTGGTCTCCAGCGACAACCCCGACTACGTGGTGAAGGCGGCGCAGGCGGCGCGGGGTGAGGCCGACTCGGTGGGCTCGGTCGACGGGGTCGACGACGTGGTCGCCGGCCTGGGGGATCCGGCGGCGGCGATGGTGTGGGCGGGGGACTTCGCCTGCGGGGACCTGGCGATGTCCAGTGCCGACCAGGAGGCGCAGGACCGTGCCGAGCAGCTCGTGCGGGAGGCCGGTGGGGTCGACCCGCTGGCCGGGCTCGCGATGGGGATGCGACCCGACCGCGCCCTGGAGGTGGTCGAGGGCTTCGAGGACTCCGGCCAGGCCGAGGACAACCTGCGGCCGCGGGCCGAGCTCGCGGTGGGCGAGGCGGTCGGTCGCGGTGGGGCGTTCACCGACGACTTCCGGCTCACCTCCTCCAAGGCGGTGGGCTCGACCGTGCGGCTGACGCTGGCGCCGCGGACCGAGAACGGGTTCGTGCTCTCCGCGCTGAACAGCGGGCCTGTGCTCCTCGCGACCTGCTGAGGCTCGCTCTTCTCGACCCTCGTGACCCTCGCGCCGGCTGGCCGGCGTCCGGCTCAGGCCGGTGAGCGCCGCCGGCGGTGGGTGCCGATCAGCCGCTCCTGCAGGTCGACCATCGGTGCGTCGTCCGGGGAGGTCAGCTTGGTCCAGGTGCCGTCCGAGCCCAGCTCCCAGCCGCTGGTGTGCTCGTCGAAGGCCTGGTCCAGCACCTGCGTGACCTGCTCGGTGCTGGCCGCGGAGGGAAGTCGCACCAGCACCTCGACGCGGCGGTCCAGGTTGCGGTGCATCAGGTCCGAGGACCCGATCCACACGGCGGGCTCGCCGCCGTTCTCGAAGAACATCACCCGGCTGTGCTCGAGGTAGCGGCCCAGGATCGAGCGCACCCGGATCGTCTCGGACAGGCCGGGTACGCCCGGGCGGACCGCGCAGATGCCGCGGATCAGCAGCTCGACCGGCACGCCGGCGCGCGAGGCGCCGTAGAGCTCGTCGACCAGGGCCTCGTCGACGATCGAGTTGGCCTTGATCCGGATCCGCGCCGGGCGCCCGGCGCGGTGGTGCTCGACCTCGCCGCGGATCGCCTCGATCAGGCCGCTGCGCACCGAGTCGGGGG
>CAWAJE010000011.1:0-29014 GCA_963782215.1 uncultured Actinomycetota bacterium | reverse complement strand
CCGGGCACGGCCCGACGCGGACCGGTCAGCCGAAGTCGCGGACCCGCACCTTGCCCGAGCGGTAGACCTTGAGCACCCCGTGCTCGAACCTTGCCGAGACGCCGCGGGAGAACCGGCGCGGCGCAGTGGTGGGGAAGCCGAGCTTGGAGCGGGGCCCGCCGCGTCGCATGTAGGGCCGCACCACCTTGCCGTAGAGCTCGTGCGCGCCGACGTTGCTCCTGTGGAAGATCCGGCCACGCTCGTAGCGACGGGCACGGCCGCCGGCCACGGCGTACTCCTTGCCGGCGGGGCCGCGCACGACCGAGGACCTCCCACAGATCGCCTTCCAGCGCGCGGTGATCGGGCTCGTGCTGGCGGGAGCGGGGTCCGGCGCCGGCGCCGGCTTCGGCGAGGGCGAGGGCGAAGGTGCCGGCGCGGGCGTGCTGCCGGTGCCGAAGCGGAACCAGTTGGTGCGCAGCCCGAGCGCGGAGCGGAACGAGTAGCCGCTGACGACGACGTCGGACCTCGAGCCCTGCAGGGTCAACGACTCCACCCGGCCCGACCAGTCGCCGTTGCCGTCGCGCTGGGTGACCAGCACCCGGCGCAGGGTGCCCACGGCCGGCCAGGCACGCGCGACGGTGGCCGCCTTGACCGTGGTGGTCCAGCTGTGCACCGGGTTGCCGGAGTAGCCGTCGTACTTGTCGGCCTTGGCCACCAGGTAGGGCATCGAGCCGGCCGAGGTCCAGCCGCCGCTGCTGGAGCCGAACTGCGTGAACGCGGGCTTGCCCTGGTAGGTCAGGATCTTGCCGGCGGTGGCGTCGACGGCCGCGTTGCTGCGGTAGTCCTCCGCGGCCACGCCGCCGTAGACCTGGCACGAGGTGGTGTCGCAGGTCTGGTAGGAGCGGGTCGGGTGCGCCGCCCGCTCCCAGGACGCGTAGGTCCGGGCTGCGACCGCCTGCGCCTGCACCGCCGCGGACTGCCAGGACGCCGGCATCTCTCGCGGGACGACGCCCTTGACGTAGTCGTCCAGGCTCAGCACGTTGACGGTGTTGCCGGCGTCGAGCCGCATCGCACCCCGGTAGACCCGGTCGGCGCCTGCCACCTTGAGGGTGAGGTTGCCCGAGCGATAGAACTCCGCCGCCCCGGAGAGCGCACTGCCGCCGGGAAGGTAGGTGTGCCAGCGGCCGTCGTAGTAGTCGAGCACGGTCTTGCCCGAGACCGTCCGCAGCCGCCACACCGACCTGCCGCTGGCCTCGGGCAGGGCGTACGCCGCTCCGCTGGAGACCTCGCGGACCCGCAGCCCGCTGGCCGGGACCACCCTGACGTCGTCGTCGGTGTCGGCGGTGATCAGCACCCGCACGGGCCCGTCGGTGTCGGACAGCTTGTGCCGGGGTAGTAGTAGGCCAGGATCTGCCGGGCGGTGAGCCCCTGCCTGGCCGCCCCCTGGGCGCCGTACTGCGACATTCCGTGGCCGTGGCCGTAGCCGTGGCCCGAAAGCCGCAGGGAACCGTCTGCCGGCACCGCGTCGCTCTCGCTGACCCGCTGCGAGGCCTCCGCGGGGACGACGATCAGCACCGAGGAGGCGAGGACGCCGGCGGCGGTGCCGAGAGCAGCGAGCACCGCAGCGCGGTGGCGTGACGAGCGAGACATCTGTGACCCCAGTGGCCTGTGGGAAAACGAGCGACGCCGTCATTATGGCCGCCGAATATCGCTATTTGTCCAATTTCGGGAATGTGCGGCTAATGCCGCATTAATTACACTGTGGTAATTCCCTTGGGCGAGTGCAGTCGGCGCGCGGCCTCGGCCACCGAGCCGCTCAACGAGGGGTAGACGGTGAAGACCTGGGCGAGCTGGTCGACGGTCATCGACTGTGAGACCGCGATCGAGATCGGGTGGATCAGCTCGCTGGCCTGCGGGCCCACCACCACCCCGCCGATGATCACCCCCGTCCCCGGGCGGCAGAACAGCTTGACGAACCCGTCACGGACACCTTGCATCTTGGCGCGGGCATTGCCGGCCAGGCCGAGCTGCACCACCTCGGCGTCGATCTCGCCGTTGTCGACCGACTGCTGGGTCCAGCCGACGGTGGCGATCTCCGGTGCGGTGAAGACGTTGGAGGAGACCTGCTTGAGGTCCAGCGGGGTCACGGCGTCACCGAGGAAGTGCCACATCGCGATCCGGCCCTGCATGGCGGCCACGCTGGCCAGCATCAGCACGCCGGTGCAGTCGCCCGCGGCGTACACCCCCCGTGCGGTGGTGCGCGAGACCCGGTCGACCTTGACGAAGCCGCCCTCGTCGAGACGGATGCCGGCCTCCTCCAGCCCGATCCCCGCGGTCTTGGGCACCGACCCCAGCGCGAGCAGGCAGTGCGAACCGGTCTCGGTGCGGCCGTCGGTCAGGGTCACCGTGACCTCGTCGCCGTGGCGCTTGACCGACTCCATCCGCGAGCGGGAGAGCACCTGCATGCCGCGTCGGGTGAGCACGTCCTCGAGCACGGTGGCGGCGTCCGCGTCCTCACCGGGGAGCACCCGGTCGCGCGAGGACACCAGCACCACCTCGATGCCCAGGGCCATGTAGGCGCTGGCGAACTCCGCGCCGGTGACCCCGGAGCCGACCACGATCATCCGGCTCGGCGTCTCGGCCAGGTCGTAGACCTGCTCCCAGGTCAGGATCCGCTCGCCGTCGGGCTCGGCGGTCGGCAGGGTGCGTGGCGCGGCGCCGGTCGCCACCAGCACGGCATCCGCCTCAAGGGTCTCGGTGCCACCGTCGCTGAGCTCGACCACCACCCGGTCGACCCCCTCGAGCCGGCCGCGTCCCGCGACGACGCGCACGTTCTCGCGGGAGAGTCGCCGGCCGATGTCCGCCGACTGGTCGGCGGCGAGCTTCTTGACGCGCTCGTTGACGCGCAGCAGGTCCACCACGACGTGGTGGGCGGCGTCGCCCCGCTTGTCCTCGAAGCTGACCCCGAGCTCGGGGGCGCCGGCGAGGTCGGTCATCAGCTCGGCGGTCGCGATCAGGGTCTTGCTCGGCACGCAGTCGGTGACGACCGCGGAGCCGCCCAGGCCGTCGCTGTCGACCACGGTCACCTCGGCGCCGAGCTGGGCCGCCACCAGTGCCGCCTCGTATCCGCCCGGGCCGCCACCGAGAATGACGACCCGATCGGTCTGGCCAGTAGTTGGTCCGCTCACCGGCTCATTGTGTCGCATGGACGACCATCCCCCGATCTCCCCTATCGTGACGCCCGTGACTCTGTACGCCGCCTACGGGACGAACCTCGATCCTGCCCGGATGGGTGAGCGCTGCCCGCACTCCCCGCTGCACGGCAGCGGCTGGCTCGAGGGGTGGCGGCTCACCTTCGGCGGCGAGGACCACGGCTGGGACGGAGCGCTGGCCACGATCGTGCAGGACACCTTCGAGCAGGTCTTCGTGGTGATCTACGACGTCACCGACGAGGACATCACCGCGCTCGACGGCTGGGAGTCCGCCGACACCGGCCTCTACCGCAAGACCAAGGTCAGAGTCTCGACCATGACCGAGGAGGTGGTCGCCTGGGTCTACGTCCTCGACGCCTTCGAGGGCGGGCTGCCGTCCGCGACCTACCTCGGCACGCTCGCCGACGCCGCCGAGGCTGCGGACGCCCCGGCCGACTACGTCTCCGCGCTGCGCTCGCGTCCCTGCCGCTCCAACTTCGGCGGCTAGCGCCTCGAGTCCTGGATCAGGCGGCTCACCACGACGCCGTCCGGCCCGGCCAGCACCCGTCGTACGACGCCGTCGCCCGCGACCTGCAGCCCCTCACCGACCACCAGCACCGTCGACTCGTCGATCGCCATCGCGGACTCGACCAGGCCCGCGTCGACCGCGCCGACGGCCCGGCCGAGGGTGCCCCACTGGGCGGTGTGCACCTCGACCGCGAAGTCGACCAGCCCGATCCCCTCGACCACGCTCACCTCGTCGAGGTCCTCGCCGCTGTCCTCCGGGGTGACCGCGATGCCGTCGATCCGCCAACCGCCGACGATCGCCCGACGGGCCGCGATCTCGGCGCCTGCGGAGAACCCGAGGTAGGGCAGCCCGTCGGTGACCGCGGCGCGGATCGCGGGATAGCAGCCGGCCAGCGAGGCGTGGTACTCCGGCGTGGGCCCGCCGCCGACGAGGAGCCCGTCGAGCTCGTCGAGGGCCAGCGGCGGACAGGACCGGCCCTCCTCGAGCCGGGTCAGGGCCAGCTCGTGCGCGCGAGCGGCCAGCCCGAGCGCGCGCACGTACTTCTCGTGGTACTCCAGCGACTCCTCGTCCACGCCCATCAGCACCAGACCGACCCGGGGCGTCGTACGCCCCCGTTCCGCGGCGCGTCCGGACGCCTCGTCGAGGAAGCCACCGAAGAGCGACGGTGCCGCGGAGTCGGACCAGCCGCCGCCGACCAGGTGGATGCTCATGGCGGCCACGCTAGTACCCGAGCCGCTGCCCGGGCCGTGCCGATGACCTAGGCTGCTCGGCCGTGACCGACTACACGACGCAAGCCACCGAAGCCGCCCGGGTCCTCGCCAAGAGGACCGGCGTCGACCGCCACGACATCGCCCTCGTGCTCGGCTCCGGCTGGTTGCCGGCTGTGGACGCCCTGGGTGAGGTCACCGCCGAGATCAGCTGCGCCGACCTCCCCGGCTTCGCGCCCCCGGCGGTGGCCGGCCACGCGGGCAAGATCCGCTCCGTGCGAGCGGGTGAGAAGAACCTGCTGGTCTTCCTGGGCCGCACCCACTTCTACGAGGGCCTCGGCGTGCGCGCCGTCGTGCACGGCGTGCGCACGGCGGCTGCGGCCGGCTGCTCCACCGTCGTGCTCACCAACGGCTGCGGCGGCCTCGACGAGCGCTGGTCCCCCGGGACGCCGGTGCTGATCAGCGACCACATCAACCTGACCGCGACCTCCCCGATCGAGGGGGCCAACTTCGTCGACCTCACCGACCTCTACAGCTCGCGACTGCGTCAGCTGTGCCGGGAGGTGGCGCCCGGGCTCGACGAGGGCGTCTACGTCCAGTTCCCCGGCCCGCACTACGAGACCCCGGCCGAGATCGCCATGGTCCGGGCGATCGGCGGCTCCCTGGTCGGGATGAGCACCACGCTCGAGGCGATCGCCGCCCGCGAGGCCGGCATGGAGATCCTCGGCATCAGCCTGGTGACCAACCTCGCCGCCGGCATCACCGGCGAACCCCTCAACCACGAGGAGGTCCTCGAGGCCGGCCGTCTCGCCGCGACCCGGATGGGCGAGCTGCTCGGGGCCATCGTCCCCAGGATCTGACCTGCTTTCGTTGACACCCGGGCCCGCGACCGTTTCGATCGTCACAACCAATCTCGGGAGGACCCCATGAGCGAGCACGAGAACGACCCGACCGACGAGAGCCCCGACGAGAGCCCCGACGAGAGCCCCGACGAGAACCCCGACGAGAGCCCCGTCGAGAACTCTGGGGAGACCTCTGGGGAGACCTCGTCGGGCGGCGGTTCGCAGATGGGGCTCGACCCCGACTCCGAGCCCGACGAGGAGACCAAGCGCGAGATCGAGGAGGAGCGGGAGTCCCGCCTCGACCCGGAGAACCGCCCCGACGGCGCCGAGATCGACAACACCGAGCGCGACTTCGACACCGACCGCGGTCAGTTCACCGACTCCGAGGACTACGACGACAGCGAGCCGGCGCCGTTCGTCGACCCGGAGGACCCGAACAGCTCCGCGAACGACGACTCCGCGCACGACGACTCGGCGCACGACGACTCCGACAAGGAGGAGGCGAGCTGAAGGTCCTCCTCACCGGCGCCGCCGGCTCGATCGGGGTCGTGGTCGTTCCCGGCCTGCGCGCCCTGGGTCACGAGGTCGTCGGGCTCGACCTCCCCGGGCGCGGGGCCGACCTCGCCGTGGACTGCACCGACCCGGGGGCCGTCGACGCCGCGATCGCGGCCACCGCACCCGACGCCGTGGTGCACCTGGCCGGGATCGCCCACGAGGCCGCCCTGCCAGAGCTCCTGGAGTCCCACGTGCTCACCACCGCGGCCCTGCTGGAGGCGATGGTGCGCCACGGCGTACGCCGCATCGTCTACGCCTCGAGCAACCACGCCGTCGGCCGGGCTCCCCGCAGCGACCTGCTGGGCACCGAGGTCTCCGGGCGACCGGACACCTTCTACGGGGTCGCGAAGGTCGCGGCCGAGGGGCTGCTCAGCCTGTACGCCGACCGGTACGCCCTGCACGCCGTGAGCACCCGGATCGGCTCCTTCCTGCCGCGGCCCACGACCCGCCGGCAGCTCGGCAGCTGGCTCTCCCCGGACGACGCCACCCGCATGTTCGCGGCCGCACTGACTGCCGGCCCCGGCCACACGGTGATCTACGGCATCTCGGCGAACACCCGCGGCTGGTGGGACCTCGCAGCGGGCCGAGCCCTCGGCTACCACCCGGTCGACGATGCCGAGGCCTTCGCGGCGGACATCGAGGCCGTCGCGGAGTCGGGGGCCGACCGCGACGAGGCCGTGCACGTCGGCGGTCCCTACGCCACCACCGAGCACGAGCGCCCGGCCTTCGACCGCTGATCTCCGCCGGACTACTGACGGGTAACATCGGGTGATGACCTCCCTCGTGACCTCCACCGTGACCGACGGCATCGCCCAGGTGCGTCTCGCCCGGCCGGAGAAGCTGAACGCGCTCACCCTGGCGACGCTGGAGGAGCTGGTCGTCACCGCCCGCACCCTGCGCCGGGATCGCACCCTGCGCGCGGCGGTGCTCAGCGGGGAGGGTGATTCCTTCTGCGCGGGCCTGGACTTCGGGTCGGTGCTGAAGTCACCGGCGGGGATCCTGGGCGCCTTCACCCCACGGCCCTGGCGTGGCACCAACACCTTCCAGGAGGCCTGCTGGGCTTGGCGCCGGCTGCCGGTGCCGGTGATCGCCGCGGTCCACGGCCACTGCTACGGCGGCGGTCTGCAGCTCGCCCTGGCCGCGGACTTCCGGTTCGCCACCCCCGACTCGCAGTGGTCGGTGCTCGAGGGTCGCTGGGGGATCATCCCGGACATGACCGGGGTCCGGACGCTGGCCGAGCTGGTCGGCATCGACACCGCCAAGCGGCTCACGATGACCGCCCAGATGGTCTCCGGCAAGGAGGCGCACGACCTCGGCCTGGTCACCGAGCTGGCTGCGGACCCGGTGGCGAGCGCCACCGACCTGGCCCGCGAGCTGGCCGGACGCTCCCCCGAGGCCCTCGCCGCCGCCAAGCGGCTCTTCAACGACACCTGGACCGCCTCGCCCCGGCGCACCTTCGCCCGGGAGCGCCTCGAGCAGCTCGCCCTGCTGGTCACGGCCAACACCAGGACCGCCCGGGAGGCGGCGTTCGCCAAGGCGGTGCCGCAGTTCGGTCCCCGCCGGAGGCGTTGACACCTCCCGGCTACATTTGCCGCCATGGCTACCACTGCACTCGGGGACACCCCCGCACACACTGTCGGAGAACTTCCTGCCGTCGGCGACAAGGCACCGCCCTTCACCCTGGTCGACGCCGACCTCGGTGAGCTGAGCTCCAAGAACCTCACCGGTCGCACGGTCCTGAGCATCTTCCCCAGCATCGGCACCGGGGTCTGCCAGGCGGCGCTTCGCAAGTTCAACGAGCTGGCCGGCGGTCTGCAGGACACCACGGTGCTCAACGTCTCGGTCGACCTGCCGTTCGCGCTCAACGGCTTCTGCGGGGCCGAGGGCCTGGACAACGTCACGGTCGCCTCCGCGTTCCGCTCCTCGTTCGGCGACGACTTCGGGGTCCGCCTCCTCGACAGCAAGTTCGAGGGCCTGCTGGCCCGCGCGGTCCTGGTGCTCGACGAGGACGGCACCGTGCTCCACTCCGAGCTGGTCCCGCAGATCGGCCAGGAGCCCGACTACGACGCCGCGATGGCCGCACTGTCCTGAAGCACGCTCCGTAGGCCCCGCTCGGCACCAGCCATCATCCGGTGGTGGTTCCACACCAGCAGCGGTCTCACGACGTACGACGCCACCTGGAACGTCCGCGCCTCGGCGTGCACCTCCTGCTCGAAACGCAGCGAGGTCACGCCGGGGCTCGTCTCTTCCAGGTGGTATCTCGCCCAGCCACGGATCGGCCCGTCGATCGCCACCTCCAGCAGCCCCTCGTCGCGGCTCACCGCGGTCAGCTCGAGCTCCAGGTCGTAGGGCAACGCCGAGCGGGCGACCACCAGCGCGCGGTCGTCGTCGAGCTTGCCCACGCCGCGCACCTGCGGCCACCAGTCGCAGTAGCGCTCCAGGTCGACCAGCACCTCGTGCACGCGCTTGCGGGGCGCGGCTAGCGTGAACTCACTGGTGAACCGGTAGCGCGCGAGCTGCATGGTGCCAGTATCCCCAGAGCTCGTGAGGCAACAGATGCGGCTAGCGATCCACTGCGCCAACCTGACCTGGCCGGGCGGCACCCCCGCCCTGGCGCAGACCCTCGCCGGGGTCGCGCGTGCCGCCGACCAGGGTGGGGTCACCACGCTGACCCTGATGGACCACTACTTCCAGATGGAGAACCTCGGCGGTCCCTCCGAGCCGATGCTGGAGGGCTACACCACCCTGGGTTTCCTGGCCGCCCGAACCACCTCGATCGAGCTCGGCCTGCTGGTCACCGGTGTGACCTACCGCCACCCGGGCCTGCTGGCGAAGATCGTCAGCACCCTCGACGTGCTCAGCGGAGGTCGCGCCCTGCTCGGGCTCGGCGCTGCCTGGTACGAACGCGAGCACGCCGGTCTCGGGGTCCCGTTCCCACCCCTGGCCGAGCGCTACGAGCGGCTCGAGGAGACCATCGCCGTGTGCCGGCAGATGTGGGGGGAGGACGACGGGCCCCATGAGGGACGTCACTACCGGCTCACCGAGACCGCGTGTGTTCCTCGGCCGCTGCAACCAGGCGGCCCGCGGCTGCTGATCGGGGGCAGCGGGGAGCGCAAGACCCTGCGGCTGGTGGCGAGGTACGCCGACGCGTGCAACCTCTACGGCTTCGAGACCGAGGAGATGGCCCGCAAGATCGAGATCCTCGACCGCCACTGCGAGACCGAGGGGCGCGACCCGGCCGAGGTGCAGCGCACCGTCATCTCAGGAGCCGACCCGTTGGCCGACGTGGACGGCTTCCTCCGGCAGATGGAGCAGTACGCCGCCCTGGGGATCAGCCAGGTCTGGGTGGGGCCGCGGGCCGAGGACCCGGTCGGCAGCACCATCGCGCTGTGCGAGCGGGTGCTCCCCCGGCTCTCCCAGCTCACCTGACCATTCCCGGGCGCACCGGATCCCCTAGCCTCGAGGCATGGCCGACCCCACCCCTGCCGATCTGCTCGACCGCGCCCGTGACTGGGCGGCCGCCGATCCCGATCGGGTGACGAGGACCGAGCTGGAGACGCTCGTCGCCGCGGTCGAGTCCGGCGACGACGGCCCTGCAGCGGACGAGCTGGCCGACCGGTTCTCCGGGACGCTGGAGTTCGGCACGGCCGGTCTGCGCGGCGCGCTCGGTGCCGGACCCAACCGGATGAACCGGGTCGTGGTCCTGCGGGCCGCGGCCGGGCTGGCGGCGTACCTCCGCGACCACGGTGCGGACAGCTCTTCGACCCGGGGTCGGGTCGTGATCGGCTACGACGCGCGGCACAACTCCGAGGTCTTCGCCCGCGACACCGCCGAGGTGATGACCGGCGCCGGCTTCGAGGCGCTGGTGCTCCCCCGGCCGTTGCCCACACCGCTGCTCGCGTTCGCGATCCGCGACCTCGGCTGCGTGGCCGGGGTGATGGTCACCGCCAGCCACAACCCGCCCGAGGACAACGGCTACAAGGTCTACCTCGGCGACGGCAGCCAGATCGTCTCGCCGGCCGACGAGGAGATCGCCCGCCACATCGACGCGGTGGGCCCCGTGACGGAGATCGTCCGCGGGGACGGCGGCCGGGTGCTGGGTGATGAGCTCCTCGACCGCTACCTCGCCTGCGTCGTCGCCCTGGCCGGCGGCGGCCCACGGGAGCTCACGGTCGTCTACACCCCCTTGCACGGTGTCGGCGGCGCCACGGTCGCGCGCGTGCTGGAAGCCGCCGGTTTCGCGACACCGCACGTCGCCGCTCTGCAGGCCGAGCCCGACCCGGACTTCCCGACCGTGGCCTTCCCCAACCCCGAGGAGCCCGGAGCCATGGACCTCGCGATGGAGCTCGCGGCCCAGGTCGGGGCAGATGTCGTGGTGGCCAACGACCCCGACGCCGACCGCTGTGCCGTTGCCGTGCCCGGACCGCACGGGTGGCAGATGCTGCGCGGCGACGAGGTCGGTGCCCTCCTGGCCCAGCACCTGCTCGGCCTGCGGCGAGAAGGGGTCTACGCGTGCTCGATCGTGTCCTCCACCCTGCTCGCGAAGATGGCCGGCGCGGCGGGCCAGCTGCACACCGAGACGCTGACCGGCTTCAAGTGGATCGCCCGCGTCGAGGACCTGGCCTTCGGCTACGAGGAGGCCCTGGGCTACTGCGTCGACCCCGCGAACGTGCGGGACAAGGACGGGATCTCGGCACTGCTGATGATCTGCGACATCGTGGCGCGTGCGAAGGCCGCGGGACGCACCCTTCTCGACCTCCTCGACGACCTCGCCCGGGAGCACGGCCTCCACGCCACCGACCAGCTCTCGGTGCGGATGGACGACGTCTCGGCCATCCCGGCAGTGGTGGACCGGCTGCGCAGGACCCCGCCGGCCAGCCTCGGTGGTCTTGCCGTGGAGCGGGTCGACGACCTCTCGCTGGGCTCCGAGGGCCTGCCGCCGACCAACGGGCTGCGCTTCCGGCTCGCCGACGGCGCTCGGGTGGTCGTGCGCCCCTCGGGCACGGAGCCGAAGATCAAGTGCTACCTCGAGGTGGTGGTGGCCGTGGAGAAGGACGAGGACGGCGGCGTCGACGCTGCCCGGATCGCTGCGGTGGGACGTCTGGACGCCATCCGGGGCGACCTGCAGCAGGCGGCCGGTCTCTGAGCGGAGGGGCACATTTCGGACCCGGTCCCCAGGGTGGGGAACCGGTGCCACAGTTGTCGCGATCCACCCGGTCCGGACTGTGTTTGACTATCCATCATGACCGAGGACGACCCCGAACGAGACCTCAAGGCCGACGCGCGCGAAGCCGCCCTCGATCGCCGCGAGCAATCTCTCGCCGAGAGGTTGGACAAGGCCGAGGAGATCCGGGCTGCGGCGGCGAAGCGGGACGCGGTTTCCGACGCCAGGGACCTGCGCTCGGAGAACCGGGAAGAGGCCCTCGACCGGGCCCGGTCCCACAACCGGGGTTTCAGCCTGGGTGCCACCGCGCCGGGTCGCCACGCGGCCGCTGACGACCGCCAGCACGCGAAGGGCGACCGCGCAGCCGCCGAGGAGGACCGCGCCGCCCTCACCGAGGACCCCGACGATCCGGAGAGCACCTGACCCGGCTGGTCTCGCGGACTGGCCTGCCGGCTAGTTGATCACCCGTGGGCCACGCAGGCCCGAGCGCTGCACCACCCGCTGGATCACCAGGTCGCGGTCGTCGGGATGCCCGACGTACCGGATCTCGCGAAGCCCCTGGTCCTGTGCGGCCGACTCGAAGGTGAAGTGCCCGAAGCCGAGCAGGCGGCCGTGCAACGGCTTGACCACGGCGATGTCGAGGATCCGACCCAGCGGCATCGTGGCCAGCGAGCGGGACAGCAGGCCGTTGACCCGGAAGACCCGCATGTTGGTGATCACGAAGCAGTCCAGCTTGGCGCTGAAGAACTTCCAGGCGCCCCAGCCGAGCAGGGCCAGCCCGAGCGCGAGCGGGAACCACGCGAGGTCGACCTGGGAGAACACGAACCAGCCCAGGCAGAGCACCCCGAGGCTGCCGACGATCACCGGGACCACGTAGACCACCCAGTGCTTGCGGACCACGTCGACGATGACCTCCCCCTCCTCGCGGAGCAGGTGCCGGCCGATGTCGGGGTCGGTCAGCGCTCGGCGCAGCCACCCCATCGGTGCGCCTCAGGAGCCGATCGAGTCGGCGAAGCTGCGCAGCGCCTCGAACACGTGCACGAGCGCGTCCCACAGACCGCTGCCCACGGCCTTGGCCGAGCTGGCGAAACCGGAGGGGTCACGCAGCAGCCACCAGCCGAGGAACAGGATGAGCAGGATCCGGATCCCCTGCTTCAGCGCGCCGTCCAACGTGTGCTCCTCAGGTCGTGAACCGGTCTGCGCGCACCAAGGCGCACGGTCATCTCCAGTTCTAACACTGATCCGGCCGGGGGGACGGAAGGCGCGCTCAGGCGGTCCCGGCGTCCCCGATGCTCTCCAGGAGCAGGTCGGCAGCGGCATAGGGGTCGCTGCGGCCCTGCACGACCTCGCTCGCGAGCTCGTCGAGTGCGGCGTTCTCGTGCACCCCGCGCCACTGCTGGCGCAGCGCGGTCACGGCGATCGCCTCGATCTCGTCGCGGGCTCGCTTGAGCCGGCGGGCGTCGAGCTCACCGGAGGCGCTGAGGTGCGCGCGGTGCCGCTCGATGGCGGCGACCACGTCGTCGACCCCCTCACCCTTGCTCGCGACGGTCTTGACGATCTCGGGACGCCACGCACCCTCGGGGCGCTCGGCGAGCGCGAGCATCGACCGCAGCTCGCGACGCACCTGGTCCGCGCCGTCCCGGTCGGCCTTGTTGATCACGTAGAGGTCGCCGATCTCGAGGATCCCGGCCTTGGCCGCCTGGATCCCGTCCCCCATCCCCGGTGCGATCAGCACCAGGGTGGTGTCGGCCATCGAGGCCACCTCGACCTCGCTCTGACCCACGCCGACGGTCTCGACCAGGATCACCTCGCACCCGGCCGCGTCCAGCACCCGCAGCGCCTGCGGCGCCGCCCAGGAGAGCCCGCCGAGGTGACCGCGCGAGGCCATCGAGCGGATGTAGACGTCCCGGTCCAGGGCGTGGTCCTGCATCCGCACCCGGTCACCGAGGAGGGCACCGCCGGAGAACGGCGAGGACGGGTCCACCGCGAGCACGCCGACCCGCTTGCCCTGCTTGCGCAGGGCGCCCACGAGCGCGGAGGTAGAGGTCGACTTGCCGACGCCGGGTGAGCCGGTGAGGCCGACCACGTGCGCGTTGCCGGCGTACGGCGCCAGTCCCGCCATCACCTCACGCAGCTGCGGGGAGGCGTCCTCGACCAACGAGATCAGCCGGGCCACCGAGCGGGCGTCCCCGGAGCGGGCCTTCTCGACCAGCTCCGGGACCGATCCTTGGGTTCGTCTGCTCATCGCCGGCCACCTGCCGGGACGAGGAGGTGCCGGCTCAGGAGGTGGGCACCTTGATGACGAGGGCATCGCCCTGGCCGCCGCCACCACACAGGGCAGCGACACCGGTCCCTCCACCGCGACGCTTGAGCTCCAGCGCCAGGTGCAGCACGATCCGGGCGCCGGACATGCCGACCGGGTGCCCCAGGGCGATCGCGCCGCCGTTGACGTTGACCTTGTCCTGGGGGATGCCGAGCTCGCGCGCCGACTCGATGCCGACCGCGGCGAAGGCCTCGTTGAACTCGACGAGGTCGACGTCCTCGATGCTGATGCCTTCCTTCTCCAGCGCCTTCGCGGTGGCGTTGGCGGGCTGCAGCTGCAGGGTGGAGTCGGGGCCGGCCACCTGACCGGAGGCACCGATCTCGCACAGCCACTCCAGGCCGAGCTCCTCGGCCTTGGCCTTGCTCATCACGACCACGGCGCAGGCGCCGTCGGAGATCTGCGAGGCCGAGCCGGCGGTGATGGTGCCGTCCTTGGAGAAGGCCGGGCGGAGCTTGCCGAGCGACTCCACGGTGGTCTCGCCGCGGATGCCCTCGTCCTCGCTGATCACGATCGGGTCGCCCTTGCGCTGCGGGATCTCGACCGGCACGACCTCGTCGTCGAAGACGCCGTTCTTCCAGGCCGCGGCGGCCAGCTGGTGCGAACGCGCGGCGAAGGTGTCCTGCTCCTCGCGGGAGAGGTTGGTGCCGTCGGCGTTGCAGCTCTCGGTGAGGCCGCCCATCGCCTGCTGGGTGATCTGGTCGTAGAGCGCGTCGTAGGCCATCGAGTCGACCAGCGCGACGTCGCCGTACTTGAAGCCCTCGCGGGACTTCGGCAGCACGTGCGGTGCGTTGGTCATCGACTCCATGCCGCCGGCGACGACGATGTCGTGCACGCCGGCGCGGATCAGGGCGTCCGCGGTCGCGATCGCGTTGACGCCGGAGAGGCAGACCTTGTTGATCGTGATCGAGGGCAGCGACATCGGCAGGCCTGCGGCCACACCAGCGGTGCGAGCGGGGTTCTGGCCGGCACCGGCCTGGATGACCTGGCCCATGATCAGGTAGTCGACCTGGTCACCGGAGACGCCGGCCTTGTCCAGGGCGCCCTTGATCGCGACGCCGCCGAGCTCGGCTGCGGACAGGCCCTTGAGGCCACCGAGCAGGCGTCCGATCGGGGTGCGGGCTCCCGCGACGATGACGGACGGGTTCGCGTTCGTGGACATGTGGGTGCCTCCTGATGAGCGGGTGGGTCGGTTCCGACACTACCCAGCAATCGGCGCCTGCAGCAGGGGGGTCCGTGCGCCGAGGATGTCGCCCCCGTCACACCCCGTTGAGGGCGACGGCGCGGCTGGGCAAGGATGTCGGCATGACAGACGCGAGCCCAGCGGCCCCCCTCGAGATCCCGGCCCACCTGTTCACCTGCATCGACCACGTCGGTATCGCCGTGCCCGACCTTGACGAGGCCATGGCGATGTATCGCGACAAGTTCGGCATGGAGGTCGTCCACGAGGAGACCAACGAGGAGCAGGGCGTGCGCGAGGCCATGGTCGCCGTCGGCGACTCCGGCTCCTGCATCCAGCTGCTCGCGCCGCTGAACGAGGACTCCACGATCGCCAAGTTCCTCTCGCGCTCCGGACCGGGGCTCCAGCAGCTGGCCTACCGCGTCACCGACCTGGACCAGGTCTCCGCGATCCTGCGGGAGCGTGGCCTGCGGCTGCTCTACGACGCACCGCGGCGCGGCACCTCGGACTCGCGGATCAACTTCGTGCACCCCAAGGACGCCGGCGGGGTGCTCGTCGAGCTGGTCGAGCCTGCGGCTTCCCCTGCTCACTGAGGCAGACCACCGAGGCAGACCACTGAGGCAGACCACCGCGGCAGCCCACTGAGACAAGCCACACAACGCGAGACAAGCAGGGTTACCCGCCGGTAATCTCACCGCAGCCAGCCCCCGAGCAAGGAGCAGAACGTGCAGCAGATCCTCGACGCCATCATGGCCGGTGACACCTCTTCGGAGGAGTACGCCAACCTGGAGCTTCCCGAGTCCTATCGAGCGGCCTTCGTGCGCAAGGAGGACGTCGACATGTTCGAGGGCGTTCCCAGCAGGGACAAGGACCCGCGCACCTCGCTGCACGTCGACGACGTGGCCCTGCCCGAGCTCGGCCCGGGCGAGGCGATCGTGGCGGTGATGGCCAGCGCCATCAACTACAACACCGTGTGGACCTCGATCTTCGAGCCGGTCTCCACCTTCGGCTTTCTGGAGCGCTACGGCCGGATGTCGCCGCTGTCCAAGCGCCACGACCTGCCCTACCACGTGGTCGGCTCCGACCTCGCCGGCGTGGTGCTCAAGACCGGGCTCGGCGTGCACTCCTGGAAGGCCGGTGACGAGGTCGTCGCCCACTGCCTCTCGGTCGAGCTCGAGGGTCCCGACGGGCACAACGACACGATGATGGACCCCGAGCAGCGGATCTGGGGCTTCGAGACCAACTTCGGCGGCCTCGCCCACCTGGCGCTGGTCAAGTCCAACCAGCTGATGCCCAAGCCCGACCACCTGACCTGGGAGGAGGCCGCCTCCCCCGGTCTGGTGAACTCCACGGCCTACCGCCAGCTGGTCAGCCGCAACGGCGCCGGGATGAAGCAGGGCGACAACGTCCTCATCTGGGGCGCCAGCGGCGGTCTCGGCGGCTTCGCCACTCAGTACGCCGTCAACGGTGGAGCCACGCCGGTGTGCGTCGTGTCCAACGAGGAGAAGGCCGCGGTCGCCCGCAAGATGGGCGCGGAGCTGATCATCAACCGCTCCGAGGCCGACTACAAGTTCTGGAGGAACGAGCACGAGCAGGACCCCAAGGAGTGGCGCCGCTTCGGCAAGGACATCCGTGACCTGACCGGGGGCGAGGACGTCGACATCGTCTTCGAGCACCCGGGCCGCGAGACCTTCGGCGCCTCGGTCTTCGCCGCACGCAAGGGCGGGACGATCGTCACCTGCGCCTCCACGAGCGGCTACATGCACCAGTACGACAACCGCTACCTGTGGATGAACCTCAAGCGGATCATCGGCTCGCACTTCGCCAACTACCGCGAGTCGTGGGAGGCCAACCGCCTGATCGCCAAGGGCCAGATCCACCCGACGCTCTCGCGGACCTACAGCCTCGACGACGTCGGCCAGGCCACGCTCGACGTGCACAAGAACACCCACCAGGGCAAGGTCGGCGTGCTGTGCCTCTCCCCCGAGGAGGGTCTCGGCGTCCGCAACCCGGAGCTGCGCGCCAAGCACCTCGACAAGATCAACGCCTTCCGCGGCGTCTGAGCAGGTCCCAGGCACCACACAGGTGCCATTGATCACATCCGGAGGTCCCCCTGGGGCCTCCGGATGTGATGTTTCCGTGGTTGTCACCCGAACCGCTCGCGTCGCGGTGGGAATCGGGGCTGGTTTGATGAACACTGATCCCCAGCACGTCGAACCACCCACCGGAGCGAGGAACTTCATGAGCAACCAGGGCCTGTCCATCTTCGACCCCGAGCCTTCGGACTCGGCCGATGAGCCGACCCAGGTGATCCAGCGACCTTCCGCCTCGCTCGGGTCGACCTCCGAGACCGAGGAGACCGGTTCCGACGACGCTGCCCACGACGAGGACCACGACACCGCCGAGGGCCGGGAAGCCAACGCCGGCAACCCGACGGGCAACCAGGCGGGCAACCCGGCCCCCAGCCAGCCCGTCCGCCCGGCCGGTGCCGTGCACATCCCCTCGCTTCCCACCGTCCGGCGGGGTGGCTACGACACCGTCGTGGTCGACCGGCACCTGCGCACCGCCGCGGCCGAGAAGGCCGGCCTGATGGCCAGCCTCGACCACGCCCGGGCCCGCCTGGAGTCGCTCGAGTCCGAGGTCGAGGAGCTCCGCGAGACCGCCTCGGAGGTCGAGGCACCGACCTACGCCGGCCTCGGGGGCAAGGCCAGCGAGATGCTGCGCCTGGCCGAGGAGCAGGCGGCCGACGTCGTCGCCCAGGCCAGCGCCCACGCCGCGCAGATCCGCGAGCAGGCCGAGCGCGACGTGAACGCGGTGAGGACCGCGGCGGACTCCGACGCCGAGGACATGCGCATCGTGCAGCTGCGCGAGCTCGAGGAGCTGCGCAACCGCACCCAGACCGAGATCGAGAACCACCGCGCCCGGGTCATGGCCGAGGCCGAAGACGTGCTGGCCAACGCCAAGCGCGAGGCCGAGCAGCTGCGCCTCGCCGCCGAGCAGCAGACCAACGCCCTGCGGGTCTCGACCACCCGTGAGGCCGAGAAGGCCCGGGCCGAGGCCGAGCGTGAGGTCCAGGAGGCCCGTCGCGAGCTCGCCGTCGAGAAGGAGCGCCTCACCCGTGAGGCCGCCGACCACCACGACACCGCGATCGCGGAGACCCAGCGCCTGGTCGCCGAGGCCGAGCAGCGCGCCAACGGCGCCGTCGGCCGTGCCCGGGAGGCCACCGAGGCGGCCAACGCCCAGCGCGAGCAGGCCGCTGCTGAGTCCGAGCAGATCCTCTCCCGCGCCCGCCGCGAGGCCGAGCAGCTGGTCAGCGCCGCGAAGAAGCAGGCCGACGCCCTGCGCGCCTCCGGCCACGCCGACACCGAGCGCGAGCTGCGGGCCCTGCGTGCCGAGGTCGACCGCCTGACCCGCCGCCGGGACGCGATCACCGCACAGCTCGCCGCCCTGCGCGACGTGGTGTCCGGGTTCGGTGCCGACGAAGAGGACTGAGATGCCTGAGTCCGGCCCCGACCGGGCTCAGGGCGAGGCGCCCGTCGACGACGCGTCACCGCTGGATGCAGATCCGGTACCCCGGCCCGGAGCCGGGCCGGACCCGATGACGACCGTGGCCGTCGACTCCGCTCGCCCCCCTGCAGTGCAATCGGAGCTCCAGGTCCGGGGAAGGATGCGGGCACCGTTCCGCACCGGCTTCTTCTTCACCGCAGGCGCGCTGCTGGCCTACTGGTTCGGGGGGCTGATCCTCCAGGCCGGCTCGGTGATCATCCTGATCGTGCTGGCGCTGTTCATCGCCTTCGGGCTCAACCCCGTCGTGATGTGGCTGCACCGGCGCGGCGTACGCCGGGGCTTGGCCGTGACCCTGGTGGCCCTCGGCTTCCTCGCGGCCCTGAGCCTGTTCGCCCTCGCGGTCGTCCCGCTGATCGTCGACCAGGTCGCCGCACTGACCGACAACGCCCCCGGGTGGTTCGACCAGCTCTCGGGCAACAGGCAGATCCAGCGCTGGGACGACGAGTACGGCATCATCGAGAGGGCCAAGGACTTCGTCCTCGGTGGCGACCTGACCAAGCGGCTCTTCGGGGGTGTGGTCGGCTTCGGCCTGGCGATCCTCTCGACGCTGGCCAACGCCTTCGTGGTGATCGTGCTGACGCTGTACTTCCTGGCCTCGCTCGACTCGGTCAAGCACGGTCTCTACAACCTCGCTCCCGCGAGCCGGCGCGACCGGGTCAACGACCTAGGTGACCGCATCCTCGCCGGTATCGGCGGCTACGTCTCGGGTGCGTTCGTGGTGGCCACGGCCGCGGGCCTGTCCACGCTGATCTTCCTGTTCATCGTCGGCCTCGGGGAGTACGCCGTGGCCCTGGCGACCGTGGTCGCCCTGCTCGACGTGATCCCGATGATCGGCGCGACCCTGGGGGCCGTGGTCGTCAGCGCGATCGGGCTGGCCACCGACCTGCAGACCGGGATCATCTGCATCGTGTTCTACGTGGTCTACCAGCAGATCGAGAACTACGTCATCTACCCGCGGGTGATGGCCAAGTCGGTCGACATCCCGGGCGCTGTCACGGTGATCGCCGCGGTCGTGGGTGCGAGCCTGCTCGGCGTGATCGGCGCACTGCTGGCGATCCCGGTGGCCGCAGCCATCCTGCTGCTCGTGCGCGAGGTCTTCGTGGCCAAGCAGGACGCCCGCTGAGCCACTGCGGGCCTCGGTCTCAGGCCGACCAGCGGGCCGCCTCCTCGACGAGGTCGGCGAAGGAGTAGACACCGCGCAGCTCGGCGCGGTTCTCGAAGAGCCGGCTCACCCCGACCGCGTACCGCGTGGCGGGATCGCCCGGCACGGCGTACGTGATCGTCGCGTCGTGGTCACCGTCTGCGCCTGCTGTGGTCTCGATCGTGCGCTGCATCGCCTGTCCCCCTTGTGCTGTGACGAGGCGGCCACGATGGCGCGACAAGATCAAGCAGGGATTGAGGACCTGTTACGGCGAGGTCACATCTGCAGGAACCTCAGAAGTCGAAGCCGTCGAAGAGGTCGCCGATGCCGTCGAACATCCCACCGATGCCGTCACCGACAGCGCCGATGCCCTCACCCAGTCCCTCACCGATCGCCCCGATACCCTCGCCGATCCCGTCGAAGCCGCCGCCGAACAACAGCCCCATGAACATCCAGTCCATCGGCCCGAACGCCCCGAAGTAGCCGGCCGCATAGGGCTGGTAGGCGCGGCCGCCCTGCCAGTAGGGCACCCGGCGGTTGCCCACCATCACCTTGCGGATGTCGGGCTCGGCGCCGGCGCGCACCCGCTCGGCGTCGAGGGCACAGGCCGGCACGTCGCGCTGCGCACCACCGGGCGGGGTGTAGGGCACGTCCTCGACCGAGGACCCGTGGCGCGGGTCGAAGAAGCACGGGGGCCGCCGCGTCGGCAGCGCAGCACCGGCGACCCGGGCGCGGACGCAGTCCATCGCGTAGCGGCCGTCCTCGAGGATCTCGGTGACGTGCTTGACCTGCTCCGGCGCCTGGATGTTGTCAGCCGCGGTCTTCGCGGCCTCGTAGGCATCCAGGGCCCGCTGGTAGTCGGCGTTCTCCCCCGGCTGGAGCTGGTGTCCCGCCAGTTCCAGGTCGAGGCGCTGCAGCTCCTCACCGAGCGCGGTGACGTCCTCGAAGGCCAGCTTGCGCACCGGCGCGAGCTCGGCCTCCCGACGCTCGATCGCCTTGCGTTGGTTGGCCTTGACGACGCCGCTGACGGCGAAACCGGCCAGCACCAGCACCACGAGGAAGACGAGAAAGCCCATGGCCACAGGGTACGGCGCACCTGGGGACCGGCCGCTCAGCGGACCGGCGCCACTGGCCCGGGCTGGCGGTGGACTGGCGGTGGGCTGGCGGTGAGCTAGCGGCTGCTGTAGTCGCGGAAACCACGCTTGGTCTTGCGACCGAGGTAGCCGGCCGTGACCAGGTGCTCCAGCAGCGGGGCGGGGGCGAAGCCGGGCTCGCGGAACTCCAGGTAGAGCTCGCGCTGGATCGCCAGCGAGACGTCGTTGCCGACCACGTCGAGGAGCTCGAAGGGTCCCATCGGCAGCGCACAGCCCTGCTTCATCGCGGTGTCGATGTCGTCGGCGGTGGCGTAGTGCGCCTCCAGCATCTTGATCGCGTCGTTGAGGTAGGGAAAAAGCAGCGCGTTGACGATGAAGCCCGCGCGGTCACCGCACGAGACCGCGACCTTGCCGATGCTCGCGCACAGGGCCCGCGTGGTCTCGGCAACGTCGTCGCTGGTGGAGACGGTGCTGACCACCTCGACCAGCTTCATGATCGGGGCCGGGTTGAAGAAGTGCATGCCGACCACGTCCTGGGGACGGTTCGTGGCCTGGGCGCACTGGATGATCGGCAGCGACGAGGTGGTGGTCGCCAGGATCGCGCCCGGCTTGCAGATCTCGTCGAGATTCTCGAACAGCGTGGTCTTGACCTTGAGGTCCTCGGCGATCGCCTCGACGACGATGTCGGCGGTGGACAGGTCGTCCAGCGAGCTGGTGCCCGTCAGACGGCCGAGGACCTGCTCCTTGGCCGACTCCTCGAGCTTGCCGCGCTGGATCGCCTTGTCCAGCGAGCGCTCGATGGTGGCGCGCACCGCGTCCACCTTGGCCTCGGAGCGACCGACGTAGACCACGTCGTACCCGCTCTTGGCGAAGACCTCGATGATGCCGGTGGCCATGGTGCCGGTGCCCACCACGCCGACCAGCTTGATGTCGTGGCGCAGCTGCGGCTTGTCGTCGGCCGACGGGGTGAGGTGGTCGGGGACGACGACCGGGCTGTCGGCCTCCTCGTAGGAGTAGAAGCCCTGGCCGGTCTTGCGACCCAGGAGGCCGGCGGTGACCATCTGCTTGAGGATGGGCGCCGGGGCGTGCAGGCGGTCGCGGCCCTGCCGGTACATCGTGTCGAGGATCTCGTAGGCCGTGTCCAGGCCGATCAGGTCGAGCAGGGCCAGCGGACCCATCGGGTAGCCGCAGCCGAAGCGCATCGCGGCGTCGATGTCCTCCCGCGTGGCGTAGCGGCCCTCGTACATCGACACGGCGTGGTTGAGGTAGCCGAAGAGCAGGGTGTTGGCGATGAAGCCGGCCTTGTCCCCGCAGACGACGGGGTTCTTCCCGACGGCGCGGACCAGGTCGGCGACGTCCTCGAGAGCGTCGGGCGTGGTCACCACGGTGCGCACGATCTCGACCAGGTTCTGCACCGGCGCGGGGTTGAAGAAGTGGATGCCCACGACCCGGCCCGGGCGGCCGTTGGCGGTGGAGAGCTCGGTGACCGAGAGCGAGGAGGTGTTCGTCGCCAGGATCGCGGTGTCCGGCACGATCTCGTCGAGCTGCTTGAAGATCGCCTTCTTGACCTCCATCGACTCCACGACCGCCTCGACCACCAGATCGGCGTCCTTGAGGTCGTCCAGCGAGGTGGTGAAGGTGACCCGGTCGTGCAGGGCCTTGGCGTCCTCCTCGCTGAGCTTGCCGCGGGAGACCGCGCGGGAGGTGGAGTTCTGGAGGTGCTGCTGCCCACGAGCGACACCGTCCTCGTCGAGCTCGACGCCCACGACGGAGTAGCCGTTGCGGGCGAACACCTCCGTGATGCCCGCACCCATGGTGCCCAGTCCGACTACGCCGATTGTCTTGAAGTCACGTGCCATGACCGGATCCTCCCATGGGCGCCCCCGGCGCCGACTGTGTGTCCGATCACGTCCTCTCCGACCACGCGGTCAGGACCCAAGCGCCTCCACGAGGTCGGTCACCTCCGCCGCACAGCCCCAGCTCAGCGTCACCCCGGCACCACCGTGCCCGTAGCAGTGGACCACCCGGCCCACGGCCTCCAGGCGTACGACGGGTCGGACCGGCCGCAGCCCCACCCGGTGCGCGACCACCCGCCCCTCGGCCAGCTCGGGGACCAGCAGCCGGGCGCGCTGGAGCAGCAACGTGGCCGTCTCCGGCGAAGGGGTGCGGCTCCACTCCCCCTCGTCCTCGGTGCCGCCCACGACCACGGTGCGCCCGCGCGGCACGACGTACGTCGGACCGGCGCCGTCGAGCCACCACCGGTCCAGATCCACCCCTGCGAGGTGCACCACCTGACCGCGCACCGGCTGCAGGCCGTCGTCCTCGGCCAGGAGCCGGGAGCCGAGCCCCGAGCAGTTGACCACCACGTCGGCACCGGCCCTCCCGGCCTCGGGGAGGCAGCGCAGGCTGATCCGGGTGAGGGTGCCGCCGAGCTCGTCGAGCCGCTGGCGCAGCCAGGTCAGGTAGACCGGCATGTCCACCACGGGAGTGGTGAAGCTGCGTGCGCGGCGTACCCGGGGGGCGGCTCGCTCTCCGCGAGGTCCGGCACCGCCCCCGCCCACCACGGAGATGGTCCGACCGTCCTGAGCACCTCGGTGCCGGCCAGCATCCGCACTCCCGACTCGGGCGCGCGCCCGGCGAGGTCGGCGAACTCCGCGAAGGAGGTGGCCCCCCAGGCGGCCACCCGTTCGTGGGGCAGCGCGAGATGGGGATACCAGATCGCGGCAGCCACCACGGAGGTCGTCTCCAGCGGCAGGTCGCGGGCCAACACGTCCACGCGATGGCCGGCCTCGGCCAGCCGGACGGCGCAGCTCAGGCCGCTCACCCCGGCCCCGACGACCACGACCCTGGCAGGCACCCGACCCATCGGGCCAGCATGGCAGGTAGATTGCCCGCTCGTGAGACTCGTCGTTGCCCGCTGCCAGGTCGACTACGCGGGGCGGCTGACGGCGCACCTGCCGATGGCCACCCGCGTGCTGATGCTCAAGTCCGACGGGTCGGTGCTGGTGCACTCCGATGGCGGCTCCTACAAGCCGCTGAACTGGATGAGCCGCCGTGCTCGGTCCGCGAGGGGACCAACGCCGACGGCGAGGTCGAGTGGGTGGTCGAGGCCAAGTCCGGTGACAGCCTGCGGATCCTGATCGCCGAGGTGCTGCACGACTCCCGCCACGACCTCGGCATCGATCCGGGACTGCAGAAGGACGGCGTCGAGAAGCACCTGCAGGAGCTCCTCGCCGAGCATCCGAGCACGCTCAGCGACGGACTGACCCTGGTGCGGCGCGAGTTCCCCACCGCCATCGGTCCGGTCGACCTGATGTGCCGCGACGCGGCTGGGCGCAGCGTGGCTGTGGAGATCAGCGGCGTGGCGACATCGACGGGGTCGAGCAGCTCACCCGCTACCTCGAGCTGCTCAACCGCGACCCGCTGCTGGCCCCGGTGCGTGGCATCTTCGCCGCACAGGAGATCAAGCCCCAGGCGCGCGTGCTCGCCACCGACCGCGGGATCACCTGCGCGGTCGTCGACTACGACGCGCTGCGCGGGATGGACGACCCCACCGAGCGACTCTTCTGAGGTCGAGTGCTCAGGTGGTCGCCAGGACGACCAGCTCGGCACTCGTCCGGAGGATCAGGAGGAGGATACCGGCGGCGTACGGCGCAACGGGAACGTCATCCTGACCGTGTCGCTGCGGCCCGCTGGAGACGATCTCGATCAGGCCGGCGTGCGCCTCGACGATCGCCAGCGCGATCGTCAGCCCGAGCCCGGCGCCCGGCGACTGATGCTCGATCGCGTTCGAGGCCCGGAACAGCCGCTCGAAGAGCAGGTCGGGGTCCACGCGCCGATCCGGAGCCGGTATCGATGACATCGATCTCCGCCGAGCTGCCATTTCGCGCAGCACCGCTTGACCCGACCGCCGCGCGGGGTGAACTTGATCGCGTTGGATAGCAGGTTGTCCATGGCCTGCCCCAGCCGGTCCTGGTCGCCGTACATCGGCACGCCGACGCCGGGGGTCTCGAGGCTCACCTCCAGCTCGGCCTCCTCCGCGCGCGGACGGGTCGCCTCGACGGCGTCGCGGACGACTGCCTCCAGGTCGATCTCGGCCGAGCGGATCGCCAGCCCGGACTCCTCGATGGTGACCAGCGTGAGCAGGTCGTCGACCAGCCTCAGCTCACGCTCGGCACTGCGCATGATCACCGAGAGGAACCGCCGGCCCCGGGGCCTGAGCTCCTCGAGGTCGGTCATCAGCTCGCCGTAGCCGATCATCGAGGTCAGCGGGGTGCGCAGTCGTGGCTCACCGTGGCGAAGAACTCGTCCTTGATCCGGTCGGTCGCCTCCTGCATCCGCCGACGCTCGGAGATGTCGCGCACGGCGGCGGAGACCAGCAGTCCCTGGTCGGTCTCCAAGGGGGCCAGCGAGATCTCCACCGGGGACTCCGAGCCGTCCTTGCGACGGGCGAAGAGGTCCCCGGCCAGTCCCATGGGACGCGTCCTGGGCTCGCTGACGTAGCCGTTGCGGAAGGCCATGTGCATCCCGGAGAACCGGTCGGGCACGAGGATCTTGATCGTCGACCGCCAACTCGCCCGGTCGTAGCCGAAGAGCCGCTCGATCTGCGCGTTCACCAGGACGATCGTCCCGGAGACGTCGACGATCACGGTCCCGTCGGGACCGGTCTCGAGCAGGCCCTTGAACAGGCGCATCTGCCGGTAGCGGTCGCTGCCCTCGCGGAGCTCGACCAGCACGACGGTGTCGCGTTCGGTGATCATCGGCGTGAGCACGATGCCGACCGGGATCTGGCCGCCGTCGGCGTGGGTGACCAAGGCATCGCGCACCGTGACCTCGATGTTGTTCACGATCACCGCATCGAGGGTCACGCGTTGGAACGCTCGCATCGTCTCCCGGCCGAAGTCCTCCACGCAGCGGTCGAGCAGGCTGCCCGCCGGGTGGCCCAGCAGGTTGGTCACGGCGTCGTTGGCCAGCACGATCTTCCCGGCGGAGTCGACGAGGAGCAGCGCGTCCTCGGACTTGAACGCCCAGTCGCGGAGCTCGGCGTACTCGCGCGGTTCGTCTCCGTGCGTGAAGGGCATCGCCTCCGGACCTCCTACTCGCCGCTGGAAGGATGGGTTCGCCACGCGCGCAGGTCGGAGCGCGCTGCCGGCGCGAAGTGCACGACCGGTGACGTGTCTCCCGCACCCTATGACGTCAGCACGATCCTGAGGCCAGAACGGGGGCCAGTTTCGGACCTACCTAGTCCAGTAGGACATTCTGACTGGACGAAAGGGACATTCGACTAGGAGTCGAGGTCGTTGGCGCGCCGGATGGCTCCGACGATGCCGGCCATGGCCTGGGTCAGGCTGAAGTCCTTGGGCGTGAACACCTCGGCCACCCCCATCTCCTTGAGCAGGGCGGCGTCGCGCGAGGGGATGATCCCGCCGACGATGACCGGGATGTCCTCCACCCCGGCGGCCTTCATCTGTTCGAGTACGTCGGGCACCAGCTCCATGTGCGAGCCGGAGAGGATCGAGAGGCCGACGCAGTGCACGTCCTCGGCGACCGCTGCCGCGACGATCTGCTGCGGCGTGAGCCGGATCCCCTGGTAGACGACCTCGAAACCGGCGTCGCGGGCACGCACCGCCACCTGCTCGGCTCCGTTGGAGTGGCCGTCCAGACCGGGCTTGCCGACCAGCAGCCGGAGCCGCCCACCGAGTGCCTCACCAGTGGCACGGACCTGCTCGCGCACCTCGGTCAGCTCCTGGCCGGCCTCGGCGACGCCCACGGCGCCGGAGACGCCGGTGGGCGCACGGAACTCACCGAAGACCTCGCGCAGCGTCCCGGCCCACTCCCCGGTCGTCGCTCCGGCGCGCGCGGCGACCAGGGTGGCCCCCATCAGGTTGGCCTCGGTCTTGGCGGCGGCAGCGAGGTCGGCCAGGGCCTTGTCGACCGCCGTCTGGTCCCGCTCGGCACGCCACTGCTCCAGCCCGGCCACCGCGGAGCGCTCAGCCTCGGGGTCGGCCGCCTGGATGGCGGCGTCGAGGTCGGCGGTCAGTGGCGAGACCTCGGTGGTGGTGAACTCGTTGACGCCGACGACGATGTCCTCGCCGTTCTCGATCCGGGCGCGGCGGGGCGGCGTGGGAGCTGACCAGCTCCTGCTTCATGTAGCCCGACTCCACCGCGGCGATGCGCCGCCGAGGGCCTGCACCCGGTCGATCTCGGCGCGCGCGTCCGCGACCATCTCGGCGACCTTGGCCTCGATCACGGTGGACCCGTCGAAGATGTCGCCGTACTCCAGCAGGTCGGACTCGAAGGCCAGCACCTGCTGCAGGCGCAGCGACCACTGCTGGTCCCAGGGCCGCGGCAGGCCGAGCGCCTCGTTCCACGCGGGCAGCTGTACGGCGCGCGCGCGGGCGTTCTTGGACAGGGTGACGCCGAGCATCTCCAGGACGATCCGCTGGACGTTGTTCTCCGGCTGGGCCTCGGTGAGCCCGAGCGAGTTGACCTGGACGCCGTAGCGGAACCGGCGCATCTTCTCGTCCTGCACGCCGTAGCGCTCGCGGGTGATCTCGTCCCACAGCTGCACGAAGGCGCGCATCTTGCAGGTCTCCTCGATGAAGCGCACCCCGGCGTTGACGAAGAAGGAGATCCGCCCGACGGTCTTCTCGAAGTCGGCCTCGGAGACCTGACCGGAGTCCTTGACCGCGTCGAGGACCGCGATCGCGGTGCACAGCGAGTAGGCCAGCTCCTGGGTGGGCGTCGCGCCGGCCTCCTGCAGGTGGTAGCTGCAGATGTTGATCGGGTTCCACTTGGGGATCTCGTTGACGGTGTAGGCGATCACGTCTGGAGATCAGGCGCAGGGAGTGCTCGGGCGGGAACACGTAGGTCCCGCGGGAGAGGTACTCCTTGACGATGTCGTTCTGGGTGGTGCCCGCCAGCTGGTGAGCGACCTCGAGCGGCTCCAGGTCGGGGTTCTGCTCCTCCGCGACCACCTGGTAGAGCGCGAGCAGCCACATCGCGGTGGCGTTGATCGTCATCGAGGTGTTCATCCCGGTCAGCGGGATGTCCGCGAGCAGCCGGCGCATCTCACCCAGGTGCGGGATCGGCACACCGACCTTGCCGACCTCACCGCGCGAGAGCGGCGAGTCCGGGTCGTAGCCGGTCTGCGTGGGCAGGTCGAAGGCCACCGACAGCCCGGTCTGTCCCTTGGAGAGGTTGTTGCGGTAGAGCTTGTTGGACTCGGCCGCCGAGGAGTGCCCGGCGTAGGTGCGCATCACCCAGGGGCGGTCCTTGGAACCGTGCGGTGGCGTGGTCATGGGGTGAGGGTAGGCCCGACGGCTGGGTGATGGCAGTCCTTGTGGAAACTCCTCGTCGACGGTGCGGAATGGGTCACACCCAGCGCGCACGCAGGTCACACTCTGGTCACGCTCTGGGCGCGGCCACGTCCGGCTCCACGGGGATCATCGGCCGCAGGTGGGACAGGTGCATCAGCCGGCGTACGCCGGGAGAGCACCCGCGCAGGATCACCCGGCGACCGGAGCGCTCGGCCACCCGGTTCGCCACGGCGAGCATCCGCAAGGCGGTGAGGTCCACCGAGGTCACCTCGCTGAGGTCGATCACGACGTCGCCCTCGCGTCGGGCGAGCAGCGCGTAGATGGCGGTGCGCACCTCGGAGGTCCGCCTCAGGTCCACGGCCCCCGACAGCAGCAGGGCCTCGTCTGCGTGTTCGCGCTCCATCCGGCCTCCCCGGTCCCCTCCATTCTGACCCCGGGTCCCGAACAGGCCAAGGGCAACGCGCCCGAGGCCACGGTCCGATGGTCCACCTCGCGCCGGGACCAACGGCCCTGCCCGCACGTGGCGCGTCAGTCCGGGAGGCGGGAGACGTCGGCGCCCACCGAGGCCAGTGACTCGGCGAAGAACGGGTAGCCGCGGTCGATGTGCTGGCCCTCCGCGACGATCGTCGAGCCCGAAACCCGCCAGGCCGGCGAGCACCAGGGCCGCTCGGTTCTTGCACGTCGTGGGCCACGACCGGTGCCCCGGACAGCAGCGACACACCGCGTACGACGGCATGGTGGCCGTTGGTGCGCAGGTCGGCACCGAGCCGCGCGAGCTCCTGGGCGAACATGAAGCGCGCCTCGAAGACGTTCTCGGTGATCATCGCGGTCCCCTCCGAGACCGCGGCCAGGGCCATCGCGAACGGCTGCAGGTCGGTCGGGAAGCCCGGAAAGGGCAGCGTCGAGACGTCGAAGGCGCGCAGCCTGCGGTGGGTGCGGACCGTGAAGCCGTCCTCGTCGGGCTCCACCTCCGCACCTGCGGAGACGAGCTTGTCCAGGACCAGGTCGAGGTGGCCGGTGACCCCGCCGTTGATGTGCAGGTCACCCCCCGCGATCGCGGTGGCGAAGACCCACGTCCCGGCCACGATCCGATCGGTCACCGTCCGGTGCTCCACGGGGTGCAGCCGCTCGACCCCCTCGATCACCAGGGTCGAGGTGGTGATCCCCTCGATCTGGGCCCCCATCGCCACCAGCATCTGGCACAGGTCGGTGATCTCCGGCTCCCGGGCCACGTTGTCGATCACGGTCCTGCCCGAGGCGAGCACGGCGGCCATCAGCAGATTCTCGGTGGCCCCGACCGAGGGGAAGTCCAGCCACAGGTTCGCTCCCCGGAGCTGGTCCGGCACCTCGGCGACCACCTGACCGTGCTCGATCCGGACCTTGGCACCGAGCTCCTCGAGACCGCGGATGTGCATGTCGAGCCCGC
>CAWAJE010000010.1:0-51797 GCA_963782215.1 uncultured Actinomycetota bacterium | reverse complement strand
CCTCCGCCGGGGAGCAGGCCGAGGGTCGCCTCGGGCAGGCCGAGGTCCACCTTGGGGTCGTCGACCACGATCCGGTGGTGGCAGGCCAGGGTGATCTCGAGGCCGCCGCCGAGCGCAGCGCCGTTGATCGCGGCCACGACGGGCTTGCCGAGCTTCTCCAGGCGACGCAGGTCGGCTTTGATCCCCTCACTCATCGCGAAGATCTGCTGGGCGTCCTCCGGCTTCGCGGCCAGCATGGACTTGAGGTTGCCGCCGGCGAAGAAGGTCTTCTTCGCCGAGGTGACCACGACACCGACGATCTCGTCCTTCTCGGCATAGAGCCGATCGACCGCCGCGCCCATGCCCTCCCTGTAGAGGTCGTTCATGGTGTTGGCGCTCGAGGTGGGGTCATCGAGGGTGAGTACGACGATGCCGTCCGCGCCCTTGTCGTAACGCACTGCTGATTCAGTCATGTCGTTCCTTCGGGGGAGTCAGGGTCTCGAGACGGTCGCGGCGCGACCCCCTCGACCAACGAGAGAGGGTCAGACGAGCTCGACGATGGTGGCGATGCCCATGCCGCCACCGACGCAGAGCGTGGCGAGGCCGCGCTTGAGGTCGCGCCGCTCGAGCTCGTCGATCAGCGTGCTGAGGATCATCGCGCCGGTCGCGCCAAGTGGGTGGCCCATCGCGATCGAGCCGCCGTTGACGTTGGTGATCGAGTCGTCGATGCCCATGTCGCGCATGAACCGCATCGCGACCGCAGCGAAGGCCTCGTTGATCTCGAACAGGTCGATGTCCTTGACCTCGAGGCCGGCCTTGGCCAGCGCCTTGCGGGCAGCGGGGGCGGGACCGGTCAGCATGATCGTCGGGTCGGCACCGGAGACGGCGGCGGAGACGATCCGCGCCCGCGGGGTGAGGCCGAGGTCCTTGCCGACCTGCTCGCTCCCGATCGCCACCAGGGCGGCGCCGTCGACGATGCCCGAGCTGTTGCCGGCGTGGTGGACGTGGTCGATCTGCTCGATCCAGTGGTACTTCTCCAGCGCCACCGAGTCGAAGCCGGCCTGGTCGCCGATGCCTGCGAAGGACGGCTTGAGGCGCGCGAGGCCCTCGACGGTCGACTCGGGCTTGATGAACTCGTCGTGGTCGAGCACGACGACGCCGTTGCGGTCGCGCACCGGCACCACCGAGTTGGCGAAGCGGCCGTCGGCCCACGCCTTGGCGGCCCGTGCGTTGGACTCGACCGCGAAGGTGTCGACGTCCTCGCGGGAGAACTTCTCGATCGTGGCGATCAGGTCGGCGCCGATGCCCTGGGGCACGAAGGCGGTCGCGAACGCGGTCGAGGGGTCCATCGCCCAGGCGCCGCCGTCGCTGCCCATGGCCACCCGGCTCATCGACTCGACACCACCGGCGAGGAGCAGGTCCTCGAACCCGCCGCGCACGCGCGACGCCGCCTGGTTGACGGCCTCCAGGCCCGAGGCGCAGAAGCGGTTGAGCTGTACGCCGGCCACGGTGTCGGGGTACCCGGCTGCGAGAGCGGCCGTCTTGGCGATGTCGCCGCCCTGGTCGCCGATGGGCGAGACCACGCCGAGGATCACGTCGTCGACCCGGTTCACGTCAAGCGAGGGGTTGCGGTCCTTGATGGCGTCGAGCAGTCCGACCACCAGGTCGACCGGCTTCACCTCGTGCAGGCTGCCGTCCTTCTTGCCCTTGCCACGGGGGGTACGGATCGCGTCGTAGACGAACGCTTCTGTGCTCATGGATTGTCCCAACTGATCGGTGTGAAGCTCGGGTGGACCACGCATTCCTCCCGCGGGCGCGACGAGGCGCCGGGCGGTGAGGTCTTCATTGTGACAGTAACGCTGTCATCGTCAATCCGTCCGGGATGTGGGTCAGATCACCCACGGGCCTGCGCAGCGGTGCTCAGGTGTCCTGCTCGGTGGGCCGCACCAGCAGCTCACTGACCGCGACCCGGCGCGGACGGGTGACGACGAACTCGATCGCCTCGGCGACGTCCCCAGCCTGGAGTCGCTCGAGCTCGGCGTACCGCTGCTCGATCCCGTCGCGGACCTGGTCGCGGTTGTGGGAGACCAGCTCGGTCTCCACCGCACCCGGCTCCACCAGCGAGACGCGGACGTGGCGCTTGGTGACCTCCTGCCGCAGCGACTCGCTGAAGGCACCGACCGCGTGCTTGGTGGCGTTGTAGACACCGCTGCCGTTGCGCGCCACGCGCCCGGCCACCGAGGAGATGTTCACCAGGTCCGCCACCCGCCGCGGCCCGTCCTGCGCGGCCACCAGCAGGTGCGGCAGCGCGGCGTGGGAGATGTAGAGCAGCCCGTTGACGTTGAGCGCGACCATCTGCTCCCACTCCTCGACCGGGGCGTCTTCGATGGGCCCGAGCAGCATCATGCCGGCGTTGTTCACCACCGTGTCCAGCCGTCCGAGCTCCGCGACAGTGGTCTCCACCGCCGATCTCGCCTGCTCACGGTCGGTCACGTCGGCGGTGACGATCAGGGTCCTGCCGCCGCGCTCGCCGATCGTGGAGGCGAGCTCCTCGAGCCGTTCGGTACGCCGGGCGACGAGCGCCACCGCGGCCCCTCGCGCAGCGAGCGACAGTGCCGCAGCCTGTCCGATTCCGCTGGAGGCACCGGTCACGAGCGCCACTGTTCCGTCGAGAGAGTCAGCCATGGCCCAGACGCTAGCGCCGGGCTGGTCGGCGCCCGGCTCGGTGACAGCTCAGGCCTGGACGGCCGCGCCCCGCTCGATCAGGCCGTCGACGTCGGCGATCCCCCAGGCGGTGAGCACCTCGCGGGTGTCGACGCCGGGCTGCGGCGCCGGAGGCCGGGACAGCTCGCCCGGGGTACGCGAGAACCGCGGGGCAGGCGCGGGCTGGCGGATGCCGGCGTGCTCCACGAAGACCTCGCGAGCGGCCATGTGCGGGTGGTCCATCGCCTCGCTCAGCGGCACGATCGCCGCCACACAGGCATCGGTGCCCTCGAAGACCTCGGCCCACTCCGCCTGCGTGCGCGCGGCGAAGGCCTCGGCGATCCGGCGCCGCAGCTCCCCGGTCTGCTCGAAGTCGTAGCGGTCGGGCGCGGTCTCGATGCCGAGCAGCTGCACGAACGCGTCGTAGAACTGCGGCTCCAGCGCCCCCACCGACATGTGCCGCCCGTCGGAGGTCTCGTAGACGTCGTAGAACGGCATCCCCCCGTCGAGCAGGTTCGCGGCCCGCTCCTCGCGCAGGCTGCCGCCGGCGAGGAAGCTCGACGCCATCGCGTTGAGGTGGGCGGTGCCGTCCACGATCGCCGCGTCGATCACCTGTCCCTGGCCACTCACCCGCGCCTCGAGCAGGGCGGCGAGCACCCCGATCACGAGGTACGTCGAACCGCCACCGAAGTCGCCGACCAGGTTGGAGGGGAAGTGTGGTCGCGACTTGTCCTGGCCCATCCCGAACAGGGCGCCGGTGATCGCGATGTAGTTCATGTCGTGTCCCGCGGACGCGGCCAGCGGGCCGGTCTGTCCCCAGCCGGTCATCCGGCCGTAGACCAGCCTCGGGTTGCGGGCCAGGCACTCCTCGGGCCCCACGCCGAGCCGCTCGGTGGTGCCCGGGCGCATGCCCTCGATCAGCACGTCGGCCTGGGACACGAGGTCGAGCAGGACCTCGATCGCCTCGGGGTCCTTGAGGTTCAAGGCGATGCTCGGCCGGCCCCGGTTGAGCAGGTCGTTGGGCCCGCCGGTGAGCGCCTGCCCCCCGGGACGGTCCACCCTCACCACGTCGGCGCCGAGGTCGGCGAGGATCATGCAGGCGTGCGGGCCGGGCCCGATGCCGGCGATCTCGACGACCTTGGTTCCTGCCAGTGGGCCAGCGCCCTGACCGAGTGCGTACGTCATGCCGGTGAGTGTGACAGGACCGCTGTCGCACCCACCGGCACGCCCGTTCTCAGGTCACAGCGGCCAGTCGGCCGTGGTGACCTCTCCTCCCCTGATCTCCACCCGCAGGCGGATCTCGGAGGTCTCCTTCACGTAGAGCTCGTAGCGACCCTCCACCAGCTCGGGGAAGACCAGCGAGGGCACCGTCGCTCCCTGCACCGGCCGCTCGACCACGGCGACGTGCGGGTGGTGGTGCTCCCCGTCCCCATGACCGCCCCCATGACCGTCCCCGTGATCGTGCCCGTGATCGTGCCCGTGACCGTGCTCGTGGGAGTGGTCGCTCCCACCCTCCCCGCTGCCCTCGGGCCGGATCTCGACCTCGACGTCGACCAGCTCGGCCGGCATCGTCACCACCAGGGCCCCGACGTCTCCCCCGATGTCGAGCAGGACGGCACCCTGCCCGGCGAAGGGGTTCTCCGCGACCGCGACCTCGCTCACGAGACCGGCGGCTTCGAGGACGACTCGGTGGTCCCGGGCTTGGTCTGGTAGCCCCCTCCGGGAAGACCGAGGTAGGGGAAGGAGTCCATCACGGTCGCCGGGTCGGTCTCCGTACCGTCCTCGACGGCACCGGCAGCGCCGTCAGGGGTGTACGACGGGTCGACCAACGGGATCGTCGCACCGGCGATGGCGCGCAGCTCGATCGTGACCACGTCGTCCCCGATGCGACGACCGTTCGGGTAACCGGCGGCGTCACCCCCGACCAGGCCCAGCTTCTTCTCGTCCTTGCTGGGTGGGATGGCGACGTTGAGCCGGAGCATGTCGGACTCGATCGGCCCGGTGTAGTTCTGGAAGCCGTCCACGACGCCTCGCGGGATCCCGGTGAGCAGGATCGCGTTCAGGTCGGCCCGGTTCTTCTTGTAGGCACGCAGGTTCTTGAAGGTGTCCCCCGGGTAGAGGACCGGGAGCAGCTTGGCGAGCTCGGGCTGGTTGACGAACTTGGCGTAGCTGCTGTCGCCGCGCGGCTCGTCGGCGTTCCAGCTGTCCTTCTGCGCCATCGGGATCAGCACCTCGTTGACCAGCGGGTTGCCCAGCCGGGAGACCTGCACGTAGGGACCGTGCCCGACGTACTTGCCCTTGGGCTTGTGGAACATCCGTGACTTGCGGCGGCTGGCGTCGGTCCAGACCCCGATCACCGAGGCCCGGCTCATCACGCCGGTGGGGCGGTCGTGCTTGCGGGTCAGGTCCGAGATCGGCACCTGGATCGCGATGGTGTGCACGTTGTAGGCCTGGACCGAGTTGATGCCGTCCATCTTGGTCAGCGGAATCACGTGGGCCTCGTTGAACGGCCGCAGTCCACCGAGGTCGAAGATGCTGCCGAGGTCCACGTGGAAGGCGTCGGCGCGCTGGCCGGCGAAGAACGTCCGCTTGCCGCGCGTGTGCACGGCCTGCCGGGCGAGCTTGGCGTAGTCGGGGGTGCTGCGCGGTCCGACGTTGACCGGCGGGACCGTCAGGCCACGGGCCAGCACGACCGAGCGGCCGTTCTCGATGCGGGTGACCTTGTAGTACTGCGGGCGGTTCCAGGTCTCGTCGGTGATGTCGTTGATCTGGCCGGTGTTGTAGAGGAACGTCTTGGGGTTGCGGATCTTGGTGGTGAACTGGAACCGGTAGACGATGTCGGCCTTCGCGCGCCGAGTGTGGGAGATGTTGATGTCGTAGGTGACGTCGTCACCGAACTCGTAGAAGTTCGGACCGCCGTTGGGCTGCTGCAGCGGCAGGTAGTTGGCGATGATCGTCACCGTGTCGGGCTTGTCCGGGCTGACGAACGCGTAGACGTCCGTGCTGTCCGCCACCGGGTCCTTGGCGATCTCGGGTGCTTCGCGGTGCGAGGACATCTCAGAACCCCCCTGCCGCGTTGAGGATCCGGGTCACGAGGTCGCGGTCGTGCACGACCACCTCGCGCTCGCCCACCATGATCTGCAGCTCATCGGAGCTGTGGTCCTCGATGAAGGCCACCACCGGCTCCTGCGCACTTCTCGCACTGCGTCGTGCCGTGGCCGCGGCGGGTCCCGCAACCAGTGCCACCGAACCGGCCACGGCACCCATGCCCGTGACAGCCAGCAGCTTCCTTCTGTCCAGATCGCTCATGACGCGCTTCCTTCTTCCTCTGTGATGACCACCTGTGATGGGGGTCACAAGCCATTCGTAGCCCTCCAGGACGCGGATTGGGACCGATAACTAGACCGGTGGCAGGTGCTCCGTCTCGTTACTGGTCGTCCACCTCCCGCGTGTGACGCAGCGCACCTGTGCAACCAGTTGCACAACCTCCGGCGAGCAATCAGACTTCCGGGCATGGCCCTCGAGCACGCACTGCTGGTCTCGCTGCGCGAGCGACCCGGCACCGGCATCGAGCTGACCCGCCGCTTCGACCGATCGATCGGCTTCTTCTGGAGCGCCACCCACCAGCAGATCTACAAGGTGCTGCGGCGGATGGAGTCCGACGGCTGGGTGAGCTCGGAGGCCGGCGACTCACGCAGCACCGAGCGGCGCTACACCGTCACCGAGGCCGGGACGACAGTGCTCGCCGACTGGGTCGGCTCCCCGACCCCCACGGCGGCCATGCGCTCGGAGGTCGCAGTGAAGATGCGTGGTGCCTCCTTCGGCGACCGCGAGCAGCTGATCGCCCGGTTGCAGGACCTCCTCGCCGAGCACCGCACCCGGCACACCCACTTCGAGCAGCTCGAGCGCGAGCAGTTCCCCGACCCCACCACCCTCACCGGACAGCAGCTCGACACCTGGCTGGTCCTGCGTGGCGGGATCAAGCAGGAGCTGTTCTGGATCGAGTGGCTCACCGAGTACGTCGACGCCCACCGGAAGGCACGCCCATGAACGACTACCCGCACCTCCTCCAGCCGATCACCCTCGGCGACCTGACCCTGCGCAACCGTGCGGTGATGGGCTCGATGCACACCGGCCTGGAGGACACCGCGCGTGACATCCCCAAGCTCGCGGCGTACTTCGCCGAGCGCGCCCGCGGCGGAGTGGGGCTGATCATCACCGGCGGCTACGCGCCCACCAAGCGCGGCTGGCTCAAACCCTTCGCCAGCGAGCTCACCACGCGGCTGCAGTCCGAGCGCCACAAGGAGATCACCGGCGCGGTCCACGACGAGGGCGGGGCGATCGCGCTGCAGGTGCTGCACGCCGGTCGCTACGGCTACACGCCGTTCTCGCAGTCCGCGAGCGCCACCAAGTCGCCGATCACGCCGTTCAAGCCGAGCGCGATGTCGACGAAGGCCGTCGACAAGACGGCCACGGCGTTCGCAGAGTCCGCGGCCCTGGCCCAGCGTGCGGGGTACGACGCCGTCGAGATCATGGGCTCCGAGGGCTACCTGATCAACCAGTTCCTGGCCCCTCGGACCAACGACCGCGACGACGCGTGGGGCGGTACGTCGACCCGGCGGATGCGCTTCCCGGTCGAGGTGGTGCGCCGTACCCGCGAGCTCGTGGGAGACGGCTTCCCGATCATCTACCGGATCTCGCTGCTCGACCTGGTCGAGGACGGCCAGTCCTGGGACGAGGTGGTCGAGCTGGCGCTCCTGCTCGAGCAGGCCGGCGCGACCGCGCTCAACACCGGCATCGGCTGGCACGAGGCGAGGATCCCCACCATCATCACCCAGGTCCCCCGCGGAGCCTGGGCGTGGGCGACCAAGCGCCTCAAGGCCGAGGTGACGATCCCGGTCTGCGCCTCCAACCGGATCAACACCCCCGAGCTGGCCGACCAGCTGATCGCCGACGGCTCCGCCGACCTGGTCTCGATGGCCCGACCGCTGCTGGCCGACCCCGACTTCGTCAACAAGGCGGCGGCCGGTCGCGCCGATGAGATCAACACCTGCATCGCGTGCAACCAGGCCTGCCTGGACCACGCCTTCGCGAACAAGAAGGCGAGCTGCCTGGTCAACCCGCGTGCCTGCCGGGAGACCGAGCTGGTGCTGCTGCCGCTCCCGACGACCGTGCCCGCGAAGCCCCGGCCGACGGTCGCCGTCGTCGGCGCCGGACCAGCGGGACTCAGCGCCGCCACCTCCTACGCCGAGCGCGGCTACGCGGTCACGCTGTTCGAGAAGGACACTGACCTCGGCGGCCAGTTCCGGCTGGCGATGCAGATCCCCGGCAAGGAGGAGTTCGCCGAGACGATGCGCTACTTCGAGCGCCGGCTCGAGGTCCTCGGCGTCACCGTCAAGCGCGGCGTGACCGCGACCGTCGACAGCCTCGACGCCTTCGACGAGGTCGTCGTCGCCACCGGCGTGGAGCCGCGGATCCCCGAGATCCCCGGCGTCGAGCGCGCGCTGTCCTACGCCGCGGTGCTGAACGGCTCGGCCGTTCCTGGCGAGCGGGTGGCCGTGATCGGCGCCGGCGGCATCGGCGTGGACGTCTCGGTCTGGCTCACCCACACCCCGGCGCGTCGTGGGGAGGACCTCGAGGAGTGGCTGTCGCACTGGGGCGTCGGCGACCCGTCACTGTTCGTCGGCGGCCTGACCGAGCGCAAGCCGCGCACCGCCGCCCGCGAGGTCTTCCTCGTGCAGCGCAAGAGCACCATGATCGGCAAGGACCTCGGCAAGACCTCCGGGTGGGCCCACCGGGCGGTGCTCAAGCAGTCCGGCGTCGAGCAGGTCAGCGGAGCGACGTACGAGAGGATCGACGCCGACGGGCTGCACATCACCGTGGACGGCGTGCCGCGGCTGCTCGAGGTCGACGACGTCGTGCTGTGCTCGGGCCAGGAGTCGGTGCGCAGCCTGTACGACGACCTGGTGGCCGCCGGCCGCAACGCCCACCTGATCGGCGGCGCCGACGTGGCCGCCGAGCTCGACGCCAAGCGGGCCATCGAGCAAGGCACGCGCCTGGCCGCCGCTGCCGCGGGCTGAGGGGACCCGGGCTGCGCCTAGGCGGGGAGCCCGGTACCGGCTGCCGTCTCGGCGCGCAGCCGGTAGCCGGCGAACGAGGCCCCCAGCAGGGTGATGCCGGCGACGAGCACCCCACCGGTCGCGCCGAGGGAGCCCTCGGTCCAGTCCGCGACCGCCTCCGGCACCACCAGGGTCACCGCGATCACCGCACCGGCCAGGTAGGGCCAGGCAGCCTTGGGCAGGTAGACCGCGATGCCGACGACCGCCACCGCCAGCGTGAGGGCGTAGCCGAGCCAGGCGTGCGTGCCGTCCACGACGGGCATCTGGGCACCGAAGAGGGCGACGCCGACCCCGAGGGCCCGCGCGATGGTGACCTCCCTGAACAGCCTCGCCTCCGTGGCCGCCAGCCACAGCGCCCCGGCCGCGAAGAACGCCAGCCCGTAGGCATCCCCGCTGCTCCCCGAGGTGTTCAGGCCACCGACGAAGGTGCCCAGGGCGGTGAGGATCCCCGCCATCAGTCCGACCACCCCCACCGCGGAGGACGCCAGCCGGTAGCCACCGGCCGCGATCACCGTGCCGACCGCGGCGCCACCGATCGCCGGCCAGTAGACCTGGTCGAAGGTCGGGTTCAGCGCCTCGTCGAGGACGTAGCCGGCCAGGAACGCCACCGCGACCGCTGCCCCGGTGAGCATCGAGCCCGCCAGCCGACGGCGTACGTCGGAGCGCTGATCAGGCCCCACGTCGCCCCGTGCCCGAGCGGTCATGACCCCGGCGACACCGAGCACGACCGCTACGACCGCCAGCAGGACCACCCGCGTGCCGAAGCCGAGGTTGTCCCACTCCTGGAACAGGAACAGCGCACCGGCGGCGAGCACGAGCGCACCGCCGAGGTAGGCCACCACCTCCACCAGCTTCGGAAGGCCCCGGGCCGGTGGGCCGGGCTGGGGTCCGGTCAGGACCTCGAGGGCGCGGTCACGGGCCGAAGGGGCGAGGAGCTCGGCCTCCACCAAGGAGTCGACGGCGCGAGCGGCAGCAGTGTTGTCCATGCCTCGATGGTGCGACACCGCGTGGCGTCCGCGCATGAGCGTGGCTACTCAGATTGCTAGCCCACTCGGACTACTTCTCGGTGACGAAGCCTTCGTCCTTCAACCACTCGAAGGCGACGTCCGCGGGCTCGCGGCCCTCGACGTCGATCTCGGCGTTCAGGCCGAGCAGCACCTTGTCGGTGAGCTCCTCGGCCACCGGCGCGATCAGGTCCTGGATCTGCGGGTACTGCTTGTCGGTCTCCTGGTTCAGCACGAAGGAGACGTTGTACTTGGGGAAGAAGTTCCGGTCGTCCTCGAGGACCTTGAGGTCCAGCGCCTCGATCCGGCCGTCGGTGGTGAACACCTCACCGAACGTGCACGCCCCCTTGGCCGTGGCGTCGTAGATCGCGCCCGTCTGGAAGGTCTTCAGGTTCTCCCGCGGGACACCCTTGGGCTCCCCGAGCGGCACGTCGTAGGTCTCCAGCATCCCCTTGAGCCCGTCGGGTCGGTTGATCAGCTCGGACTCCACGCAGAACGTGCGCTCGGGCACCGGCACCTTGTCGAGCTGGGAGAGCTTGGTGACGCCGTACTTCTTGAAGCTCTCCTGGGTGGTGGCGAAGCCGTAGGTGTTGTTCATCGGAGCCGGCTTGAGCCAGACCAGGTCGTTCTCCTCGAGGTCCTCGTCGCGGACCGCTTCGTACTGCTTCTGCTCGTCGGGGATCGGCTTCTCGTGCCCGAGGTAGGTGATCCACCCGGTGCCGGTGTACTCCCACATCCCCTGGATCTGGCCGTTGAGCATGGCCTCGCGTGCGGAGGCGCTGCCCGGGATGTTGGTCAGGTCGGTGACTGTGGCGCCTGCGGACTGCAGCAGGATGATCGCCATCTTGCCCAGCAGCACGTTCTCGGAGAAGTTCTTAGACCCCACCGAGATCGTCGCGCCCTCCAGCGACTCGGCGCCCTCCAGGGGGCCGGCGAGCTCGCCGGTGGGCACGAAGCCACCGGCAGTGCCCAGGCCCAGGCAGCCGGAGGTGGCCAGCAGCCCGGCGGTGAGCAGGCTCGCCAGCAAGGGCGTCCGTGCTCGGCGAAGTCGTGATCTGGACCCGGTATCGGACAGCCGCACCGTCAGATTCCCTTCGGTCGGGTGAGCAGCTCGAGGACGCGGCCGAGCCACTCCACGAGCAGGGCGAGAAGTGCGACCAGGACGGCACCGGAGACCATCACCGAGTAGCGGTAGAGGTTGATGCCGGCGGTGATGATGCCGCCGAGCCCGCCCCCGTTGATGAAGGTAGCCAGCGCGGCCGTGCCCACCAGCAGCACCAGAGCGGTGCGTACGCCGGCCATGATCACCGGCAGCGCCAGGGGCAGCTCGATGCGCCGCAGGACGTCGAGGTTGGACAGCCCCACACCGCGACCCGCCTCCACCAGGGTGGGGCTGACTCCCTGGAGCCCGGTGATGGTGTTGCGCAGCACCGGCAGGATGCCGTAGACCGTCAGCGCCACGATCGTGGTCTTGAAGCCGGGACCGAGCCACATCGCCAGCAGCACGATCAGCCCGATCGACGGGGCCGCCTGACCGGCGTTGGCGAAGCCGACAACCGCCGGGGCGGCCCGCTTGAACCCGGGGCGGGTCAGCAGGATGCCGAGCGGGACCGAGATCAGCACGACCACCAGCGCGGAGACCACGGTCAGCTGCACGTGCTCGCCGATCGCCTGCCACACCGCCGTCCACCCGAGCGCGCTCTCCTCCACCGAGTCGAGGTCGGCGGTCTCGTGCCAGATGGCGTAGCCGGCGAAACCGAGCAGCACCACGATCGGCACGCCGATGGCCAGCAGCACCGACTCACCGAGCATCCGGGTCTTCTCGGAGTCTCCGGCCAGCCGCTCCTTGATGGCGGCGGGGAGCAGGTCACTCATCGGCCGACCCTGAGTCGTCCATCGGCCCGTCGGTGTCGTGCTGGTCCTCCGGGGTCGACTCGGCGGTGACCTCGTCGGCCTCCCGCCGGTGGGCATCCTTCTGCAGCGTCCGCATGTGGTCGACCACGGCGCCGAAGTCGACGATGCCCAGGTAGCGGTCGTTGTCGCCGGTGACGATCGCCGCGCTGTGGCTGGAGGTCAGCATCGTGTCGAGGGCGTCGTTGAGCGTCGCTCGCTCGTCCAGGGTCACCAGCGCCTCACGGTCGCCCTCGAGCAGGGTCTCGCCCTTGATCTGGCGCAGCCACGGCCAGGACGCCGGGCGGTCGCGGCTGTCGAGGATGACCAGGGAGTCCTCCCCCGCCGAGCGGGCGCGCTCGACCGCCTCCCGGGTGGGATCGCCCACCCGGGCGGTCGTGGCCTGGTGCATCTCGATCTCGGAGACCCGCGAGAGGGTGAGCTGCTTGAGGCTGGAGCCCGATCCCACGAAGTCGCTGACGAACTCGTTGGCCGGGTCGGCGAGCAGGGTCGCCGGGACGTCGTACTGCGCCACCTGCGCGCCCTCTTGCAGGATCAGTATCCGGTCGCCGAGCTTGATCGCCTCGTCGATGTCGTGGGTCACGCACACGATCGTCTTGCGCAGGCTGCGCTGGATGCTGAGCAGCTCGTCCTGCAGACGCTGCCGGGTGATCGGGTCGACGGCGCCGAACGGCTCGTCCATCAAGATCACCGGCGGGTCCGCCGCCAGGCCGCGGGCGACCCCGATGCGCTGCTGCTGACCGCCGGAGAGCTCTCGGGGGTAGCGGTCGCGGTACTTGCCCGGGTCGAGGTTGACCAGGTCGAGCAGCTCCTCGACCCGGTTGTCGATGCGCTTGGCGTCCCAGCCGAGGAGCTTGGGCACGATCGCGATGTTCTTGGCCACGGTCATGTGCGGGAAGAGGCTGCCGCCCTGGATCACATAGCCGACGTGGCGGCGCAACTCATCGACGCTCTGCTTGCGTACGTCGTCGTCGCCGATCGTGATCTTGCCCGAGGACGGCTCGATCAACCGGTTGATCATCTTCAGCGACGTGGTCTTGCCGCAGCCCGACGGGCCGACGAACATCACGATCTCGCCCGCCGGGATGGTCAGGCTGAGCCCGTCCACAGCCGCGGTCTTCTGACCGGCGTAGCGCTTGGTGACGTTCTCGAGCCGGATCTCGGCCCCGCTGATCTCGGCGCCGTGGTCTCCGGGCTGGTCTCCGGGCCCCCTGGAAGTGCTGGTGGAGGTGCTGTCGGTGGTGGTCATCTCAGACACGGATTCCCTTCGAGGTGGTCAACCTGCCGACGGCGAGGAGCAGCAGGTCGAGGAGCAGGGCGATGATCACGATGCCGATGGTGCCGACGAGCGCGTAGTTCACGGCGTTCTTGCCGCCGATCTGGGCGAGGCCCACGAAGATCGAGACCCCCAGTCCCGGGCCGAGGACGTAGGCGGCGATCGCCGCGATGCCCATCGACATCTGCATGGAGACCCGGATCCCCGCCAGGATCACCGGCCACGCCAGCGGCAGCCGGATCCGGAACATCGAGGAGACCTCACTCATCCCCAGCCCACGCGCGGACTCCAGCAGGTTGGCGTCCACCCCGGCCAGGCCCACCACCGCGTTGCGCAGGATCGGCAGCGCGGCGTAGAACACCACCGCGATCAGGGCCGTCGTCGCTCCCAGACCGGTGACCGGCAGCAGCAGCCCGATCAGGGCGAAGGACGGGATCGTCAGACCGATCGCGCTGATCGCGTTGGCGAGCGGCTCGAGCTTGGGCAGGCGCGTGATCACCATCGCCAGCAGGACCGCGATCACCGTGGCCATCACGATCGCGAGCACCACGAGATAGGCGTGGTTGACAGCGTTGATCAGGATCTGTACGCGTCGGTCCTCGATGAACTGCCACACGTGCGAGCTCCTTTGACGGGCCGACCAGCCCTCTTTGGTTGCCCTACGGGTATCACAGCCGAGCCCGGCGGTGCCAGCACCGACACCGCGCGCCGCGCAAGGCTCCGGGGCATCGGCTCAGCGGTGCGGGAGCCCGGGTTCGTGGCCCTGGTGGAGCTCCGGCTCCACCTGGAAGGTGGCGTGCTCGATGCCGAAGTGCTCGGCCACGCACTCGCCCAGCTCGTCGAGGATCTGGCCGACACCGCGCTCGTCGAGTGCCTCCTGGGTCACGCTCACGTGAGCCGAGAGCGCCGGCATCCCGGTGGTGATCGTCCACGCGTGCAGGTCGTGCACGTCCACCACTCCGGCGGCCCCCCGCAGGTGGTCGCGCACGCTGCCCATGTCGAGGTCGGAGGGCGCGGACTCCAGCAGCACTGCGAGCGCGTCACGCAACAGAGACAGCGCGCGCGGCAGGATCAGCGCGGCGATCAGCAGCGAGGCGATCGGGTCGGCGCGCTCGAAACCGGTCACGGCGATCACGATTCCCGCGACGATCACCGCACCTGAGCCCATTGCGTCGCCGAGCACCTCCAGGAAGGCCCCCCGCAGGTTCAGGGAGTCCTGACGACGAGCGGCCAGCAGGCCGAGAGAGACCAGGTTGGCGACCAGTCCCACCCCGGCGAAGACCAGCATCAGCGGCGCGTCGACGGGCGCGGGGTCGGCCAGCCGGCGGATCCCGGCATACGCCAGGAAGCCGCAGACGCCGAGCAGCACCAGCGCGTTGAGCAGGGCGGCGAGGATCTCGGCGCGGTGGTAGCCGAACGTGCTGCGTGTGCTCGCGGGCATCGTCGCGACGTAGGAGGCGGACAGGGCCAGCAGCACCGCGGCGGAGTCGGTGACCATGTGGCCGGAGTCGGCGATCAACGCCAGGGAGCCGGACCACAGACCGCCCACGAACTGGACGGCGGCCACGCTGAGCGTGACCAGCAGCACCAGGCGCAGTCGACCCCGGTCCTGCGCGCGGCCCTCGGCATGGGACGGACCACCAGCGTGGTGGTGTCCGTGCCCAGGAGCCATGCGTTCACCCTAGGACGCCCACTACCGTGTCAGGGGTGGAGGCCCGCAACGCCCGGACGGCGCTGGTGATCCCCGTCCCGGTTGCGGAGGCGGTGGCCGTGCGCGCCTGGATCACCCTGCTGGACCCGTTCCTGCCGCTCGCGCAGATCGAGGAGGGGGTGCTCGACGAGCTCGAGGAGTTCTTCGCCGGCGTCACGCCGTTCGCCCTGGTCCTGGGGGAGCCGGCTCGCTTCCCGGACGGTCCGACCTACCTGCCGCCGCAGCCGGTCGCGGTCCTGCGCCGGATCATCGCCGAGCTGCGCCGCGACTTTCCCGAGCTGCTGGCCCCCACCTCTGGCCCCAGCAGCCTCACCACCACGCTGGAGGCCAGCGTCCCGCACGTGCTCGTCCCCGACGGCACCACGTGGCAACCGACCCGGACCTACGCCCGGGAGGCGCGACTGCTGCTCAGGGACCGCGACGACCAGCTGTTGGCCACCTTCGCCTTCGGCACCTCGGCCGCCTGACCCACCCGCCTGTCCCCGCCTGACTCACCTGCTCGGGTGCTCAGGTCTGTGCCGGCGCCTCGCTCCAGCCGGCCGCCTGCAGCGCACTGGCCACGCTGGCGAAGCCGAGGCCGCGGTAGGCCTCGAACTCCAGGTCACCGAACTTCTGCCTCGCCGTGGAGGACCGCGGGAAGTCCTTGTGCACCAGCTGGAAGGACTGCACGTTGGGCGGCAGCTGGTCCCACCACCGGCTCTTCTGCGCGTCGGTGGGGTCCGGGGTCCGGACCGCCTTGCAGACCAGCACGTCCAGCCCCGGACCCCGGTAGCGGCGGGCCCACGGCGGCATCGTCTCGAGGTCGGTCCTGCGGAGGTCGACGTTGAGGTCCGAGCGGATCACCGCCACCGCGTCTCCGGCGGCCGCCCAGCTGTCGACCGGGTCGTTGCTGGCGTCGAGCACCAGCACCCGACCACCCTGGCCGGTCACCACGCAGTGCCGCACGCACTCGACCATCCCGGTGTTGTCGAGGTGCCCGCCGTCGCTGAGGTAGATCCAGCGCTCGTCGGCAGAGGTGCTGCCGGCGCCCTCCGCCACGACGTTGAACAACCCCGGGTGCCGGGTCATCCACATCCACGAGTCCCATCCCGCCGGCGGCGTGGAGGTCCCTGCATGCATCGGGTTGCGCACCCACGAGCCGATCCGCAGGTTGAAGACCGCGAGCAGCAGCCGGTAGGGCGTCATCTGTACGGCGAAGCGCCCCATCAGCGGGGAGATCGCCGCCCCGCTGATCGCCACGGCCGCCATCACCGAGACCCGGCCGGTGCCGGCGAAACTCTCGTAGCTGTGCGTCGGCACCACCACCTGGGTGCGGGACTCACGGTAGAGGCTGACCTCCTCGGGTCCGAAGACCAACGGGAAACCGCCCCGCATCGTCGGCGCCTCGTTGGGCTTCTGGGAGTTCAGGGTGCTCACGATGTGCAACCTCGGCCCGGGTGCGCCGTCCCGGGCAGCCATGTCGGAGAACCGGTAGACGTGCTCGCTCGGCAGGGCGCGGGCGCGACCGGCGCCGTCGACGGTGGCGGCGAAGGCGTCGGCGAGACGGCTGCGGTAGAAGCCGTGCATCGAGGTCGCGTTGGCGTCCACCAGGAACGCCAGCGTCAGCCCGGCCACCGTGAGCAGCGCGGTGAACCCCCGGTAGCTGGTGTCCATGTTGACGATCATCCCGAAGCTCCAGATCAGCACGGCGTACACCGCGACCAGCCCCACGATGACCAGCGGCAACCACATCAGCAGCACCCGCTTGAGCCGGCTCCACCAGCGCGCCGACGCGTTCGCCTCCGGGGTCGGGCCGCGTCGCAGCAGCATCAGCACCACGGTGAGGAGGGCACCGACGCCTGTGGCCGGCCCGGCGACGTTGGAGTAGCCGATCAGGTCGCGCGCGGCCTGGCCGTTGGCGGCGATGACGACGTCGTCGGCGGTGTCGGCGGTGCCCTTGGCGTCCACGGTCCGGGAGACGGTCGTCTCCACGCCGCAGGCGCCGGCCCCCACCTCCCGCTCGGCGCCGGGGCTGATCCGGGCCTGGTTGTTGGCCACGTCGACGGCCTTGGCGACGTTGGACTCGAAGGCGTCGATGCACATGTCACGGGTGGCGAACCCGGCCGAGTGCAGCAGACCGGCCACCAGGTTGGTCGGCTGGTTCTCGGTCACCATCCGCGAGACCCCCACCGCGGCCCCGGGAAGACCGATGCTGAGCACGAGCCAGACCGCCGCGAGCAGCAGCAGCCGGGGGCGCAGGGTCTCCGCTCCGGAGAGCCGCTCGTCGGCCTGGGTCCGGGCCGTGACGTCACCGTCGTCGAAGGCCTTGGTGCTGCGCCAGCCACGCACGGTGACCGCCGCCACCGCGGCCAGGAGGACCAGCGCGGGAGCCAGCAGCCACAGCCACTCCGAGACCCCCCAGCCGCAGGCCAGCCCGAGTCCCGGGGGCTGCTCGCAGGCCTGTGCCCGCGTCGACACGAAGGTGACCGTCACGCCGAGGGTCACGCTGAACCACGCCAGCACCCGCAGCACCACCGCCACGATCACCAGGTTGACCAGGGCACCCGACAGCAGCGCCACGGCGCCGTCCAGTGCCCGGCCGGCAGGCTCGAAGAGATAGCGGGTGTGCCGGCGCAGCCGCTCGAGCTCGGGGGAGTCCATCGCGTACGACGACCCCCAGCGTCGGCCCGGGTCCGAGTCCGGGCGACGGGCACCGGTCTCGTCGTAGGTACGTCGCAGCGCCAGCGCCGCGGCGATGTAGCTGCCGCCACTGACCGAGAACACGTGTGGCTCGTTCACGTCCCCGGCCACCATCAGGTCCGCCGAGGCCGACTGCACCGCCTGGTGACCGCCGAGGACGAAGGCGGTCGCCCGGATGCCACCGCCGGAGGCACCGATCGCGAGCAGCCGGTCGGAGTCCAGCAGCTCCACCGCGCGCCCCCCGAGACCGGGGTCGACACCGGGATCAACACCGGGCTCAACACTGGGCTCAACACCGGGATCAACACTGGGCTCAACACTGGGATCGGGCACCGACAGCGGCTCCAGCCGCTGGGTCTCCTCCAGGGCACTGACCTGCTCCCGGCGGTCCCGGCGGCGCTTCTCCGCCGGGCCGAGCAGGTGCCCGGTGCTGGCGTTGGCCCAGAAGATCGCCCCGAACGCGGTCAGCTGGCCCACCAGCGCCACCCAGCCGGGACGCTCCCAGAACCACGGCACCACCCAGCCCACGACGACGGCGAGCACGACGGCGAGCAGCATCAGCCCGCGGAGCACCCAGACCGCGGTGAGCCCGCGCCGCCGCGCCGCGTCTCCCGCCTGACCGAGGCGGGTCGCCCAGTGCTCGACCGCGATCAGCACGACGGCGAGCTGCAGCGCCACCAGCAGCAGGATCAGCGTGGTCAGGCTGCCCGCCCACGGCCCCGGTCCGGCGTACCCGTTGTCCCGGAACAGCTGGGCCCGCCCCAGCGGCAGCGCACCGAGCACGAGCAGGGTGGTCGCGACCACCGACAGCACGACCGCGCCGGTCATCCCCCTTGTCTGCTCCAGTCGCTCCGCGTGCAGCAGCGCCAGCGCCGGTGAGCGCACCTCCACCCGCCGCGGCGCGCGGGGACCGATGTCGCGCGTGCGCCCGGGCACACTTCGCGACATCCCAGGCATGCTCGCGCTGGGCTCGGACGGTTCCAGCTCCTCTGACATGCGACTCCCCCGGTGCCCGGTCTTGACATCGTCTTTTCGATACTGCCCGTCCCGGCGTGGTTCCGGAAGGGCGCGCCCTGCCACCCGGTCCTGTGCGGGCGTCGGGTCTGCCACGATGACGGGCGTGATCGAGTACCGCTCCGCCGCCGGTCGGTCCGTCACCCGCGCCGAGGGTCGGACCACCTGGCACTCGTTCTCCTTCGGCGCGCACTACGACCCGCGCAACACCGGCTTCGAGCAGCTGGTCGCGCACAACGACGAGCACCTGCCTCCCGGCACGGGCTACCCCGACCACCCGCACGCCGACCTCGAGATCGTCACCTGGGTGCTCACCGGCGCGCTGCGGCACACCTCCAGCACCGGATCGGGCGTGCTCGGTCCGGGGCAGGTGCAGCGGCTGCGTGCGGGGACCGGGGTGGTGCACTCCGAGGTCGCCGACGGCCCGGAGCCGACCAGGTTCCTGCAGGCCTGGATCCGCCCGGACCACTCCGGCCTGCGGCCCGACTACGTGCGCGCCGACCTCCTGGCCGGGACCGGGTGGACCGTGGTGGCCGACGCCGACGGTCGAGGCGGCGTACCCCTGGCCGCGCGGGGGGTGTCCCTGCAGGTGGCCGACCTGGGGCCGGGCGATCGGCTGGCACTCCCGGAGGCTCCTCGGCTGCACGTCTTCGTCGCGGGCGGCGAGGTGCTCCTGGGCGAGCGCGTGCTCCACGCGGGCGACGCCGGGCGCCTGCTCGACGAGGGTGGACGAGAGCTGACCGCCGAGACCGGCGGCCAGCTCCTCGTGTGGAGCTTCGCGAACCCTGCGGGCGCCTAGGGGACCAGCACCCCGGGGTTGAGCACCCCGGTCGGGTCCAGCTCGGCCTTGAGCGCCCGCAGCATGCGTACGCCGACCGGGCCGATCTCGCGCGCCAGCCAGGGCTTGTGGTCCTGCCCGACCGCGTGGTGGTGGGTGATCGAGGCGCCGTTGTCGATCAGCGCATCCGAGGCGACGGCCTTGGCGCCCAGCCACTGGGCCAGGGGGTCGCTCGCCTGCTTGGCGGCGACGGTGAAGTACAGCGAGGCGCCGGTCTCGTAGACGTGCGAGATGTGGCAGAGCACCAGGGTGCCCTCCCCCAGCTCGGCGGTGACCGCAGTCTTCACGGCGTCGTAGACCCGGTGCAGGTTGGACCAGAAGGTGACCGTCTCCAGGGTCTCCACGAGCACGCCCACGTCGAGCAGCGAGTCCCGCAGGTAGGGGCCGTGGAAGCGACCCTGCGCCCAGCCGGCGTCCTCCCCGAGGCAGGTGCCGCCGAGACCGGTCAGCAGCGCGGTCACGGCCATGCGCTTGGCGTCGACCGCTTCCCGGGTGCCCTCGAAGCCGGTGACCATCAGGCAGCCGCCGCTGGACTCGCCACCGACCTCGGCCGGCTTGGCGAGGTTGATCGCGGTCTCGTTCTCGTCGGAGAGCCGGAGCACCGTGGGAAGCACCCCGGACTGCGCGAGCGTGCGCATGGCGGCGGCACCGTCGACGAAGCTCTCCCAGCGCCAGGTCAGGTAGACCTTGACCGCCGGGACGCGGCGCACCCGGACGGTGACGGCGGTGACCACCCCGAAGGCGCCCTCCGAGCCCATCACCACCTCGCGCAGGTCGGGCCCGGCGGCGTTGGCCGGGGAGCTGCCGAGCACCAGCTCGCCCTGCGGCGTCGCGACCCGCAGGCCGACGACCAGCGCGTCGAACCGGCCGTAGCCGGCCGAGGACTGGCCCGAGGACCGGGTGACCGTGAAGCCCCCGATCGAGGCGTACTCGAAGGACTGCGGGAAGTGCCCCAGCGTCAGGCCGTGCTCGGCCAGCAGCGCCTCGGCCGCGGGACCGCGCAGGCCGGGCTCCAGGGTCGCGGTCATCGAGTCCTCGTCGAGGGCCAGCAGCCGGTCGAAGCGGATCAGGTCGAGCGAGACCACCCCGGCGAAGCCCTCGCGCCGTGCGACCAGGCCGCCGACGACCGAGGTGCCCCCACCGAAGGGCACCAGCGCCACGTGGCGGCGTACGCACCACGCAATCACCGCCTCGACCTCCCCGTGCGACCCCGGTCGCACCACCGCGTCCGGGGAGTCGGAGCCGTCACCGGCGCGCAGACGCAGCAGGTCAGGAGTGGACTTGCCGCGGGTGCGGTGCAGCCGGGTGTCGTGGTCGGTGAGCACGTGCGCGGCCCCGACCAGCTCGGCCAGCTCGGCGAGCAGGTCCTCGGCCAGCGGCTCGCTGAGCCGGACCTCGCCGGGCTCGACCGCCGGGGTCTCGGCGGTCCCGAGGAAGGCGTCGACCAGGGCGAACGCGCTCTCGGGAAGGGGCCCGGCCTGGGCCGGATCACCCCAGCGGGACCAGTGCATCTCGGGCGGTGTCGTCGGCGTCATGTGTTACAGTGTGACACATGAAGTCCATTCGTCACAAGGACGACTCCGGCCAGTCCGCTCCCGCCGTACGCCGGGCCGTGGAGTCGGGCGACGACGCCTACCTCGACGCCGCGCGGGAGGCGATCCTCGCCGTCGGCTGGAGCCGGACCACGCTCACCGACATCGCCCGCCGGGCCTCGGTCAGCAGGATGACGCTCTACCGCCGGTGGCCGGACATGCAGACGATGCTGGCCGACCTGATGACCCGCGAGTGGGCCCGCACGGTCGCGGCCGCAATCCACCCCGACGGCGGCCCTCACGACGGCCCCGAGATCGACGCGCTCTCCCGGCTCACGCACGGCCTGGTCGCCACCGTCCGCGCGCTGCGCACCAACGACCTGCTGCGCCGGATCATCGACCTCGACCCCGAGCTGCTCCTGCCCTACCTCCTCGAGCGCCGCGGTCGCAGCCAGCAGCAGCTCGCCACCGTGCTGGCGCAGCTCATCGCCGCCGGCCAGGCCGAGGGCAGCGTCCGCGCCGGCGACCCCGACCTCCAGGCCCGCACGCTGCTGCTGGCCTGCCACGGCTTCACGCTCTCGGCCCACACGATGCTGGACGCCGACGCACCGGTCACGCGGGACGCCGACGTCTCGGCCCTCGACGACGAGCTGACCCGGCTCGTGGCGGGCTACCTGCGCCCATGAGCTCCACAGCCTCCCCGGTCAGTCCCCCGGTCGGGCGGATCCACGTCGGCCTCGACGACCTGCCCGAGACCACCGACGTGCTCGTGATCGGGCTCGGCGTCACCGGCGCCGGAGTCGCCCTCGACGCGGTCACCCGGGGGCTCGACGTGGTCGCGGTCGACGCCCACGACGTCGCCTTCGGCACCAGCCGCTGGAGCTCCAAGCTGGTGCACGGCGGCCTGCGCTACCTCGCCAAGGGCCAGCTCGACGTCGCCCACGAGAGCGCGGTCGAGCGCGGCATCCTGATGGAGACCACCGCCCCCCACCTCGTGCACGCGCTGCCGATGCTGCTCCCGCTCACGCCGGCGATCGGCAGGGTCCAGGCCTTCCTGGCTCGCAGCGGCATCGGCGCCGGTGACCTGCTGCGCCTCACTGCGCGCACCCGTCGGGAGACCCTGCCCCGACCCCGCAGGATCGGCGTCACCGAGACCCTCACGCTGGCCCCGGTCATCCGGCAGCAGGGCCTGCGCGGGGCGATCCTGTCCTGGGACGGCCAGCTCGAGGACGACGCCCGCCTGGTCCTCGCCCTCGCCCGCACCGCAGCGGCTCGCGGCGCCCGGGTGCACACCCGGGTCAGGGTGAGCGAGGCCACCGGACGCAGCGCCACCCTCACCGACGCCCGCACCGGCACCACCCGCACCATCGTCGCCCGCACGGTGATCAGCGCCGCAGGTGTCTGGGCTGGTGAGGTCGTGCCCGAGATCCGGCTGCGACCCAGCCGCGGCAGCCACCTGGTGCTGCGCAAGGAGACCCTCCCCGGCGTGCGCTGCGCGATCATGGCGCCGGTCCCCGGAGCCGGCAACCGGTTCGTGTTCGCACTGCCGCAGCCCGACCAGACCTTCTACGTCGGCCTGACCGACGAGGAGGTGGACGGCGAGATCCCCGACGTGCCGCAGGCGCCGGAGGACGACATCGACTTCCTGCTCGGAGTCATCAACAGTGCCCTGCAGCACGACGTACGCCGCAGCGACGTGGTCGGGACCTACGCCGGACTGCGCCCCCTGCTCGAGTCCGAGGGCAGCACCGCCGACCTCTCGCGCAAGCACGCCGTGCTGGTCTCGACGACGGGCGTGGTGACCGTGGTCGGCGGCAAGCTGACCACCTACCGGCAGATGGCGCAGGACGCCGTGGACCGCGCGGTCGCCGTCAACGCTCTGGCCGCCGGTCCGTGCGTGACCAAGCAGCTGCCCCTGCTCGGCGCCGCCCCTCGCGGCGAGCTGGCCCAGCTCACCGCCCCGGCCCGGCTGGTGCGACGCTTCGGCACCGAGGCGGGCGCGGTGCTGGCCCACGCGGTCGCCGTGACCGGGCTGACCACGCAGGAGCTGACGGCGCCGATCGCGCCGGGCCTGCTCGCCACCTTGGCCGAGCTGGTCTTCGGCGTGACCCACGAGGGCGCCGCGACGGTCGAGGACCTGCTCGACCGGCGTACCCGGATCGGGCTGGTGCCGGTGGACCGTGCGCTGGCGGTCCCTGCCGCCGAGCGGGCCCTGGAGCTGGCCGGCGTCACCGTCACGACCGCGTCGGAGGACCCGACCCGCTGACCCGAGCCGTCGATGGCCGACGACTACCCCTCGGCGGTCGCCTCCTCGTCCGCTCCGGCGGGCTCACCCAGGTCCTCGACCACGGCGGCCGCCGCCCTGAGCCCGGCCCGCACGGCACCGGCGCTTCCGGGCACGTCGCGGTGGTCGCCGGCCACGAACAGTCCGTCGCCGAGGTCGACCTCGCGCCGCAGGATCAGTGGCGGCCGCACGGCGGGGAAGGCCGCGGCGGTGACGTGGCGGGTCACCAGCTCCCAGTCCTGGGTGCCCGTCCGGAAGATCTGGGAGAGCTGTGCCCGCACCTCCTGCTCGGTCTCGACGCCGGCCTGGGCTCCCGGCGCGACCACCGAGCAGGCGGCCACGAGGTGGCGTCCGGACGGGGCGTAGCGCGGCGCCACGTTCGAGACCACGACCGCGTGCGAGATCGGGCCTGCGGCCGGGCCACCGGGGTTCACGAACGGCATCTTCATGGTCGTCGGCGGGACGCCGGTGGAGAACCACCAGGTGGTCGTCCCCCGCATCACCGGCGCCCCGAGCCCGAGCAGCTTCGCGGCCGAGCCGGGGTCGGTGGCCACCACCGCCGCGCGGGACTGCACCTCACCGGCCGAGGTGCTGATCCGCACCTCCTCGCTCGAGCTCCGGCTCAGGCTCAGCACCTCGACGCCGAGCTCCACCGGGCGGTCCAGCCGGTGCACCAGCTGGTTCGGCAGCGCCTGCATCCCCAGGGCAGGAAGTGCCGGGTAGCCGCTCATCAGCTTCTGCAGCGTCAGCATGACGTACTGGTAGGACGTGCTCAGGTCCTCGTCGGCGAACACCAGCCGGAAGAACGGCCGCAGCACCTCCTCCCGGATCCGTCCCGAGATGTTGTTGCGGTCCAGGGACTCCGCCAGGTTCATGTCGGCCCCGGAGAGCAGCCGCTCCTGGGACTTGCGCAGCGGGTCGGTCCACCGGACCAGCCGGGCCACGTCCTGCGGCTGGCCCAGCCCGGAGCGCAGGGTCGCGATCACCGAGGCCTGGGTGCGCTGCAGGATCCGGTAGCCCTCCGGGTTGGCCAGGACCAGCCCCCGCTCGATCGGCCGGGGGTTGAGCGCGGCCACGTCGAAGCACGCGCGCAGGTCACCGTCCTCGGGGTCGAACCACTGCAGACCTCGATCGCAGCGGTAGCCGTCGACCAGGTCGGTGCCGACCCGACCGCCCACCCGGTTGCTGGCCTCCAGGACGCGCACCGAGAAACCGGACTCCTCCAGCGCCCGTGCGCAGATGAGCCCGGCGATCCCGGCGCCGATCACGGCCACGTCGGTGGCGTCCACCGGTCGTGAGTATCACGCGGGAAAGATCGCGGTGCCGCGGTGCGAACCTTGGTCCATACCAGTACGTCCCATCTGTCACATCTAGTGGAAAACGTCCCAAAACGCAGGGGTGATGTGCCCACATGGAGCTGTGCAGCGGGTCAGAACGGTGGCGGCAGGCAGAAGTCGACCACCCGGTCGAAGGCGCCGCGCGCCTCGGGCACCGGCAGCAGCGGATAGACGTGCAGCATGCCCGGCGCCACGACGTACTCCAGCGGCCAGCCGACCTCCCGGGCCCGCCCGGCCAGCGCGTCGCACCCCGGCTGCAGCAGGTCACGGGTGCCGCAGAACATCAGCGTGGGCGGAAGCCCGGCGAGGTCGCCCAGACCGGGGCTGACCCGTGGGTCGGCCAGCGCTGACGGGTCGGCCGAGCCGGCCCAGAAGGCCGCGTAGAGCGGCAGGTGAGCGAAGGAGAGCCAGGGGTCGCGCCCGGCGGCCTCCGCGGTGCCCGGCGAGTTGCCGGTCAGGTCCACCCACGGCGCGAGCAGCACCAGCCGGTCGGGCTGCGGTCCACCGGCGTCGCGCAACGCCTGGGCGAGCGCGAGTGCGTAGCCGCCCCCGGCCGAGTCACCGGCCAGCACGACTCCGCCCGGCGAGCGCTGCGCCACCTCCCCGAACGCGTGGAGCATGCGCGCGAAGGAGTCGGTGACCGTGAACTCCGGGGCCAACGGGTAGCAGGGGAAGACCACCTCGGCGTCGAGCTCCTCGGCCAGCCGTGCGGCGAAGCGCCAGTGGGTGGCGGCCGAGGGCTTCACGAACCCGCCCCCGTGCAGGTAGAACACCGTGCGTTCGGTCCCGGCCCGGGCGGGCCGCGTCTCCGTCCGGCGCAGGGTCGCGATCGGGAAGCCGTGCTCAGCGGTGACCTCCACGACGTGGCGACGGCGTACGTCGGCCGGGGCGATCTCCTGGACGGCGCGGTTGTCGCGCACCAGGTTGTCCCGCAGCGCCCTCACGTCCCCGGCGGGGTAGTTGCTGCGGATCGTGCCCAGGACACGAGTCAGGAAGGCGTGCTGCAGGCTGGGCATGGCCAGAGCCTAGGACGTCGCGCCAGCGCCCTGGAGAAAGCGCTTCAGCACCGGTCCCGCGGTCTGGGAGCCGGACTCGCCACGTTCGACGAAGACAGCCACCGCGAGGTCGTCGTGGCCCGCGACCATCCAGGCGTGCGTCGGAAGCGGGGTGGTCCGACCGAACTCCGCGGTGCCGGTCTTGGCGATCACCTGTCCCCCGGGCAGACCCTGCAGCGAGGTGCCGCTACCGCGGACGACGACCGCGCGCATCATCGCGCGCAGCGCCTTGGCCTCGGCCCGGGTGAGTGGCTGCGCGGCGTCCTGCTCGGGGCTCGCCGGCTCACCGTCGAGGTCGGGCAGCAACCTCGGCAGCACGGTCGCACCGCTCACCACCGATCCCACCACGGTCGCCATCACCATCGGTGAGGCGAGCACCGCTCCCTGCCCGATCAGCGCGGCCGCCCGCTGGGTCTCGGTCAGGGAGACCTCGTCCCCGGGGGCGACCTGGCCGAAGTACGCCGGGAAGCCGAGGTCGTGGTCGACCCCGAGACCGAGCGCCGCCGCCGCCTCCGACAGCGCGTCGCCACGGATCCGGTCGCGCTGCCCGATGAAGGCGGTGTTGCAGGAGTTGGCGAGCGCGTCCTCGAGCCGGATCGTGCCCAGCCCGCTGGTCGGGTAGTCGCTGTAGTTCTTGAACTGCTTGCCGTCCACGACCGTGGTCGGCGGGCACTCGACCTTGCTGCTGGGCTTGAGCCCACTGCGCAGCAGCGCCAGGGCGCTGACCACCTTGAACGTCGAGCCCGGTGCGTAGCGGCCGAAGGTGGCGGTGTTGTAGCCCTTGGAGCCGGGTCCGCTGGCCACGGCGACCAGGTCACCGGTCGAGGGGCGCAGCGCGACCAGCGCGCTGGCGGGACCGACTTGGGCGAGGGCGTCCTGGGCAAGCTGCTGGAGCTTCACGTCGAGCGTGGTGCGCAGCGGCTCCCCCGGCTCGGGGTCGGTGGTGAACAGCTCCCGGCGGGCGCCCTCGGCGTCGACGGCGACGACCGTGGACCCAGGGGCCCCGGCCAGCTGCTCGTCGTACCGCTTCTCCAGTCCGGAGAGCCCGACATCGTCGCCGGCGTGGATCCGGCCGTTGCTCTCCTCGATCAGCTCGGCGGTGGCCGGGCCCACGGTGCCCAGGACGGCGGCGGCGAAGTCCTTGCTCGGTGCCAGCGGTCGACGGTCCGCGATCCCCCGGGCACCCTTGATGGCACTGATCCCGGACAGGACCTTCTCGGGGGTCTCGCTGCGGCGGTAGACGATCACCTCCACGAACGCCTTCGGGCCCGCGGAGGTCGCCTGCTTGACCACGGGCCGCGCCGAGACGCCGACCAGCCGGGCCAGCGCCAGCGCCGAGGGACGTACGTCGCCTGCGGCGAGGCCGGCCTTGTCCAGACCCACCCGCAGCACCGGCCGCGGCGTCACGATCGTCTGGCCCCGGGCCCCGAGGATGTCGCCGCGCGGGGCCTTGACGGTGCTCGTGGCGAGCACCTCGTCGTGCTTGAGGGAGGGCTCGACGATGTCGCGGCGCCAGTCCACCAGCCACTCCTCGGTGTCGGGGTCGCGCAGGAGCTGGACACCGCTCTTGTAGGACCACGTCTTGGAGCCGATCGTGCGGCGCCACTCCAGCACGCCCGAAGCGGTGTCACCGTCCGTGGCGACCTCGGTCACCTTCGCCTCCGCGTCAGCGACACCCTCGGTGACCTCGGCGTACTCCTTGGCGGCCGTCACGTCGCCGTCGACGAAGTGCACCCCCTCGACCGAACCCTGCGACATCGAGGCGGCCAGGCGCTCCACGGTCTCGTCGGGCTTGGGGCCGACCCCGGGGACGCTGCAGGCGGACGTCAGGAGTCCGAGCAGCACGAAGCCCCCGACGGCTGCGGGGGCTGATCGAGATGACGGTCGCATGATCTCGATCCGACCATGCCGCTCGGGGGCCGGACAACTCGGGTCTGTGTCGCGCCGGTCGGCCGACGGCGGAGTGAGGCCGCCGGCGCGACACAGGTTCGTGCGGGGTCGTGCCCTACTTCTTGAAGGCGTCCTTGACGTTCTCGACCGCGTCCTTGGCCGACGACTTCTTCTGGTCGGCCTTGCCCTCGTTCTCGAGGCTGTGGTCGTCCGTCGCCTTGCCGGTGGCTTCCTTCATCTTGCCGGAAGCGTCCTCGAACTTGTTCTCAATCTTGTCGTCGAGACCCATGAATGAACTCCTTAGACTCCAGATCGTGCTCGGACGTTGCTCCGGACATGTACCCGGCGATTCGGGAAATACACCTGGCGTGACCCGAACCACACCGTCAGGAACCGGCGCCGGAGCGGTGATGCTTGATCACCTGCGCAGCCACCTCGGCGAGCTTGATGTTCATCTCCTGGGAGACCCGCGAGAGCATCTCGAACGCCGCCCGGTCGTCGATGCCGTGCAACGCCATCATCAGACCGATCGCCTTGCCGATCTCACGGTTGCTCTCCAGCCCACGGCGCAGCGTGCTGGCCTCCTCGCCCCGCTCCTGGGCGGCGAGCGCCACGGCCGCGAAGGCGGTGAGCATGCTCGCCTGGTCCATCGAGTGCTCGGTCAGGGCGCCGGGGGTGTCGCTGAAGACGTTCAGCGCACCGACCTTCTCGTCCGCGAGCCGGATCCGGAAACCGGCCATCCCGCGGACGGGGGTCTCCTCCAGGACGCGCCGGGCGACGGCGGGCCACTTGCTGCCCTCGGTGAGGTCGGGACAGAAGTGCTGGTCGGGCTCGTTCTCGTCGATGGCGTCGATGCACGGGCCCTCGCCCGCCTCGCGCTCGAGGTCGTCGACCCTCCTCGCGACGTCGTCGGTGGCGGCCGCCGTACTCACCCGGGCCCGGCGACGCATCATCAGGGAGGCGTGGTCACAGCCGTCGATCAGCTGCACCGCGGCCTCGCACAGACCCTGGTGCACGGTCTCGTGGGACTCCCCCGCGTAGACGATGTCCGCCATGGCACGAAACGTCGTGACCAGTTCCGGGGGAAAGGCAGCCATGGGTCATCCTCGAGCTAGTCGCCAACGGTGGCCGACCCCGGATTCTTGAGTCCGGCCAGGTCTCGAATCATCGCATGCCCCCTCTGCCTAGAGTGTGGACATGGCTTCCCAGAACCCCCCCAACGCGTCCGCTGCGGCTTCGGGCGCCGTCGAGATCCCCCGACCGGAGGGCGGTGACGTGGTCGAGCTGATCCTCGCCGACCACCGCGTCTTCGAGGACCTGCTCCGCGCCCTGCGCAACGAGCAGAACGACCGGGACGTGCTCCGTCGCCAGATCGCCGAGCTGCTGGTCGCGCACGGCGAGGCCGAGGAGACCGAGGTCTACCCGCAGCTCGAGCGCAAGGACGCCATCGACGAGCACGAGGCCGAGCACGGCGAGCAGGAGCACCAGGAGGGGTACGAGACGTTGCTGCCCCTGCTGGAGGCCGACGACCTCTACGACGAGGACTTCAGCCAGGCCGTCCACGAGTTCAGCGAGACGCTGCTGCACCACCTCGACGAGGAGGAGCGCGACATCCTCAACCCTGCCCGCGAGGAGGTCAGCGAGGCCGACCGGAGCCGCCTCGGCGCCGCCTGGGCGGCCGCGCGCAACCGCCTGCTCGACGAGGGCTGCGGCAGCGTGGAGCAGGTGCGCGCGCTTCTCGACGCCCCTTGAGCAGATCGTGGATGGCCGACACCCGGCCGCTCCGCAACCCGCACTTCCGGCGACTCTGGCTCGCCAACATCGTCACCGTGGTCGGCGCCCAGCTGACCGTCGTGGCGGTGCCCGCCCAGATCTACGCCGCGACCGGCTCCTCGGCGTACGTCGGACTGACCGGTGTCTTCGGTCTGGTCCCCCTGGTCGTCTTCGGCCTCTGGGGCGGCGCGCTGGCCGACGTGTTCGACCGGCGGACCCTCCTGCTGGTGACCACCGTCGGCCTGATCGGCACCAGCACGCTGTTCTGGCTGCAGGCGTGGGCCGGAGGGACCAACGTGTGGCTGCTGCTCAGCCTGTTCTCGCTGCAGCAGGCCTTCTTCGCGGTCAACCAGCCGACCCGCAGCGCGATCCTGCCTCGCCTGCTCCCCCCGGACCTGCTGCCGGCGGCGAACTCGCTGAGCATGACGGTGATGCAGGCCGGTGCGATCGGCGGCCCACTCGTCGCCGGGGCGCTGATCCCGGTCTTCGGCCTCTCCTGGCTCTACCTGATCGACACCGTGACGCTGGTCCCCACGCTGGCCGCGGTGCTGCTGCTGCCGGCGATGCCGATCATCGGGACCACCGGGAGCATCGGTGTGCGTGCCGTGCTCGACGGGCTGCGCTACCTGCGTGGGCACCCCGTGCTCCTGATGAGCTTCCTGGTCGACATCATCGCGATGGTCTTCGGGATGCCCCGTGCGCTCTACCCCGAGATCGCCCACCTCGACTTCGGGGGCCCGGAGGCCGGCGGACTGGCGTTCGCCCTGCTCTTCGCCGGCATTCCGATCGGTGCGGTGCTCGGCGGGGTGTTCTCCGGCTGGGTCTCCCGCGTCGAGCGGCACGGCGTGGCCGTCCTGGTCTCGGTCGTGGTGTGGGGACTGGCGATGCTCGGGTTCGGCGCGGCCGTCGCGCTCGCCGACACCTGGCGCACGCCGATGCTGGCGGCGGCGGTGCTGATGCTGGTGGTGGGGGGCGCGGCCGACATGGCCTCGGCGGCCTTCCGGATCAGCATGCTGCAGACGGCCGCCTCCGACGAGGTCCGTGGCCGGCTCCAGGGCGTGTTCACCGTCGTGGTCGTCGGCGGACCCCGGATCGCCGACGTCGCGCACGGCGCGGTCGCGGTGTCCATCGGGGCCGCCGCCACCGCCGCCGGTGGTGGTGCCCTGGTCGTGGTCGGCACGGTGATCGCCGCGGTCGCCTTCCCCGCCTTCATCCGCTACCGCGTGGTCAGCGCCGCCTCCCGCGTCTGAACCCCTCCGCCGACCGGGCAGTCACGTCCGCCCCAGGCGCACCGCTCCCCCCCCAGGGCGCCGACCGGGCAGTCGCGCCGTACGCCGGTCAGCGCCGGCCGGTCACCGTCATCCGTGAGATCCGGGCCTTGCGGACCTGGGCTGCGGTGAAGGGGAACAGCACCCACTTCTTGGCCCCGAACAACTTGGTCTGGTCCTGCGACCACGGCGAGCGCGGGTCCTCCGACTGGCCGTAGGTCAGGATCGTGCGCGCGTCGACCGCACCCCGCCTACCGAAGGAGATCGCCTCGATGTGCGAGGAGCCGAAGGTGACCGGCTTGTAGCTGCCGGAGTTCTGCAGCGGACCGCGCGAGGCCAGCGCGTTGGCGTTGCCGGCCGGGTCACCGAGGCCACCGCCCAGCGGGATCCTGCCCGCTCCCCGGTCACCGGCCACCTGCAGGGAGCCCCAGGTGGCGTTCATCGGGATCTTGCGGGCGCGCAGCGCGGCGATCGCGTCCTTCATCGCCTGGATCACGCCGTCGTTGGTCTCATCGAGGTCGCGCGGGGTGTTCACCGGGTCGGACTCGTCGAAGGGCACCTTCCAGTAGGTCTCAGCACCGGTGAGGGCCTGCTTGGGCAGCCGGACGACGAACTCCTCGAAGATGTGGTTGCCCCGGCTGCCCACGTCGGAGTGCCGGTCCCATGCCTTGAGCACCGGGCAGGCGTCCCCACCGTCCGCGGCCTCGCACACCTTGACCAGGTCACCGTTGGCGCTCATCAGCTCCGCACCCATCACCCGGTTCTGGTGCTCGAAACCCCGCAGCCGGCGAGCGCTGATCTTGCCGGTGCGCAACCGGTCGATGACGTAGCGGTAGACCATCCGGGTCCGCAACGTGCGCTGGCACTTCTCACACCCGATGATCCGCGCGAACCCCTCCAGCTTCTGGGCGGGGTTGGGCAGCCAGTAGGAGTCATTGGCGTTCACGACCCAGTCTCGGCGTACGGCGACCGGCAGGTTCTTCGGACCGAAGATGCCCGGACGCTGGGCGTCCGCGTCGGTGCCCCAGGCGCAGTCGGACGTGGCACGGGTGCCGTCGAGACCAGGCAGTCCGGCCACCTGGAACAGTGCCCGACCGACGGGGGTCATGCACTTCTGGGCCAGCGCGTTCGAGACGTTGGGGACCACCGAGTGGTCGGCGTAGAGCACGTTGCCGGCGCGGTCGGCGGCGGTGGTGTTCACCCACGGCATCCCCCCGGCGCGGTCCTGCCGGGCGAGGAGGTCGCGGGCGCTGCGGGCGCGGCCCATGTCCAGGAAGGTGTCGATCGTGCGCAGCTGCTCGCCGTTGGCGTCGCGCAGCGCGAAGAAGCTGCCCGGCGTCCAGCTCATCAGCGAAGCCGGGTCGTTGAGGACGTAGCCCTGGTCGGTCCGGTAGAGCGGCCGGGTCACGGTGGAGAGCTTGCCGTCCGCGCCACGGACGGTGACCCTGACCGCACGCTGCTCGAGCTGCCTGGGCCCCTGGTCAGTCAGGTAGGTGGTCGAGGTGCCGACGGTGCGGTACTCGTACGGCGTGAACCGGTAGGCCGTCGAGACGGTGTGGCTCCACGCCACGTTGCGGTTCCAGCCGATGTTGACCACCGGGGAGCCGATCAGGCTGGCGCCGGCCACGTCGTAGACGCCCGGAATCGTCAGGTGCTGCTGGGTGAAGCGGTAGCGCCCGCGCCAGGGGAAGTGCGGGTTGCCGAGCAGCATCGCCTTGCCGGTGGTGGTCGCCGCACCGCCGACCGCGGTCGCGTTGGAGCCGAAGGGCGAGGCCGGGTCCTTGCCGAGAGCAGCGAGGAGCTTGTCGCGGTCGGGCAGCTGCGTCGGGGCGGCGGCGAACTTCGCGTCGGCCGCCGAGGTCGGCAGGCCCGCGCTGCCCGGGACCGGCGGGGTGGCCTCGGTGATCTGCGGCAGGAAGTGCCCGGTGGAGGCGATCAGGTTGGCCAGGTAGACGCCGTACCAGATGTCGAGCGCGGTGGCGTCGGGCCTGATCCACGCAGCCCCTCGGCACTCGGGGTCGCTGATCTTCCTGGCGCCGCCCGTCTTGCGCAGCCAGGCGTTGACGCCGGCGGCGTACCCCGCGACCATCGCCCGCGCGTCGGCGCCCGGCCCGGCCTTGGAGGCGAGGAGCTTCTCGACCACGCGCCGGTCGTGCAGGTCGGTCACCAGGGTGTCGGACTGCAGGTTGGTGCCCGCCATCGAGACCTGGTCGTCGTACTTCGCCGTCGCACCGAGGTAGCGCGAGCGCTGTCCCCGGCCGGTCAGGACCGTGTCAGCGAGGGTGCAGATCGAGGTGCTGGCCGCGGCGTAGCCAGAACCGAAGCCGAGCGAGCCGAAGTTCGAGGCCTCGATGTGCGGGATGCCGTGCGCGGTGCGCGTGATCGTGGCGCGGTACGCCGTGCCGCTGACCCTGGTCATGGGTGCGGTCGTGGGGGCGGTTGCGGGTGCGGTTGCAGGCGCCGTTGTGGGCGCCGAGCCGGTGGCGGCGTGCGCCGGGGCCGCGCCGGCCGGCGTGGAGGTGACGAGCAGGGCAGGGAGGAGGGCGAACGTCGCAGTGACGGCGGCGAGCTTCCGGGACGAGAGGGGCATGCGCACACAACGCCCATCGGGGTGCGTGAGTTACGGATCGGGCGTTGCCGGATCTCTACTCGGGCGGACGCGAGTGCCCGGTCGGCGCGCTAGGGGCGGACGCGAGTGCCCGGTCGGCGGAGTGGGGGGTGAAGGCCAGCGTCCGGGAGAGGTCGCGGCGCATCGTGGTCAACGAGTCGAGCAAGTAGTTCTGCCGGACCCGCCACGGGCCCCGGTCACCCTGGCGCGGGAGATCGCCGATCGAGCGCTGCACGTAGCCCGAGCTCAGGCCGAGCAGGGGGCGTTCCTGCAGGTCCGCGTCGGCCTCCGGCACGGCCGCGGCCAGGTCGTTGTCGTCGAGGTGACGCAGCACCTTGCAGACCAGCCGGTGGGTGAGGTCGGCCCGCAGCGTCCAGGAGGCGTTGGTGTAGCCGATGCAGAACGCGAAGTTCGGCATCCCGGTCATCATCGCCCCCTGCCAGACGAACTGCTCGTTGAGCCTGACCGGCTCGCCGTCGGTGGACACGGTGATCCCGCCGAGGAGCAGGAGCTTGAGACCGGTTGCGGTCACCACGACGTCCGCCTCGAGCACCCGGCCGCTGGCGAGCCGGATCCCCTCGGGCACGAAGGAGTCGATCACGTCGGTGACCACGTCGGCCTCCCCGCGACGCAGGGAGCGGAACAGGTCGCCGTCGGGGACCGCGCACAGCCGCTGGTCCCACGGGTCGTAAGAGGGAGTGAAGTGCTCGGCCACCAGGTCGGGGTCCTGGAGCAGGCGCTCGTTGATGCCGAGCATCATCTTGCGCGCACGCTGGGGAAAGCGCTGGCAGAACTGGTAGACGCCGGTCTGCAGGAGGATGTTCTTGGTTCGGATCAGCCGGTGCGCGGCCCCGGCGGGCAGCCGGCCCCGGAGCTTGTCGGCCACCGCGTCGACACCGGGGATCGGGCTGATCCAGGTGGGGCTGCGCTGCAGCATGGTCACGTGGGCCGCGGTCTCCGCCATCGCCGGGACCAGGGTCACGGCGGTCGCGCCGCTGCCGATGATCACCACCCGCTTGCCGGCGTACTCCATCGCCTCCGGCCAGAACTGCGGGTGCACCACCTCGCCGGTGAAGTCCTCGATCCCGGGAAAGTCGGGGTCGTGGCCCTGCGCGTAGTCGTAGTAGCCGGAGCAGGCGTAGAAGAAGCCGCAGGTGAGCGTCCGCTCACCTGCCTCGGTCTCCAGGGTGAGGGTCCACCGGGCGTGCTCGGTGGACCAGTCGGCGGTGACCACCCGGGTCCGGTAGCGGATCTTCTCCTCGATCCCGAACTGCGCAGCGGTCTGGTGGATGTAGTCCAGGATGGTGGGACCGTCGGCGATCGACTTCGGCGCGGTCCAGGGCATGAACTCGTAGCCGAGGGTGAACATGTCGGAGTCCGAGCGCACCCCGGGGTAGCGGAACAGGTCCCAGGTGCCACCCATGGTGTCGCGCGCCTCCAGGATCGCCCAGCTCTTCCCGGGCAGCTGCTCGGCAATTCGGTAACCCGCTCCGATGCCGGAGAGGCCGGCGCCCACGATGACGACGTCGAGGTGCTCGACCGGGTTGCTCATGTCGGCGAGCCTTCCACACGGGCGGTCACCGGACGGCGAGAGCGGGCGGCGCAGCGAAGCCTCAGCCGGTCAAGTCCTGGTAGTCGGGATGGTGCTCGATCCACTCCTTGACGAAGGGGCAGCTGGCCCGCACGGTCAGGTCGCCCCGGCCCCGGATGTCGTCGAGCGCACCTCGCACCAGCGACGAGCCCACGCCCTGTCCCTCGACCTCGTCGTCGACCTCGGTGTGCACGAGGTCGATCGTCCCCGGGGAGAGGCGGTAGTCGATGAACCCGGCGAGCTCGTCGTCGATCCGGGCCTCGTAGCGGTTCGCCTCTGCGACGTTGCGGATCTGCACCTCAGTCATGGCGCCGAGGGTGCCCACCGCACCCCGCGGTGAAACCCCCGCGAAGCCGCGAAGGCTCACGGTTCGGGCGAACGCCAGATATGCCCAAGGAAGGACTGTTAACGTGGAAAGTGGGCACCCACCCCTGCGGGAGTGGGTCCTAGGGGGCAGACGAGCTGTTGCAAGGAGAAGTCTTCTGATGTGTCGCGCCGTGAAGTGCCGTCAGTGCAGCAAGCTCACCTGGGCCGGGTGCGGGATGCACGTCGACCAGGTGATGGCAGGCGTCCCCAGCTCGGCCCGCTGCCCCGGTCACCACGACCAGCAGGCCGACCCCGGCGGCGGCTTCTGGACCCGCTTGCTGCGCCGCTGATCCCTGGGGGCCACCTCCTCCGGGCTCAGGAGCGCTGCAACGTCCTGATCTCGGTGAGCTCCTGCTCCTGCGCCGCGACGATCGACTCGGCGAGCTCGATCACCGCCTTGAGATGACCGCCGGCCTGCTCGGCGCGCGCCATCGCGATCGCACCCTGGTGGTGCTCGGCCATCATCTCCAACCACATCGCCTCGAACTCCGCTCCCTGCGCGGCCTCGAGCCCGCCCATCTCGTCCGCGCTCATCATCCCGGGCATGTCCTGGTCGAGGTGCTCCGCGTCATGACCGGAGTTCACGTGGTCCCGTGAGGTGGCGGGCACCTCCTCGCCCCACTCGGTCAACCAGCCGGCCAGCAGCTCGATCTCCGGAGCCTGGGCCTCCCGGATCTGCTCGGCCAGGGCCGCCAGCTCCGGGCTCAGCCTGCGCCCCCTGGTCAGGTCGACCATCTCCAGCGCCTGCGCGTGGTGCGGGATCATCTCGGTGGCGAACAGCACGTCGGCGTCGTTGACCTGATCACCGTTCTCGACCGTGCGGACCGAGCCTGCAGAGTCGGCTTCGGCCTCTTCGGCGCCGCCGCAGGCGGTCAGGGCAAGGACGAGCAGCAAGGACCCGACCAGGAGGGGCAGCACACGACGCATGCCGCCATCGTCCCAAACCGCACCAACGCTCACCAACCGCCCTCAGTAACCGCCCTGCCTGCGCAACGGCCGCGGGCGGCCGTCGGGGTCGTGCAGCAGCAGGTACGCCGGGGTCACCAGCGCCCGGGTCAGCCGGTTCAGCCGGGGCACGTCCAACCGGCGCAGCCGACCGGGTGGCCGAGGCCCCACCTCGCCGCCCTCGTGCCAGGCGTCGAGCGCACGCGCCGACTCGGCGTACGCCGTGAACATGCCGGCTGCGTCCGTGCAGTCCGCCATCGTCTCGAGCAGCTCCTCGGTCGACGTCTGCGGACCGGCGTCCCGGTCGAGGTGCTCGGCGGCCAGGGTCAGGCGCAGCTTCCGACCCAACGGGCTGTGGTCCTCAGCGCTCTCGTCGACCACCACCGCGGACAGCTCGGAGTCGTGGGTCCACGAGCGCCGGTTGAAGTTGTCGGAGCCGATCGAGGTCCACAGGTCGTCCATCACGCAGACCTTGGCGTGGACGTAGACCGGAGTGCCCTGGTGATTCTCGATCCCGTAGACCGCGACCCGGTCCGGTGCCACCGCCAGCATCTGCTGCATCACCCGCGCCCGCCCCAACAGCTGCGGGTTGCGTCCGAAGAAGCCGGTCTCGTCGGTGTACTTCGGCACCACCGCGATCACGTGCAGGTCCGGACTGCGGCGCAGCGCCTGGGTGAACACGTCCGCGACGTGGTGTCCCCAGAGGTACTGGTCCTCGACGTAGACCAGCTGTGAGACCCGCTCCAGCGCCTTGCTGTAGCCCCGGGCGACGCTGCGCTCCCCGCCGCGGGCGAAGGGGTAGTCGCGACCGTGGCGCAGGTTGGGGTAGGTGCGCAGCAGCTGCACGGTGTGGGTGGCACCGGGAGGCGAGGGCGGTGGCGGCGCCTGCAGGGGCAGCGGGTCGGGCCGCATGTCCATGCCCTTCAAGCGGTCCTGGAGCCAGTAGACCGGGTGCCGGGTGAGCGCGGTGGGGTCCTCCCACCGCTCCCGGAACACCGTCTCCGCGTCGTGTACGGCGGGGCCGCTGATCGCTGCCTGCACGTCGTGCCACGGCGGCCTCTCGCCGTACTCCTCGGCGATCTCCACGGGCTGGGCGTCGCCGAGGTGGCGGGCGTCGTCGCGCCGGGAGTGGCACAGGTCGATGCCGCCGATGTAGGCGACGTCGTCCTCGGGCCGGTCCCGGTGCCGGATCACCAGCAGCTTCTGGTGGTGCGACCCGCCGGTGCGGACCCGCATGTCGAGCAGCGCCTCGGCACCGCGGCGCTGGAGCCGCTTGCCCATGATCCGGTTGTCCTCGGCGTTGAAGTTGAGCTTGTCCATGTGCGAGCGCCAGATCAGGCCGCGCACGTCGACCCCGCGCTCGTCGGCCCGGCTGAGCACGTCGGCGACCTCGCTGCCCGGCTCGCCGGTGAGCCGCTCATCGGGATCGCCCTGCCAGTCGGTGAAGAAGACCAGGTCGCCCTCCCTGGTCGCCTCGAGCCGCTCGAAGAGCTCGGCGAAGTAGGCCACCCCGTGGATCAGGGGCCGCACCAGGTTGCCGGTCGACCAGGCGACCCCGCCCGCGTGCCGGGCGTCGAGGCGGGTCTGCGCGTTGCCGCGCTCCTGCGCCGTGAGCAACCAGTCGGTGTGCGTCATGGTCCTGCTTCCTTCTCCGCTTCCCTGCTGGCTTCCCTGTCGGCTTCCTGTCCGGTTGCGTGCTCCACCGTGCCAGAAGGGTCATCATGAGCGCCATGGAATCCTCCTGGACGACTCGGGCGCGACGGGCGATGGTGAACTACCGGGCCAGCGGTGCCGATCTCCCCTACGGCGACCCGCTCCCGGCGCACGGCGTGGCGATGGAGGGTTACTTCTGGCGGTTCACCGACCCGCTCACCGGACGGGTGCTGATCACCCTGGCGGGGGTGAACCGTGCGGGCCCTGAGGAGCACTGGTCCACCCTCGGCCTCGCGGCGCATCCCAACGGGTTCCTGCGGACGGTCGCGCACCCCGAGGGGGTGGCCTCCACGACCGGGCTCGGCGTACATGCCGGGACCGCCTTCGCCGGCACCACCGACCGGGTCAACGTCCAGCTCGGTCGCGACGCCCTGCTGAGCGCGACCATCACCGACGCGGTGCCGTGGCCGCGTGCGGCCGTCGGGGGGTCGAGCATCTTCCAGTCGGTCCCCGGACTCAACCAGTACTGGCACCCCTGGCTGCTCGGCGGCACCGCGCACGGCCGGGCCGTCGTCGGGGACGACGTGTGGGAGCTGGACGGCTGGTCGGTCTACGCGGAGAAGAACTGGGGCAAGGGAGGCTTCCCCGAGTCCTGGTGGTGGGGACAGGCGCAGGGGTTCAAGAACCCACGGGTCTGCGTGGCCTTCGCGGGTGGCGAGATCACTGCCGGACCCATGCACACCACGGTGACCGCCCTGGTGGTGCTGCTTCCCAACGGCCGGCTGCTGCGCCTGGGCGACCCGGTGGTCTCCCCGGTCCGGGCCGAGGTCACCGACGAGCTGTGGGTGCTGCGCGGGCGCAGCGCGCAGTGGCAGGTCGACGTGGAGGGCCGGGGGGCGCTGGACCGGGCGCACGTCCTCCCGGTCCCGCTGCCGGCCGAGCGCCGCAACGTCCCCGGCGCGATCGAGCACCTCGGCGCCACCATGACCGTGACCGTGCGGCACCGGGGTCAGCAGGTGTGGCAGGGCACCTCGAACCTCGCCGCCCTCGAGCACGGCGGCATCGACCGTGCCCGTGCCGAGATCCGGCGCCGCGGCGGCACCTCCGAGGATGCCGACGCGGCTCCGCTCAGGAGCTGACCGGGTCCAGGGAGGTCGCCTCGCGGCACCAGTGCCACATCTGGTCACGCTCCGCGTCGGTGCTGCGGGTCTTGCGCAGCATGTGCGTGGGGCGGGCGCGGCGGTCGTGCCACAACCTGCCGGAGGCCGGCTGCGGTAGCACCGCCGAGAGCCAGACCGTGGTGTCCGCTCCGCCCGCAGCGTCACGCAGGAACGGGCCGGTCAGCTTGTGGAAGGTCGGCAGCGAGTCCACCACCCCGGGGGTGTCGGCCCAGCCGGGATGGGTGGCGTGCACCCCGACGCCGTGGCCGCTCCAGCGCTGCGCCAGCAGCGGCAGCAGCTCGATCTGGGCGCGCTTGCTGCGCGCGTAGGCGGTGGTGCCGGAGTACTCCCCGCGGCGGTACTCCGGGTCGTCGGCCCGCAGCCGCTGGCCGTACATCCCGCCCGAGGTCACGAACACCACGCGCGCGTCGTGCCCACTGAGCGCCGGCAGCAGCAGCTCGGTCATCAGCACCGGGCCGAGCAGGTGCAACGCCATCGTCAGCTCGTGCCCCTGCGCCGACTCGGTCCGCGTGGCCGGCATCGCCCCCGCGTTGTGCACGAGTACGTCGATCCGGTCCGCGTCGAGCTCGGCGGCGAAGCGGCGCACGTCGTCGAGGTCGCCGATGTCGCAACGGTCGATCGCGACCTTCGCGCCCGGCACGTCGCGCTGGATCTGGGTGCGCACGCCCTCGGCCTTGTCGGTGTCGCGCACGACCAGCCTGACCTCGGCGCCGAGGCGGGCCAGACCCTCGGCCGTGGCGATCCCCAGACCGGAGCTGGCCCCGGTGACCGCGGCGACCTTGCCGGCGAGCGAGCCCGGCTCCGGGTCGGCGGGCCAGCCGGGGAGCCGGCTGCGGACGGCCGGACCGATCCGGGTGAACCCCGGTGCGATCAGCCGGTCCATGGCCCGGTCCACGCCACGGGCGAGCGACAGCGACAGCTTCCCGCTCATGCGGGAAGCTTGCCCAGTGCGTCGTTCAGGCCCTGCTCGGCCTCGTCGCCGAGCTTCTTCAGGGCGGGCGCGAGCAGCGGAGCGACGTACTTGCCCAGACCCTTGAAGGTGAAGTCGGCGGTGTAGGTGAGCTTGCTGCCCGCTGCGGTGGGCGTGATCCGCATGGTGTCGTGGGCGATGACCGAGGAATTCTCCCCCCGCAGCGCGAAGACGGTGTCGGGACGGTGCTCGATCACCTTGTAGATCAGCTTGGTCTCCTTGCCCATGAACTTGGAGGTGTTCTCGTACTCCGTGCCCAGCCCCCCGTCACCGGAGACCAGCACCGTGCGGACGGTGCCGGGGTCCCACTCGTTGGTGGTGGTGAAATCGCTGAGGTAGGCGAAGACGGCTGCGGGTGATGCGGCGGTCTCCACGGTGCGCTCGATCTTCATGTCGGCCTTTCGTCAAAAAGCTGGGGATCCCTCCAGCCTAGGGAGCAGACCGCAATGGCGGGGTCAGTCGCCTGAGCCCTGGGGTCCGCCGTCCTCGGGGACTGCCTCGTGGTGCCGGGCACCATGAGTGCGCCGATCCTCCTTCATCTCGGCCTCGAACAGGTGGCGGCGTCCCTGCACCAGCTCCTCGCGTGCGGCCTTCTCGAGCTCCTTGAAGACCGAGTAGTAGGTGTCGTCGTACTCCTCCATGATCTGGAAGGTCCACCGGCCCTCGAGCACGTTGCGCCCGACCAGCTCGCGCTCCACCCGGTCGGCGAGCTTCCCGTGGCCGGCCTCGCGCAGCTCCTCGACGGCCTCTCCGAGCGTCAGGTCGGCGGTGCCGGAGAGTCGGTGGAAGGTGTAGAGGTGGCCGCGCGCCACCTCGACGGCCTCGAGGGCCTCGGAGAACTTGCCCAGGGCGGAGACGGTCTGGTCGCTGACGCCGTCGGGACGTTGGTGCTCAGGCAGGGGTGCAGTCATGCGGGTGGAGTTCCCCGCCGCCGGTGAAGCTAACCGAGGGGTCGCTCAGGTCCCGGTCCCCGCCGAGCCTGCGATGTTGACGTGCCAGCCGGTCCCGAACCGGTCCACACACAGGCCGTACTCGTCCCCCCACATCTGCATCTCCAGCGGCATGATCACCTGCCCGCCCTCGCTGAGCCGCTCCCAGTGCCCGCGCAGCGCCGCGGCGTCGTCTCCAGCCAGGCTGATGTACGCCGTGCCGCCCCCGAGATCCATCCCCGGCGGCCGGTCGGAGGCCATCAGGGTGTTGCCGTCGGGGGCCTCCAGGGACGCGTGCATCACACCGTCCGGGTCGACACCGCTGGGCGCGCCGAACTCGCCGAAGGTGTTGATGGCGAGCTCACCGCCGAGCACGTCGGCGTAGAACTGCATCGCTTCGCGGGCGGTCCCGTCGAAGTTCAGGTAGGGGTTCAGCTTGATGCCCATCGAGATCTCCTTCGTGTTGCGTTGCCCTCACCCTCAGCCCTTTGGGCGGCTCTGGCTAGCGTGGCGACGACGGCGGACCAGACCGAGGGAGAGCACCCATGACCCAGCAGCACCCCGACGAGAACCAGACCCCCGAAGCCGACCCTGACGCCGGTGCCGAGAAGGTCGTCGAGATCATGCGCAGCGACCGTTTCTGCATGCTGACCTCGGTCGGTGAGGAGGGTCGGCTGCACGCCCACCCGATGACCCCGCAGGAGGTCACCGACGCGGGCGACGTGTGGTTCTTCCTCGACTCCTCCAGCGAGCAGGCCGCCAACATCACCGCGCAGAAGCGGGTCAACCTCGCCTTCTCCGACGGCTCCACCTGGCTCTCGGTCGCCGGGCACGGTTCCCTTCAGCACGACCGCGCCAAGATCGATGAGCTGTGGAACCCGATGGTGGCCGCGTGGTTCCCCGACGGCCGCGACTCCGAGAACCTCGCGCTCCTGCGCGTGGAGGCCGACTCGGCGGAGTACTGGGACACCCCCGGCGGACGCGTCGCCTCGGCGATCGCCTTCGTCAAGACCAGGATCACCGGAGACCGGCCTCCCGGCCACAGTGACTCTGTCGACCTTTGAGGTCACCCTTCCGCTTTGTCCGGCCCGCTTTGTCGGGTCCGTTGGACAGGGATGGGTCTGCGCGCCTACCGTCGCGGGGTTTGTGAAAGAACACCACTCCAGGGACGCCGAGTCCTGCCCACCCCGGGGTGTCCGTTGACTCCGAGGGGCAGGAGTGGGGGACCCACAGGTTCCGCGTGCGAGGGATCGCACTTGGGGTGAAGCCGCCTGGTGACAGGTGGCGGGGCACTTTCCAGCTCCAACCCGACAGCTCACCTCACAGGCGTGGGAAAGGACTTCACCATGCCTGCTTCCAAGCGCGCCCAACGCCTGATCCTCCGCTCGATCGCCCTGCCACTCCTCGCCTTCGCCCTGGTGGCGGCGAGCTTCACCCTCGCCCCGGTCTCCAGCGCCTCCGCCGCCAGCCGGGACCACAAGATCCGGCAGGCCACCCGGGTGGCGATCCAGCAGATCGGCGACCCCTACCAGTACGGCGCGGCCGGGCCACGGGCCTTCGACTGCTCCGGGCTGGTCAAGTACAGCTTCCACCGCGCGGGCATGCGCAACGTGCCCCGCACCTCGCGGGCCCAGGCGGGCTACGCCAAGCGGATCAAGAAGAGCCGGCTGCGCCGCGGCGACCTGATGTTCTTCCACAACCGCGGTCGGGTCTACCACGTCGCCATCTTCCTGCGCCGCAGCCACGGCAAGGTCGTGATGCTGAACGCCCCCAGCTCCGGCAAGCGCGTACGCCGCGACCGTCCCTGGACCTCGAGCTGGTTCGCCGCGACCCTGCGGCGTTGAGCCTGCGTCGTTTGAGCCGGGGCGCCGGGCGGGCCAGAATCTGCCCATGCCAAGCGCTCGGGCGGTCGCGTTCTTCCGCAACCTCAACCTGGGTCAGGCGCGCAGCCACAGCCCCACCCGGGTGCAGCTGATCGAGGCCTTCGCCGCGTCCGGGGCACCGGGGGCGGTGTCGTTCCAGACCAACGGCACCGTCCTCTTCGAGGCGACCGACCCGGCCAGGACCGCGGCCGAGGCGGTCGCCCGGCTCACGCCGCTGTGCGGGTACGCCGACGCGGTGCTCGTGCGCCCGGCCGAGGTGGTCCTCGAGGTCTCCGAGCGGCTGGCCGCGCTTCCCGGGAGCACGGAGCTCGCCCTGTTCGACGGGGTGCCCGGCTTCCCCGAGCCGTTGCCCTGGACCCCGCCGAGCGGGCGGCTCGAGGTGGTCCTGGCCGTTGAGGGACACGCACTCGCCGTCAACGCCGTCGAGGGCACCAGCGCCGCCACCCCCGAGCTGGAACGGCTGCTCGGCGTACCCGTGACCTCGCGTGGGGCGGGCACCGTGCTGCGACTGGCCCGGCGGCTGCGCGAGCTGGACAGGTGATGCGGCAGGCTGAGCCCATGTTCCACATCGGTGTCGACCTCGCCTGGGGGTTCAAGCGACCCACCGGCGTAGCCGTGCTCGACGCGACCGGGCGGTTGGTGCACGTCTCCGCGGCGCTCACCGACGAGGAGATCCTGGACGCACTGGCGCCCTACGTCGCGGGCCCGTGCCTGGTCGCGCTCGACGCCCCGCTGATCGTGCGCAACGCCACCGGCAACCGTCCCGCCGAGACCGCACTGAACCGTGACTTCGCCCGCTTCGACGCCGGCGCGCACCCCTCCAACACCTCCAAGCCCGAGCTGGCCGGCACCCCCCGCGGGGCGGCGATCGCGCAGACCCTGGGGCTGGACATGAACCCGCGCTCGGGCCGTCCGCGCCGCGCGATCGAGGTCTACCCCCACCCCGCCACGGTCGCGCTGTTCGGCCTGGGCCGGACCCTGAAGTACAAGAACAAGCCCGGTCGCGATCTCGACCTGCTGCGCGCCGAGCTGCTCGCCCTGATGGGGTTCCTCGAGGGACTGGCCACGGCCGAGCCCCCGCTCGACCTGGGCAGCGAGGTCACCGACGGCTGGTCCGAGCTGCGCCGGCACGCCGAGACCGCGACCCGCAAGAGCGAGCTGCGCGTGGTCGAGGACCAGGTCGACGCCGTGGTCTGCGCCTACGTCGCCCTCTACGCCGCCACCCGACCGACCGACGTGACGACGTACGGCGACTTCGAGCAGGGCTACATCGTCACCCCGACCCTCCCCGCCGGGCACAAGCCCAGCCCGCGGCCGCCGAAGCCGCCGGCCGATCCGGTGCGCGAGTACGCCCTCGACCACCCGGCCCTGGTCGCGGCCGGCGAGCAGTTCCTGGCGCTGGTGACCTCGATCCTCGACGACGCGGGCATCAACTACCTCAGTGTCGTCGGCCGGACCAAGACGGTCGCGTCGTTCGCCGAGAAGGCGCGTCGCACGCAGGACGGCTCGCTGCTCTACCCCGACCCGCTGCGCGAGATCACCGACACCATCGGCATCCGGGTGATCACCTACGTGCACAGCGACGTCTCGGCGGTCGCCGAGCTGCTGCGCGACCAGGTGGTCGTGCACGACGACCGCGACATGGGTCGCGAGACCGCCCAGGAGGGCCGCTTCGGCTATGCCAGCCGGCACCTGCAGATCGGCCTGGACGCGGCCCGCGAGGGCCATCCGTCCTACGAGCTGCTCAAGGGTCGCCACGCGCAGGTGCAGGTGCGCACGGTGCTGCAGCACGCGTGGGCGGAGTTCGAGCACGACATCCGCTACAAGGGCAAGATGCCCGACGAGCACGCGGCCGACTTCGACCGACGCTTCACTCTGGCCGCCGGCCTGCTGGAGCTCGCCGACCGTGAGTTCTCCACGATCCGCGACACCCTGCGCGCCCGGTCCGCCGACGCCGACGGGCCGGACGGCAACGGCGACGAGGACCCCCGGATCGACGCCCGCGAGCTGGCAGCGTTCCTGGCCGGCCAGTACGCCGAGTCCGGCTGGTCGCGCACCGACCACTACAGCTGGATCTCCGGGCTGCTGCTCGAGCTCGGCATCACCTCGCTGGTGGAGCTCGGCGAGGTGCTCCGCGCGGGTGACGAGCAGGTGATCCGGGAGCGGATGGACTACCGCTACCCGCCCGGGGCGGTCCGGCGGCTCGACGACGCGCTGCTCGCGGCGTACGGCGCGCAGTACGTCGCGCTCAGCGGCAACGCCCACCGTCAGGCCGGCCTGGAGACCCGCCTGGAGCGGTTGACCGGAGCCGGGTGATCCGGGCCTTCTGATGCAGGCCCTGGGAGCGGGCCCTGGATAGGCGTGATCCGGGCGGGCCTCAGCTCCTGGCCGTCTGCTCCCACAGCTCGGAGGTCTGCACCACCCAGAACGCGGCGAACAGCACGACCACCGCGGACTCCAGCCAGAACAGCGTGTGGTCGAAGGTCCCGGCGAGCGCCAGCGGACCCAGGACCACCAGCGCGAGCACCATGCCGGTGAAGATCAAGCGGTAGATCCTGCGGTGGCGCGGCGGCGCGGCACACCCCTGCGGGTCCAGCCACCGCACGGAGTAGGAGCTCATCGCGACCACCAGGATGATCCCCGCGAACAGGCCCACCGCCGCGACCAGGTGGCCGTAGTCGCGGATCTGGTCGGGAGCGGCCTCGAACATCGCCCAGGCCGCGATCACGACCAGCGTGAGCACGAAGGCACCGGCCGGAGGGCCGTTCCGCTTCGCCGTACTCCGGTGGTGGAACCACCAGACCACCGCCACCGTGACGGTCGCCCCGACCAGCAGCGATCCCACGTTGTTGTCGATGGAGTCGCTGAGCTGGCTGCGCGAGGGCACGAAGCTGTGGCCGCAGTCACCGGTGGTGGTGCCGCTGCCCGACCCGGGACCGGGCGCGACCACCAGGTCTGTCAATGGTGTCGGCACGAACGCCACCACGAAGGCCAGCGCCCCGGAGGCATTGAGCACCAGGTCCTCGCGGTCGGTGTTGCCGCGGTAGATGATCATGCAGGCGCCGATCGCGCACAGGCAGGCGACGAAGACCGCCCGCGCCGAGGTGTAGTAGTAGGCGCTGATCGAGCCCAGCCAGCAGTTCGGCGCCGGCGAGAGCACCTGCTGGATGATCCCCGCGGCGAGGATCACCACCAGCAGCGCCATCCCCGTGCGCAGGTAGCGGTAGGTGACCAGTACGTGGTCCGCGCGCGTGCCGTCATCCATGGCCGTGGGCCCCCTCCCGCTTCCCCTCATGATCACCCCCGCCCGACGGTTGGGCCAGCAACTGGTCGAAGAGCGCGCGGCACAGCTGCGTCCGCGTCGGCCTACTCCCGTCGGTGGAAGCTGACCTTGCCGGCTGGCGCGCCGGGGCTGGCGGGGTGGTGGGTGGCTTGGTAGGCGGGGTCGTGGATGCGGCGGTGGTGGTGTCCGCAGAGCAGGCGTCCGTTGGTCAGGCTGGTGTTGCCGCCTTCTGACCAGGGTGTGTCGTGGTGGGCGTGGCACATGGCCGGTGGCCGTTCGCACCCGGTGGCGGTGCAGCCCTGGTCGCGGACGGTCAGCGCGATCCGTTGGGCGCCGGTGTGGAACCGGCGGCGCCGCCCGACGTCGAGGACCTGCCCGGCGCCGCCGAGGACGACGGGGATGATGCCGGCGGTGCAGGCCAGGCGTCGGGCTTCGGTGGCGGAGATCTGGCCACCGGTGTCGAGCCCGGCGGCACCCAGACCGGTCAGGAGCTGTTCGAGGGTCATCGTGACCACGACCGTGGCCGAACCACCACCGACTGCGCGGTAGTGCGTGGGCGGGGATGCGTTCGAGGAGGTCGCAGAACGCCTGCCCGTGCTCGACCGGGACCGGCAGCCGCTCGCCGGGGTCGGTGGTGGGTGCGTGCAGGGACTGGATCATCTTGCGCAGCATCTGCCCGTGCAGGCTCGGGATCCGGAACCGGCCGTGGCAGGTCCCCGCGTCGTCCTCGCGCATCATCAGCACCGTCCGACGGGCGGCGGCGGCTTCTTGGGCTTCGAGCACCCGGCCCTCGAAGGCCTCGGCCAGCTCGGGGGCGATCACCTCGAAGATGTGGCGGCCCAGCACCGCGAGCGCCTTGGCGTCGTGCTCGCGCGCCAGACCGACGAGGTGGCTCCTCGGCGGCGGTGCGCTGCGCAGTCGGTGACCGCGAACTCCCCGCTCGAGGGCAACCGGTCCAGCGCGGTCACGATCGCCCGGGCCTGTGCGGGGTTCACCTCGCCGTGGCCGAACGCCTCGGCCAGCACGGGGTAGCCCTCCAGCGCTTTGGCGAGCTTCAGGTCCGACCGTGCGGCGATCTTGGTCTGACAGGTGGTGACCGCGGCCCAGTCCGCCGCCGAGGCCGCAGCGGTGACGTCCCCGGCCCCGGCGCGTTCGGCCTCGGCGAGCACCCGCAGCCGCAACGCCTCGAGCTGTCCCTGGGCCCGGGCAAGATCGACCAGGGTCGCACGCTGCTCCTCGGGACTCATCGACCACGACGGCACCGAAGCCAGCTCGCTGAGCCGGGCACACACGGCGCCGGCGAACTCAGCGACCGGGTGCGTCCGGGTCTCCAGCTGGCTGCTCATGAAAACCACGCTAGCCGCGACCACCGACAAGACCGAACAGGTGTTCTAGTCCAATAAGCCTCGCCAGGAGACCACCGCGAACGAGCTCTCGCGGGCTGCGTTCCAGGTCGGGCAGGACGCCGGGCGGGAGAACGTGCACCCCGACGAACACAGCTCCTCGCCGATCAGCAGATGGTCCAGGACCGTAGTACGGTGCCGCTCGTGCCGTCGAAACCCATCGCCACGTGGCCCCTGGCGGTCATGGCGTTCGCCCAGGTCTGGCTGGGCACAGTGCTCGTGGCGCCCTTGAGGGAGCCGGACGCTTCGTGGGACGCCGGTTACGCAGCGCTTTCCGCGATCTCTGGCCTGGCTGGCTTGACGATCTTGGCGTTGGCCGCGCGGAACAGCCTGCGCCTGTGGCGCGTGCCGCCACAGGAGGCATCCTGGGCGCTCGTTGCCGCGACCGGACTGTTGGGTCTTCTCAGTGCACTGTGGGCCACCGGCCCCCTGACGATCGGCGCCTGGCACTGGGAGTCGCTCGTCCCTGCTTCCTTTGCCGTGCCCATGGTCGCGGTCTGCGTGCGCGGGGTGCACGCCCGGCTGGCTCGGAGCAAGGCACTGGTCCGGCCGTGAATTCAAACTGCGTCCCGCGATCGCCGTTGGGACAAGACGATCACAAGAGACGCTCCGCTGCAGGCTCGGTTTCCACGTGTGGGTGCCACGCTCGAACGCGGACGCTCGCTGGCACCAGTGCGGACTGTGCGGCAAGGACAGCGGCAAGGTGGTCGTGGCCAGCCGCTTCCCTCCCGGAGGCACGGGGGACAGCGGCAGCGGCGCCGCCTAGGCCCATCGAGAACCCAGCGCTTCCCGATCACCGGCATGACAAATGTCAGTGCAACCGGTGACACGCCGCACTACTGCCGGCACCCGGGCGGGGCTTGACTGGTCACATGCACGAACTCCTGTCCGGTCACCAGTACGACGCCAACGACGCTGCCATCGAGGTGCACGATCTGCACCGGGTCTACGGCAGTGGGAGCAGTGCCTTCGCGGCCGTGCGCGGAGTCGACCTCCAGGTCGAGCGCGGCACCATCCACGCGTTGCTCGGCGTCAACGGGGCCGGCAAGACCTCCTTGCTCGAGGTCATCGAGGGGCTGGCCACGGCATCGCAGGGCTGCGTGCGGGTGCTGGGGCTCGACCCGGTCGCCGATCGCGCGGAAGTACGCCGCCGCGCCGGGGTCCTGCTCCAGCGCAGCGGGTTCTCCGGCGACCTCACGGTGCGCGAGACCCTGGCGATGTGGGCTGCCACGGTGACCGATCCCCGTCCGGTCGAGGAGTCGCTCGACCTGCTCGACCTGCGCGGGCGGGCCGACGTACGCATGCGGGCGTTGTCCGGCGGTGAGCAGCGGCGGGTCGACCTGGCGTGCACGCTCACCGGCCGTCCGGAGGTGCTGATGCTCGACGAGCCGACGACGGGCCTGGACCCGGAGAGTCGGCACCGCGTCTGGGAGCTGATCCGGTCGCTGCGCGCGGACGGGGTCGCGGTCCTGGTCACGACGCACTACCTCGAGGAGGCGGAGGAGCTCGCCGACCGGGTCTCGATCATGCGGGACGGACGCATCGTGGTGGCGGGCACCCGTGAGGAGATCGTCGCCGGCCAACCTTCGGTGATCTCGTTCCTGACACCCGAGCGGATGATCCCTCCGCTCGTCGCGGCGAAGGTCGAGCGCAGGGCCGGTCACATCGTCGTGGAGACCGACGACCTGCAGCAGACGTTGACCACGCTGCTCGCCTGGGCCGATCGGTACGACGTCCGGCTGCACGACCTCTCCGCCCGCGCTGCCTCGCTCGAGTCGATCTTCCTCGACGTCGCCGAGGGCCGCGGCGCAACCACCGATCCGCAGACCCGCACTGCAAGGGAGATGGCCCGATGACTGCTCGCGTGCTCGGACTGGCCCGTTCCAACGCCCTGCTCATGCGCCGCAACATGCTGACGGCCGTCTATGCCGTCGTCGTCCCTCTTCTGCCGCTCGGCCTCCTGGCGGCCGCCCCCGAGAAGTCGGGACCTGCGGCTGCCGTTCCGCTGAGCATGGTCCTGCTGATGGCGGTGCTCTTCCCGGTCTACTACAACCTGCTCTCGATGTTCGTGACGCGCCGCGACGAGCTGGTGCTCAAGCGACTGCGTTCGGGAGAGTCCACCGACGCCGAGATCATCGTCTCGATGGCACTGCCCGGTGTCGCCCTTGTTCTCGTCGTGGCCGGCATCGCAGCAGTCGTGGCCGGAGTCCTCGGTCTCGGTCTGCCGACCAACCCGATCCTGCTCGTCCTCGGACTGTTGCTGAGCTGCGTCGCGTTCGCGGCGCTGGCTCTCTGGACCGCCGCGTGGACGAGGAACGCGGAGGCCGCCCAGCTGACCAGTCTTCCGGTCCTGCTGATCGCGACGGTCGGCATCATCCGCGCCGCGTTCCCCCAAGGGGCGCAGCAGTGGTTCGACCTGCTCCCGAGCGCTGCCCTGGAGGATCTCGTCCGGGTGGCCTGGCTGGGACTCGAACCCGGCGCCTTCGGAACCGACACCCTCGCCTGGTCGGCCACCTGGAGCGAGGCGATGCCCGCGGTCGGCTACCTGATCGGCTGGACGGTGATCGGTGCGATGCTCGCCCGCCGGGCGATGACCTGGGAGCCGCGTGGCTGACAAGATGAGCCGCGTGCTGAGCATGGGGTGGTGGCGACGTCGTACCCAGGTGGAGCGTGTCGTCATCTACACGCTGGCCACCTTGTACGTCCTCTTCTGGTTCCTGCTGCTGCTGACGCTCGTCAACGTCGTCAACACGATCACCTCGCTCCGCACGGCCGGACTGATCGCGGTCGGCACGCTGCTGCTGGGCCTCGCCGGCACTCGCGTGCTCCGCGACTCGATCCGGCTGCACCCGGACAAGGGTCCGTTGCCGTGGCGGTCGCTGTCGTGGTTGGTCGGGCTCACGGTCGTGGCCACGCCACTGGCCCTGCTGCTGCCCGGTGACCCCCGTGCCGGGACCTCCCTGATCATCGTCAGTGCTCTCGCGTGGGGTGCCGGCGGACTCCTCGACACCCGCGTGCGCAACGGGGTCCTGGTCGCCTCTACCGTGATCGGCGGCGTCCTCGGCGACCACCCCGGCTTCGGCATCTTCGGACTGGCCATGGCTGTCTTCCTGACCTTCACGGTGCAGAGCTCGCTGTGGCTGATGGGCGTGGTCACCTCGCTGGAGCGAGCCCGGGACAGCGAGGCGGCGCTGGCCGTGGCCCGTGAACGGCTGCGCTTCTCCGAGGACGTCCACGACGTCATGGGTCGGCGGCTCTCGACCATCGCCGTGCAGGCGGAGCTCGCCGCCGCCCTCGCCGCCCGGGGCGACACCCGGGCCACCGACCAGGTGCTCGAGATCCGCTCCACCGCTCATGAGGCGCTGCGCGAAGCCCGCGAGCTCGCCCGCGGCTACCGCCCGCTCGACCTGTCCGCGGAGGTCCACGGAGCTGTGTCGTTGCTCGCCGCGGCCGGCATCACCGCCGACGCCGACGTGGACGGCGTACCTCCGGAACGCCACGAGAGCGTCGCCCGCGTCATCCGCGAGGCGGTCACCAACGTGCTCCGCCACTCACGAGCCGCGCACGTCGACCTGTCGTACGCCGGGGAAGAGCTGGTCGTCGCCAACGACGGCCTGATCGCCGAGCGGCCCACGGACGCCGAAGGCAGCGGACTCGACACCCTGGCCGACCGGCTGGCCGCCTCGGGTGCTCGGGTGACCGCAGGCACCGAGGGTGATCGCTTCGTCGTCCGTGTCCGGTTCGCGCCCGCCGTCACCGAGGCCACCTCATGATCCGCGTGCTGCTGGCCGACGACGAGCACCTGATCCGGGTGGCGCTCGCGCAGATGCTCGACCTCGAGGACGACATCGAGGTCGTCGGCCAGGCCGCCACCGGCCCGGAGGCCGTCGCCCGGGCACGCGCTCTCCTCCCCGACGTCGCCGTCCTCGACCTGCAGATGCCCGGACTCGACGGCATTGCGGCCGCCGCCGGATCGCGGAGACGCTGCCCGGGTGCGGCTGCCTGATCGTCACCAGCCACGGCCGACCCGGGTTGCTCAAGCGCGCGCTCTCCTCGGGCGTCCGCGGCTTCCTCCCCAAGACCACCAGCGCGCAGACACTGGCCACCGCGGTGCGTGCCGTCGCCGCTGGTGGCCGGTACGTCGACCCGGGCCTCGCTGCCGAGGCCATGGCGCTCGGCGACTCGCCGCTCACCGCCCGCGAGACCGCCGTGCTCGAGGCCGCCTCGGACGGTGCTCCGGTCGAGGAGATCGCCCGGCGTACCCACCTCGCCGCCGGCACCGTGCGCAACTACCTCTCCAGCGCGGCGATGAAGCTCGCCGCCGCCAACCGCCACGAGGCGGTCGACGCGGCCCAGCGCATGGGTTGGATCTGACTCCTAGAGTTGCAACCACGTGCGCCTGCTCGGCCGCTACAGTCCGACGCATGACTCTCGTGTTGGGCCTCGGACTCCCGGAACTGCTGCTCATGTTCGTGATGGTCGCGCTGCCGATCCTTGCGATCTTCGTGGTGCTCCGCCTGGTTCGCTCCGCGAGCCGGCGTGGGACCGAGGACGCGCTTCGATCTGCCGAGATGAACCGTCAGCAGCAGGGCCCTACTCCCTAGAGCTGGGC
>CAWAJE010000009.1:0-166781 GCA_963782215.1 uncultured Actinomycetota bacterium | reverse complement strand
GCACGCCCAGGACGAGGAGCCGATCGCCTTCGACTCCGACTGTCGCGAGGGCATCTGCGGGATGTGCGGGCTGATGATCAACGGCCAGGCCCACGGCCCCGAGGTCACCACGACCTGCCAGCTGCACATGCGCTCGTTCAAGGACGGCGACACGATCACCATCGAGCCGTGGCGGGCAGACGCCTTTCCGGTGCTCAAGGACCTGTGCGTCGACCGACAGGCCTTCGACCGGATCATCCAGCAGGGTGGCTACATCTCGGTCAACACCGGTGCCGCTCCGGACGCCCACGCCACCCCGGTCCCCAAGGACAACGCCGACCGCGCCTTCGACGTGGCCACCTGCATCGGCTGCGGCGCCTGCGTCGCGGCCTGCCCCAACGGCTCGGCCTCGCTGTTCCTCGGCGCCAAGATCACCCACCTCGGCGAGCTGCCGCAGGGTCAGGCCGAGCGGGAGACCCGGGTGGTCAACATGGTCGCCCAGCACGACCACGAGGGCTTCGGTGGCTGCACCAACATCGGCGAGTGCACGGCCGCCTGCCCCAAGGAGATCCCGCTCGACGTGATCTCCCAGCTCAACAGGGACCTGCGCACCGCGATCCGCAAGGGTCACTGACCGCGGACGGACCGGTCCCGATATCCCGGTCCGAAAACGGGACAAAAGGACATTTAGGGCATACCCTCCGAGAATGACTAGTTCGGGTCACTCTCGGGTCCTTGCGGCCGCCTCCCTGGTGCTGCTTCTCGGCGCCTCCGGGGCCGGCGTACCACCGTCGTCCTCCGCCGCAGCCCCGAGCCCGGCTGCGGTGCTCGCAGGCCGGGCGCCCGTTTCCGCAGAGGTGCTCTCCCCCGCCGGGGCACGCACCGCCCGCACACCGCGTACGACGGCCCGCTGGTCCGGTGCGTTGCGGACCAGCGACCGGGCCCAGGTCAACGCCGCCTACTGGCGCGACTACGCCCCCGGCCTGAGCACCACCACCGGCTACACCGGCGACGACGAGCGCTGCGTGCCCGGCACCATCTCGGCCGACGCCCACGCGGCGACGCTACGCGCCCTCAACTTCGTGCGCTCCCTCGGCGGCCTGGCCCCGGTCACGTTCTCCCCGGCCCTCAACGAGCGTGCTCAGCAGACTGCCCTGCTGATGTCGGCCAACAACCTGCTCGACCACACACCGGACCGGTCCCTCAGGTGCTGGACCTCGGCCGGCGCCCAGAACGCCGCCCGCTCCAACCTCGCGCTGGCCTATCCCTCGTTGCGCGCCGGCAAGGCGGTCGACCTCTACATGGAGGACGACGGCAGCTCGAACGTGGCCGCTGGACACCGCCGTTGGCTGATGAACCCCTACGCCACCGCGATGGGCAACGGCGCCACCGACCACGCCAACGCGATCACGGTGATCGGGCCGACCTCCGCCTCGCGGCCGAACCCGGCCTGGGTCTCCTGGCCGACCCCCGGCTACTTCCCGGACGCGCTCGAGCCCAAGGGCCGCTGGTCGCTCTCGGCCGGGAACTCCTCGACGAGCTTCTCCCGGGCCCGGGTGCGGGTGACCCGCAACGGCTCGGCGGTGCAGGTGCGCAGGCAGCCGGTCCACAACGGTTACGCGAAGCCGACCCTGGTCTGGGAGCTGCCCGACTCGGTCGCGCGCAGCGGCACCTTCCGGGTCGTGGTCAGCGGGATCAGGCGCGCGGGGTCGACGAAGCGCTTCACCCGCGCCTACACCGTCACGATGTTCACGCCCAACCGGTGAGCCAGCTGCTGAGCTAGCTGCTGCGGCCCAGGGCGAAGGAGCGGCTGGGACGCCAGCCCGAGTTCTCGTCGTGGAGATACATCCACATCTCCTCGACGTCGAAGGCCACGTCGAAGCGGTCGAGCTCGACGAACGCCCGGTCGAGGACGGGCTCGGGCAGGTGGTGGGCCACCGTCACGTGCGGGTGGTAGGGGAAGGCCTTCTCCACCTCGAGCGGGCCACGGCGTACGCCGGAAGCCAGCTGCTCGCACTGGCTGATCCCCTCGACCACCCCGATGAACACCACCGGCGAGACCGGGCGGAAGGTGCCCGTGGACCGCAGGTGCACCCGGAACGGCTCTGAGCGCGCCGCCACGACGGCGAGGTGCTCGACCAGGCCGTCGAGCTCCGCGTCGGGGACGTCGTGGGGCGGCAGCAACGTGATGTGGGTCGGGATGTGCTTCGCGGAGTCGTCGCCGAGGTCGATCCGGTACTGCTGCAGCTCGCTGCCCCACGGGTCGGGCACTGCGATCGAGACTCCGATGGTCGGCACCCGCGGAGCCTAGCGAGGTCGGCGGCGCGGCACGAAACCCACGCGGTCGTAGACGTCTGCCAGCGTCCGGCTGGCCACCGCATGGGCGCGGTCGGCCCCCGAGCCCAGGATCTGGTCGAGCGCGTCGCGGTCCTCCAGCAGGGCCAGGGTGCGGTCACGGAAGGGCGTGACCACTTCGACCACGAGGTCGGCGAGGTCGCCCTTGAGGGCGCCGTACCCCTGCCCGGCGTACTCCTCGACCAGGTCGTCCACGGTGCGCTCGGAGAGCGCGGAGAAGATCCGCAGCAGGTTGGAGACTCCCGGCTTGCTGTCCTCGTCGAAGCGGATCTCCCCGTCGGAGTCGGTGACCGCGGAGCGGATCTTCTTGGCGGAGGCCTTGGGGTCGTCGAGCATGTTGATGATGCCGGCGGGGCTCGAGGCCGACTTCGACATCTTCGCCGAGGGGTGCTGCAGGTCGGTGATCTTCGCCGTGGCCTTGAGGATGTAGGGCTCCGGGACGCGGAAGGTCTTCTTGTAGCGGTGGTTGAACCGCTGCGCCAGGTCCCGGGTGAGCTCCAGGTGCTGGCGCTGGTCCTCCCCCACCGGTACGTAGGCCGGGCGGTAGAGCAGGATGTCGGCCGCCTGCAGGATCGGGTAGGTCAGCAGGCCGACCGAGGCGGAGCCCTCGCCGCCCTTGGCGGCCTTGTCCTTGAACTGCGTCATCCGGCGCGCCTCGCCGAGACCCGTCAAGCACTGCAGCACCCACGACAGCTCGGCGTGCTCGGGCAGCTGCGACTGCAGGAAGATCGCCGAGCGCTCGGGGTCGATGCCCATCGCCACGAGCTGGGCGGCTGCCACGTAGGAGCGCTCCCGCAGCAGCTTCGGGTCCTGCGGAAGCGTGATCGCGTGCATGTCGGCGATGAAGAAGAAGGGCTCGTGACCCTCCTGGAAGCCCACCCACTGACGCAGGGCACCGAGGTAGTTGCCGAAGTGGAACGAGTCGCTGGTCGGCTGGATGCCGGACAGCACGCGCGGAAGGGCTGCCGGCTGTGCGGGGTTCTGGGCCGGGGGCTGCGTGGACATGCCGAGCATTCTTCCAGCCCCTGCGTGTCACTCCCGGAGGGGGCGTCGCGACCGGACGCCGGTGGCAGGCTGGAGGCATGGTTCGCATCCCCACGCTCACCGACGGATCGGTGACCCTCCGGGCTCCCAGCGACGACGACATCGACGGGTCCGTCGAGCAGTGCCAGGACCCGTTGAGCCGGCGGTGGACCACCGCTCCGGTGCCCTACACCCGCGACGACGCCAAGACCTACCTGCGCCACGTGATCCCCGACGGCTGGGAGGCCGACCGCGAGTGGGGGTTCGTCGTGGAGGCGGTCGACGACGCGGGGACACCGCGCTTCGCCGGCTCGATCTCGCTGCGCAACAAGGACGAGGGCCGTGCCGAGATCGCCTACGGCGCGCACCCGTGGGCGCGGGGGCGCGGCGTGATGGAGCGAGCCGTGCGTCTGCTCCTGGACTGGGGCTTCGCCGAACGCGACCTGCAGACCGTGGTGTGGCTCGCCGAGCGAGGCAACTGGGCCTCACGCCGGCTGGCGTGGAAGCTGGGCTTCAGCTGCGACGGCACGCTGCGCGGCTGGCTGCCCCTGCGCGGCGAGCACGTAGACGCCTGGATCGGCACCCTGCGGCGCGGGGAGGAGCTGGCACCGCGAACGCCGTGGTTCGAGATGCCCAGGATCGTCGGTGAACGCGCCGTGCTGCGCGCCACGACCGACGCCGACCTCGCGCGACTCGCCGAGGCGGGCAACGATCCCGCCGTGCAGCGCTACAGCCGCACCCTGCGCGAGAGCGCGCCCCACGACGAGACCACCATGCGGTTGCGCGAGCTCGGTCTGCGTGAGGAGTCGGTGCAGGGGAAGTCACTGCCCTGGGCCGTCGCCGACCCGGTGACCGACGAGCTGCTCGGCTGGGTGGCCCTGTTCGACCTGCACGAGGGTGAGCAGGCCGAGCTCGGCTACTGGACCCACCCGGACGTCCGCGGCCGCGGAGTGGCGCGGGCCGCCTGCCTGCTGGCGGTGCGGCACGCCTTCATCGACGTCGAGGACGGCGGTCTGGGCCTGCGTCGGCTGGTGGCCTACGTGGCAGTGGTCAACCTCGCCTCGCAACGGGTGGTCGAGGAGACCGGCTTCCGTCGCAGCGGCGTCCAGCGCGAGGGCACCCTGCTCGGTGACGGCAGCCACGTGGACACGATCTTCTACGACCTGCTCGCCAGCGACTTCGTCCTGCCTGGGACCGAGGGGCCCGAGCGGGTCAGGCCCGGCTGAGCGAGGCTCGCACGGGGCCCGTCGTACGCCGGTGCAGGCCGACCGACGCGAGCAGCACGAGCACGCCGGCCACCGAGAGCCCCGCACCGACCCAGGCGGTGGAGGTGTAGCCGAACCCGGCCGCCACGACCAGCCCGCCGAGCCAGGCACCGAGGGCGTTGGCGATGTTGAGCGAGGCGTGGTTCATCGCCGCGCCGATCGTCTGGGCGTCACCGGCGACCTCCATCAGCCGCATCTGCAGGTTGACCGCCAGCACGGAGCCGAAGATCGTCAACGTGAACACGGTGAGCAGCCCGGGCACGAACCACCGGGCGGTCACGGTGAAGGTCACCAGGGTCAGCGTCATCCCCACCGAGGAGACGAGCAGGGAGCGGAAGATCGACCAGTCCGCGAGGCGACCGGCCACCGGGGTGCCGACCACCATGCCCAGGCCGAGCGCCAGCAGGTAGACCGGAACCCGACCCTCGGCGAGGCCGGCGACATCGGTGACCGTGGGCGAGATGTAGGTGTAGACCGCGAACATGCCGCCGAAGCCGATGGCCCCGGCCAGCAAGGTCAGCAGCACCTGGGGGTTCTTGAAGGCGCGCAGCTCGTTGCGCCCGGTCGCGGCGCGGTTGGCGGCGACGTGCGGCACCAGCCACAGCACCATGGTCATCGTCACGGTGGCCAGCACCACCACCAGCCAGTAGGCCGAGCGCCATCCCAAGGTCTGGCCGAGCCACGTGGCCGCCGGGACGCCGACGACGTTGGCGACCGCGAGCCCGAGCATCACCCGGCTCACCGCTCGGCCGCGGCGTGCGGGACTGACCAGGTCGGCCGCGACCAGCGACGCAACGCCGAAGTAGGCGCCGTGCGGCAGGCCGGCGAAGAACCGGGACAGGGCCAGAGAGGTGTAGTCGAAGGCGAGCGCACTGGCGACGTTGCCGACCAGGAAGACCAGCATCAGCCCGACCAGCAGCTCGCGTCGGGGCAGCCTCGCCCCGAAGACCGCGATGAAGGGGGCTCCCACGACCACGCCCACGGCGTACGCCGAGATCACGTGCCCGGCCGTCGGGATCGAGACCCCGACCCCGGCGGCGAGCTGCGGGAGCAACCCCATCGAGACGAACTCGGTGGTGCCGATCGCGAAGCCGCCCATGGCCAGGGCCAGCAGCGCCAAGCCGGTGTGCAACGAGGAGCCGGGGACGCCGACGCCCGACCGCGGCGTCGGCACTGCGGCCTGGTCGGTGTCGTTCGTCATCGCGCTCACCTGTGCTTCAACGCAGGAACGCCGCCGGGATTCCCCGGCGGCGCCCCTGACTTGTCTGGCATCCTTCCCAGCCCCGGTCCGGCCGGTCAGGAGGGTCCGATCAGGCCAGCGAGTCGATGGCCTCGTTGAGCGTCTTCGAGGGACGCATCACCGCGGTCGCCTTCTCGGGGTCCGGCCGGTAGTAGCCGCCGATGTCGGCGGGCGAGCCCTGGACGGCGATCAGCTCCGAGGCGATCGTCTCCTCCTCCTCGGCGAGCTTCTGCGCCAGGGCGGAGAACGCCTCGGCCAGCTCGGCGTCCTGCGTCTGCTGCGCCAGCTCCTGGGCCCAGTACAGCGCGAGGTAGAAGTGGCTGCCTCGGTTGTCGATGGTGCCGAGCTTGCGCCCCGGTGACTTGTTCTCGTCGAGGAAGGTGCCGGTCGCCCGGTCCAGGGTCTCGCCGAGCACCTTGGCCTGGCTGTTGCCGGTGACCTCGGCGTACTTGCCGAAGCTCTCGGCGAGGGCGAGGAACTCACCCAGGCTGTCCCAGCGCAGGTAGTTCTCCTTGACCAGCTGCTGCACGTGCTTGGGCGCCGAGCCACCGGCGCCGGTCTCGAACAGGCCGCCGCCCTTGATCAGCGGGACCACCGAGAGCATCTTGGCGCTGGTGCCGAGCTCGAGGATCGGGAACAGGTCGGTGAGGTAGTCGCGCAGCACGTTGCCGGTCACCGAGATGGTGTCCTCGCCCTTGCGGATCCGCTCGATGCTGAACGCGATCGCGTCCTCGGGCGTCATGATCCGGATGTCGAGGCCCTCGCTGTCCCCGACGACGTCGCTGTCGGAGAGGTACTCGTCGACCTTGGCGATCAGGTTGGCGTCGTGGGCGCGGCTCTCGTCGAGCCAGAAGATCGCGGGGGTACCGGCCGCGCGGGCACGGGTGACCGCCAGCTTGACCCAGTCGCGGATCGGCTCGTCCTTGGTCTGGCAGGCGCGCCAGATGTCACCGGCCTGCACCTCGTGCTCCATCACCACCTGGTCGTCCTGGTCGACCACCCGGACGGTGCCGGCGTGCGCGATCTCGAAGGTCTTGTCGTGGCTGCCGTACTCCTCGGCCGCGCGGGCCATCAGACCGACGTTGGCCACCGAGCCCATCGTGGCGGGGTCGTAGGCGCCGTGCGCGCGGCAGTCGTCGATCACGACCTGGTAGATGCCGGCGTAGCTGCTGTCGGGGATGACGGCCAGGGTGTCGGCCTCGCCACCGTCGGGTCCCCACATGTGGCCCGAGGTGCGGATCATGGCCGGCATGCTGGCGTCCACGATCACGTCGCTGGGCACGTGCAGGTTGGTGATCCCCTTGTCGGAGTCGACCATCGCCATCTTCGGGCCGTCGGCGAGGTCCTTGTCGACCGCGGCCTGGATGCCCTGGGCGACCTCGCCCCCGACCTTCTGGGCACCGGAGAGGATGCCGGCGAGGCCGTTGCTGGGGTCGAGGCCGTGCTCGAGCAGACTGTCGGCGTGCTCGCTGAACAGCGTCGGGAAGAAGGCCTGCACCGCGTGGCCGAAGATGATCGGGTCGGAGACCTTCATCATCGTGGCCTTGAGGTGGACCGAGAACAGCACGTCCTCGGCCTTGGCCCGGGCGATCTGCTCACGCAGGAAGGACTGCAGCGCGGCGGTGTTCATGAAGGTGCCGTCGATGACCTCGCCGGCCTCGACCGGGACCGACTCCTTGAGCACCTCGGTGCCCTCGCCCTGACCGTCTGCCGGGACCAGCTCGATCCGCAGCGAGCCGGCCTTCTCGATCACGACCGACTTCTCGTTGCTGCGGAAGTCGTCGGCGCTCATGTGCGCGACGTTGGTCTTGGAGTCGCTGCTCCACTCGCCCATCGAGTGCGGGTGCTTGCGGGCGTAGTTCTTCACCGACTCCGGCGCACGGCGGTCGGAGTTGCCCTCGCGGAGCACCGGGTTCACGGCGCTGCCCTTGACCTTGTCGTAGCGCGCGCGGACGTCCCTGGCCTCGTCGGTCTGCGGGTTGTCGGGGTAGTCCGGCAGGTCGATGCCCTGCTCCTGGAGCTCGGCGATCGCGGCCTTGAGCTGCGGGATCGAGGCGCTCACGTTGGGCAGCTTGACGATGTTGGCCTCGGGGGTCTTCGCGAGCTCACCGAGCTCACCGAGCTCGTCGCCGATCCGCTGGTCCTCGGGCAGCCGGTCGCCGAACTGCGCGATGATCCGGCCCGCCAGTGAGATGTCGCGGGTCTCGACTCGGACGCCGGCCTTGCCGGCGTACGCCTCGATGATCGGCAGGAACGAGTACGTCGCCAGCAGCGGTGCCTCGTCGGTGTGGGTGTAGATGATCTTCGACTCGGTCACGTGCGACTCCTGAAAAAGGTTGCGACGGGCGATTTATCTTCACGTCAAGATACCGCACTCCTGCGGTCAGCGCACCCCGTCCGTCCCGTGCTGCACGGCACCGCCGGGGCCGACCTCGGTGGAGGCCCCAGGGTCGAGTGCTGACATGGTCGCCTGGACGACCACCTCGGCACTCGGCCTCGCGACCCCGGCACCCACCCCCGGCGCCCGACTCGGCCACCGGCTCCCGGCGCTGCTAGCGTCGGATGGTCAGCCTCAGTCGTCCGTCGTACCAGGAGTCCTCGTGAGTACTGCCCCCCTCAAGGTCGCCGTCACCGGCGCCGCCGGTCAGATCGGCTACAGCCTGCTGTTCCGCCTCGCCAGCGGTGCGCTGCTCGGCCCCGACCGCCCCATCGAGCTGCGCCTGCTCGAGATCACCCCGGCGCTCAAGGCCCTCGAGGGTGTCGTCATGGAGCTCGACGACTGCGCGTTCCCGACGCTGGCGGGAGTGCAGATCGGCGACGACGCCGAGACGATCTTCGACGGCGTCAACCTCGCCCTGCTCGTCGGCGCACGCCCGCGTGGTCCCGGCATGGAGCGCGGTGACCTCCTCGAGGCCAACGGCGCGATCTTCACCGCGCAGGGCAAGGCCCTGAACAAGGTGGCCGCGGACGACGTCCGTATCGGCGTGACCGGCAACCCGGCCAACACCAACGCGCTGATCGCGATGACCAACGCCCCCGACATCCCCGACGAGCGGTTCACCGCGCTGACCCGCCTGGACCACAACCGGGCGATCTCGCAGCTGGCCGCCAAGACCGGCGCCTCGGTGAGCGACATCAAGAAGATGACGATCTGGGGCAACCACTCGGCCACCCAGTACCCCGACCTCTTCCACGCCGAGATCTCCGGCAGGAACGCCGCCGAGACCGTCGACGACCAGGCCTGGATCGAGAACGACTTCATCCCGACCGTGGCCAAGCGTGGCGCAGCGATCATCGAGGCTCGTGGTTCCTCCTCGGCCGCCTCGGCCGCGTCCGCCACCATCGACGCCGCCCGCGACTGGCTCACCGGCTCAGCCGAGGGCGACTGGGTCTCGATGGCCGTGCGTTCCGACGGCTCCTACGGCGTGCCCGAGGGCCTGATCTCCTCGTTCCCGGTCACCACCAGCAACGGGGACTGGAAGATCGTCGAGGGCCTCGAGATCGACGAGTTCTCCCGCGGCCGGATCGACGCCTCGGTCAACGAGCTCGCCGAGGAGCGCGACGCGGTGACCGAGCTCGGCCTGATCTAGGGCTGTCGGTTTTTCACGTTCTCCTGTGAAACAGGCACTTCTCCGCCGTTGCAACGGCAGAGAAGTGCCTGTTTTGGCAGAGAGGTGGACCGACCGTCAGCCGTACGGCGTCGGCGTCGGCGTCGGCGTCGGTGGCGGTGGCTAACCCTGCTCGGAGTCGGACTCGACCACCACGAGCTGGTAGTTCTCGTCGAGGCGTACGTCGACCGTGGTGCCGTCGGAGCGGGTGACCTCGACCTCCCAGGTGGCGCCGTTCTCGGAGTCGCGCTCGACCGAGTTGGCCGTGCCGCCCTTGGTGATCTCCAGCGCGGCAGAGGTCGCCCGGTCGGCCTCCGGGCCGGTGACCGTCTCGTCGCCGTCGTCGTTGCCGGCCGCGGCCACGCTGACCCCGGCGCCGAGGGCGACGATGCCTGCTGCTGCAACGACGGCGATCCGCTTCCTGGTGTTCATCTGGGTGCTCCTCCTCGATGGGTGATCAGGTGTCGTCCCCCACCCTGCGCCCCGGGGCCTGAAGTCCGGCTGAAGGCCCGGGCCCTCCGGGGACACAGCCGGATACCGGTCGTCAGCAGACCTTCAGGACATCTTCAGTCGACCCGTGCCATGGTTCGGCCATGCGCATCCTGGTGGTGGACGACGATGTCCGCATCGCCCTGGCGGTACGACGCGGCCTGGAGGCCGAGGGGTACGCCGTAGACGTGGCCGCCGACTTCGAGCAGGGTCGGTGGCTGGCCACCGAGAACGACTACGACGCCGTGGTCCTCGACGTGATGCTGCCGGGCGGAAGCGGCACCGACCTGTGCCGCGACCTGCGGGCTCGTGACATCTGGGTGCCGATCCTGATCCTCACGGCCAAGAACGCGGCGGACGACGAGGTGCTCGCGCTCGACAGCGGCGCCGACGACTTCCTGGCCAAGCCGTTCGCCTTCGAGGTGCTCGTGGCCCGCCTGCGCGCCCTGTTGCGCCGGCCCGACGATCCGCGGCCCGCCGTACTCACCGTCGGCGACCTCACCCTCGACCCCGCGCGCCACGTGGTCACCCGGGGCGAGGTGGAGGTCGACCTCACCCCACGGCAGTTCTCGCTGCTGGAGTTCCTGATGCGCCGCCCCGGCCAGGTGGTCTCCAAGCGGGCGATCCTCGACCACGTCTGGGACTTCGCCTTCGACGGCGACGCCAACATCGTCGAGGTCCACGTGGGCCACCTCCGACGACGCATCGACGCGCCCTTCGGACGCAGCACCCTGCGCACGGTCCGGGGTGCCGGTTACCGGCTCGACGCCGAGGAAGCCTCGTGAACGGCGCTCTGCGTGCTCTGAGATCGGTGCGCGCCCGCACGACCCTCGCCGCCACGCTGCTCGTGGCAGTGGCCCTCGTGGTCGGCTCGTTGCTGCTGGTGCGCGCCCTGGGGCACTCGCTGTCCACCGCCACCGACACCCAGTCCCGGGCGCGCGTCAGTGAGCTGCTGTCCCAGGCGCGCGAGGGGACCCTGCCCCGGATCGTCGACGGCATCGGTGACGACTCGCTCGCCCAGGTGGTGATCGGCGACGTGGTGGTCGCGACCTCGGACAACCTCGTCGGCAAGCCCCCGGTGCGCGCGTCCTCGACCGTCGGGGAGGAACTCGGAGTCGTCACCATGCGTGCGCCCGACGACGAGGAGACCGAGGACTACCGGATCTGGTCAGCCCGCACCCGGACGGCCGATGGTCGCGACGTGACGGCGTTCGTCGGGCCGAGCCTGGAGTCGGTGCAGGAGGCCACCCACAGCCTCACCCTCAGCCTCGTGCTAGGAGTACCGCTGCTGACGGCGCTGCTGGCGCTCGGCACCTGGCTGACCGTCGGCCGCGCCCTGCGCCCCGTGGAGCAGGTACGCCGGGAGGTCGCCGCTCTCAGCGCCCGGTCCCTGCACCGCCGGGTGCCGGTGCCGCCGACCCACGACGAGGTGGAGCGGCTGGCGCGGACGATGAACGAGCTCCTGGACCGGCTCGAGAGCGCCGACCGGCGTCAGCGCGAGTTCGTCGGCAACGCCTCCCACGACCTCCAGTCGCCGTTGACGGTCTTCCGCACCGAGCTGGAGGTCTCCCTGACTCGCGGCGAGCAGACCCAGTGGCAGCACACCGCGCACCAGCTGCTGCTGGAGACCGACCGGATGGAGTCACTGGTCTCCGACCTGCTCTTCCTCGCCCAGGTGGAGGACGACCGCCGGCCCCAGTACGACGCGCTCGACCTCGAGGACCTCGTCGCCGAGGAGGTGGCCCGGTTCCCTTGCGAAGGCCCGGTGCAGGTGCGCCTCCAGGCCACTCCCGCACCGGTGCGCGGCGTCCGGCGCGAGCTGGGCCGGATGGTGCGCAACCTGCTGCAGAACGCGGCGGAGTTCGCCGGCGAGCACATCGCGGTCTCCGTGGGCGAGGAGGCCGGGCAGGTCACCCTCACCGTCGAGGACGACGGTCCCGGGGTGCCGGAGCAGCACCGCGACGAGGTCTTCGAGCGGTTCTTCACCAGCGACCCGTCGCGGGACCGGCGCGAGGCCGGCACCGGTCTCGGCCTGGCCATCGCCCGGTCGGTCGTCGAGTCCCACGGAGGGACGATCCGGCTCGAGGGCGACTCGCCGACCTCGCGGTTCGTCGTACGCCTGCCCGCCCTGTAGCCGTGGGCCGCGAGCGCCCGGCTGGCTGTTTCCCGCCTGGCTGTTTCCCGGCTGCTGGTTTCCGGCTGCTGGTTTCCGGGCCCCGACCCTCAGCGGTGGGTGACCGAGACCAACTCGGCGCGCGCGGCGTCGGGCGAGACGTCGATCTCGAGCACCGGGCCGATTCCGCGGGCGTAGAACTTGTTCTCCAGGATGTCGCGGTCCAGCGGCGTGGAGTTGGCCGTGTGCAGGACCCGGCGGTGGAAGCCGGTGGGGGTCCGCATCGACTCCTTCGTCGAGAGCACCAGCGCTTGGTCCTCGGCCTCGCCAGCGAGGTACTCCTCGCGGTAGTGGCAGGTCGCGCGTGGCCGCGCTGGTACGGCGATGCCGGCCTGGGCGCCGTCGCGGCCGTGCCGCCACGAACCCTCGGTGCTGACCACCGTGCCGTTCTCGTACTCCTTGGTGTCCTCACCGAGGTACCAGATGTTGCCGCCGGAGTCCTGGGCGTACCAGTCGCGGGTGTCCTCGACGACCTCCCCGTCGGAGCGGACCACGTCGCGCACCACCCGGGCGCGGATGCCCTTGATCACGGTGGTCCGGCGGGTCACCCTGACGGTGATCTGCTGCGTGCCCTCGGCGTTGGTCTCCCGCCAGTTCCAGACGGTGCCGGGCCGCATCGGCCAGTAGGGGTTGTCGATCCGGGTGCTGAAGTCCCGGGGCCGCAGGTGCACCGTCTGGCTGCCCTGCGGGTAGGCGTAGGGCCCGGGCAGGTGGCAGCCTGCATGGGCCGACCGGGAGTGGTCCGCCGAGGGGGTGGCCGTCGCGCTGCTGCTCTGGACGGCCAGGCCGCCGGCCAGTGCGAGCCCGGTGGCGGCGGCGATCCTGGCCGCGGAGCGGCCGGTCGTCCTGGTGGCCGCGGAGCGGCCGGTCGTCCTGGTGGCCGCGGAGCGGCCGGTCGTCCTGGTGGCGGGGCGTCGTCTGCTGGTCGTGCGGGTCGGTTCGGTGGGGTGGGTCATGGTGGATCACTCCTTAGGGGTTCGACCCACCGTGCGCCGTCACCGCTGAAGTGCTCCTGAAGGAGAGTTCCGCTCAGCCGGGCTGGTCGGGGATCACGCTCGCCAGCGAGATCAGTGCCACGCCCACCCCCGCGAGCATGAGTACGTCGAACCAGCGGTTGCGGCGTACGCGCAGCATCCCGGCGTCCCCGTCGGAGAGCGAAGCGCGCATCATCGCCCCGAGCAGCAGCCCGAGGCCGATCACCGCGACCCCGCGCCGCCAGGCACCCAGCGCCACCGCCAGCAGTCCGGCCGAGCAGACCGCAACCACGATCAGGTAGACCAGCCCACCCAAGGTGGACGGGAGCCGACGCCGCTCGCCATCCGCGGTCACGCGGACAGGGTGTCCTCTGCGGCGGCCACGACGTTGGAGAGCAGCATCGCGCGAGTCATCGGACCCACTCCGCCGGGGTTCGGGGAGACCCAGCCGGCCACGTCGTACACCGACTCGGCCACGTCGCCGGCGAGCTTGCCGTCGACGCGGGAGACGCCGACGTCCAGCACGGCAGCTCCCGGCTTGACCATCTCCCCGGTGATGATCCCGGGGACGCCGGCGGCGGCCACGACGATGTCGGCCTGCCGGACGTGCCCGGTGAGGTCACGGGTGCCGGTGTGGCACAGCGTGACCGTGGCGTTCTCGGACCGCCGGGTGAGCAACAGCCCCAGCGGACGGCCGACCGTGACCCCGCGACCGACCACGACGACGTCGGCACCGTTGATCTGCACGTCGTGCCGGCGCAGCAGCTCCACGATCCCGAACGGCGTGCAGGGCAGCGGCGCCGGCTTGCCGAGCACCAGCCAGCCGAGGTTGGTGGGGTGCAGGCCGTCGGCGTCCTTGGCGGGATCGATCGCGCCGAGCACGGCGTTCTCGTCGATCCCCTTGGGCAGCGGCAGCTGCACGATGTAGCCGGTGCAGGCGGGGTCCTCGTTGAGGCGGCGTACGGCGGCCAGGACGTCGTCCTGGGTCGCGCTCTCCGGAAGGTCCTCACGCAGAGACTCGATGCCGACCTCGGCGCAGTCCTTGTGCTTGCCGTTGACGTACCAGGTCGAACCGGGATCGCTGCCGACCAGCACCGTGCCGAGTCCGGGAGTCACGCCGTGCTCCCGCAGCTTCGCGACCCGCGCGGTCAGCTCTTCCTTGATCGCCTTGGCCGTGGCCGTCCCGTCCAGCTTCTGTGCACTCACCTGCTCAGCCTTCCATCTCTCGTCCAGCGTCAGTGGGCAAAGTGTCGCGTGCCCGTGAAGTACATCGTCACGCCGGCCTGCGTGGCCGCCTCGATCGTGAGCTCGTCCCGCACCGAGCCGCCCGGCTGCACGATCGCCCGGACGCCGGCGTCGATCAGGATCTGCGGACCGTCCTCGAAGGGGAAGAACGCGTCCGAGGCCGCCACCGATCCGGCCGCCCGGTCACCGGCGCGCGAGACGGCCAGCCGGCAGGAGTCCACCCGGTTGACCTGGCCCATGCCGATGCCGACCGAGGCACCGCCGCTCGCGAGCAGGATCGCGTTGGACTTGGCCGCGCGGCAGGCCTTCCAGGCGAAGGCCAGGTCGGCGAGCACCTCGTCGCTGGCGGCCTCGCCGGTGGCCAGGGTCCAGCTCGCCGGGTCGTCGCCGTCGGCGTCGATGGCGTCGCGGACCTGCATCAGCATGCCGCCGGAGATCGGTCGGGTCTCGACGCCGCCTCGGTCCAGCGGCTCGCACACGAGCAGGCGCACGTTCTTCTTGGCAGCCAGGATCTCCACGGCGCCCGCCTCGAAGCCAGGGGCCACGACCACCTCGGTGAACACCTCCGCGACCTGGCGGGCCATCTCCACCGAGACCGGACGGTTGACCGCGATCACCCCGCCGAAGGCGGAGACCGGGTCGCACTCGTGCGCCTTGCGGTGAGCGTCGGCGACGTCCTCGCCGACCGCGATGCCGCACGGGTTGGCGTGCTTGATGATCGCGACCGCGGGGGCGTCGAAGTCGTAGGCCGCCCGGCGCGCGGCGTCCGCGTCGACGTAGTTGTTGTAGGACATCTCCTTGCCGTGCAGCTGGCGCGCCTGCGCGAGGCCGGAGCCGAAGCCGTTGAGGTAGAGCGCGGCGGGCTGGTGCGGATTCTCGCCGTACCGCAGCACGTTGGCGCGCTCCCAGGTCCCGCCGACCCAGGCCGGGAAGCCGGCGCCGCCGGAGGTGTCGGTGAGCACGTTGCCCATCCAGCTGGCCACGTGGACGTCGTAGGTCGCGGTGTGCACGAACGCCTCGGCCGCGAGCTCCTTGCGCTCGGCGTAGCTGAACCCGCCCGAGTGCAGCGCTGCGAGGACGTCGGAGTAGCGCGCCGGCGAGGTCACGATCGCCACCGAGGGGTGGTTCTTCGCCGCCGCGCGCACCATCGAGGGGCCACCGATGTCGATCTGCTCCACGCACTCGTCCGGCGAGGCACCCGAGGCGACCGTCTCGGTGAACGGGTAGAGGTTGGAGACCACCAGGTCGAACGGCTCCACGCCGAGCTCACCGAGCTGCGCGACGTGGGAGGGCAGGCGTCGGTCGGCGAGGATCCCTGCGTGCACCTTGGGGTGCAGCGTCTTCACCCGGCCGTCGAGGCACTCGGGGAACCCGGTCAGGTCCTCCACGCGGGTCACGGGAAGCCCGAGATCCGCGATCAGCTTGGCCGAGCCGCCGGTCGAGACCAGCTCCACGCCCGCGTCGTGCAGCGCGCGGACCAGCGCGTCGAGGCCGGTCTTGTCGTAGACCGAGACCAGGGCCCGCTTGATCGCGATCCGGTCGGGGGTGCTCGTGCCGGGATGTGTGCTCTCGTGCGTGGTCTCGGACATCAGCCGATCCGCACCTTCCTGTGGGAGATGGTGAAACCTTCTCGGGCCAGCCGGCCCACGGAGTCGACGAGCATCTGCCGCTCGGCGACCTTGATCCGTTCGTGCAGTGAGTCCGGGTCGTCGTCGTCGAGCACGGGTACGACGCTCTGGGCGACGATCGGACCGGTGTCCACGCCGGCGTCGACCACGAACAAGGTGGCGCCGGTGACCTTCACGCCGTACGCCAGGGCGTCCGCGGGGCCGGAGGTGCCCGGGAACGCCGGGCACAGCGCCGGGTGCGTGTTCACGACGCGTCCGGGGAACCGGTCGAGGAACTCGGCGCCGACCAGCTTCATGAACCCGGCGAGCACGACGAGGTCGGGCTCGAACGCGGCGACGGTGTCCGACAGGACCGCGTCCCAGTGCCCGCGATGGTGGAAGTCACCGACGCGCCGCACGAAGGTCGGGATCCCGGCGCGCTCGGCGCGGGCCAGACCCTCGATGTCGTCACGGTCGGCTCCGACGGCCACCACCTGGGCGCCGTACGCCGGGTCGTCGCACGCGTCGAGCAGCGCCTGGAGGTTGGTGCCGGCGCCGGAGACGAGGACGACGATTCGACAGGCGGGCACCGGGACAGGCTACCGAGCGCGGCGCCGCTGCCACCACGCGGTCGCAGAACCGGCCACCAGACCGCCCAGGCTCATCGCCATCGTCGCCGCGACCAGCACCGAGAGCACCGGCGCACCGATCTCAGCCATCCGGCCGGTGCCCATCGGGCCACCGGCGAGCGAGATCACCAGCGTCATCAGCAGGGCCGCCCCGAAGCCGCACCCGAAGCCGCGCAGCGCGGCCGAGTCGTAGGCCGTGACGCCGTAGGCGCGCTGCGCCCAGACGGCACCGACCGCCGCGGCCATCACCGGCACGGCCAGCAGGGCGATCGCCCACGACGGGACCGGTCCGGGAGCCGGGAGTGCGGCCAGGAGCGGGAACGCCGGGACCGGCCCGAGTGCCACGGCGGTCGGCGCGACCACGGTGCCGGTGCCGACGGCGAAGCCCGGCCCGAGCAGGTAGGCGGCACCGAGCAGCACGGCGTTGGGGGCGATCGCGGCTGTGGCCATGGCGTACATGACGTAGTCACCCGGCCCCAGGCGAAGCTGCGAGAGCACGGTGGCGGCCTCGTTGAGCCCGAGCACCAGCGCGGCGGCGACCAGCACCGAGGACGCCACCACGAGCAGCAGCGCCCCGGCCACGGCGCCGTGGACGACCGACCGGATCCAGCCCGGCACGAGGGCGACCCAGGCCGACAGCCGCCCCGTGGCCGCAGTCATCCCCAGAGTGCCGCCGACGCCGGAGAGCAGCAGCGAGCCCACGATCGCGCGGCCGAGTCCGGGGGCGGCGAAGTCGGTGCTGACCAGCACGCAGGTGATCACCGCGACCACGACGTAGAGGCCTGCGAAGATCGTGCCGGCCACCGCGAAGGCGCGGTCGCCGTCCACCGGGGCGGAGGTCCGGGCGGCCCAGCGGCCGCCGCGGTAGGCCGAGGCGGCGAGGAGGGCGCTCAGCGCGAGCGGCACGATCCCCAGGGGTACGCCGGCGACGGTGATCCGGGAGCCGTGCCCGACCAACCAGAGGTCGCCACCGACACGGAGGGCGTCGGTGGTCTGCCCGTGGGCTCCGGCGTCGGCCAGGAACCATCCCACGACGGCCACCGCGAGGCACGCCAGGAGGGTGCTCGACGCGGTCAGGACCGAGGCGATCGCCGCCGAGACGGTCAGCGGTCGCCCCTCGTCAGGGGTCCCGTCGGCCCCGCGCCTGGGGGGTCTGGCGGAGCCCTTGGTGGCAGGACGGCTCAGCAGGTCAGTCATCTCGTGGTCCATCCTCGCCCAGCACCGCTTCGGTCCGGCGCAGGCACGCGGGTAGCCTCGTGGTCGTCATGCCCACTGCCCCGCCCCAGTCCCCCGAGTTCGACGAGTTCTACCTCGCCAGCCGCCGACGGCTCGTGCTGCAGGCCTACGCGCTCACCGGTGACCTGGCCGCGGCCCGGGGAGCCGTGCGTGACTCCTTCGTGGTCGCCCGGCACCACTGGCGCAAGGTCGGCCGGTTGCCCGACCCCGAGGAGTGGGTCCGCCCGCGCGCCTGGGCCATGGCCCAGCGGCGTCACGTCGCGCGGATCTGGCACCGGGAGAAGGGCCTCAGCACGACGCAGACCTCCGTGCTCGATGCCCTGCACCACCTGCCCGACCTGCAGCGCAAGGCCCTGCTGCTCTCCCACCTGGCCGGGTTGTCCACCGCCGACATCGGTCGCGAGCTCGGTGAGACCCGCGACCACGTCACGGTGCTGGTCGGTGAGGCCTCCCAGGCCTTCTGCGAGCGCACCGACTGCGGGCCCAGCCACGTCCGCGGCGCGCTGGAGAGCCTGGCACCGATCGCCGAGGCCGCCGCGCTTCCCCGTCCCCCGGTCGTCCACCGCAACGGCCGGCGCCGACGCCAGCTGTTCAGCGTGGTCGGGACTGTCGCGCTGGTCCTGCTGACCCTGCTCGCCGGTGAGCTCGTCGTGGGCAGCACCACCGAGCCGACCGAGACGGTCAGCTCGCTCCGGACACCCCGGCCGGTCACCCGCGCGTTGATGCTCAACGCCGACCAGCTCTCCACCCTGGCCCCGCCGCAGACCTGGCGGCTGGTGGGCACCTCCGACAACACCTCCGGCGACGGGATCAACTCGGTCTGCCAGGGCCGCCGGTTCGCCGATCCCGACGGCGTGGGCACGATCGTGCGCACCTTCGCCGCCGCCGACCAGCCTCGCCGCAGGCTGGTGCAGACGATCGAGATCTCACGCTCGGACCAGGCTGCCGAGGCGGCGTACCGCACCACGCTCGGGTGGTTCGCCGGGTGCAGCAAGGCCCGCGTGCAGCTGCAGAACTCCTACGCCGTCACCGGGCTCGGCGATGAGGCCCAGCTGCTGCGCCTGCGGATCGCCGACATGGCGCGGCACTCCTACGTCGCCTCGGTCGCGCGGACCGGGTCGTTGACCGTCTCCACGGTGCTGGAGACCCGCAACGGGCGGCCGGTCGGCATCAGGGACTCCGCCGACACGCTGATGGTCGCCGTGCGCAACGTCTGCATGAGCAAGCCGGCCGGCAGGTGCCCTCTCTACATGCGGGTCGCTCCGGTGCTGCCACCGAGGTCGGGTGAGACCCCGGGCACCCTGGCCGCGGGTGACCTGCCCGTGGTCGGGCGGATCAACCGTCCGTGGGTGGGCACCGACGCGGTCCCGGCCAAGGTCAACGTCGCCGCCACCACCTGCGACAAGGCCAACTTCGTCAAGGCGGGCGCGAGGCGGCCGATGACCCGCACGTTCCTGATCCCCCAGGCCAAGCTGCCCCGACGCTTCGGGATCACCGAGACCTACGGCCGGTTCCCCAGCGTGCGCAAGGCCGACGCCCTCGTGCAGACCGTCCGCTCCCGGATGGCCAGCTGCGAGAAGCGCGACCTCGGCGCGAAGGTCAGCAACGCCTTCCACCTACCCCGGGGCTACCGTGGCTCGGAGCTGGCCCTGTGGCGTCTGGACAGCGAGATCAACAAGCGACAGGACACCGTGGGGTTCTGGATGGGAGTGGTGCGCGTGGACACCTGGGTCGCACAGGTCAACTTCACCCCCGTCGGCACCAACGACATCGACGCCGACACCTTCGAGGCGCTGGTGGCCCGGGCCCGCGACCGGCTCTTCGAGCTCTCCCGCGGTGCGCGCTCGTGAGCGGCTTCGAGCTCCCCGGGGGCGTGATCTACCTCGACGGCAACTCCCTGGGCCCGCTCGCGACCGGTGTGCGCGAGCGCCTGATGGACGTGGTGACCCGTGAGTGGGGCGAGGGCCTGATCCGTTCCTGGAACGACGCGCACTGGATGGAGCTGAGCCGCCGGATCGCCGGGAGGATCGCTCCGCTGATCGGCGTCGACCCCGCCGACGTACACCTCGGTGACAGCACCAGCGTCAGCCTCTTCAAGACCACGGTGGCCGCAGCCCGCCTCCGGCCCGACCGGCGGGTGCTGGTGGTGGAGCCCTCCACGTTCCCGACCGACGGCTACATCACGGCGGGCGTCGCCGAGCTGATGGGTCTCGAGCTGCGCTGGTGCGACCCGGCGGACCCGTTGGCAGCGGTGGACGACGACGTGGCGCTGCTCAGCCTGACCCACGTCGACTTCCGCACCGGCGCGATGTTCGACATGGACGGGATCACCCGCGAGGCCCAGGCGCGCGGGGCCCTGGTGCAGTGGGATCTGTGCCACACCACGGGCGCGATCCCGGTCGACCTCACCGCGGCCGGCGCCGATCTCGCCGTGGGGTGCACCTACAAGTACCTCAACGGCGGTCCCGGCTCCCCCGCGTTCACCTGGGTCGCGCCCCGGCACCAGGCCGACGCACGGCAGCCGATCACCGGCTGGATGGGCCACCGCAGCCCGTTCGCGATGGCGCGCGACTACGAGCCGGTGGACGGCATCGGGCGCTTCGCCTCCGGTACGCCGCCGGTGCTGGCCCTGTCCGCGCTCGAGGCCGCCATGGAGGCCTTCGACGGCGTCTCGATGGCCCAGCTGCGGGCGCGGTCCCTGGAGCTGACCGACCTGTTCATCGAGCTGGTGGAGGCCCGGATCCCCGGCGAGTTCGAGATCGCCACGCCGCGCGAGCACGCCCGGCGCGGCAGCCAGGTCTCGCTGCGGCACCCGCAGGCCTACGGGGTCGTGCAGGCGCTGATCGCGCGCCAGGTGATCGGCGACTTCCGCGACCCCGACATCGCCCGATTCGGCTTCGCCCCGCTCTACAACACCCCCGAGCACGTCCGCGCCGCCGTCGAGCAGCTCGCGCTCGTGATCGACGAGAAGGAGTACGCCGACCCGGCGTACGAGGTGCGCAGCGCGGTCACCTGAGGGCGCTGGCGGTTTTTCCGGAGACCTTGTGAAACCGGCACTTCTCTGCCGTTGCAACACATGAGAAGTGCCGGTTCTTCAGGTTGACCTGAAAAACCGGCACTCCACTGGGACGGACGAGATCGACTACGCCTGCAGCGACTCGAGGATCTCGCGCATCAGCTGGGCGGTCTCGGAGGGGGTCTTGCCGACCTTGACCCCGGCGGCCTCGAGGGCCTCCTTCTTGCCCTGGGCGGTGCCCGCGCCGTCGGAGACGATGGCGCCGGCGTGGCCCATGGTCTTGCCCTCGGGGGCGGTGAACCCGGCGACGTAGCCGACCACCGGCTTGGTCACATGGTCCTTGATGTACGCCGCGGCCTTCTCCTCGGCGTCGCCACCGATCTCGCCGATCATCACGATCGCCAAGGTGTCGGGGTCGTTCTCGAAGGCCTCGAGAGCGTCGATGTGCGTGGTGCCGATGATCGGGTCGCCACCGATGCCGATGGCGGTCGAGAACCCGTGGTCCTTGAGCTCGAACATCATCTGGTAGGTCAGCGTGCCCGACTTGGAGACCAGGCCGACCGGGCCGGAGCCGGAGATCGTCGCCGGGGTGATGCCCGCGAGGGCCTCGCCCGGCGTGATGATGCCAGGGCAGTTGGGGCCGATGATCCGGGTGCTCTTGCCCTGGGCGTAGGCCCAGAACTCGGCCGAGTCCTGCACCGGCACGCCCTCGGTGATGATCACCAGCAGGCCGATCTCGGCGTCGATGGCCTCGATCACGGCGTCCTTGGTGAACGCCGGCGGCACGAAGGCGACAGACACGTCGGCGCCGGTCTCCTTGATCGCCTCGGCGACCGAGCCGAAGACCGGGAGCTCGACGTCGTTGCCGTCGGGGTCCTGGTGGGTGACGGTGGTGCCGGCCTTGCGGGCGTTGACGCCACCGACGACGTTGGTCCCCGCCTTGAGCATCAACCGGGTGTGCTTGGTGCCCTCACCGCCGGTGATGCCCTGGACGATGACCTTGGAGTCCTTGTTCAAGAAGATCGACATGTCTCAGGCCCCTGCCCCGTTAGTAGCTGCGTGCGCGAGCTCGGCGGCCTTGTCGGCCGCGCCGTCCATGGTGTCCACCAGCGTCACCAGCGGGTGGTTGGCCTCCGCGAGGATCTGGCGGCCCTCCTCCACGTTGTTGCCGTCGAGGCGTACGACGAGCGGCTTGGTCGCCTCGTCGCCGAGGATCTCCAGCGCTCCGACGATGCCGTTGGCGACCGCGTCGCAGGAGGTGATCCCGCCGAAGACGTTCACGAACACCGACTTGACCTGCTCGTCGTTGAGGATCACGTCGAGACCGTTGGCCATCACCTCCGCGGAGGCGCCACCACCGATGTCGAGGAAGTTGGCGGGCTTCACGTTGCCGTGCGCCTCACCGGCGTAGGCGACGACGTCGAGGGTCGACATCACCAGGCCCGCGCCGTTGCCGATGATCCCGACCGAGCCGTCGAGCTTGACGTAGTTCAGGCCCTTGGCCTTGGCCTTCGCCTCGAGCGGGTCGGCGGCGTCCTTGTCCTCGAAGTCCGCGTGGTCCTCGTGGCGGAACTCGGCGTTCTCGTCGAGCGAGACCTTGCCGTCGAGCGCCTCGAGCTTGCCGCCGGCGAGCTTGGCGAGGGGGTTGACCTCAACGAGCGTGGCGTCCTCCTCCACGAAGACCTTCCACAGCGACTGGACCAGCTCGATCGCCTGGTCCTTCAGCTCGGCCGGGAAGCCGGTCTCCTCGACGATCTCGGCGGCCTTGGCCGCGTCGACACCGGCGGCGGCGTCGATCGCGATCTTCTTGACCGCGTCGGGGTTGGTCTTGGCGACCTCCTCGATCTCCACACCGCCCTCGACCGAGGCGATGCACAGGTAGGAGCGGTTCGAGCGGTCGAGCAGGAAGGAGAAGTAGTACTCGTCCTCGATGCTCGCGGCCGGCACGATCGAGACCCGGTTGACCCGGAGGCCCTTGATCTCCATCCCGAGGATGTTCGAGGCGTGCTCCTCGGCCTCCTCGGGGGTCTTGGCGACCTTCACGCCACCGGCCTTGCCACGGCCTCCGGCCTTGACCTGCGCCTTGACGACGACCGTCCCGCCGATCTCCTCGGCTGCTGCTCGCGCGTCGGCGACTGTCTCGACGGTCCGGCCGAGAGTCACCGGCACACCATGCTTGGCGAAGAGTTCCTTCGCTTGGTATTCCATCAGGTCCACGGGTCAACCGCTCCTTTGAGGATGTCTGTCAGGGCTCGCGGGCGCACAGGGTCCTGCGGCGGCCGCTCGACCGACCATAGACCCGAACGCGCCCGGTCGGCCACGTAGGGTGCCGCTCGTGGAACGCATCGAGACCCAGGTCACGCCACTGACCACACCGCCGGTGACGCTCTCGGTGTGCGAGTACGGCGACCGCGCCGCCGCGGTCCACGTGGTGCTCGTGCACGGCTTCCCCGACGACCAGACGATGTGGGATGCGGTCCTGGTGCACCTGCCACCGGACTGGCACGTGATCACCTACGACGTCCGCGGGTCCGGTCGCTCGTCGCGTCCCGAGGGTGTCGCGGCCTACCGGACCACGCTGCTCGCCGAGGACCTGATCGCCGTGCTCGACGCGTGCGTGCCGCCCGACGAGCAGGTGCACGTCGTGGCCCACGACTGGGGCTCGATCGGCACCTGGGAGGCGATCGCCGCCGAGACCTGGGACCCGCGGCTCGAGGGCCGCATCGCGACGTACACCTCCTCCAGCGGGCCGTCCCTGGACCATCTCGGCACGCTCGCCTCGACCTGGCGCGGCCGGGTGCGGCTGCTCCCGCAGGTGCTGCACAGCTGGTACGTCTGGCTGTTCCTGCTCCCCCGCGTGCCCGAGCTGCTCTGCCGCGGCAACCGCTGGCTGCGGCCGTTGCTGCGTCGGCTCGACCCGACGATGGACCTGCTCCCGTGGGGAACGGGGGTGGACCGCAACGCTCGGCACAGCGTGAACCTCTACCGCGCCAACGTGGTGCGCCAGCTCCGCGCACCCCTCTCCTGGCGTACGTCGATCCCGGTGCAGCTGGTGGTCGCCACCCGGGACCCGTGGGTGACGCCCCGGTCGGTCGCCGGGCTCGAGGCCCGTTGCCGTGACCTGACCCGGGTGGAGCTCGACGCCGGGCACTGGGTGCCGCGGGCACGTCCCGAGGAGTTCGCCGCCCTGGTCGTGTCCTTCATCCGCGCCAGGGGCCAGCGCAACCCAGCAGTGAGTTCGGCGTGAGCCCGGCGTGACCCACGTCACTCCATAACGAGACCTCGTGACCCGAAGGTGGCTCGCTCGTTTCTCCAGACATGCACCTACGCGCCTCGGCCGCCGCACTGGCCACCGTCCTGATCGCCTCCGGAGCCGCCCTCGTCGGTGGACCCACCTCGGCAGCGACCGACTCCACCCCTGGCTACTCGGTCCAGGCGATCACCGTGGACGTCCTGGTCGGTCCCAAGGGTGACCAGCCCTGCCGGATGGACGCGGACCTCTACGTCCCCGACGGCACCAGCCGCAAGCGGCGCGCGCCGGCGATCCTGACCACCAACGGCTTCGGCGGCGACAAGGCCGACGGCAACCAGAGCGCGGTCGGCAAGGGTTTCGTCCAGCAGGGCTACGTGGTGCTCAGCTACTCCGGGCTCGGGTTCGGCAAGACCACGTGCAAGGTGCAGATGGACAACCCCGACTGGGACGGCAAGGCCGGCAAGCAGATGGTCGACGTCCTCGCGGGCAAGCGCCCGTTCCTCCGGGCCGGGAGCAGCACGAAGCGCTACCTGCGCTCGGTGGCGATGGAGAAGCGCGGCGACCCGCGCGTGGGCATGATCGGCGGCTCCTACGGCGGCCAGATCCAGTACGCCGTCGCGATGCAGGACCGACGCATCGACGCCCTGGTGCCGATCATCACCTGGAACGACCTGGCCTACTCGCTGGCGCCGAACAACGTGGCCAAGAAGCAGTGGATCGACCTCTTCTTCGGCGCGGGCATCGCCTCGGGCGCCGAGAGCGCCACCGCCGACCCCGAGACGATGGTGGGCTGCCCCAACTTCGTCGACCAGGCGTGCGTGGGCGTGGCCGCGATGAACACCGTCGGCTACCCCGACGCCGACACGGTCGCCCTGGCGAAGGCCGCCTCCGTGGCCACCTACATCAAGCGGATCAAGGCGCCCACCCTGCTGGTGCAGGGTCAGAAGGACACCTTGTTCAACCTCAACGAGTCCGTGGCGACGTACAACTCGCTGCGCAAGCAGGGCACCACCACCAAGATGATCTGGCAGTCGTGGGGTCACTCCGGGTCCAGCCCGGTCCCCGGTGAGCTCGACTTCGGTGGCAAGTCGCTGCGCGACTCCTACCTCGGTCGCCGGTTCCTGAACTGGATGGACCACTTCGTGCGCGGTCGCGCCAAGGTCTCCACCGGCCCCCGCTTCGAGTACTTCCGCGACTGGGTGCCCTACGACACCAGCAAGGCCCGCGCAGGCAAGGCGATCGCGAAGGCCTACACCTCACGTCGCAGCGTCTCCTGGAAGCCGAACCACACGCTGTACCTGACCGGCAACGACGCGCTCACCCCCAACCGCTCGGCGGTCAAGGGCGGTTCGGCGCAGTACGGCAACGCCGCGGCCGCGCCCACGTCGTACTCCGAGACCTCCGGCCTCGAGGGTGGTCAGGTGAACAACCCGCCCAGCGACGCTCCCGGCACCTTCGCGGCCTTCACCTCCGCGCCGCTGAAGGCGCCCGCCGACCTCGTCGGTGGACCGCTGCTGACCGTGCACCTGGACGCGCCGGTCGCGGCCGGCACCCAGTCGGGCGGTCCCTCGGGCCAGCTGGTGCTCTTCGCCAAGCTGTACGACGTCGCGCCCGACGGGTCCAAGGTGCTCAAGAACCGGCTGATCTCGCCGATGCGGGTCACGGACGTCACCAAGCCCGTGAGCGTTCGGCTCCCCGGCGTGGTGCACCGCTTCGCCACCGGTCACCGGCTCCAGGTCGTGATCGCCGCCAGCGACCTCGCCTACGCCGGCAACACCGTTGCGCAGCCGGTCACGATCCGCACCGGTCCGTCAGCGCCGAGCACCCTGGCGCTGCCGCTGACCTCACGGCTGGCCTTCTGAGCCGGCGGGCGGCCCACAGGAGGCGGTCAGGATGCTTGGGTCTCCTCGATCGAGGAGACCCAGCCGGTGATCTCGCCCGTGGTCGCACCGGGGGTGAAGATCTTCGCCACCCCGATCTCGGCGAGGGGACCGAAGTCCTCCTCCGGGACGATGCCGCCACCGAAGACCACGATGTCGCTGGCGTCCCGCTCGGCGAGCAGGTCCACGATCTTGCGGAACAGGGTCATGTGGGCGCCGGAGAGCACCGAGAGGCCGATCATGTCGGCGTCCTCCTGGATCGCGGTCTCCACGATCTGCTCGGGGGTCTGGTGCAGCCCGGTGTAGATCACCTCGTGGCCGGCATCCCGCAACGCCCGCGCGACCACCTTGGCCCCCCGGTCGTGTCCGTCCAGACCCGGCTTGGCCACCACGATGCGCAACATGTCTGCAGGCTATCCGGTGGCCGCCGAAGTGGTGACGTCGGCCACATCCCCCCAGGGCACTCCGCGCGAACTACCCGATACGCACCAGTTCAAACCACCTGGATTTCGTTCGCCGTCACCATTCCGTTATCGTTCGTGGTCGCTGCATCCCCCCGGATCAACCCAGGAGAAAGGTGACGCATGGGCAACCATCGTGCAGAGCATCGCAGCCGGACCTCGTCCGGTGCCCGACGCTCCTCGGTGACCCCCAAGGCGACTCCTGTTCCCACCCCCGCGGCGACTCCCGCGACCACGTCGGCAGGCCGCCGACGCGCCGCGAAGCCGGCCCGCGCCTCGTTCCTCGGCCGGATCCCTGCCGTGCCCACCCTGGTCGGGCTCGCGGCCCTCGCCGTGGCCGGCACCGGCGCGGTCACGCTCGGTGAGGGCGCCAGCGCCACCATGACACCGGCCGGGACACCGGCCAGCAGCGCCGTACGCCTCGCCTCAGCCTCCTCCCCGCCCGATCTCCGCGGCACCGACGCGATCGGTTTCGTCGGGACGCCCCGCGCCATGGCGATCAGCCGCGACTCCGAGCGCCAGGCGCTCGAGGACGCCGCCGACGCCAAGCTGCAGCGATCCGCGGAGCAGCAGGCTGCCGAACGCAACGCCGAGCTGAAGTCCCTCGGCCGGGCCGCGGAGGCCCGCGCGAGCGAGATCGCCCAGAACCAGTGGGTGCTGCCGACCACCGGCTACCACCTGACTGCCCGCTTCGGGATGGCCGGTGGTCTCTGGGCCAGCAACCACACCGGGCTCGACTTCGCCGCCCCCTCCGGGACTCCCATCGTGGCGGTGGCCAACGGCGTGATCACCAGCTCCGGCTGGGAGGGGTCCTACGGCAACCAGACCGTGCAGACCCTCGAGGACGGCACCGAGATCTGGTACAACCACCAGAGCGTGATCGGCGTCCAGGTCGGCGACACCGTCACCGCCGGGCAGCAGATCGGCAACATCGGCTCCACCGGCAACAGCACCGGTCCACACCTGCACCTCGAGGTCCGGCCCGGCGGGGGCGACCCGGTCGACCCCTTCGGCGCCCTGGTCTTCCACGGCCTCAACCCGTAGTTCCGCTCAGAGCTTCTCGACCGGGGCGTAGCGCAGCAGCAGCCGCTTGACCCCGTCGGTGCCGAAGTCGATCGAGGCCACCGCGCTGTCGCCTGCGCCCTCGAGCGCCACCACGGTGCCGAGCCCGAAGGTGTCGTGCTGCACCCGGTCACCCGGGTCCAGGGACGGGATCGCCCGCCCCGCCTTGGCCTTGCGGGCGGCGTCGGAGCGTGCGGTCGCCGTACCGAAGCGCCGCTGCGGGGCGCGCCCCGCTGCCGGGGAAGAGCCGAAGGACGGCCGGTTCCACGACGTCATCTCCGCGGCCGTGCGCCGCCAGTCCACGAGGTCGACCGGGAGCTCGTCGAGGAACCGCGACGCCGGGTTGTGCTGGGGTGCTCCCCAGGCCGAGCGCACCACCGCGCGCGAGACGTAGAGCCGCTCCCGCGCCCGGGTGAGCCCGACGTAGGCCAGCCGGCGCTCCTCCTCCAGCTCGGGCTTGTCCCCCAGGGAACGCATGTGCGGGAAGACGCCGTCCTCGAGGCCGGTCAGGAAGACGACCGGGAACTCCAGGCCCTTGGCGGTGTGCAACGTCATCAGCGTCACCACCCCGGCCCGGTCAGCTGCACCGTCGGCCCCCTGGGCACCGGCGTCGGTCTCGCCGTCGCCATCTGCCGGGGCATCGGGGATCTGGTCGGAGTCCGCGACCAGCGCGACCCGCTCCAGGAAGTCCACCAGACCGGGCGGCTCGGCATCATCACCGGCGTCGTTCTCGGCGTCGGCGGGGTCGGCCGAGGGTCCGAGCTGCGGGTCGTCGGCGAACTCACGCGCCACCGCCACCAGCTCACCGAGGTTCTCCACCCGGGTCTCGTCCTGCGGGTCCTCGGAATCCTCCAGCTCCTTGAGGTAGCCGCTGCGGGTCAGCGCCTGCTCGAGCACGACGTCGGTGCGCTCACCGGCGGCCACCATCGACTGGAGCTGCTCGATCAGGTCGACGAACCCGCGGATGGCGTTCAGCGACCTGGTCGCCAGGCCCGGGGCGTCCTCGGCGCGCTGCAGCGCCTCCCAGAACGTGATCCGGTCGCGCTGCGCGAGCCCCTCGATGCACGCCTCGGCACGGTCGCCGATCCCCCGCTTGGGGGTGTTCAACACCCGGCGCAGCGAGACCGAGTCGGCCGGGTTGACCAGCACCCGCAGGTAGGCGAGCGCGTCCCGCACCTCGCGCCGCTCGTAGAAGCGCACCCCGCCCACGACGCGGTAGGGCAGGCCGACCCGGATGAAGACCTCCTCGAAGACCCGCGACTGGGCGTTGGTGCGGTAGAACACCGCCACGTCGCCGGCCCGGACGGCGCCCGCGTCGGTGAGCTTGTCCACCTCCTCGGCGACGAACCTGGCCTCGTCGTGCTCGTCGTCGCCGACGTAGCCGACGATCCGCTCCCCCTCGCCCGCGTCGGTCCACAGGCTCTTGGCCTTGCGGCTCTCGTTGCGCTTGATCACCGCGTTGGCCGCGCTGAGGATCGTCTGGGTGGAGCGGTAGTTCTGCTCGAGCATCACCGTGCTCGCATCGGGGAAGTCCTGCTCGAAGTCCATGATGTTGCGGATGTTGGCACCGCGGAAGGCGTAGATCGACTGGTCGGCGTCACCGACCACCATCAGCTCGGCGGGCTCGACCGCGTCGTTGGCGTCCAGCTCGGTCTCCGGCTGCTCCAACGAGGCCGCACAGAGCTCGTGGATCAGGGCGTACTGCGCGTGGTTGGTGTCCTGGTACTCATCGACCAGCACGTGCCGGAAGCGGCGTCGCCAGTTCTCCCGCACGGCGGGGAACGCCCGGAACAGGTGCACGGTCATCATCAGCAGGTCGTCGAAGTCGAGCGCGTTGGCCTGGCGGAGCCGGCGCTGATATTCGGCGTACGCCGAGGCGTAGGTCTCCTCCTGGCCGTTCTGGGCGTCCTTGGCGGCGTCCTCGTGGTCCTGCAGCTCGTTCTTGGCGTTGCTGACCCAGTTCAGGATCGCCCGTGGCGGATAGCGCTTCACGTCGAGGTCGAGGTCGCGGCAGACCAGGGTCATCAGCCGCTTGGAGTCGGCGGCGTCGTAGATCGTGAAGCTCGACTTGAACCCGAACTTGTCTATTTCCTTGCGTAGGATCCGCACGCAGGCGGAGTGGAACGTGCTCACCCACATGATCCGCGCGCGCCCGCCGACCAGCTCCTCGACGCGCTCGCGCATCTCGGCGGCCGCCTTGTTGGTGAAGGTGATCGCCAAGATGGAGCCCGGGTGGGCGCCCCGCTCGGAGATCAACCAGGCGATCCGGCGGGTGAGCACCCGGGTCTTGCCCGAGCCCGCACCGGCCACCACGAGCAGCGGAGCGCCCTCGTGCACGACCGCCTGGCGCTGGGGCTCGTTCAGCCCGTCGAGCAGCTGCTCGCGGGTGGGCCCACGGCGACGCCGGGTCTCACCGGCAGCGACGCTGCTGCCCGCGTCGCCCTCGGCGGTCGACCGGGACCGAGGGGTGCGCGAGGTGGCAGGGGGCATGCCAGGAAGGGGAAAGTCAGTCATCGCACGGGCCACCCTACGTGGCCGCGCCGACACCCCCGCGGGCCGTTGCGGGCCCTGTGGCTGTGGGTGTGTGGGTGGGTGTGTGGGTGTGTGGGTGGGGTGTCGGTCAAGGGTGGGGTCGCGGTCTGGTCAGGGTGTGGATCAGGGGTAGCGCAGCACCCGGAGCCGGGGCTTCTTGCGGTCCCCGTCGAAGAACGCGATCCCGCCCAGCTCGGCGTCGCGGGGCAGCGTCAGCACGGCGCAGCCGGTGAGCACGCTGCCGCGCTTCCACTCCACCTTGCCCGCGGTCCGGCACTCCCCCGGTGCATTCGGGTCCTCGGGCCCGTAGAGGTGCTGCTCGCCCATCACCTGGTCGTTGGAACGCACGAAGAACCGGTCACCCACCGGGTCGTTGCCGCGGTAGGTCTTGGTCCCGGTGTTGAGCGCGGAGTAGCGCAACAGCACCGCAGTCCGGTCGGCGAGCTCCGGGTCCTTGGGCGCCCGGTCGATCACGACCTCGCTGAGGTTGACCTCGCCCTTGTACTTGCCGCCCTTCTCGACCAGCTCGACCACGAAGTCCTGGCCCTTCTTGGGCCGCTCCGGGTCGGGACGCCGACCGGTGGGGACCGCGGTGGTCGGCAAGGTCCTGGGCGGCGTGACCGTGGCGGTCTGGGTGGCGGCCGGGCTGGCGCTCCGGGTCGGCGTCGCGGCCGTGGCGGAGGCCTTCGCCTTGGCAGACTTCGACGCGGAGGCCGTGGCGCTCGGCGACGTGGACGGGCTCACCTCCACCCCGGCACTGGCGCCTGGCTGGGTGGCGTCGGCGCCGGCCTGGTCGGATCCGCCCCCGCACCCGGCAGTGAGCAGAAGCAGGGCCAGCGGCGCGAGGCCGAGACGGCGCAGACGGGGCAGACCGGCAGACGGCGCAGACGGCGCAGACGGGGCGGACGGGGCGGAGACATGGTGGAACCGTAGCCGTCTCCGCACCGCCTGCCCGTCATCTGCTCAGCAGTCTGAGCTGACCGGCTCAGCGGCGCACGACCCCGGCGGCGTTGACGATGCCCTCGCCGTAGATGCCGTTGCGCGCCGGTGTGCCGACGCAGGTGGCCCGGTAGTCGGCCGTGCGCCCCTCCGCGGTGTAGTCCTCGAAACCGGCTGCAGGGCAGGCGTGGTCCGAGGCCGTGGTGAGCAGCAGTCGGCGTACGGCGTCCGGGTCCATCCCGAAGCCACCGTGCGGGCTCGGGCGACCGTGGGCGCTGATCGCCAGGGCGGCGACTCCGGTGGCGTGCGGGGTGGCCATCGAGGTGCCCTGCAGCCAGCGGTAGTAGCCGCACCTGGTGGTGCCACGCGCCGGCTTGTCCTGGCACTGCTTCATCACGCCGGCGGCCTCACCGTCGGGGGTGATGTTGCCGTCCGCGTCCACCTGCTTGGCCGCCTGGAGGACGCCGAGCGGCGCCGTGGAGAGGATCAGGTTGCCGTTGGAGCGGTAGGAGTCGGTCCCGATCCCGTCCCGGAACCACCCGCCCGGCGCCGACAGCTCCACCTCGCCGGACGCGGGGTCGGTGGTGTAGTTGGAGAAGTCAGCCTTGCGCTCGGAGGGACCGAGCGCGGTGATGCCCAGGACGTGCGGACCTTCTGCGGGCAGGTTGAGGCACGTGGCGTCGTCGATGGTGCGCTCGTGCGGCGCCTCGCCGTAGTCGGGGCTGGTCCGGTCGGTGCCGGGCTTGGCCATGTCGGTGTGCGCGTTGCCGGCGGCACCGAGCAGGGTCACGCCCTTGCTGTGGGCGTAGTCCAGGGCCCGGGTGATGCTGGCGATGACCAGGTCCTGGTCGGCCGCCTGCTCGGGGCTGTCCTCGGGAGCACCGCCCCGGCAGTTGTAGAGCCAGGGGTCGACGTAGAAGGACATGTTCACCGCGTCCAGACCGGCGTCGCCGGCGTACGTCAACGCGTTCGCGGTCGGCCCGGCGAAGAAGTAGCCGCTGTCCTGACCGGCTCGGACGTTGACGAGCGTGACGTTGGGCGCCACGCCGCTGACCCCGAAGCCGTTCATCGCGGCCGCGATCGTGCCGGCGACGTGGGTGCCGTGGCCGTTGTCGTCCACGTCGGCCGGGTCCACGCAGGACGGAACCTCGCAGGGACCATCGACGTCGACCATGTCCGTGGTGAAGTTGCGCGAGCGGGCCGCGTCGAAGTTGGGATGCAGGTCGGGGTGGTCTCCCTGGACCCCGGTGTCCATCACACCGACGAGCACCTTGCGGTTGCCCAGCGTGCGGGTGTGCGCCTCGTCGGCGTGGATCATCCGCATGCCCCACAGGTAGGTGTCCAGCGGGTCGGTCCGGGGAGGCCGGTGGCCCCGCTTCGTTGCCGGGCGCACCTTGTCGCCCGACTCCGCAGCCCAGCGATTCTCCTGCTCGACCCGGTCGGCCCGGTCGGCCCGGTCGAGCCGATCGGGGTCGGGGGCCGCGGACTTCGGCGCGTGGCCGATCACCCGGTCTGCCCCTACGCCCTGGACGCCCGCCAGGTCAGCGGCGTGGGAGCGGAAGCTCGCGTCGTCGGAGCCCACGGAGAGCAGCCCGATCTGCTGGTTGACCGAGGTGACTTCGGCTCCCTGTGCGCGCAGCCGCTTGGCGACTGCTGCGGGGTCTGCTCCCGGCTTCACGAGCACGAGGTAGTTCTGGGTCTTGCCGGTGTGGATGACGGTGCCGCTCGAGGTGCCTGCGCCGGCGGGTCCCGCCATTGCAGCTGCCACGAGCGCAGCCGATCCACACGCGGCCAGTACGCGACTGGAACGCATGTGTGTGTTTCCTTCCCGAGATGCTGGGCTTGTCCCAGCGCTGTCGAACCTAACCAGCGAGCACCGACATGGGAAGGGCCTCGGGTGCCGGCGCGCTCAGGCCGAGGCTCGCCACCAGGGCTCGGTGGGCAGCTCGCCGGCAGGGTCGAACCGGCCGCCGGGCGCCGGCAGCGCCAGCCGGACGCCGTGCTCCAGCGCCTCGGTGAGCACCCACTCCGCGGGGGCCGCCCACTCGTGGAAGGCGAGGTCGAAGGTCGCCCAGTGGATCGGCAGCAGCACCTCACCGCGCAGCTCGAGATGGGCGCGGACCGCCTCCGCCGGATCCATGTGTACGTCGGGCCAGCGCACGTCGTAGGCACCGATCGGCAGGATCGTCAGGTCGAAGGGGCCGTAGTGCTCCCCGATCTCCGCGAACGCCGGGGTGTAGCCGCTGTCGCCACCGAAGTAGACCCGGTGGTGCGCCCCGGCGACCACCCAGGAGGACCACAAGGTGGCGTTGTTGGTGAACGCGCGGCCGGAGAAGTGCCGCGCCTCGGTGCAGGTCAGCGTCACCGCACCGATCGCGTGCGACTGGTCCCAGTCCAGCTCGACCACGAGCTCGGCCGGGACCCCCCAACGGCGCAGGTGGGCCCCCACCCCGAGCGGGACCACGAACACCGGCGGCTCCGGTGAGGTCGCGAGCACGTCGATCGTGGCGACGTCGAGGTGGTCGTAGTGGTCGTGGGAGATCACCACCACGTCGATGCGGGGCAGGTCGGTGAGCCCGATCGGCACCGGGTGGGCACGCCGCGGGCCGACCGTCGCCGAGGGCGAGACCCGGTCGCTCCACACCGGGTCGGCGAGCACGCGCACACCGTCGACCTCGAGCACCACGGTGGCGTGGCCCAACCAGGTCGCCGCCAGGTCGGCTGCCTGCTCGGGGAACCCCGGTCGCACCAGCGCGACCGGGGTCCGGGGTCGGCCGCGGCCACCCTTGGCGATGAACTCGGCTGCGATCGAGGACCGGGCGCCGCGCTCGACCACCGGGGCCGGCAAGCGGTTGTGGAACAACCCGTCGCGCCACTGCGGGGAGCCGCTCACGTCCTGGTCGGGCCGGGCGGCCCCCAGGGAACGGCGTACTCCCCGGGCGGCGCCGGCCACGGCTCCCATCGCAGCTCCCATCGCAGCCCCCATCGCAGCCCCCCTGCCGCAGCTACGCCCAGGGTGGGAACGACGGCGAGGGTGGCAAGGGCGGGCAGGCGCGGGCGGGTCACGTCCTCAAGTCTCCCTGATCCCCGAAGCCGCTGAATCACTCAAGCCCCTGGTCACTGGAGCCCGGCCTTTGCCAACTTCCTGACCGCTCACCGCGGCGCGGATAGCATCGGGGTTCGAGCCTTCCCGTTTGGATACCGATGCCTTTTCTCGACCGCCTCAACCTGGGGGCTGCTCGGCGACGCCGGCGGATGGAACGGCAGCTGCGCGACCTCGACAACTGGGACGAGCGCGACTGGCCGGCGCCCCGTCCGCAGCGGATGCCTCGCACGGTCGTCACGGACCCGGGTCGGGCCCGTGAGCGGCTGCGTTCCAGCTTCGTGATGGCGGTGACCGCAGCCGCCTCGGTGGCTGCGGTGGCCGTCTTCGCTCCGACGTTGCTGCCCAGCCCGGTCGCCCAGGCCCTCGGCGTGCAGCGCTCGCCGCTGGGGTCGCCGCCCGACGTCGACGGCTCGGGGACCTTCAAGTTCCTGGCCACCCGCCAGGGCAGCACCAACCCCGTGGCCTACGACCCCTGCCGTCCGATCCACGTGGTCTACAACCCGCAGGACGAGCCCCTCGACGGAGAGGCGCTGGTGCGCGAGGCGATGGACCTGATCGCCGAGGCGACCGGCCTGGAGTTCATCTACGACGGCACCACCGACGACCGGCCGCGGTGGTCCGGGCCGCACCGCCCGCAGGGCCTCGGCGGTGCCAGTCCGGTGCTGGTCGCGTTCGCCGACGCCGAGGAGGTGCCCGAGCTCGCCGGCCGGGTCGCGGGCGTGGGCGGCAGCGTCCAGGTCACCGACCAGTTCGGCAAGGCGCGCTACGTGACCGGCCAGGTGACCCTCGACACCGAGGCCTTCTCCCGGATCCGGACCCGGATGGACGGCAGCGAGCAGGCGCTCGCGATCGTGCTGCACGAGTTCGGCCACCTCGTCGGCCTCGATCACGTCCAGGACCGCAACGAGCTGATGTACGCCGAGAACATCGGCCGCAACCGGTTCGGCAACGGCGATCGGCTCGGCCTGGCCCAGCTGGGTCGCGGCGAGTGCTTCTGAGCGCCCAGAACCCCAGCGCCCAGACCCCAGCGCCCAGAACCTCAGCGGCCAGACCCCCAGCGCCCAGACCCCCAGCGCTCAGGCCGTCAGGCGACCCGGCTCTCGGCGGTCCTGCGTGACCGGCGCACGGACTGCCCGTGCAGCACCCCCACCATCCGCGGGCCCGCCAGGCGGGTCTCCAGCCGCCGGGCGTTGCGCTTGACCGGCTGGGCGACGTACTCCCCGAGGATCACTCCTGCCGCCAGCGCGATCGTGGTCGCGGCGGCCGCCGACAGCAGCAGGATCCCCTGGGTCTGACCGGCCGACATGAAGCTCAGCCCGCGGTAGATCAGCAGGCCCGGCAGCATCGGCACCAGTGCGGGGACCACCACCACCAGCGGGGGTACGCCGACCCAGCCGGCGATCAGGTAGCTGACCAGGCCGATCGCCACCGCGGCGCAGGCGGCGGCCCAGGGCATCGACTGACCCGGGGTGTACATCGACACGAAGACGAGGTGACCCAGCAGCGTCGTCATCGCCACGGCAGGGAGCGAGCGCAGCGGCGCGTAGCAGGTGAACGCGAAGGCGACGGCAGCCACGATCGCCCCCACCAGCACCATCGGCAGATCACCCAGCCGGACGTTGCCCGGCTGCACCAGCCCCAGGCTCAGGCCGAGCGGCTCGGCCAGCGCCAGGCCGGCCGAGACCCCCGCGATCAGTCCCGAGGTGGCCAGCATCGCCTCGATGATCCGCGCGCCGGCGGTGATGTAGAACCCGCTCAGCGCGTCCTGGATGGCACCCATGAAGCCGATCCCGGACAGCAGCAGCACGATCGAGGCGGTCACCACCAGGGAGGTGTCGACGGCCAGGTCCAGGGCGGTGGTGGCCAGGGCGAGCAGCGTCGCCAGCATCCCGCCCGCGATCTGCTGGTAGAACATCGGCCACCGCTGTCGGTTCAGCATCCGGGTGAGCAGGTCGATCCCGATGCCCGCCAGGGTGGCGACCGCCGTCACCACGACCCCGCCGCCGAGGATCAGGGCGATCCCTCCGCCGATCGCGCCGGAGCCGAGCACCACCGCCCAGCGCGGCAACCAGTGGCCGGTGGAGTTGATCCGGGCGACCTGGGCGCGGGCGTCGGTCAGGCCGATCCGGTCCTCCAGGACCGCGAGGACCAGCTCATGGACACGGGTGAGGTCGTCGTAGTCGATGTCGCGCTGGGTGATGTTGCGGGTCAGCAGCAGCGGCACCTCCTCGGGGTCGGCCTGGTAGCCCATCCGCAGCGAGGTGAAGGTGACGTCGACGTCGGCGTTGCGCAGTCCGAAGTGGTGCGTGATCCCCAGCATGGTGGCCGTCACGTCCGCGGCACCGGCTCCGGAGGAGAGCAGGATCTCTCCGATGCGGAGCCCGAGGTCCAGGATCTTGTAGGTCTCTCGGCTCTCGCTCACCACGCCATTGTGCGGGTGTGATCCGGGGCACTCGGAGTCGGGGTACCGGGGCAAAATCACCCCTCACGAGCGCGGCCCCGCACGACCCCGGGACGACCCCCGCACGACCCCTGCACGACCCCTGGTCGACCCGGAAGGTCAGCCCGGCAGGCGGTCGGACTCCTCGACCAGCACCCGCAGCCGGGCAGCCAGCGCGCTGTCGAGGACCCCTGCCTGGGCCCGCCAGGTCCAGTTGCCCTCGTCGGTACCCGGAGTGTTCATCCGGCCGGCACTGTCGAGCTCGAGCAGGTCCTGGGCAGGCACCACGGCCAGGCGGCCGGTGGAGGCGAACGCCAGCCTGATCAGCCCCCACGGCATCGGCTCGTCGCGCTCGATCAGCAACGAGCGCACCTGGGCGCGGGTCTCCTCCCCCAGCCCGGCCCACCACCCCATCGTGGTGTCGTTGTCGTGGGTGCCGGTGTAGACGACGCTCCGCTCACCGTGCCGACCCGGCAGGTAGGGGTTGTCGGCACTGCCGTCGAAGGCGAACTGCAGGATCTTCATGCCCGGCAGGCCGAACTCGGTGCGCAGCGCATCCACCTCGGCCGTGATCACGCCCAGGTCCTCCGCGACCAGGGTCCCCGGACCGGCCGTCTCGACCAGCGCCTCGAGGACCGCGTGCCCCGGCCCCGGCACCCAGTGCCCGCTCCGGGCGGTGGGTGCCTCGACCGGCACGTGCCAGGCCGCCTCGAAGCCACGGAAGTGGTCGATCCGGACGAGGTCGAACAGGTCGCGCTGCCGGGCGATCCGGGCACGCCACCAGGCGAACCCGTCCCTGGCCATCGCGTCCCAGTCGTAGTGCGGGTTGTTCCACCGCTGGCCGTCGACGGCGAAGTAGTCCGGCGGGCAGCCGCTCACCGTGATCGGCTGGCCGGTGGGGTCGAGCTGGAAGAGCTCCCGGGAGGCCCACACGTCGGCGCTGTCGTGCGAGACGAAGATCGGCAGGTCCCCGAAGAGGAGCACGCCCTGCGCCGCGGCGTACTCCCGCAGGCTGCGCCACTGGCCGGCGAAGACCCACTGCTCGAAGCGGAGCGCGAGCGTGCGGTCGGCGTGCGGGGCGAGCGCCTCCGCAACCCGGTCGGCGTCCCGGTCGCGCAGTCGCGGCTCCCAGGTCGGCCACGGCCGGTCTCCGAGCAGCTGGCGCAGTGCGGTGAACTCCACGTGCGGGTCGAGCCAGTGCCCCTGGGACTCACACCAGGCCCGGAAGTCCTCGAGCTGCTGGGGGTCGAGCGACTCCGGCCCCTCGAGCCCGTGCGCCGCGTTGAGCTCGTGGCTGATCAGGTCGGGGTTGCCGGCCATCGCGGAGAGCGAGTTGTACGGCGACCCGTCACCCTCGTGCGTCGGCACGAGCGGCAGCACCTGCCAGACCGTGCAGCCGGCCGCGGCGAGGAAGTCCACGAACCGGTAGGCCGCGGCACCGAGGTCACCCTGTGCGCCGGTCGCAGGCCCGTCAGCGGGAGGGAGGGAGGTGATGTGCATCAGCACGCCGGCTCGACGTACGTCCAGGGGGGTTGGGTCAGCCACGCGCGGAACCGTACCCGAGCAGGGCAGCGAGTCCGAGCGCGCTCCTCGGTGCGTACGGCGCCCGCCACAGCCCGCCGTGGGCGGCGGCGAAGGCCTCGTCCTGCCAGGGGTGCTGGTGCCGGGGACCGCCGCCGGTGTGCAGGTCGTGCACCAGCAGCGCCGCCATCAGCACGTTGGAGGTCGCGGGCTCGAAGACCTCGACGCCGAACCGGTGCGCACCGGCGTACGCCGCGGCGAGGGCGCGATTCTTGACCACCGAGCGGGTCCGGGTGGGGGGTGCGACGTTCATCGAGACCGTCCGGCCCTGGTCCCGGGCAACGGTGGCCCGCCAGCGCTGCAGCCGCTTCGCGAGGGCGTAGTTGGGGCCTTGCTGCGGCACCAGCGCGTCGTTGATGCCGGGATCGGAGCCGGCGACGTAGGCACGGTGCAGCAGCCTGCCCCCGGAGAGCGCACGCAGCGGTCGGCCGATGGTCTTGGAGACCGCGGACCGGCCGTCGTAGACCCGGGTGGAGTGATCGACCGCATCGGCCGGCACGGCGAAGACGTCGGTCGGTGTCGCCAGGATGCCCAGCGCGACGTCGTCACGGTTCATCATCAACCGGGTGGTCAGGGCGTCCACGGCCATCGAGACCCGGGTGTTGGTGGCACCGTCGGCGTAGACGTAGTTGCCCACCACCAGGGTCCCCGGCTGGTCGGTCAGCCAGCTCTCGATCGCGGGCACCTGGGCCAGCAGGTCGACGCCGGCCACCTGCTCCAGCGGCTGGTCACCCACTCCGGCGGGAGTCGGCACCACCAGCGTGCCTGCGCCTGCGCGCGCCAGCGGCAGCACCCGCTGCCAGATCTCGGGGCGCTCCAGGTCGACCGCGGCGACCCGGGCTCCCCAGCGCATCAAGGACGGCAACGGACCCATCTCGGCACCGGCACCCAGCACGGCCACGGTGTGGCCCTCGAGGCGCAGCCAGTCTGGGTTGGCGAGGACCGCGTCGATCGCCTCGGCCACGGACGGCTCCACCACCCCGGCCTCGACCCAGCGCTCGACCCGGCGGCGTACGCCGGGGCCGCGCAGCCGTTCTCCGCGGTAGGGCAGCACCAGCTCCCCGACCGCGTCCCCCTCGCCGTGGACCTCGTGCTGGTCGAGCTTGTCCCCCTCGGGCCATTGCGAGAGCTCGTGCTCCTGGCTGCGGCTGTCGAGCACCCGCATCCGGTCGTGCAACGAGTCCAGCCCGTGCTGGGCCACCGAGAGCGCAGCCTCCGGCGAGGTCAGCCCCGCTTCGACCATGCGCCGGAAGTGAGTGAGGTAGCCCGTGCGCCACGACACCTCCTGCTCGGCGGCCCGTGCCCCGGTGGGGTCGCTGGGCCGCAGTGCGTCCGCGACCACGGCGCGACCGAGAGACGAGGTGCTGCGGCGACCGTCATCGTCGGCGGGAAAGACGAGACCGTGCTGATCGTTAGTCGGCATGCGGCCATCCTGCCCGATCGGCCCCGGGCCTCACAGTTGCCAAATGCGTTAGCCGTCGCTAACGTGTTTTTGGTGACCGACCCGCTGACCGCCGCCGCCGAGCCCACCCGGCGACGTCTGCTGCAGCTGCTGGCCACACAGCCCCGCACGGTCAGCGACCTGGCCGAGCAGTTCCCGGTGACCCGCTCGGCGATCTCCCAGCACCTCCTGGTGCTGGCCGACGCGGGACTGGTCGAGGCCGAGAAGGTCGGCCGCCAACGGATCTACCGGGTGCTGGCCTCGGGCCTGCAGCGGCTTCAGGCCGAGATCGACAAGTTCTGGACCGACGAGCTCGACGCGCTCGTGGTCGACGCCCACGCAATGAGGAGGAACAGATGAGCTACACCAAGACCGCCACCCTCCCGGTGTCACCCGACGAGGCCTTCGCACTGATCACCGACCCCGAGCGCCTGCGTCGGTGGCAGACCGTCTCGGCGTACGTCGACCTCCGCGCCGGCGGCGACTTTCGCTGGACCATCACGCCGGGGCACGTGGCCGCCGGCACCTACAAGGAGGTCGAGCCCGGCAGGAGGATCGTCTTCGGCTGGGGCTGGGAGGGCAGCGACGACCTGCCGCCCGACGCCTCCACCGTGACCGTGGTGATCGAGCCCTCGAGCGAAGGCTCCACGGTGACCTTGACCCACGACGGGCTCAGCCCCGACCAGGCCACCAACCACGCGAACGGCTGGGACCACTACTTCGAGCGGCTGCAGGTGCTGGCCACCTCCGGCGACGCCGGTCCCGACGACTGGGCGTTCGCCCCGGAGAACCTCGACCCCCTGGTCGCGACCCAGGCGGTGCTCGCCGTCCTCCAGCCGATGCTGCGCAACCTCACTCCCGAGGACCAGCCCAGGCCGACTCCGTGCGCCGAGTTCAGCTGTCACCAGCTCGCCGAGCACCTGATGGGCTCGTTGGCCGGCCTCGGCGCGATGGCTGGTGGCAGCGTGGTCGACCCGGAGCAGGGCTCGTTGGAGAACCGGGTCTCGGTGATGACCGACCAGGCGATCGCGGCCTGGAGCAGGGTCGACCTCGACAGCATCCTGCCCGGACCCGGCGGCAACGAGATGCCGGCCGCCTTCACGATCAACGTGCTTCCCCTCGAGCTCGTCCTGCACGGCTGGGACCTGGCACAGGGCAGCTCCCAGACGCTGCACATCTCCGATGAGCTGGTCGGCTACCTCTCGGGGCTCGCCGACATCGTCGTACCCGGTGGCCGGGTCGCCGGGGCCTTCGGTCCCGAGGTGACCTCGCCCGAGGGCGCGGCACCCATCGACCGGCTGGCCGCGTTCGCGGGGCGTGCGCCGCTCCCAGCCCGAGGACCAGCCTGAGGACCAGCCTGAGGGCCAGGACCAGCCCGAGGACCAGCCTGAGGACCAGCCTGAACGCCAGCCTGATCACGCCCCTGTTCCGTCTCGGAGTCAGCACCACCACACGAGGAGAACCATCATGAGCAAGTTCATGTTCATCTACCACGCACCGCCCGCCCCGGCCGACGCCCCTGAGATGTCCTCGGAGGAGGTGCAGGCCGTGATGGGGCAGTGGATGGAGTGGGCCGGCCGGGTAGGTGACGACATGGTCGACTTCGGCACTCCCCTGGGCGGCGGCACCCGCGTCACCACCGAGGGCACCTCGCCCAGCACCCGCGAGGTGACCGGCTACAGCATCCTCGAGGCCGCCGACCACGACGCCGCTCTCGAGCTGGCACGCAGCCACCCGCACCTGAACCTGCCCGGCGGGTGCGAGATCGAGGTGCACGACGTGCAGCCCATCCCCGGGATGTGACCAGCCATCTGACCCAACAGGTGGCCCGGCAGGTGACCCGGCTCGAGCGCGCAACTCCCCGTCCCCGATCCGGTCCCGACCCCCTTTCACCTGAGACACCTTGACAGGAGGTCGGGACCGGCGCATTCTCCTAAGTGTGTTAGAGACGCCTAATCGCAATAGGATCGCCGAACGCCAGAAGGCAATCCGGCGGGAGATCCTCGAGGCTGCGTGGGAGGTGGCCCGCGAGCAGGGCCTCGCCCAGCTCACCTTGCGCGAGGTGGCCGAAAGGGTGGGGATGCAGCCGCCGTCGCTCTACTCCCACTTCGCCTCCAAGCACGCCATCTACGACGCGATGTTCGGCCAGGCGTGGGCTGACTACCTCGAGGTCGCCCGGACCGATGGCGCCTCGGTGCCGTCCAGCCCACGCGCTGCGCTGCGACATCTCACCCGCAGCTTCTTCGACTACGCCGTCGCCGACCTCCCCCGCTACCAGCTGATGAACCAGCGCACCATCCCGGGCTTCGAGCCTTCGGCGGCGAGCTACGCCCCGGCCGTGGAGGTGCTCGAGCTCTTCCGCGGGCACCTGGCCAGTCTCGGCATCACGAGTGCCGAGGACATGGACCTGTGCACTGCGCTGATCGGCGGGCTGGCCAACGCCCAGCTCGCGAACGACCCCGGTGGAGACCGCTGGGCGCGTCTGGTCGACCGCGCGGTCGACATGTTTGCCGACAACGTCGGGCTTTCTCGGGAGGCCTGAAGATCCGCCGCCAGAAAGGAAGCTCATGTCCACCAGCACACTGTCCACAGGGACCCGCAAGGCGCCGTACGTCTCGGAGCTCGCTCCCGCCGTGGCCAGGCGAATCGCCGCCACCGAGTACGACCGGGTGGTCGCCACCTTCGAGCGGCTGGCACCCGACGACTGGGGCAGGCCCACCGACTGCACCGACTGGGACGTGCGGGCGATGGCCGGCCACATGGTCGGCATGGCGCAGATGGCGAGCTCCCTGCGCGAGACGATGCGCCAGCAGCTCGCCAGCAAGCGCCGCGTCCGTCGTGACGGAGGCGCGACCGTCGACGCCATGACCGCCCTCCAGGTCGAGGAGCATGCCGGGCTGGACACCTCCGTGTTGCTCGAGCGACTGCGCGCCCACGCTCCCAGGGCGGTCCGCTTCCGGTTCGGTGTCCCGGCGCTGATGCGCAACCGGCCGATCGAGCCGCAGACCGTGGGAGGCGTGCAGGAGTACTGGACGCTCGACTACATGCTCGGCACGATTCTGACCCGCGACCCGTTCATGCACCGCATCGACATCGCTCGGGCGACCGGCGTGCTCGTGCCGCCCACGGCCGAGCACGAGGGCGTGATCGTCGACGACGTCGTCCGCGAGTGGGCAGGGCGCCACGGCGTCGCGTGCTCGCTGGAGCTGACCGGACCTGCCGGTGGGCGCTGGGAGTTCGGCGAGGGCGGCGAGCAGATCACCGAGGACGCCTTGGAGTTCTGCCGTGCCATCTCCGGTCGAAGGTCGGCACCGGGGTTGCTCGCCACCGAGGTTCCGTTCTGAGCGGTCGGCGCCCGGTCCGAGCGCTCAGGAGAGGGCCCGGTCATCTCCTCAGGGCAGGCCGATCTCGCTCTGCCGCTTGGCCTCGATCGTGGCGACGCCTTCCTCCACGGCGCTCTCGTCGACCCCTTTGACGAGGACGTCGTAGGGGAAGTCCCGGTAGGCCGCCTGCCAGCGGAAGGTCCTCCCCTGCGGGTCCTCGGGGTCCACACCGCCCGCCCACACGAAGCCGGAGACCTCTCCGTCGATCCGCCACCTCGTACGCCGGGCCTCGTGGCTGTGCTCCTCGATGTAGTCGACGTGGTCGAAGCCGTCGACCCACTGGGAGTACCTCACGGTGTAGTCGCCCGCGTCGCACTCGAAGAGCTCCAGCTTGGTCCGCATCATGGTGCCGCCGTCGGCGTTGCCGTCGGAGCAGTCCGGGTCGAGCGAGGGGAAGACGGAGGTGAGCCCGGCCAGTCCGGTCGGCAGCGGGCAGGCCGCGACCTCGGCGACGGTGGAGTCGTCCCAGCAGGTGATCTCACCGGTGTCCGAGCCGGTGCCGGTCTCCGAGTCGGTCTGGCCGTCCGAGCCGGTGTTCGACTGGGCGCTGGAGTCACTGGTGTCCGCGCCTGCTCCGGTCGTGGTCGCATCCCGGTCCTGCAGGGAGAGCGCCACGAGCACGAGCACGATCGGCACCACCACGGCACTGGCCCAGATCAGCACCCGCGGGATGCGTGGTCCGTCGCCGTCCCGGTCGGGTGTCTCCTCCCCGGAATCCGGTCCGGAATCCGGTCCAGAATCCGGTCCAGAATCCGGTCCAGACCCCGACCCTGAGTCCGGCCCCGGCCCGGACGGGGGTGGCGCCGGGGCCCGGGAGTGGGCCTGGGACCTGGCTGCCGGGGCACTGATCACGGGAGCCTCGGTCGCCTCGCTCACCGCGGTCAGAGGAGCCTCGGCCGGGTCGTCGACCACCCGCGGGAGCACCGCCGTGGCCTCGGGTGCCGGCGCAGCGATCGGCTCCGGCTCGGGCTCGGGCTCGGGCTCGGGCTCGGGCTCGGGCTCGGGCTCGGGCTCGGGCTCGGGCTCCGCGAGCATCGCGCGGGCGCGGCTGGCCAGCCCCTCCGGATCGGCGGCCTCCGGATCGATCCGCGCCAGGTCGGCGCTCACCGTGAGCACTGCCGCCCAGTCCCCGTCCTCGGCGTGCACCCGGAGCTCGTCGCTCAGACTGGAGACGTCGAGACGTTGCTGGCACCGGTCGTGGCGTTGACGGGCGTCACGGAAGCCGGGATCGGCCTCGAGGATCACCGCGTAGCCACGGGCGGCGTCGTCCCAGTCCTCGGCCTCCTCGGCGGCCAGCGCCTCGGCGTACCGGGTCGCGAGCCGCTGCGCCTGACGCGCACCGTCGCGGCGCTGGACAGCGTCGCGGTAGGTCGGGTCCAGGGTGATCAGGCTGTCGAGCAGGGCGAGCGCCTCGTCGTGGCGGTTCTTGCGCAGGGCGGCCAGGGCCTGGACGTAGAGGCCGTACCTCGCTGCCTCCTGGGAGATGTCCTCCTCGGCCGCCTCAGGGGTCTGGGCGCGACCGGAGCCGGTGAGCTGGAAGAGGTGGGTGTCCTCGGTGCGCAGGTAGAGCACCGGGGTGACCCACTCCAGGGTCTGCTCACTCGTCCCGTCGATGGCGATGCGACCGAGCCGCACCGCCTCGTCGACCGCGATGTTCTGCGCCAGCGCCTGGTAGAAGCCGCGGGAGAACGCCAGGGCTGCCGGGTCGGTGACCGCGAACTGCATCGCCACCGCGGCGCTGATGCCGCTGTGCACCAACGAGGCGGCCGTGCTGGAGAGCAGGTCGTCGGCCGAGGACTCACCTGAGGAGCAGGCGTTGAGCACCACCAGTCGCGGCACCGGTCGGCAGGCATGCAGCAGGCGGGCGAACCGGACGGCCGAGACCAGTGAGGAGTTCCCGGTGTGCTCGTCCTCGAGCGCGATCACCCCACCGTCGGCTCCCACCCCACCGTGCCCGATCAGGTGCAGCGCGTGCCACGGGCCGGCCATCAGCTTTCCCTGGAGCGCAGCCCAGTTGCCGCCCTCGACCCACACCATCTCGACCAGACCACGCCGGCAGAGCTCACCGAGCGCGTCGTCGAGCCGACGGCGTTCCTCGGAGGTGTCGAGGGTGGCCAGGTCGCGCGGCGCGGCCACCATGCCCAGGATGCGCAGCGGTCCCGTGGTCGCCAGCGGCGAGGAGGACTGTGCCGTGTCGACGTAGCGCACCACGGGTTCGCGCTGGCAGAGGTACTCCCCGCTCTCGGAGTCGAACATCGTCTCCCAGGGGATGCCGGCCAGCTCGGGGGCCCGGAGCCGCAGCACGATCCGCAGTGGTTCGCCGCGCCGCGCGGCTTCCTGGAGACTGGCGGTGTAGCGGCCGTAGACGTGCCCGTCGAAGAGTGCCTCGAACAACGCCTGGCCCACGTCGCGCACCGGCGCCTCGAGCGTGCCGAACCCGGACCGGCTCGTGACCGCAGAGGCCAGGACGCTCGCCGCCAGCTCACGCCGCCGCGCCAGGAAGCCGGCAGAGTCCAGCTGCATCACCCCGCGCGCCGACCCGGCTGGTGAGTCCACCGAAACCTCGTAGTGCCCACTGGTGCTGCCGAGCCGGATCTCGATCTCCAGGTCACTGCCCATAGGACCCACCCGCAGAGTCGCGCCGCCAGGTCATCGACACCGAGAAGTTGGCCGAGGCGCTGGCCGAGGCCACGAACGCACCCGCCTCGGCGTGCAGGTCGAGTCCGAAGTCGACCCGGACCTCGTCGGGCTGGTCGGCCAGGGAGCGCAGGCGGACGATCACGTTGGCCACCGCCGGCATCACCCGGTCGACTCCCTCCTCGAAGGTACGGCGGGACTGCTCCGGGATCACCCGCGACGGCATGCCACGAGTCGCGGGTGCACCGGGTGTGGGAGCACCCCCGAGCACCGCCGGCCCCTCGTGCTCCTCGACCTCGATGAGCACACTGCCGCCGTCTTCCAGTTCGAACTCCACCAGTCGCCCCATGGCTCCCCCAGGTGCGTTTGCGTAACTCCATCATGCGCCTTGACCCAGGCTGGGCGCCCGGAGGATCCGGTATGTCGGTTCACCTGTACGGACCAGCTCTGCCACCCTCTCGACAAGGGCAGTTGTCGCGTCTGCGGCCCACGAATCTCCGCTGATCCCTGGCCCCCGGGTCGACAACGGACGGCCGCCGGTGTCAGCTCCCTCATGGTCGTCGGTGAAAGAGGAGGTCGCCGGCGGAGGTCTGGGTGGTCTCGTAGGTGGGGTCGTGGGCGCGGTGGTGGTGCCACGAACACAGCAGGATGCCGTCGGCGAGGTCGGTGCGCCCGCCCTGCGCCCAAGGTCTCGCCCGGTGATGGGCCTCGCACCAGGTGGCCGGAATGGTGCAGCCGTGGGCGCGGCACTCGCGGTCTCGGACGACCATGGCCTTGCGCTGGGCCGGAGTGAAGAGTCGTGCGCTGCGACCGAGGTCGAGGACCTCGGACTTGCCGGCCAGCACGGCGGGGATGATCTTGGCGGTGCAGGCCAAGCGACGTAGCTCCCCGGCAGAGAGCTTGTCGGTGGCGCCGAGGTCGCCGGTCCCGAGGTCGTGGCGCAGCGTCTCCAGGGGAACGGTGACGATCAGGGTGGTGGCATCTCCGCCGTGGACCGGCAGGCGGGTGGGCTCGAGGACCTCGAGCAGCGAGCAGAACGCCTGGCCGAGCCTGCGGTGGACAGGGATCCGGTCGACCTCACCAGGGACTCGCTGCTTGAACGGTGCCTGCTGTCCCAGCGGGCCTGCTACCTGACGGCCTCCCTGGTGCCGCGGCGAGGTGAACGCCTCGAGGTAGGTCCGGAGGCGGGTGGCGCTGGCGTCGGGCAGACGGAGCAAGACCCGGGTGCTGCCGTCACCCAGACGGGTGAAGGTCGCGAAAGTGGTCTCCCGGGCGCGCCGCTCCTCTGCGTCGAGCTGGCGCGCTTCGGTGCGCTCAGCAACCTCGGGTGCCACCACGTCCAGGATCCGGCGGCCCAGCACCCGCAACTCCTGCGGCCCGTAGTGGGCCCCTTCGGCGACCAGGTGCTCCTCGGCCTGGTCCACCACCTCGGAGGCGATGCCACCCGGGAGGTCGTCCAGAGCGTGGTTGATCACGGTCGCCTGCGCGAGGTTCAGGTCCCCGGCGGCCAGGGCAGCGGCGACGCGGCGCCAGCGGCGGTCCAGGGCCTGGGCCAGGGCGAGCTCGCGGCGGTAGGTGCGCCCGTCGCCGCGGGTGTGGTGGGTCAGCAGCGCTGCCACGTCCCGGGCACCTTCCGCAGCAGCCACGTCGTCGGCCACCGTCATCGCCTGGAACCGGACCGCGGCCAGCCGAGACTCCAACCGAACCAGACGCAGCAACAACGCCCGCTTGGACGCCGGATCGAGGAACACCGGGCTGCTGTGCGCAATGTCGTCCAGCGCGGACTCGATCAGCGCAACGCCGTCCAGCAGCGGATGACCCCTGGTCTCCGGCGTTGACTCCATGACACCTCCCACCTCGACATGACCGAACTCGGCTCACCTGTCGATGCAGCACGCCCGTGAGAGGCAACCCACGACGGATCGCGGGCCAGGCGGAGACCTCAGCATCACTATTGCCTCACGCTTACCGTCATCGTACAGGTGTTCGAATCAGTCGTCAAGACCCGACCTTGTCCCACCTTCCGATCAGCCGTAGCCGCCGCCCCGGCGTACCCAGTTGGCACACCCCTGCGTTGACCCACGGCGCACACCGACGCACGGCGGGACGGGCGTCACGAGCTCGTCACCGTAGGCGTCGTACCGCTGCAGGGTCGGCGCCAAGGTCATGCCGTTGAGAAAGATCTCGCAGTCGCAGAAGCCACCCACCCTGCCCAGCCGGTCCTCCAGCGCGGTCGCGCGGGGAGCGCGCAGGTCGCGGTAGCGGCAGGCGAAGCGCAAGGTGTTGTCGCATCCGAACTCGGTGAGCATGCGGGCGACGTAGCACCACAGGCACTCCCTCGTGCGGGGATGGGTGAGGCGCACGACCTCTGCCCAGACGATCCACTCGGCCCTGTCCGCGACAGCGATGTCGTCCATCGAGTCCTCCCTCTCCTCGCCACCGTTGTAACCGCGAGCACCGACAGAACGCCTCTCCGACCACGACGGCTACGTCGTCATGCTGGGTCAGGAGGACGGCGCCTGATACTGCTGCAGCCACCGCCGGTCGATCCGGCGCTTGAGCCGCAAGGCAGCCGACCCGAACCACCACAGCGGTCCCCAGGTCGCGAGCGCAACGCCGTCCCCGAGGTCGAGAATCGCAAGAGCCCGGCGCTGCGGGCGATAGCTGGGCAGTGGTCGGCCGGCGGCTCTCGCGAGCAGGCTCGCGTGCAGCACCGGCCCCTGCCGGACCCCGTGTACGCCGATCCGCGGCAACGGTCGCGGCAGGAAGTGTGCGCAGTCGCCAACGGCGTAGATCTCGTCGTGCTTGACGTGCTGCATCGTCGCTCGCACCGCGACGCCCCGTGCGTCACCAAGGCCCAGCCGCTCGACGATCGGCGGAGCCGCCAGCCCGGTGGCGAGCACCGCCGCGTCATGGTCCACCGTCGTGCCGTTCGCAGAGCCGGAGTGATCGACCCCCAGATGGGTCACTGCCTCACGCAGCCGCACGTCGACGCCTCGCTGCTCCAGCAGGCCGACGATGCGGCGCCGGGCACCGGCAGACAGCTCGGAGCCCAGGACCGGGCCTGACTCCAAGAGGTTCACGCCGGCCACGCCGCGACGTACGGCCAGGTGCGCAGCCAGCTCCAGTCCCGTCGCGCCACCGCCGACCACGGTGACCGTCGCACCGTTCGGCGCCGCGGCGAGCAGCTCCCCGAGCGCGGCCAGCTCATGCAACGGCTTCACCCGGAGCACGCCGTCCTCCACCGTCATCCCCGGCGGCGCAACGACGCTGCCGATGTTGAGCGAGACCACGTCGTAGGGGATCGACTCACCCGCGGCCGTCCTGGCGATGCGCTGAGAGAGGTCGAGCGAGGTCAGGGTGTCCTCGTGGAAGGTCGCTCCGGGTCCGGCGAGGGCGGCCACGTCGATCCGTCCCTCACCTGCGGACATCGTGCCGGCGGCGGTGGCCGAGGCGACGCCGCTGTAGTAGAAGTACCGCGGGGCGAGCAGGTGCACCCGGTACCCGGCCGCGACCAGGGCAGCGGCGTTCTTGACGACGTAGAGGTGGGCGTGGCCGGCGCCGACCAGCAGCAGCTCGGTCACGGCCACACCCTATCCAGGCGTGTGGACACCGAGGTCTGAGTTCGTGAGGGTCGGCGTATGGCTCCCGCACTCGCCTCCCCGGCCACGATGCTGCGCTCCGGTCTGCACTCCCTGCGACAACCTGCCACGCAGACCGACCTCGTGCAGCTGGTGAAGTCCGTGGCCGCCGCGGTGGCCGCATGGGTGGTCGCCGAGCAGGTCCTCGAGCTGGCCCAGCCCTTCCTGGCCCCGTGGACGGCGCTGCTCACCGTGCACGCCACCGTCCACCGCAGCCTGTCGCGAGGTGCCCAGTCGGTGGCCGCGACTGCGCTCGGCATCGTGGTGTCGTTCGTGGTCGTCGCGAGCGTCGGCACCGGAACGATCGCGCTCGCGCTCGCCCTTCTGGTCGGGTTGCTCCTGGCGCGGGCGGGCGTGCTGCGCGACGAAGGGGTGACCGTGGCCACGACCGCACTGTTCGTGATCACCACCGGCGTGCCGCAGGACGCGCTGCTGCTCTCCGACCGGCTGCTCGACGTCGCGCTCGGCGTAGGCATCGGCATCCTGGTCAACCTGGTCGTCTTCCCTCCCCTGGCCGATCGCAGCGCTCAGCAGCGGGTGCGCCGGATCCAGCGCGAGATGGGCTCGCTGCTGCAGGAGATGGCGCGCGAGCTCGCCGCGTCATGGGACGAGGAGCGTGCCGAGGTCTGGATCGAGCGCACCCGCGCGATGGACGACGAGGTGGAGGATGCCTGGCAGCTGGTCCGGCACGCCCGCGAGAGCAGCTGGTGGAACCCGCGCCGCCTGGTCGCGCGCGACGTGGGCGACGTGAAGCACGCGCTACGAGCAGGTGCTGCGTCGTCTCGAGGACGGCATCGCCCAGCTGCGGGCCATGGCCCGCACTCTCGACGAGTCCACGCGTACGGCGCAGCAGTGGGACGAGCGCTTCCGCGGCCCGTGGATCCGGCTGCTCGCCGAGGTCGGTCACCGGGTGGCGAGCCCCAGCGCGGACGTGATGGCCGTCCGCGGGCGGCTCGACGACCTCACCCGTGACCTGTCCAGCGAGGACCTGCCCTCGCTCTACTGGCCGGTGTACGGCGCTCTCATCTGCGACCTGCGCAACCTGGTCGACGTGGTCGACGACGTGGCCTCGGCAGGGCCGGTGCACACCTGAGCCGTCCTCCGACGGGACCGGCCCGCGCGCAGCTGCCCGCGAACGACGTGACTCAGCCGAACTTGATGGTGTCGCTTGCCCACGGGGACATGTAGTACTGGTTCGTCGAGAAGTACACCGTGGCCCTCGCCATGATGGTGACCTTCTTGATCGGGCTCCGGCCGGAGTCGACCAACGCGTTCATCGGGACACCGGGCATCGCAAGGTTGACCCCGGCCGCGTTGGCGTCGACGTTCAGGCACTTGTGCCCGACGAGGGAAGCACCGCTTCCAGCCTTCGTGATCTTGTAGTTGTCCAGCCACAGGCCGGTGTCCCCGAACGGGGCGCTCGAGACGATCTGGCCTCTGGCCACGAAGCTCACCCGCAGCTCGACACAGATGCGCTTGCCGGCTGGGGCCTCGGCCGTGGTGCTGTACCTGCCGCCCACTGAGAAGGGGTCGAGCTGGATGGTGCGCTGCCGACCCCAGGACTGGCGTCGCCTGTCCTTGATCGCCTTGACGGCGATGGTGGCGGTCACCTGCCCGCAGCCGTGCCGGTCCTGGCCACATGTCAGCTGCGTCTGGCGCGAGCTGCTGAACTTGGTCTTCTGCGCTGCCTGAGCCACGCCGGGGATCAGCATCATGACTGCGACCGTGACCGCGGCCGTGGTTCGGATGAGCTTGCGCATGGTGCCCCCTCTGACCCCGAACCCCCGCGGCGCAGGCGACGTCATTCCAGCACCGCAAGCGAAGCACCGTCCATAGCACGAACAGATCACGCGAACACGCTCACCTGCGAGACTGCCGAACCCTCAACCACCCCCTGCTGATTCGCCCGGAAGCCGAATGGCGCAAGGCCCCACCGGTCCGGTGGGGCCTTGCGCCATCTGCTCACTCAGCCAGGAGAGAGGCCGAGATCAGCTGCAACCGCTGGTGCTCCCGCAGCCCTCGCAGACGTAGCAGCTGCCCGCCGGGCGCATCTTGGTGCCGCACGTCATGCACAGCGGGGAGTCGATCGCGGTGCCGGTGATCTTCTCCATCAGCTCGGCGGAGGTGTGCGCGCCGACCGGGGCGGGCTTGGCGGCGACCTCGGCCGCGGCCTCCCCGACGACGTCGGCCTCCTCGATGATCGGGTGGACCATCAGCTCCTCGGCGCCACCGGTCTCCTCGAGCGGCTCGTAGGAGCCGGTCTCGAGGTGACGCTGACGCTCCTCGGCAGTGTGGATGCCGAGCATCGAGCGGTCCTCGAAGGTCATGTAGTCCAGCGCCAACCGGCGGAAGACGTAGTCCATCAGCGACTGCGCCATCCGCACGTCCGGGTCGTCGGTCATGCCCGAGGGCTCGAAGCGCAGGTTGGTGAACTTCGAGACGTAGGTCTCCAGCGGTACGCCGTACTGCAGGCCGATCGAGACCGCGATCGAGAACGCGTCCATCACGCCGGCCAGGGTCGAGCCCTGCTTGCCGAGCTTGAGGAACACCTCGCCGAGCTCACCGTCGTCGTGGGCGCCGGAGGTCATGTAGCCCTCGGCACCGCCCACGGTGAACGACGTGGTGCGCGAGGCGCGGCTCTTGGGCAGACGCTTGCGGAACGGCTTGTGGATGACGACCGGCTCGACAGTGGCAACCGCGTCGGACTCCACGAACTGGCCCTGGTCACGCTTGGCCGAGTCGGACTTGCCGTCGGAGAGCGGCTGACCGACCTTGCAGTTGTCGCGGTAGACGGCCGTGGCCTTGAGGCCGAGCTTCCAGGACTGCAGGTAGATGTCCTCGATCTCCTCGACCGTGGCGTTCTCCGGCAGGTTCACCGTCTTGGAGATCGCACCGGAGAGGAACGGCTGGCAGGCTGCCATCATCCGCACGTGGCCCATCGGCTTGAGCGCCCGGGCACCCATCGCGCAGTCGAAGACCTCGTAGTGCTCCTGCTTGAGGCCCGGTGCGTCGATGACGTGCCCGTTCTCGGCAATGAACTCCACGATCGCCTCGATCGACTCGGGCTGGTAGCCCATCTTCTTCAGCGCCCGCGGGATCGTCTGGTTCACGATCTGCATCGAGCCGCCGCCGACGAGCTTCTTGAACTTGACCAGCGAGAAGTCGGGCTCGATGCCGGTGGTGTCGCAGTCCATCATGAAGCCGATGGTGCCGGTGGGGGCGAGCACGGAGGCCTGCGCGTTGCGGAACCCGTTCTTCTCACCGAGCTTCTGGACGTCCTCCCAGATCTGCGTCGCCAGCTTGTGCACGCCGGCGTCGTGCACGCCGAGGGTGCGCACGACGTCGTTGGCCGCCTGGTGCTTGCGCATCACGCGCTTGTGCGCGTCGGCGTTGCGGGCGTAGCCGGCGTAGGGGCCGACGATCGCGGCGAGCTCGGCCGAGCGCTTGTAGGACTGGCCGGTCATCAGCGAGGTGATCGTCGCCGCCATGGCGCGGCCACCGTCGGAGTCGTAGCCCAGGCCCATCGCCATCAGCAGGGCGCCGAGGTTGGCGTAGCCGATGCCGAGCTGGCGGTAGTCGCGGGTGGTGTCGCCGATCGCCTCGGTGGGGAAGTCGGCGAAGCAGATCGAGATGTCCATCGCGGTGATGATGAACTCGACCGCCTTGGCGAACAGCGGCGCATCGAAGGTGTCGTCGTCCTTGAGGAACTTCAACAGGTTCAGCGAGGCGAGGTTGCACGAGGAGTTGTCCAGCGACATGTACTCCGAGCACGGGTTGGACGCGGTGATCCGGCCGGTCTCGGGGTTGGTGTGCCAGTCGTTGATGGTGTCGTCGTACTGCAGACCCGGGTCGGCGCACTCCCAGGCGGCCTTGCTGATCTTGGTGAACAGGTCGCGGGCGTCGATGGTCTCGATCACCTCGCCGGTGGTGCGCGAGCGCAGACCGAACTCGGTGCCGTCCTCGACCGCGCGCATGAACTCGTCCGAGACGCGGACCGAGTTGTTGGCGTTCTGGTACTGCACCGAGGTGATGTCGGAGCCACCGAGGTCCATGTCGAAGCCGGCGTCACGCAGCGCGCGGATCTTGTCCTCCTCGCGCGCCTTGGTCATCACGAACTCCTCGATGTCGGGGTGGTCGACGTCGAGCACGACCATCTTGGCCGCGCGCCGCGTGGCGCCACCGGACTTGATGGTGCCGGCCGAGGCGTCGGCGCCGCGCATGAAGGAGACCGGGCCCGACGCCGTACCGCCGCTGGAGAGCAGCTCCTTGGAGGAGCGGATCCGGGAGAGGTTCAGGCCGGCACCGGAGCCGCCCTTGAAGATGAAGCCCTCTTCCTTGTACCAGTTCAGGATCGAGTCCATCGAGTCGTCGACGGCGAGGATGAAGCACGCGGACACCTGCTGGGGGGACGGGGTGCCGACGTTGAACCAGACCGGGGAGTTGAACGAGAAGTACTGGTGGACCAGCAGCCAGGTGAGCTCGTGCTCGAAGAGCTCGGCGTCGGCGGGAGTGGCGAAGTAGCCGTTGTCCTCGCCGCCCTTGCGGTAGGTCTTCACGATGCGGTCGATCAGCTGCTTGAGACTCCACTCGCGCACGTCGGTGCCGACCGCGCCGCGGAAGTACTTGGTGGTGACGATCGTGGAGGCGTTGACGCTCCAGAAGTCGGGGTACTCGACACCGCGCTGCTCGAAGACGGTCGCGCCGGTCTTCCAGTTGGTCTGGACGACGTCGCGACGCTCCCAGGTGAGCTCGTCGTAGGGGTGCACACCCTCGGTGGAGAACACGCGCTCCATCTTCAGGCCCTTCTTCCGGGCACCTCGTCCCGCTGCCTGTGCTGCCCCGCTCACCGTCTCGGTCATCTGTTTCCTCATCCCCTGCTCTGGTTGCTTCACATGCGTGAACTGATGTCGTGCTCGTCCTGCTGCTGGTCCTGCTGCTTGGTTGCCCGGCGCGGCCGCTTCCCCACGACCACGCCGGGCGGTCTGTGGGTCAGCCCGTGGGCTGAGGTTGTGGCTGCGCGGCGGCGGTCGCGAGCGAAGGTCGCTCGGCGCGCAGCATCGCGATCTCGGTCTCGAAGTCGTCGGCCGACTCGAAGGCGCGGTAGACGCTGGCGAACCGCAGGTAGGCGACCTCGTCGAGCTCGCGCAGCGGTCCGAGGATGGCCAGGCCGATCTCGTTTGCGGGCACCTCGGCGAAGCCGACGCCGCGCAGGGTGTCCTCGACGGTCTGTCCCAAGCGGGCCAGGTCGTCCTCGGAGACGGGCCGGCCCTTGCAGGCCTTGCGTACGCCGCTGATGGCCTTCTCCCTGGTGAAGGGCTCGGTGGTGCCGCTGCGCTTGATCACCGTGAGCTGCATCTGCTCCACGGTGGTGAACCGCTTCTCGCACGCGGGACAGGTGCGTCGCCGGCGGATCGAGGAACCGTCGTCGGCCACTCGGGAGTCCAGGACCCGGGTGTCGGTGCTGCGGCAGAACGGACAGTGCATCGCGGGCCCTCCTCCCTGTGGATTGCTCTCGGTAGAACACCGCTCCGGGGGGCTTCCATCCCCGAAACCTGTGCGCTGACCTGTGGATAAGGTGGTTCTCCTGTGGGGAACCCCACCGAACCTGTGTGACTAGATGTGGATAACTACATCCGTGTAACTACTAGATGTAGTGGTCACCGTACGCCTGCCCTCCGGACGGGTGCAACACCGGGAACGGAACAAAATCGACGTACTTCCGGTATGTCGCAAACCTGCAGGTCAGGACTGTGCCGACGGTCACACAACTGGGCCGACCAGTGCGTGTCGGGCGGTCGCGGGCCGCACGGGCCGTCCGCAACCGCCTCGGCTGGGCGGAATGTGCCTAGACCCGCCGAGGTGGTCCACAATGAGCCACGTGAGCAAGCACTCCGGAACTCGGGCCGTCCGAGCGCCCGCGCGGGTCCCGCGCCAGCAGCTCCTCGTGCTGGCCGCCGGGATCACCGCCACCCTGGTGGTGTGGGGGGTCCTGGTGTTCGCGGCCATCGAGTTCGGCAAGCAGGCACGCAACGGGGAGTCGGCGGGGTGGTGGTTGCTGACCCTGTGCACGATCGGCGCGGCCGGCTGCCTGTTCCTCACCCTGATCCTGGGCAGCAAGGCCTTCGAGGTGCTCGGCTCCCGTGGCGCCGACCCCGTCGTGGGTGCCCCCGGGAGCACGGGTGGTCCGGCCCCCGCACCTCGCGCGCCGGGTGGCCGTCGCGCCGCCAGATGAGCCGGTACGCCGTACCCGCGATCCGCGGTGCGGTCCTGTCGGTGGCTAGCCGTAGGCTGCGCACGTGAGCCGACGATGAGCAAGATGGATGCGCAGCGGGCGATGCGCGAAGCCAAGTACGCCCGGTTGCAGTCCACGACCGCACCCCAGCGCAAGGAGTCGGGTGTGCCCGTGGCCCCCGTGGCCGCCACACCCGCGACCGGCCGGTCGCGCAAGGCTGCTGCGAGCCCCGAACCCAGTGCCGAACCCAGCGCCGCCGGTGACCAGCTGTGCGGGCACAAGTCGATGAACGGGCGCACCTGCACCCGCGAGCACGGGCACTCCGCGAAGTCGCACCGCTACAACTGAGCCGACTCCGGGTTGTCCACAGCCCGGAGTGGTGGGTGTAGCCAGCGTGCTCGCCGGGTAGGTACTTTCGGTGCCGACTCGGGATCGCACCACACGGGAGTACCGCATGCGCCTCGCCACCTCGCTGGCCGCCGCCATGCTTACGGGCGCAGCACTGAGCGGCTGCGGCGCCAACCCGGAGCCCCGCCCGATGCCAGCCCCCTCGAGCAGTACGACGCCCTCGGCGACCCCCTCACCGACGCCCCCGACGATGCCGGCCGCGGCGAAGAAGAAGACCAAGCAGGGGGCGATCGCGTTTGTCAGGCACTCATCGACGATCTTGAACTACGCCAGGCCACGGGCCGACACCGCGGTTCTTGACAACTACGAGGCCCCCGAATGCGGGTCATGCAAGTCCGTTCGACACGACATTCGGACTCTCTATAAGGCAGGCGGCTCCCTCGAGGGCGGGGCTTGGCGTCTAGATCGAATCCTCGGATCGGATCCCGCCGCATAACGGTCGAGTCGTCACATTGACGGTGCGATTCGGCCTCAAAACATTGTCCGCGCGACGGCGAGCGCCACGGAGAGCTTCGAAGGTGGGACCTTGGCGCTCACCTTCGACCTGGACGCGATCCAAAGGGGATGGCGCGTCCGCGAGTGGACGCATGCGGCATGAGGACATGCGCGGCCACCAGAGCGGCCTGCTACTCACTGCGTGCTGCCGACGAATGACGCAACTGGACTGGATCGTCTCACGATCCGCATCCGAAGTTAGGGGGTTCTTAGGTCCTTCGCGTCCATTGCTCGGATCCAGGCTCGACCCAGCCGCACAAGCCTCGCTACTCCAGCGGGCCAGCTCTGGCAATTCGCGCTACGAGTGGCGAAACCCATGCGCGGCCGAATCGCAGACACCGGACACCGGCGCCCCAAACTGTCCGCAGAACTACCTGCCCTCCGGCGAGAGTCTATCGACTCTGGCGGGTCTCCCGCCTCCGCGACCCCACGTGGCGTTGGTCTGCTCGGGGGACGGCGCCCCGGCCACGCCCGTCGCTCCGCCCCAGGTCACCGAGGCGATGATCCTGAACGCGTTCCGGCGGATCCCGTTGCCGGCGCTGCGTTCGCACAGCCAGCCGGCGGACAAGACGCTGATCAACTTCGACACCATCTTCTTCACCGACGCCCGGCCGCTGACCCGCCAGGTGACCCTGCTCGGGCAGCGGATCCGCCTGGAGATCAAGCCCAGCAGGTTCGAGTGGGTGCATGGCGACGGCAGCACCGATGCGACCACGACCGCCGGAGCGCCGTACCCCCGCAAGGACGTGGTCTACCGCTACGCCGACGCCCACACCACGGTGCTGCACCGGGTGGTGGTCACGTGGACAGCCGAGTACTCCCTCAACGGCGGACCCCTGCGACCGGTCAACGGCACCGTCACCACCTCAGGTCCCCCCACCCCACTGCGGGTCGCGGAAGCCTCCCCCGCTCTCTCCGGCTCGGGCCACTGACGCCGCCGTCGCCCGCAGGGACCGGGGAGGGCTAGGTTCCGTGTCGTGCCCCCCGGACTCCCGCGCTCCCTGACCACCTCGACGAAGCTCAAGCTCGCCTACCTCGGCCTAGCGGCCCTCGACACGTGGCTCTCGGGTCGGCCCGGGAAGTCGGCGCACCGGGTTCGCTTCCTCACCAAGCCGTTGCTGATGCCCACGCTCGCCGGCTCGCTGGCCACCAACGCGAGGGCGACCGACTCCCCGCTGCGCCTGCCCACGCTCGCCGCGCAGGTGGGCGGATGGGGCGGCGACGTCGCACTGCTCGGTGAGGGCACCAAGCCCTTCGTCACCGGGGCCGGATCCTTCGCGTTGGGGCACGCGGCCTACCTGCACGGCTTCTTCCACCACCGCGACCGTGCCCCGATCACGGCGGCGACCGGACCTCGCGCGGTCGCGGGGGCGTGGCTGCTGACGGCACCGGTGATGGCCGTGATGGCGGCGCGGCGGCACCGTGAGCTCGGCGCCCCGGTGCTCGGCTACGCGACCTTCCTGGCTGCGATGACGGCCGGGGCGCAGCACCTCGACCCCACGCTGCCTGCCTCCGCACGCCGGCTGACCGCAGCCGGGGCCGTGCTGTTCATGCTCTCGGACTCGATGCTGGCCGCGCGGAAGTTCGTCTTCACCACCCCGCCGCCGGTGCTCGAGACCGGCGTCATGGCGACCTACACCGCAGCCCAGTTCCTGCTCAGCGAGGGCGCCGCCCGCGCGTGACCCGCGGTCCGGACGGACGGATGGGGTGGGACCGAGCGTGTCGGTCCCACCCCATCTCTTCCCCAGCACCGACGACCCGGGTCGAATGAGTCGTCGGCACGTCTCGTGCCGGTGCGCGCCTGAAGAGGAGGCGCTCAGCCGACGGGGACTGCGAGCTTCTGGCCCTCGGCGATGGCAGCGCCGGGGAGGGAGTTCAGCTCCTGGATGGTGTGCACCATCTCGCGGATCTTGCCGGGCTCGGCCAGCTCGCCGGCGATGCCGTAGAGAGTGTCTCCGGGCTGCACCTGCACGGTGCGGACCGGGGTGGGGGTGCCACCGTCGAGCGTGGCGGTCGCCCAGCCGCTCATCGTGAGCATCACGCCGAGCGCCAGCACCAGGAAGGTGAGGACGGCGACGACACGACCCCGACGGGTCAGGCGTACGCCGGATCGGCGGATGCGCGCGGCGGAGGTGCCGAGCTCGAACGCGGGCGAGATGCTCAGTGTGCTCATTGGTCAAACCTCTTTCGGGGAAGTGCCCGACCCTGGTGGCCGGGCGGTCGAAGTGCGACCCCTGCTGTGTGTTGACCGATGTCTATCCGCCTCCACCGACAAGTCCTGCTGAGCGACCGGTCGATCAGGTGTTCGATCGAACACATGTGCGACGTTAGATCATGTGTTCGAACGAATCAAGAACATGTGTTCGAACAGCGTGTCGTGCTCGCGACCTGCTCAGCGCCTCTCTTTCCCGGGGTCACCACTGGTCCATCCCGGCCCCGCCACGTTGTCGGTGGCTCGGTCTAACGTGACAACCACATCGATCCGGAGTCCAGGAGAGCGCCATGACCACCCTGACCGACCGCCCCCGCACCGCGCTGCTCGTCGTGGACGTGCAGAACGACGTCGTCGCCGCGGCCCACAACCGCGACGCTGTCGTGGCCAACATCGCCACGCTCGTGGCCAAGGCCAGGGCCGCACAGGTCCCGGTGGTGTGGGTCCAGCACGCCGACGAAGGACTGCCCCACGGCAGCGCCGGCTGGAACTACGTTCCTGAGCTGACGATCGGGGAGACCGAGCCGGTCGTGCACAAGCACTACGGCGACTCCTTCGAGGACACCGACCTCGAGGACGTGCTCGCCGGGAGCCAGGTCGGTCGGCTGATCGTGGCCGGGGCGCAGACCGACGCCTGCATCCGGTCCACGCTGCACGGTGCGATCGCCCGCGGCTACGACGCGACGTTGGTCAAGGACGCCCACACCACCGAGGACCTCAGCCCCTACGGCGCACCCACGCCCGACAAGGTGATCGAGCACACCAACCTCTACTGGAGCTTCCACAGCGCTCCTGGGCGCAGTGCCGGGGTCGTGGCCACCGAGGAGGTCGACTTCACCTAGACCTTCCGCCTAGACCCTCCACCTAGACCCTCCACCTAGGCCTTCCACCTAGGCGCCGCCGGGACGTCCAGCGCCGGGCCCGTCGGCGCGCGACACGCCGTTCGAACATGTGTTTGAAGTCCCCTCCCGGCTGGACTACGTTTCCCCTATGGCGACTCGCGAGCAGAAGAACACCCCTCCCTCGCGCGGCTCGGTCTCCGAGCTGCCCGATGCGGCCCCCGACAGCACCGGTCTCACCCCGCGGCAGCAACGCATCCTCAACGTGCTGCGCGAGTCCATCGAGAAGCGCGGCTACCCGCCCAGCATCCGCGAGATCGGGGAGCTCGTCGGGCTCACCAGCTCCTCCAGCGTCGCCCACCAGCTGCGGGTGCTGGAGCAGAAGGGCTTCATCAAGCGCGACCCCAACCGCCCCCGCGCCCTCGAGGTGTTCATCCCCGAGCTGATGGCGGCGCGGCGGGCGATCGCCAGCGCCGACGAGTCCGGCTACGACGCCACCGGCGTGGGGGACGCGGTCCCCGCGGCCCGGATGGTGCCGATGGTGGGCCGGATCGCCGCCGGCGGCCCCATCCTGGCCGAGGAGCGGGTGGAGGAGATCTTCCCGCTGCCCAAGTCCTTGGTGGGCGACGGCACCTTGTTCCTCCTGGAGGTCTCGGGCGACTCGATGATCGACGCCGCGATCTGCAACGGTGACTACGTCGTGGTCCGCCAGCAGCCCGACGCCGAGAACGGCGAGGTCGTCGCGGCGATGCTCGACGGCGAGGCCACGGTCAAGACGTTCAGCAAGAAGGACGGCAAGGTGTGGCTGCTGCCGCACAACGACGCCTACGACCCGATCGACGGCACCTACGCCACGATCTTGGGCAAGGTCACCGCCGTCCTCCGCAGGATGTAGGCAAACCGCCCCAAATAGTCTGGAATCACCTCAGACTGGGGCAGTGCGCCGCTCTCCCCGGATCCTGCTCTCCGTGCTCGTGCTCACCCTCGGCCTGGTCGCCACCGGCGCCGAGGGGGCCACGGCGGCCAGCGACCTCCCCGGTGCCGAGCGCCCCTCGGGCCCGCATGGGCCGCTGCTGCCCCGAGCCATGCACGGGAACGCCGCGATCCAGGCGCTCGGCTCCCGGCTCGACGAGGCCGCGCGGCGCAGCGACCTCCCGACCAGCCGGCTGCGGATGATCCTGCGCGAGGACTCCACGGCCTGGGTCTCCCCGGTGGGTCACGTCTACTACGTCGAGACCGCCCCGGCCGCGACCACCAGCGCCACCTCGGCGACCCCCGCCCTGCCCACCTCGCAGACGTTCCGGTTGCACAGTCGGCCCGGGGCCGCTCGCACGATCTTCCTCGACGCCGACGGCGCCACCGTGACCGGCACCGGCTGGAACACCGACGGCGGCAGGATCTCCGGTGCCAGCCACATCGGCTGGGACTCCGACGGCTCGCCGAGCACCTTCAGCGCCAGCGAGCACGCCTGGATCCAAGAGGTGTGGCGCCAGGTGGCGGAGACCTACTCCCCCTTCGAGGTCGACGTCACCACCGAGGACCCCGGGGTCGACGCCATCCGCCGCTCCACGACCACCGACCCGACGTACGGCACCCAGGTGGTGATCACCAGCTCCGCGACGCCCAGGCAGCAGCTGTGCGGCGGCTGCCTCGGAGCGGCCTACATCGGCACCTTCGACGCCGTGGATCCGAGCGGTTACTTCCAGCCGGCGTGGGTCTTCGCCGACGACCCGAGGATGGACCCGATGATCGCCGCGCAGGCGGTCGCACACGAGACCGGACACACCGCCGGCCTGGAGCACGACGGCACCGCCACCAAGGACTACTACGCCGGCACCCAGGCGTGGGGCCCGGTGATGGGGTCGGCCATGCTGCGCGCGCTCACGCAGTTCAGCCAGGGCGAGTACGCCGGCGCCAGCAACACCCAGGACGATCTCGCGACCATGACCACCCACGGCCTGCTGCGGCGCGACGACGACCACGGTGACACCACCGGCACCGCGCGCCAGCTCGGTGCACAGGCGTCGTACGCCGTGGACGGCGTGATCTCGACCCGCGCCGACAACGACGTGTTCTCGCTCCAGCTGCCGTGCACCACCGACCTGGTGGTCAGCGTGACCGGGATCGGCGCCCAGACCACGCTGGACCTCGCACTGCAGGTCCTCGACTCCGCAGGGCAGCTGGTCGCCCGCTCGAGCCCGGCCTCCTCGCGGACCGGCTCCCCGCCGGTGTCCACGGGCATGGACGCCTCGGTCACCGTGCCGAACGGCAGCGGCGAGTACTTCCTGCGCGTCGACGGTGTCGGCAACGGCTCGCCGGCGAGCGACGGCTGGTCGGACTACGGCAGCCTCGGCCAGTACCGGCTCCGCGCCTCCGGCTGCACCGGCACCACCCCGGCACCGGCCCCGACGCCGCTTCCGACTCCCACACCCACTCCCACTGGCACGCCGTCTCCGATTCCGACGCCGGTCCCCACAACCGAGCCGCCGGCACCGGCTCCCGCCCCGACTCCCCTGACCGCGCCGGCAGCCCCCCGGATCGGGACCGCCTCCTCGGGGCGCAGGGGCGGCCCGGTCACGGCGACCGTGCGCTGGGCGGCACCGTCCTCGACCGGAGGGGCCGCCGTCACCGGCTACCGGCTCCGGGTCCTCAAGATCTCCGGGCGCACCGGGGCCCGGCGGGTCCTGGTCACCTCCTACGTCCCGGCGTCCGCGCGCCAGGCCGCGGTGCGGCTTCGCCAGGGCCGCTACGCGTTCCAGGTCTCGGCGCGCAACCGGGTCGGGGTCTCGGAGTGGTCGGCGAGGTCGCGGGTGGTCAGCGCCCGATGACGATCGAGCGCTCGAGCGCTCGTCCGAGCCGGCGCAGGTCACGCCGGACGAGGTCGCCCAGCGTCACCACCGCGACCAGCACCGCCGCCAGCTCGACCAGGTCCTCGAGCCCCTCCGGCGGGTGGATCGCCAGGTCGGAGAAGGCAGCCAGCACGACCAGCACCCCCGCGATCATGAAGCCCGTGCGCTGACGCTTGCGCTCGAGCAGGATGTCGCGGAACTTCCAGACGTAGATCGCGATCGCGATCGGATAGATCAGGAAGATCGCGTCGTCGGCGTGCTCGACGCCGAGCGCGGTCAGGAAGCCCATGTTGTGACCGAGCGTCTCGTGCACGCCGAAGAGCTCGTCCAGCGCCAGCACCAGCAGCCCGAGCCCGCCGATCAGGTAGGCGTGCGCGGTGTGCCGCACCCGCTCGCCGACCCCCCACAGCAGCACCCCGATGGCGAGACCGAAGCCCGCGGCCACCAGCATCGGCACCACCGGGATCGAGTCGCCGTCGACGAAGCGGGCGGTCTCGCTGCCCAAGGTCACCTTCAGGGAGCCGAAGAGCTCGATCTGGCGGGCGAAGGTCGGCTTGTAGACGGTGTCGCGCTCGATCACCCGTGGGTCGGCGAGCAGCACCGTACCCCCGAGCACCATCAGGAGCCCGCCGAGCAGCAACCACCACCTGCGCCGCATCGTCGTACCCCCCTCGAGGCTCACCTGGTCTGGCGCTGCATTATGCACGGCCCGCGCGGGACGGAGCCGCTTCCGTTCGGTCACTGGCCTAGCCAGCCGCGAGCCGGGCCAGCGCCTTGCGTACGACGGCGGGGTCGTCGGTCTGCCACATCGGCGGCAGGCTGGCCCGCAGGAACCCGCCGTAGCGAGCGGTGAGCAACCGCGGGTCCAGGCAGGCCACGACGCCGCGGTCGGTGGTCGTGCGGATCAAGCGGCCCGAGCCCTGCGCCAGCAGCAGCGCCGCGTGGGTGGCCGCCACGGACATGAAGCCGTTGCCCCCGGCGCGGTCGACCGCCCGCTGGCGCGCCGACATCAGCGGGTCGTCGGGGCGCGGGAAGGGCACCCGGTCGATGATCACCAGCTGGCAGGTGTCGCCCGGGACGTCCAGGCCCTGCCACAGGCCGAGGGTGCCGAAGAGGTTGGTGTGCGGGTCCCCCACGAACTGCCGGGAGAGCTCCGGGAGCTGCGCATCCCCCTGGGCGAGCGTGGTCAGGTGCGGCAGCTGCTCGCGGACGTGCTCGGCGGCGGTCTCCGCAGCGCGCCTGCTGGAGAACAGGCCGAGCGTGCGGCCACCGGCTGCGTCCACCAGCTCGGTGATCTCCCGCAGGTGGGCCTCGGTCAGCCCGTCCCTGCCGGGCGGCGGCAGGTGCTTGGCGATGTAGAGGATCGCCTGCTTGCCGTAGTCGAAGGGCGAGCCGACGTCGAGACCCTGCCAGGTGCGCGCGGTCGGCTCCTCTCCGCCCGCGCTGACCCGGTCCTTGGGGCTGAGGCCGAGGGAGGCCGCGATCTGGTCGAAGTCGCCGCCGAGCTTGAGCGTGGCCGAGGTGAACACCACGGTCTTCTCGGCCAGCAGCTTCTCGCGCATCGGTCCGGCCACCTCGAGCGGTGCGACGCACAGGTAGGCGTTGCGGCTGCCCCGGTCGCTGCGCCCGCCCGACCGCTCGGCGACCCACAAGACGTCCTTCTCCGACCCCGCGGCCATCCGCTCGGAGGTCTTGAACAGCTCCTGGGCCCACCCCTTGGCCTGGACGCTGGCGGCATCGGGTTGGCCGCCCCCACCGGACGGCGCCTCCTTGGGGAAGGCCGACACCAGCGCGCGCGCGGCGTCCCGCACCAGGGTGAGCGCGTCCGCGAGCTCCTCGGAGAGCCGGTCGATGCGGCCCGCCTCCGTCGCGTCCAGGGCCCGGCGCAGCACCTCGGCCGCGTCGGCCAGGTCGTCGGCCTCGCTGCCCTCGACGTGGCGCTGCGCGCGGCGCGAGGTGCGTTCGATGTCGGGTACGGCGAGCTCGTCGGTCGCGGCCTGCGTCACCCGGGAGACCAGCTCGTGCGCCTCGTCGACCACCGCGACGTCGTACTCCGGAATCATCGGGATGCCCTCGATCGCGTCGATCGCGAGCAGGGAGTGGTTGGTGACGATCAGCTGCGACCGGGCGGCCCGCTCCTTGGCCTGCTCGGCGAAGCACTCGGTGCCGTAGGGGCAGCGAGCCGCACCCAGGCACTCGCGGTGGCTGACGCTGACCTGCCGCCAGATCCGGTCGGTGTGGCGCGGGGCATGGTCGCGCTCGCCGGTGCCCCGGTCCTTGGCCTCCTCCTCGACCCACTCCCGCAGGGCGACCACCTCCGCCCCCACCGATCCCTCCGGCAGGTCCACCAGCGCACCCTGGTCGTCGGGGACGCCTTCACGCACGCGGTGCAGGCAGGCGTAGTTCGAGCGCCCCTTGAGCACGGCGAACGACGACTCCTCACCGAGCTGCTCGCGCGTCGCGTCGAGCAGGGCCGGGATGTCACGCTCGACCAGCTGGTGCTGCAGCGCGAGCGTCGCGGTGGCGACCACGACCCGGTCGTGGTGCAGCAGCGCGGGGACCAGGTAGGCGAGGGACTTGCCGGTGCCGGTGCCGGCCTGCACCAGCAGGTGACGGCCCTCGGTGATCGCGTCGGCGACCGCGTCGGCCATGGCGACCTGGCCCGGCCGCTCCTCGCCGCCCAGCTTGGCCACGGCCGCCGCCAGCACCTCGCGGACGCGCTGACCGTCCGCTGCTCCCTCGACCGACTCGACCACCCGAGCACCCTATGTGCTGGGCAGGCCGCGTCGTCATCGAGCGCGCGTGCCTGTGGGTGACGTGAGGGAGCGCACAGACACGATCTGGTTTCTCCCGCCGTACTGCGGGTATGTCCCGCCCCATGCCCACCACCGTTGACACGTCCATCGGGTCACGCCCGGACCCTGACCGTCCACCCGTCCTGCCCGAGGCCGCCGACCACCCGGCACTGGAGAGCCCGGTCGAGGAGCACAGCGCCGCCGGCGGCGTCGACAAGCTGGTCTTCGGGGTGACCGCGACCCTGGCCTTCGGCTTCCTGCTGTGGGGGTTCCTCGACACCTCCTCGCTCGGCGACGTCTCCACCTCAGCGCTCGACTGGACCGTCACCTCGATGGGGTGGCTGTTCGTGCTGACCGCCTCCGCTTTCGTGGTCTTCGTGCTGTGGCTGGCGATGGGCCGCTTCGGTGACATCCCGCTCGGCGCCGACGACGAGGAGCCGGAGTTCCGGACCGTGTCCTGGATCGCGATGATGTTCAGCGCGGGCATGGGGATCGGGCTGATGTTCTACGGCGTCAGCGAGCCGCTCTCCCACTTCGTCACCCCGCCCCCCGGCACCGGTGGCGCGGAGAGCAGCCAGGCGGTGCAGACCGCGATGGCCACCACCTTGTTCCACTGGACGCTGCACCCGTGGGCGATCTACGCCGTCGTCGGCATCGCCGTGGCGTACGGCGTCTACCGCAAGGGGCGTCCTCAGCTGATCAGCGCGGCCTTCGCGCCGTTGATCGGCGAGCGCCGCACCCAGGGCACCGCCGGCCGGGTGATCGACATCCTGGCGATCTTCGCCACCCTCTTCGGTTCCGCCGCCTCGCTCGGCCTCGGCGCCCTGCAGATCGGCAGCGGCCTCCAGCTCGTGGCAGGTATCGGCAAGGTCGGCAACGGCGTACTCGTCGCGATCATCGCCGTGCTCACCGCGGCCTTCATCGCCTCGGCGATCTCCGGTGTGGAGAAGGGCATCCAGTGGCTCTCCAACATCAACATGGTGCTGGCCGTGGTGCTGGCGCTGTTCGTCTTCGTGGTCGGCCCGACGGTGTTCATGCTCGACCTGATCCCGACCGCGGTCGGTTCCTACTTCAAGGACCTCGCGATGATGTCGGCGCGCACCGACGCCGCCGGTGGTGACGGCATGGCCGAGTGGCTCGCCGGCTGGACGGTCTTCTACTGGGCCTGGTGGCTGTCCTGGACGCCGTTCGTGGGCATGTTCATCGCGCGGATCTCACGCGGCCGCACGATCCGGCAGTTCGTCTCCGGCGTCCTGCTGGTGCCCAGCCTGGTCAGCCTGGTCTGGTTCGCGATCTTCGGTGGCGCTGCGATCCACATGCAGCAGAACGGCATCGACCTCGGCGGCAAGTCCAGCGCCGAGAGCCAGCTCTTCGGGATGCTCGACAACCTGCCGCTGGCCACGGTGACCTCCGTGCTGGTGATGGTGCTGGTCGCGATCTTCTTCGTCTCCGGTGCCGACGCCGCCTCGATCGTGATGGGCTCGCTCTCCGAGCGTGGCACCCTCGAGCCGAGCCGGTGGACCGTGATCTTCTGGGGCGTGGCGACCGGTGGCGTGGCCGCGGTGATGCTGCTGGTCGGCGGGGACGACGCGCTCACCGGCCTGCAGGACATCACCATCGTCGCGGCGGTGCCGTTCGTGCTGGTGATGATCGGCCTGGCCTTCGCGCTGGTCAAGGACCTCCGCGCCGACCCCCTGATGGTCCGCCGCCGCTACGCCGCCGAGGCGATGGAGCAGGCCGTCGTCGAGGGCGTCACCAAGCACGGCGACGACTTCTCGATCTCCGTGGAGCGGTCCGAGGACGGCCGGTAGCGGCCCACGTCCTGGGGTTTCTGGGGCTGTCGGTTTTTCACGTTCTCCTGAAAGACCGCCAGGGCTAGAAGCTCACCGTCGGGGCCTGCTCCTGGCCGGCCGGGGCGTCGTAGAACTCGCGCTTGTGCACGTTCGCGATGCCGGTGAGGAACATCCACGGGATCGTCTGGGTGAGGCGGTTGAGGGTGGCCACGGCGTCGTTGTAGTACTGCCGGGCGAAGGAGATCTGGTTCTCGGTCTCGGCCAGCTGGGTCTGCAGCTCCAGGAAGTTGGTGTTGGCCTTCAGGTCGGGGTACGCCTCGGCCACGGCGTTGAGGTTCACCAGGGCACCGGCGAGCTCGGCGTCGGCCTGCGCCTTGGCCGGTACGTCGTCCCCGGCGGCCGCCTGCTGCACCCGGGCGCGGGCGCGCGTGATCTCCTCGAAGACGCCCTTCTCGTGGGTGGCATAGCCCTTGACCGTCTCCACCAGGTTCGGGATCAGGTCCGCGCGCCGGGTCAGCTGCACGTCGATCCCGCCGAGCGCCTCCTGGGCCCCGATGTCCGCGCTGCGTAGCTTGTTGAAGCCGACCACGCCGAAGGCGACGAGCGCCACGAGCGGGCCGATCACAAAGAGGGCGATCGTCATGCGGTCCCACCTTTCATCTGGGTGGACCGACCACGCCGGCCACCGCCATCAAAATCATCGTCACAACTCTCGTCCCACCTGGCAGCACACCTGGTGGTCGGGCCGAGCACCCGGGGCCTGAGTGTGCGGCACCGGCTCACCATGAGCCACCACCGCCACCACCGCCACCGCCGCCGCCTCCCCCACCCCCACCGCTCGAGGACGACGACTGCGTCGCCTCGTAGGCGGAGATCGCGGAGTCCACGCTGGCGGAGAAGTCCGCGACCATCGAGTCGGCGAAGCCACCGCTCGTGGCCCCGGCCGCGCCGCCGAAGTACATCGGGGAGGGCGGCTCCTCGCCGGTCTCCACCCGGTACTTCGCCGCCCACTCGTCGGCGACGCCGAGCGCGACCGCCCACGGGATGAAGGCGGTGTAGGCCTCCTTGCGTCCGGAGAAGTCGAAGCGGGCCTCGCTCGAGGGCGTGGAGAGCACTCGGCGGAAGCCGCCCACTCGGGACCACAGCTCCCGCCCTGCAGCCGTGCGCTTGGTGCTCGCACCGGTGAACAGCAGCTCGACCGCCATCACCGCGAGCAGTCCGGGGATCAGGGCGGTCAGCGCCATCCCGAACGGGTTGAGCAGACCCAGCACCAACGTCGCCACCATGGCGGCCACCACCAGCACCGCGCCGAGCCCACCGACCCCGGCCTTGGTGATCAGACCGTTCTGCTCGGCCCACCCCTTGGTGGCGGAGCCGAAGCCTCCGAGCGCCGACTTGAGGGTCTTCCCCGCCTCCACGCTCCGGTCCGCGGCGAAGGCACCGCCCGGGACACCCAGCGAGCTGACGGCGTACGCCGAGACCGGGTCCAGCTGCGTCCAGCGGGAGGCGTCGCCGACGTCGCTGATGGTCCAGCCGTCGGTGCGGTCGAGTCGGGTGGCACCGCGCTCGGCGGTGTGCATGATCGAGGCGACGAACGCCTCCCGGTCCACCCGCTCGTCGTAGAGGTACTTGCCCTGAGCCGGGCCGATCCCCTCCGGTGGGCCGTACATCAAGGGGAACTGCGGCTTCTTCTCCCGGGTCCCCCGACCCAGCCGCGCACCGACGACAGCAGCGCCCAGGGCCAGCAGCAGGACGATCACCACACCGGTCGCGCTGCGTCCCAGCAGCCTGTCGTAGCCGATGGACCAGGGCACCTGCGCCCGCGCCGGCGGGGCCAGGTCGAGCACCGCCCCCAGGGTCACCGGGGTGTTGGGCGGCAACGCACCGGTCTTGATGTTCACCACGTTGCCCTGCGCCTCGGCGGTGCAGCCCCCGCTCTGGCCCGCGCCGAGGTCACAGGTCAGCGCACCGGTCAGCGCACCGGGCTCGACCGGGAGCTGCACCGTGAGGGCGGACCTCGTGATCGGCATCCGCCAGCCGCCGGGGATCACGTTCCAGCGGAACTGCGACCTGCCGTCCCCGGCCGGGGAGATCGCGTCCGGGACGGTGTAGCTGATCTCGTAGACGTGCTCGCCGCTGATCGTCGTCTCCGCCGACCCGATCTTGACGTTGAGGTAGCGCCCGTCGCCCTCGCTGAGCAGCTCGAACTGCTCGTCCGCACCGTCCCGGGTGACCGCGAGGTCGCGGGGCTCCAGCCGCACGCCCTCATCCTGGGGGTCCACGAGGTCGAAGAACCGGAAGATCCCGTGACGCTCGACCGGGAAGTCGACCCGCAGCGTCTCCACGACGTCCAGGTCACCGGAGCGTGAGAGCTCGAAGGCCGCGCGGTAGTCGGTGATCGTGGCCGGGTCGGCCTCGATCGTGGTCTCCCCACCCTCGATCGGCAAGGAGAACAGCAGCAGCACGAGCAGGAGCAGGAGACCAACGACCCGCAGCACTGCTCGCTTCATGCACGGAGGGTAGCGGCGTGGGGTGCTTTGTCCTATTGGCCAGATCTGCGCACTAGACCGGTGCCGAGAGAGCGCCGATCAGGCGGTGGCGTACGCCGTGAGCTCGCCCGCCAGCGACTCGTTCACCCGTGCCGTGAGCAACGTCCCGGTGCCGGTGTGCTCGAGCGAGAGCACCTCGCCGTTCTCGTGGATCCGGCTGAGCAGGTCGCCACGCTCGTAGGGCAGCAGCGCGCTGATCTCGATGTGCGGGCGGGGCAGGTCGGCCTCCACGGCGAGCAGCGCCTCGGCGATGCCCTCACCGGTCTGGGCCGAGACCACCACCGAGTGCGGCTCGCGCTGGCGCAGCCGAGCGATCACCAGCGGGTCGGCGATGTCGGCCTTGTTGATCACGATCAGCTCGGGGACCTTGTCCGCGCCGATCTCGGCGAAGACCTCGCGCACCGCGGTGATCTGGCCCTCGGGGTCGGGATGCGAGCCGTCGACCACGTGCAGGATCAGGTCGGAGTCGGCCACCTCCTCCAGCGTGGAGCGGAACGCCTCCACCAGCTGGTGCGGCAGGTGCCGCACGAAGCCGACGGTGTCACTCATCGTGTAGATCCGGCCGTCGCTGGTCGTCGTACGCCGCGTCGTCGGGTCCAGGGTGGCGAACAGCGCGTCCTCGACGAGTACGCCGGCATCGGTGAGCCGGTTCAGCAGCGAGGACTTGCCGGCGTTGGTGTAGCCCGCGATCGCCACGCTCGGGATCTCGTGGCGGTTGCGGTTGGAGCGCTTGGTGTCGCGGGTGGTCTTCATGTGCGCCAGCTCGCGGCGCAGCTTGGCGATCTTGGTGTTGATGCGGCGGCGGTCGGTCTCGATCTTGGTCTCACCGGGACCGCGGCCACCGATGCCCGCACCGCCGGCGACCCGGCCACCGGCCTGACGGGAGAGGTTGCCGCCCCAGCCACGCAACCGCTGCTTCATGTAGCTGAGCTGGGCCAGCTCGACCTGGGCCTGGCCCTCCTTGCTCTTCGCGTGCTGGGCGAAGATGTCCAGGATCAGGGCGGTGCGGTCGACGACCTTGACCTTGACCTTGTCCTCGAGGTTGCGCAGCTGGCTGGGCGCGAGCTCGCCGTCGAGGATCACGGTGTCGGCGCCGCTGGCCCGGACGATCTCCATCAGGCCCTCGACCTTGCCGCGACCGATGTAGGTCGCCGGGTCGGGGCTGTCGCGACGCTGGTAGAGCGCATCGAGCACCTCGGAGCCGGCGGTCTCGGCGAGCAGCGCCAGCTCGGCCATCGAGTTCTCCGCGTCCTGGACCGAGCCGGAGGTCCAGACCCCGACGAGGATCACCCGCTCCAGCCGCAGCTGGCGGTACTCGACCTCGGAGATGTCCTCGAGCTCGGTGGAGAGCCCCGCGACCCTGCGCAGCGCGTAGCGCTCGGCGAGGTCGAGGGAGCCGGTGGTCTCCTCGGGGTCCGGTGCGTCAAGGTCCGGAGCGAGGTCAGCGTTGTCCTCGGGCTCGTCCCAGCCGGCGGTGTCAGCCAGCGCCTGGGAGAGGTCGAAGTCCTGGGGTGAGTTCGTCATACATGGTCAAGGTTATGCGGCAACGCAATCAATATCTGGATGCAAGGTGACCAATGCCCTCCCAGGGGCGAGACTCGGGAGATGGACACCGTCCGTGTGCGCTCCACTCTCGGGTACCTCACCGCCTATCTGGTGACCGTGTACGTGGGACGGCTCACAGTGCCCGACGGCGCCGGCCTGGCCTTGTTCTGGCCGGCAGCGGGAGTGGGCGTGCTGTGGATGCTGCGGGCCAAGACCACCCCGCAGCTCAGGGTCGACGCGGCGACGCTGTTCGCCGGGACCTTCGTCCTGGACCTCGGGCTCGACGTCGGACCCACCGGCGCGCTGCTCCTGGCGGGAGCCAGCCTGCTGCAGTCACTCGCGGTCCGGCTGCTGGTGGCCCACCTCCAACGAGCCCCCGGGGGCGTGCCGCTGCGTGCCGAACTGGTCTCGCTGCGCGGCATGGTGATCCTGCTCGCCGCCTCCGTCGTGGCAGCCACCCTCAGCTCACCCATCGGGGCCATAGTCGGGTGGCGGGAGTCGGGCGACTGGAGCGGGTCGATCCAGCTGGCCTGGGTGATCCGCAACGCCTGCGGCATCTTCGTCATCGCAGCGGCCGTGCTGGTTCGGGCGACGACGCTCCGGAACCGCGACGCCATCCGAGCACAGGGCCGAAGCCTGCTGACCGGGGGCCGCCGGCGTCACGTCGGCAGCGAGCTGGTGGCGCTGTCGGTGGTGTCCGCCGTGGCCGTGGCGCTGGTCTACGCGCCTGGCCAGCAGCTGCCGCTCACGTTCGGGGTGCTGCTGTGCTCCGCCTGGGCGGGGTTCCGGTTCACCCCCATCGTGGCAATGGCGCACACCGCCTGCGTCGGCACGGCGGCCCTGGTGGCCACGATGTACGGCTGGGGCCCCATCGGTGCCGTCGCCGACGTGGTGGTCCGGGCGGACGTGATGCAGTTCTACATCGCCGTGACCGCGCTGCTCGTGATGCTCCTGGCCCTGGGTGTCCAGGAACGCCAGGCCCTGACCTCCGAGGTCCAAGCCTCTGAAGCCGAGTCCACCGCCCGAGCCGACCTCCTCGATGCCGTGACCACCGCGATGAGCGACGGCCTGCTCGTGCTGGCAGCCGATGGTTCGGTGCGACTGATCAATCCCGCGGCTGCGGCACTGACTGCCACCCTGGACGACAGTGCTCCCACGGGCGCCTACGGGTTGCGGACGATCGACGGCCACCCCCTCCCCGCCGAGGAGCTCCCGCACGTGCGGCTGCTGCGCGGTGAGCCGGTCCCCCCGATGGACCTTCTGCACACCAACGCCTTCACCGGAGAGCAACGCGTCCTGTCGGTCAACACCACCGCGATGCACAACCAGGACGAGCGGGACACCGCTGTGCTCGTCATCCGCGACGTCACGAACGAGCGCATCCGCGAACGTGAGACCCAGGGCTTCGCCGGGGTGGTCGCCCACGACCTGCGCACCCCCATCGGCGCCATGAAGATGACGCTGGAGGGATGTGAGGAGAAGCTCGAGACCATGCCCGGAGACGTGACCTCACTGCGGACCAGCTTGATCCAGATGTACACCGCCGCGGACGCGATGGAGCACCTGATCCTCGACCTGCTCGCCTTCGCCCAGGCGCAGAGCATCGTCCTGGAGCCCACGGAGCTGAGCCTGGGCGCAGTGATCGACGACATCTGCCGAGAGCTGGCCGTCCTCTATCCCGGGCAGCAGCCGGTGGTCGAGCACAGCGGCCTCGACACGGTGGTGGCCGACCCCACGCTGGTCAGGCAGCTGCTCGCCAACCTCCTCGGCAACGCGGTGAAGTACGTCGCGCCGGGCACCCGCCCGTGGGTGCGCGTGGAGTCGCAGCGCATGGGAGACATGGTCGAGGTGCGAGTCAGCGACAACGGGATCGGAATCCCCGAGGACGCCCGCGGCCGGATCTTCGAGAGCTTCTACCGCGCGGCGGGCGGGGAGTACGCCGGCACCGGCCTGGGCCTGGCGATCTGTGCCCGCACCGTGGAGCGGCACGGCGGTCGCATCGGCGCGACCGTGGGCGTCGACGGTGTCGGTACGACGATGGTCTTCACCCTCCCCGGCGCGGATCAGCGCGAGCGGCGTACCACCAGCGCCGACCCACCGCCGCGGCGTACCGGCTCGGAGACCGCGGTCAGCTGACCCCGGCGACCGAACTCGATCGCGGTGGCTGCCCCGATCTGCGCCTTGCTGGTGAACGCGTCGCCCATGAGCTGGAGCTCGTGCCCGTAGGCCTCCAGCTGGGGGCCGTAGGCGGAGATGAACTCAGGTTCGGCGGTCACCTTCTCGGTGTTGCGCTGCGACGCACGCGGAGCGGCTATCGCCTGCTCGATGCTCATCTGCCGGTCGATCCGGTTGAACAGCATCTGCAGCACTGTGGTGATGATCGTCGACCCTCCGGGCGAGCCGAGGGCGACGAAGGGCTTGCCGTGGCGCAGCACGATGGTCGGCGACATCGACGAGCGCGGCCGCTTGCCGCCCTGGAGCCGGTTGGGGTCGTCGGCCTTCCACTCGGTGGAGAAGTCGGTCAGCTCGTTGTTGAGCAGGAACCCGCGACCGGGAACGGTCATCGCGGAGCCACCGGTCTGCTCGATGGTCAAGGTGTACTCCACGACGTTGCCCCACCGGTCGGCGACCGTGAGGTTGGTCGTGGAGATGTTCTCGGTGTCCTCCTGGCGGCTGTAGGGACCGGTGGCGTCGTCGCAGGTGCCGTCGTAGTGCCTCGCGTCGCCGGCCGGAACCGGCTTGGAGGCGGCGTGTGCGGGGTCGATCTCGCAGGCCCGCTCGGCGGCGAAGCGGTCGGAGAGCAGCCCGCGCAACGGCACGTCGACGTAGGCCCGGTCACCGAGGTAGGCGCCCCGGTCCGCGAACGCCAACGCACTCGCCTCGAGGTAGTGGTGCAGCGCGTCGGCGTCGGTCATGCCCCGGAGGCGGAACCGCTCGAGGATGTTCAGCGCCTCACCAACGGTGGAGCCGCCGCTGGAGGAGGGCGCCATCCCGTAGACGTCGTAGCCCCGGTAGCCCACCTTGGTGGGACGCTGGCGCAGGACCCGGTAGCGGGCGAGGTCGCGCGGCTTCAGGTAGCCCGCCGGTGCCGGCAGCGTCGCATCCTTGCTGGTGCGCGGGTGCTTGACGGTCCGGGAGATCTGGCGGGCGAGCCGCCCGCCGTAGAAGGCCGAGAGGCCGCGCCGGGCGATCAGGTCGTAGGTCGCTGCGAGGTCGGGGTTGCGGAAGACCGACCCGACTGCCGGAGCCTGACCCTGGCGCAGGAAGAGCCGCTTGGTGGCCGGGAACTGGGAGAACCGCTCCCGGTTGTCCTCGGTCTGCTCCGCGAAGGTGCTGTCGACGACGAAGCCCCGGCGTGCGAGCCGGGTGGCCGGGGCCAGTGCCTTGCGCAGCCGGGACTTGCCCCACAGGCGCAGCGCCCGCTGCCAGGTGGCGAGGGTGCCCGGCGTGCCGACGGAGACACCGCTGCTGACCAGCTCGGGGAAGGTGTAGCTCTTGCCGGTCTCGGGGTTGACGAAGGCGTCTCGCGGCATCGAGCGGGGTGCGGTCTCGCGCCCGTCGAGCGTGCGCACCTTCCCGCTGCGGGCGTTGTAGTAGACGAAGTAGCCGCCGCCACCGATCCCCGCGCTGTAGGGCTCGGTGACCCCCAGAGCGGCGGCCGTCGCCACGGCCGCGTCGACCGCGTTGCCGCCACGACGCAGCACCCGCAGGCCGATGCGGGAGGCCTCCGGGTCGACCGAGCTGACCGCCCCGCCGTGACCCCGGCTGGTGGGCGTCTTGGTGGAGTAGCGGTCGGGGACGTGCCGCCCCGCGGCCGACGGTGCCGAGGCGGCGGGTGGTGCCGTGGCGGTCCGGACGGCCGGTGCACCGGCCGCGGCGGGGGCGGCCGCGGCGACCCCGAGGCCGGCGAGGGCGGTGGCGGTGGCGGCAGCGCCGGCCACGATCTGACGACGTACCTGCGACATGAGGTCCTCCCGAGACTGTGCCGATCCGAGTGCTCTATTGAGGCACTTCGCGGGCACGGTCGCAAGGGTCAGCCGTTTTCACCCCGTGGTCCTCGGGTACGGGGAACCCATGAGCGATCCGTCGAACACCTCGCCCACCGACCAGACCCAGCCCGACCAAAACCAGCCCGACCAGACCAAGCCCGGTCCCGCCAATCCCGCCGCCGAGGGCACCGAGGCGCCCACCCCGCCCGGTGGCCCGCTGCGCCAGGACGGCGTCGGCGGCGCCAAGGAGCGTGCCGCCGCCCCCAGCAGCGACACCGACAGCGAGCCGGAGTCCTCGCCAGGCTCGACGATCCCGATCGAGGACGAGCAGCCCGACCCGGCGCCGCACGAGAAGCACGACCTGCAGCACGAGAACGCCGAGTCCTCCCAGGATCAGCCGTCAGGAGTGTGAGCGCCATGACCGAGAACCCTGAGCACCCCGAGCACCCTGAGCACCCCGAGCACACGGGGCACCCCGAGCACGCGGGGCACGAGGGCGGGCCGGCTGCCGAGACCCCGGCCACCGGCATCACCGAGTCGGACCCCAACGCCGACAGCGACGACGGCCTGGCCGGGGAGATGGGGGTCAGCAGCGAGCGTCGTGGCCCCGTGCGGGGTCACGACGAGCCGGTCACCCACGCCACCGCGCCGACGTTCGTGGAGCAGGACCCCGAGGATCCCGTCCCGCCCGAGCAGTCCGCGCCCGGCGAGCGTCCCGAGAAGCAGCCCGACTGAACCGCGTGGCCTACTTGGGTGGCATCCGGATGCCGCCGTCGACGCGGACGGTCTCGGCGTTCATGTAGGAGTTGGTGACGCACTCCACGACCATGCTGGCCAGCTCGTCGGGCTCGCCGAGGCGCTTGGGGAACAGCACGCTCTCGCCGAGCTTGGCCTTGAACTGCTCGGCCGCCTCGCCCTCGCCGTAGATCGGGGTGTCGATCAGGCCCGGGGCCACGGTGTTCACCCGGATGCCGACGGCGGCGAGGTCGCGGGCGACCGGGAGGGTCATCCCGACCACGCCACCCTTGGAGGCGGAGTACGCCGCCTGGCCGATCTGGCCGTCGAAGGCGGCGACGGAGGCCATGTTGACGATGGCCCCGCGCTCACCGGTCTCGGTGGGCTCGTTGCGCGCGATCGCCGTGCCGACCAGGCGGATGCAGTCGAAGGTGCCGATCAGGTTGATCGCGATCACCTTGGAGAAGGCGGCGAGGTCGGCGGCGGAGTCGAACTCCCCGTCGCGGCCCACGGTCCGCTGCGCCCAGCCGATGCCGGCGGAGTTCACCAGCACCCGCACCGGGCCGAGCTCCTCGGCCTTGGCGACCGCGGCCTTGATCTGCTCGGTGTCGGTCACGTCGACGCTGACGAACGCGCCGCCGATCTCCTGGGCGAGCGCCTCGCCCTTCTCGGCGTTCAGGTCCGCGACGACGACCTTGGCTCCCTTGGCGGCGAGCTGGCGGGCGGCTGCGGCCCCGATGCCGGAGGCTCCGCCCGTGACGATTGCACTGGCTCCGTTGATGTCCATGCCCCGGATCCTAGAGGGGCGTCCGGGGAGCTCAGAGGCGGGTGACGCCCTCGGCCGTGAGCACGGCCGGGCCGGTCATCAGCACCCGGTCGTCGGCGGTCCACACGATCGTGAGGGTGCCGCCGGGCAGGTCAACCGTGTACGGCGTACCCCGCTCGGCCCCGTCCGCGGTGGCCGCGGCCACGGCGACGGCGCACGCCCCGGTGCCGCAGGAACGGGTCTCCCCCGAGCCGCGCTCGTGCACCCGCACGGCGACGTGGTGCTCGCCGCGGCGGACCACGAACTCCACGTTGACGCCGTCGGGGTAGGTGGCCGAGTCGTGCCCGGGGGCCTCGCGCAGCTCACCCGCCTCCGCGAGGTCGTCGACGAACACGACCGCGTGCGGGTTGCCCATGCTGAGGTTCTGCGCCTCGAAGGTGCGCTCCCCCACCGTGATGCTGGTGGTGCCGAGCAGCTCGGGGGCGCCCATGTCGACGGTGATCTGGTCGCGGTCGAAGGTGAGCGTCCTCACTCCGGCGCGGGTGGCGATCGGCAGTGCGTTGCGCGGGTCGACGTCGGCGTGCGTGGCCAGGAAGTGACCCAGCACCCGGATCCCGTTGCCGCACATCTCGCTGACCGAGCCGTCGGCGTTGCGGTAGTCCATGAACCACATCGCCTCACCGCGTGCGGCCACCGCTGCCGGGTCCTCGGTGGCGTCGGTCCGCACGACGCGGATCACCCCGTCGGCACCGATGCCGGAACGGCGGTCGCACAGCAGCGCGGCCTGGCCGGCGGTCAGCTCGTTGCGCCCGTTGGCGTCGGGCACGAGCACGAAGTCGTTCTCGGTGCCGTGGCCCTTGACGTAGGAGTACTCGATCACGGGGTGGATCCTGTCATGGCTGGCGGATCCGGCCCCTGGTTGCGCGGGTGACTGGGCCGGTGACCGGGCCGGCGACTGGTCCGGCGACTGGACCGGCGACTGGGCCGGCGACTGGGCCGGTGACTGGGCCGCCGGCGCCGTGACGGGGGCCCGGGTGCCTCGCTGCACGCCGTCGGACCGCCGCTCCTCGGTGCCCTGCTCCGGGCGGTCCCGGTCCTCCCCGGTCGCCAGTCCCACCAGGCGTCGCGCCCACTTCCAGCCGGTCTTGGGGGTCGGGGTCATGGGGTGAACCTACGTGGCCTCTGGGTGGACCCCGACATAGATGCCCCAGGGCTCCCCCTCGGGGTCGCTCGGGAGCGTGGCGACCTCCTGCAGCAGCTCTTCCAGCCGTCCCAGCACCCGCTCCCGATCGACCGCGCTGAGCCGAAATCCCAGTCGTGAGCTGCTCAGCACGCCGGGTGGCAGCGCAGCGACGTCGTCGAGGAAGGTCCGCAGCAGCAGGTCCTGCCCCTCGACGCGGCCGACCTCCCCGAGCTCGAGGAACCAGGTCTTCCCCGAGGCCAGGTAGGGCCGCTCGCGGGAGCCGCGCGCCCCCCTGCGTGGGTGCTGCTCGATCAGGAAGCCGGTCTCGACCAGGGTCCGTACGTGGTGCAGCGACGTGGCCGGGTTGAGGTCGAGGGTCTCGGCGATCTCCTTGTTGGTGCGGGGTTCGTGCAGTGCCACACGCAGGATCCGCAGCCGCAACGGGGAGGCGATCGCCTTGGCCTCGGCCTCGTCGGCGGGGCGCCGGCTCCAGGTCTGGCGTCCGGAGCCCACGGGCAGGGGTCCGTACGGCGGCGGCCCCGGTGTTCGGTCCGGTGTTCGGTCCGGTGTTCGGTCCGGCGTCTCGGCCATCGTCTCCGGGCGCTCGACCGGTGCTTGCGCTGGGGTCTCGTCGGGGGCCATGGCGACACGATAACCGGGAGCGGCGTACTGATTGATAAATCCCAATCAGTGGCGCAGGATGACCAGGTGACCGCCCACCCTGCTGCCCCCGCCCGGCCCCGCGGCGGGCTGTTTCGTCACCACGACTTCCGCCAGCTCTTCCTCGGCGACACGATCAGCCAGTTCGGCACCCAGCTGACCGTGCTGGCGCTGCCGGTGCTCGCGGTGCGCGTGCTGGACGCCAACGCCTTCGAGATGGGCCTGCTCGGCACCTTCGAGTTCCTGGCGTTCCTGGTGATCGGGCTGCCGGCCGGGGCCTGGGTCGACCGCTGGCGCAAACAGCGGGTGCTCGTGGCCAACGACCTGTTCCGGGCGCTTGCCCTGCTGTCCCTGCCGCTGGCCTGGGCGATGGACCTGCTCACCCTGGTCCACCTGCTCGTCGTCGCCCTGGTGGTCGGCACCTGCACGGTCTTCTTCGACGTCGCCTACCAGAGCTACCTGCCCGACATCGTCGAGCCGGAGTTCATCAGCGAGGGCAACGCCAAGCTCCAGGCCTCCCAGTCCGTGGCGATGATCGGCGGGCCCGCACTGGCGGGCGGGTTGATCCGGCTGTTCGGGGCACCGCTGACGATCGGCCTGGACGCGCTCAGCTTCCTCGGCTCGGCCCTCTTCGTCCGCCGGATCCGGCACATCGACACCCCACCCCCGCGGGCGGACCGCCGTCCTCTACGCACCGAGATCGCCGAGGGTCTGGCCTTCGTCATCGGCAACCCCCTGCTGCGCCGGATCACCCTGTGCACCAGCCTGGGCAACTTCTTCTCCTCGATGAGCGGGGTGCTCCTGGTGCTCTTCGCCCTGCGAGACCTGGAGCTCAGCGCCGGTCAGATCGGGTTGGCGATGGGCATCGGGTCGGCCGGTGGCCTTCTCGGCGCCCTGGTCACCCCGCAGGTGAACAGGTGGCTCGGCGAGGGCCGCACGATCGTGGTCTCGACGTTGTTCTGGCTGCCCGCCGGCACCCTGATGCCATTGGCCGGCACGGTGATCCCGCCGATGGTGGCGCTCACCGGCTCCAGTCTGCTGCTCTCGTTCGCGGTGGTGATCTACAACGTCACCCAGGTCAGCTTCCGCCAGCGCCTGTGCCCCCGCCCGCTCCTGGGCAGGATGAACGCCTCGATCCGGTTCGTCGTGTGGGGCACGATGCCGATCGGCAGCCTGATCGGCGGGATCCTCGGTGACGCGATCGGCGTGCGGGCGGTGTTCTGGATCGCGCTGGCGGGCTCGGCGGCCGCGGCGATGTTCGTGGTGTTCTCACCCCTGCTGACGATGCGTGACCTGCCGCGCGAGCTCGACCGGCTCAGCTGACCGCGCGCACGGCGGCCAGCGCCTGCTCCAGACGCGCCGGATCGTCGTAGCGCACCCACGCGACGCGGTCGTCCTTGCGGAACCAGCTGTCCTGCCTGCGCGCGAACCTGCGGGTCCCGGACACGGTGCGCTCCCGGGCCTCGGCCTCGGTCAGCTCGCCGTCGAGGAAGGCGAGCACCTGCGCGTAGCCGAGCGCGCGGCTCGCCGTACGCCCCTCACGGAGCCCGCGCCCGACCAGCTCGCGCACCTCCTCCACGAGGCCCGCGGCCCACATCTGCGCGACTCGCTGCTCGATCCGGACGTCGAGGGTCTCGCGGTCGATGTCGACGCCGATCTGCACGGCGCGGTCGTAGTGGTAGCAGGGCTCCGGCAGCGAGGCGGTGTAGGGACGGCCGGTGAGCTCGACGACCTCCAGGGCTCGTACGACGCGCCGCCCGTTGCTCGGCATCACCTGGGTCGCGGCCACCGCGTCGACCGAGGCCAGGCGCTGGTGCATCACCCAGGACCCGTGCTCGGCGAGGTCGGCCTCCAGCCGGGCCCGCACCTGCGGGTCGGTCCCCGGGAACTCGAAACGGTCGACGATCGCGCGGGTGTAGAGCGCCGACCCGCCCACCAGCACCGGGGTCACCCCTCGCCGGCGACAGTCCTCGACCACGTCGCGCGCCCACCGCTGGAACTCCGCGACCGTGGCCGGCTCGCGTGGCTCGAGGACGTCCATCAGGTGATGGGTGATTCCGCGCTGCTCCCGGACCGGCAGTTTCGCCGTACCGATGTCCATCCCGCGGTAGACCTGCATCGAGTCGGTGTTGACGATCTCCCCGCCCAGGGCGGCGGCCAGGTCCAGGGCGAGCGCGCTCTTCCCCGAGGCGGTGGCGCCCACCACTGCGACCACGGGAGGGGGCGACGGCTGGGTGGACACGAACGCTAGTTTGGCAAAGAGGCCACCGGACATGCCGGTCGGCACCGACCCCGAGGACGAAGGAGGGACCCCATGGGTTTCCTGGACGACGCCAAGAAGAAGTTGACCAAAGCGGTCGACGATCACGGGGACAAGATCAGTGACGGTCTCGACAGGGCCGGCAAGGCCATCGACGACAAGACCGGCGGCAAGCACAGCGACAAGATCAAGCAGGGACTGGACAAGGCCAAGGGGGCCCTGGACGATCTCGACGGCAAGCCCGACGACCTTTCCCCAGGAGCGAAGCAGTGACTGACGCAGGAGCACCCGACCTCGGCGAGCGACCCGAGCCCCAGGAGGATCCGACCCCCGACGGCGGCCCCGGCGGTCCCGCCGACGCGGTCGAGACCCACGAGGAGCACGCCTCCCCGGCCACCCCCGACCAGCCGCGCTCGGCCCAGGTCGAGGCCGAGAACCTGCCCGACGAGATCGAGCAGCCCGAGGCGATGGACGAGGACGAGAAGGACGTGGATCCCAGCGACGAGGCCCCGGTCTGAGGGGTTTGGGCTCGCGGTTTTTCACGTTCTCCTGCGAAACTGGCACTTCTCCCCCGTCGCAACGGCAGAGAAGTGCCAGTTTTGGCAGAGCAGTGAGGCCGTACGGCGCCCGCCGCGCGCTCTCGCTCGATCAGCGCGAGCAGCCCTGCTCGACGGGCAGCGGGGCAGGGACGCCGATCGTCGGGAGGCCGAGCGAGACGCCGGCCGGCGCCGGCTCGGGGGCGGTGCGGCGCTCCCACGCGTCACCGGAGCGCGTACGCCGGACCGATCGGACCGGGCCGTCCGCGACGAGGTGGTGAGGGGCGCCGTAGGTGAGCTCGACCTCGACCACGTCGCCGGGACGCACCTCGACCGCCGAGCCGTCGGTGTGGACGGGCGTGAAGTGCACCAACCGGTTGTCGCGGGCGCGGCCGGAGAGCCGGTGGGTTGCTGTGTCCTTGCGACCCTCACCCTCGGCCACCATCAGCTCCACGACGGTGCCTTCGAGTGCGCGGTTCTCGGCCCAGGCGACCTCGTCGGCGAGCGCGACCAGCCGCAGGTAGCGCTCCTGCACGATCTCCTTGGGCACCTGGTCCTCGAGCACGGCCGCGGGGGTACCCGGGCGCTTGGAGTACTGGAAGGTGAACGCCCCGGCGAAGCGTGCGGTGCGGACGACGTCCAGGGTGGCCTCGAAGTCCTCCTCGGTCTCGCCGGGGAAGCCCACGATGATGTCGGTGGTGATCGCGGCCTCGGGCATCGCGGCACGGACCCGCTCGATGATGCCGAGGAACTTCGACTGCCGGTAGGACCGCCGCATGTCGCGCAGCACCTTGTCGGAGCCCGACTGCAGTGGCATGTGCAACGACGGCATCACGTTGGGTGTCTGCGCCATCGCCTCGATCACGTCGTCGGTGAACTCGGCCGGGTGCGGTGAGGTGAACCGCACCCGCTCCAGGCCCGCGATCTCGCCACAGGCACGCAGCAGCTTGGAGAACGCCTGCCGGTCCCCGAACTCCACGCCGTAGGCGTTCACGTTCTGGCCGAGCAGGGTGATCTCGCTGACGCCCTCGGCGACGAGCGCCTCGATCTCCGCGAGGATCTCTCCCGGCCGGCGGTCCTTCTCCTTGCCGCGCAGCGCCGGCACGATGCAGAACGTGCAGGTGTTGTTGCACCCGACGCTGATCGAGACCCAGGCGGCGTACGCCGACTCGCGCTTGGTCGGCAGCGTCGAGGGGAAGACCTCGAGCGACTCGAGGATCTCGACCTGCGCCTCCTCCAGCACCCGCGCCCGCTCCAGCAACGCCGGCAGCGAGCCGATGTTGTGGGTGCCGAAGACGACATCGACCCACGGGGCCTTGTCGGTGATCGTCGAGCGGTCCTTCTGGGCGAGGCAGCCACCGACCGCGATCTGCATGCCCGGACGCTCCCGCTTCACCGCCGCCAGCTGGCCGAGGTTGCCGTAGAGCTTGTTGTCCGCGTTCTCCCGCACGGCGCAGGTGTTGAACACCACCACGTCGGCCACGTCGTCGGCCAGAGCCGCGACGTAGCCGGCATCCTCCAGCAGGCCGGTGAGCCGTTCGGAGTCGTGGACGTTCATCTGGCACCCGTGGGTGCGGACCTGGTAGGTGCGTGCAGCAGTCATGGCCGCACAAGCCTACGTGGCTCGTGCGGCCCGCTGCTCAGGCCCGGTCGGCCCCGGTGGACTCGGAGGTCCAGACGACCTCTGCCTCGGGCTCGTCGCTCTCCGAGAGGTCTGCGGCCGGGGGGACCTCGGTCGAGGCGCCGGTCGAGGTGTCGGTCGAGTCGTCGGCGTAGATCACGACCGGCTCGGGCAGCTCGTCGATGGTCGGCACCGGCTTGAGCACCACCTGCGGCTCGTGCGCCTCGAACTCCTCGACCTCGTCGACGACCGGCTTCTCGGTGGCGGCCTTCTCCGGCGCCGCGGGAGCAGCGAAGTCGGTCGCGGTCTTGGTCTCGGTCCCGGGCGAGGAGGACTTGTCCCCGGTGTTCCCCCGGACAAGTCCGTGGGCGGTCTGGACGGTGCCCTTCACCAGACCGGCCGCGTTCGCGGCCGTGGCCAGCGGGTGGCGTGCCAGTGAGACAGCCGCGCTCACCCCGTGCGTCAGACCGGCAACGCTGCGCTTGATCATCTCGAATCATTTCCTCTCAGTGGCGTGTGCAGACGTGGGTCGTAGTGCCCCACCTCCACCATGACAAACGAGTCATGAAGATCACGAAAGCCCCCGAAGGACGAGCTGCACCGGTGGTCACCACTGTGCAACGAAGGAGCGGCGTGCTCGACTCCGGGGGTCACGCGTCACTAGGGTCGAGTCATGACTGAGCCTGAGCAGGAGGGCGGGTCGTCCAACGGGACGGCGACGCACGAGCCACTGATCGTTCTCGATGCGGTCGAGAAGTGGTTCGGCGAACTGCATGTGCTCCAGGACATCAACCTCACCGTCGGCAAGGGCGAGGTGGTCGTCGTGATCGGCCCCTCCGGCTCGGGGAAGTCCACACTGTGCCGGGCGATCAACCGTCTCGAGACCATCGACAAGGGCACGATCACCCTCGATGGCGTGCAGCTGCCCGAGGAGGGCAAGGAGCTGGCCGCACTCCGGGCCGAGGTCGGCATGGTGTTCCAGAGCTTCAACCTCTTCGCGCACAAGACGATCCTGGAGAACGTCACGCTGGGACCGATCAAGGTGCGCGGCAAGAAGAAGGACGCGGCCGACAAGCGCGGCCGGGAGCTGCTCGAGCGCGTCGGAGTCGGCCACCAGGCAGACAAGTACCCCGCCCAGCTCTCGGGTGGCCAGCAGCAGCGGGTGGCGATCGCCCGTGCCCTGGCGATGGAACCCAAGGCGATGCTCTTCGACGAGCCGACCTCCGCTCTGGACCCCGAGATGATCAAAGAGGTTCTCGACGTCATGGTCGACCTCGCCAAAGGCGGCATGACCATGATCGTGGTCACCCACGAGATGGGCTTCGCCCGTACGGCGGCCGACCGCGTCGTTTTCATGTCCGACGGAGCAATCGTTGAGGAGAACACTCCGGAGGAGTTCTTCACCAACCCGCAGTCGGATCGTGCCAAGGACTTCCTCGGCAAGATCATCAAGCACTGACTGCTCCACCCACCCCCCGAAAGAGGAGAACCGAATGAGACTGACCAGGACCAAGGCGATGCTCGTGGGCGGCGCGCTGCTGTTCGCCACGGCATGCGGGAGCGACAGCGGCGGATCCGAGCCCAAGGTGGCCGACGCTCCCAAGTTCGAGGCCGGCACCACGATGGCGAAACTCGCCGATGCCGGCAAGGTCACGGTGGGCACGAAGTTCGACCAGCCCGGCTTCGGTCTGCTGGGACTCGACGACAAGCCCGCGGGCTTCGACGTCGAGATCGCCAAGATCATCGCCGGCGCGATGGGTATCCAGCCCGACGACATCACCTGGAAGGAGAGCCCCTCGGCCATCCGTGAGCAGGTGATCGAGGACGGCGACGTTGACTTCGTGGTGGCGACGTACACCATCAACGACGAGCGCAAGCAGCGGATCACCTTCGCCGGGCCCTACTACGAGGCCGGTCAGCAGCTGATGGTCAAGTCCGACAACGACACGATCAAGGGCCCGGAGGACCTCAAGTCCAACCCGGACTCCAAGGTGTGCTCGGTGACTGGATCGACCCCGTCGGAGCAGATCAAGGAGTACCTCGCCAGTTCCGGCCAGCTGGTGCTCTTCGACGTCTACGACAAGTGCGCCGACGCGCTGCGCACCGGTCAGGTCGACGCGGTCACCACCGACAACGTGATCCTGCTCGGGTTCGTCTCCAAGTCGAAGGACGACTTCAAGCTGGTGGGCGAGCAGTTCACCAAGGAGCCCTACGGCATCGGCATCACCAAGGGCGACACCGCCTTCTGCGAGTTCATCAACGAGACGCTGAAGGACAACGAGGACGCCTACACCAAGGCCTGGGAGGACACCGCCGGGAAGGTCGAGGGTTCTGAGACCCCGACCCTGCCTGAGGCCGACTCCTGCTCCTGAGGACTGCCCGTTGATCTGAGCTGCGGCGTCCCCGTGGCGCCGCAGCTCAGACACCCCGTCAACCGCACCGAGGAGGAGAGCCCGTGGAGGGTGTCACCCAGAATCTCGACCTCTTCTGGTCGGGCTTCCTGCGATCGCTCGGCATCTGCATGTGGGGCATGGTGGGCTCGTTGGTCGTCGGCACGGTGATCGCCTCCTTCCGGGTCTCCCCGATCCCCTCCTTGCGCTGGTTCGGCACCGCCTGGGTGACCGTGATCCGCAACTGCCCGCTGACGGTGGTGCTGTTCTTCTTCGCCTTCGGCCTCCCCGAGATCGGTGTGAACCGGTCCTTCTACTTCTTCGGCGTCTCCGGCCTGGTGATCTACACCTCGGCCTTCGTCTGTGAGGCGTTGCGCTCGGGCATCAACTCGGTGCCCGCCGGCCAGGCCGAGGCCTCCCGCGCGATCGGGCTCACCTTCAGCCAGTCGTTGGGCCAGGTGATCCTGCCGCAGGCCTTCCGGACGTCGATCCCGCCATTGGGCAGCGTGATCATCGCCATGTTCAAGAACTCCGCGGTCGTGGGTGCCTTCGGCGTCGGTGGCGACCTGTTCAGCGTGGGCAACAACCTGACCAGTGCTCAAGGATTCGCAGCCCTCCCGGTGCTCACCGGTGTGGCAATCGGCTACCTGTTGATCACCCTGCCCGCCGGCGCACTGCTGCTGGGCATCGAGCGCAAGGTGGCGATCGTCCGATGAGCGCCGCAGACACAGTCCTCTACGACGTTCCCGGTCCTCGTGCCCGCCGACGGGCGTTGATCGGCACGCTCGTCGCGGCGGTGCTGATCCTGGGGTTGGTCGGCCTCGTGCTCAAGCGCCTCAACGACCAAGGTCAGTTCTCGATGGAGCTGTGGGGTCCGTTCATCGACCCCAGCAACGAGGTCTTCTCGTTGGTCTGGGGTCTGGTGTGGGACGGGCTGCGCGCCACGTTGATCGCTGCGGGCCTGGCGATCACGTTCTCGCTCGTCGTCGGCACCATCCTGGGCAGCGTCCGGCTGCTGGTCGGACGGGTGCTGCGGGTCCCGCTCGTGCTGTTCATCGAGCTCTTCCGGGGGCTGCCTGTCATCGTCACGATCTTCTTCGTGTGGCGGGTCACCCTGGAGCTCAATGTCAACATCTCGCCGCTGCCGGGACCGGATGGTCTGTGGTACCTCGTGATCGGCCTGACGCTCTACAACAGCGTGATCATCGCTGAGATCCTCCGTGCCGGCGTGAACTCTCTGCCCAGCGGTCAGGCCGAGGCCGCTCTGGCCATCGGGATGACGCCGGTGCAGGCCATGACCTCGGTCCAGCTGCCCCAGGCGTTCCGGACGATGCTCCCCGCCCTGATCAGCCAGCTGGTCGTGGTGCTGAAGGACACGTCGTTGGCAGCCGTCCTGGCGCTCTACATCGAGCTGCTGCGACGCGGCAACCTGATCGCCGGCAACCTCGACAACCCGATCCAGTCGCTTTTCGTGGTGGGCCTGATCTTCATCCTGCTCAACTACTCGCTCTCGCGACTCGCCGTCTACGTCGAGCGGCGTCTGGGTCAGGCGGGCAAGTCGACGGATGACGGCCACGCGGCCGATGCTGGCCTCGTCGGGGTCAACTGAACGGTGGACTACTTCTTCGGGGTCACCCAGAGCTTGATGACGCCCTCGATCACCACGGTGCCGTCGGTGCGCACGCCCTTGACCCGCACGTGCACGTCGGGGTCCGTGCCGTTCCACTGCTCGGGATCGGTCTCGGCGATGCAGGTGATGTCGCTGGTGGCCTTGGCGGTGTAGCTGACCTCCATGCCCTTGGGGATCCAGCGCTTGTCGGCCGGGATGCTGGCCTCGGCGAGCACCCCCATGGCCGCCTCGAGCCCGTTGCACAGCGCGATCGCGTGCACGGTGCCGATGTGGTTCTGCACGCCTCGACGCTTGGGGATCACCAGCTCGGCGTGGTTGGCCTCGACCACGGTGAACCGGGGCCGGATGGTCCAGAAGTACGGCGCCACCTGGGAGAAGGCGAAGGAGAAGATCCGGGGACCCACGAGGGGAATCGCTGAGGTCTTCTTGTACAGGTCCAGGACTCGGCTCATGGGAGCTGACCCTACGGGGCAAATCAGACAGCGAGACGGTGGTGTGGGCAGCCTCACGAAGGTGGGCGACCACCGAGCCGGTCGATCAGCTTGCGGGCGTCGTGCGGGGCGAAGCCCTTGGCGTCGTTGTCGAAGTAGACGTAGGCGTCCCTGCCGTCACCGGTCCAGTCCCGCAGTCTGGCGGCCCACTGGTCCAGGGCCTGGTCGCTGTAGCCGCTGGTGTAGAGCTCGGTGTCGCCGTGCAGCCGCACGTAGACGAAGGGGCCGACCGCCTCCTCGAAGCGTGGCCACCTGCCGGCCGAGTCGGCGACCACCAGGGCGACGTCGTGCTCGTGGAGGAGTGCCAACGACTCCTCGCTGCCGAAGCTGGAGTGGCGCGGCTCCAGCGCGTGCCGCAACGGTCGCTCCTCGATCACGCCGGACCACAGCCGGTCGCCGGAGAGCTTGTCGTCGTGGAGCAGCGCGAGTCTTGCTGCTTCGGTAGTGGTGCGGGGCAGCAGCTCGAGGAAGCCGGCAAGCACCTCGGGCTCGAAGGCCAGGTTGGCAGGAAGCTGCCACAGCAGGGGGCCGAGGGTCGACCCGAGCTCGAGCACCCCGGAGGCGAAGAAGTTGGCGAGCGGGACCTCGACGTCGCGCAGCCGCTTCATGTGGGTGAGAAAGCGACCGCCCTTGACGGCGAACACGAAGTCCTCGGGCACCGCGTCCCGCCACTGCCGATAGCTGCTGGGCCGCTGCAGCGAGTAGAACGAGCCGTTGATCTCGATCGAGGTCAGCTGCCGCGAGGCGTACTCCAGCTCGCGGCGCTGCGGCAGGCCCTTGGGGTAGAAGTCCCCGCGCCACGGCGGGTAGCGCCAGCCCGAGATGCCGACTCGGGTCAGTCCCACTGCAGCACCGTCCGCACGTCGATGCTGCACCCGACCACGGTCTCGACGCCGCCACCTGCCTTCGGCTCGTCGAACCACAGCCCGCGCGAGGCACCGAGCTTGTCCAGCACCCGCAGTGAGCGGGCGTTGCGGTGGTTGGGGGCGGCGAACAGCTCGCGGCAGCCGACGTACGCCGGGACGACGATGTCGCGCAGGTACACCCAGAGCAACCGGGTGCCCAACCCGCGGCCCGCGAATGCCGGCTCACCGAGCAGGTAGTCGAAGCCGATCGCATCCGGGCGGCCGCACAGCAGCGCGAAGTCCGGGTGGTCGGCGATCCGGTAGTCCTGGCTGAAGCCCACCGACCGTCCGTTGACCTCCCAGATCCAGTACCGCACCGGGTCCTCGCCACGCAGTCCGGGACCGTAGTGCGCCTCGATCTGCTCCACACTGCGGTGCTCGTCCCACCAGCGCGCGACAGCGGGGGTGTTCAGCCACCGGCTCAGGTCGGCGAAGTCTCCGCCGGTGCACGGGCGCACCGCCAGTCGTTGCTGCTCCTGCACCACGAAGCGCAACGGGTCCTGCGAGAGATCCTCGGCCAGCACCGGTCCCCGGCCCCGGGCAAGCCGGTCGGCGGCCTGGGCCCACGACTCCCCCGGCCGCACGTCGGCACGGAGGAGGTCGATCTGCATCTGCCCAGTCTGAGGTGTCGAGGTCCTAGAGGTCGAACTCCGGGTCTGCACCCAGGTCGTCCTGCTCGTCGAGGTCGAGCTCCTCCTTGACCACCCGGAACGCCACCGAGCTGGAGTGGCCCTTGCGGGCGAGCATCCCCACCAGGCGCCGCACCGCGCGGTCGCGGTCGAGGGAGCGGGTGGTTCGGAGCTTGGCGCGCACCAACCTGCGTGCGGACTCCACCTCGTCGTCCTCGTCCACCTCGTCGAGGGCCTCGTTGGCGACGTCGTCCTCGATGCCCTTGCGTCGCAGCTCCTGGGCCAGGGCCCGTCGAGCGAGCCCCTTGCCGCTCTGGCGCTGCTCGACCCACTCGCGCGCGAAGGCGGCGTCGTCGACCAGCCCGACCTCCTCGAAGCGGTCGAGGAGGCGGGTGGCGACGTCACCGGGCACGTTGCGGCTGGCCAGCTTGGTGGCCAGCTCCGACCGGGTCCGGGCGCGACCGGTCAGCTGGTCGAGCAGGATCTTGCGCGCCACCGACTCCGGGTCGGCCTCGGGGCCGGTGTGCAACCCCTCGGGAACCTCAGAAGTCGATGCCATCGGGGTCGATGCCCGGGGCGTCGGCCGAGAACTCCGCAGGCTTGTCCACGGCCGGGCCGATGCCCAGCTTCTCCAGGATCCGCTTCTCGATCTCGTTGGCGAGGTCGGGGTTGTCGCGCAGGAAGGTCCGTGCGTTCTCCTTGCCCTGGCCGAGCTGGTCACCCTCGTAGGTGTACCAAGCGCCGGCCTTGCGGACCAGACCCTCCTCGACACCGACGTCGATCAGGCCACCCTCACGGCTGATGCCCAGGCCGTACATGATGTCGAACTCAGCCTGCTTGAAGGGCGGGGCGACCTTGTTCTTGACCACCTTGACCCGGGTGCGGTTGCCGACCATCTCGACACCGTCCTTGAGCGTCTCGATCCGTCGCACGTCGAGTCGCACCGAGGAGTAGAACTTCAGCGCCCGGCCACCGGTGGTGGTCTCCGGCGAGCCGAACATCACTCCGATCTTCTCGCGGAGCTGGTTGATGAAGATCGCGGTGGTGTTGGAGTTGCTCAACGCACCGGTCATCTTGCGCAGCGCCTGGCTCATCAGCCGGGCCTGCAGGCCCACGTGGCTGTCGCCCATCTCGCCCTCGATCTCCGCGCGGGGCACGAGTGCTGCGACGGAGTCGATCACGATCAGGTCGAGCGCACCGGAGCGGATCAGCATGTCCGCGATCTCCAGCGCCTGCTCACCGGAGTCGGGCTGGGAGACCAGCAGCGAGTCGGTGTCCACCCCGAGCCGCTGCGCGTACTCCGGGTCGAGGGCATGCTCGGCGTCGATGAACGCCACGATCCCGCCCGCCGCCTGCGCGTTGGCGACCGCGTGCAGGGCCACCGTGGTCTTGCCGGAGGACTCCGGACCGTAGATCTCCACGACGCGGCCGCGCGGCAGGCCGCCGAGGCCCAGCGCGATGTCGAGGGAGATCGCACCGGTGGGGATCACCTCGAGAGGCGCCCGGGTCTCGTCACCGAGGCGCATCACCGAGCCCTTGCCGAACTGCTTCTCGATGTTGGCGAGCGCTACGTCGAGCGCCTTGTCCCGGTTGTTGCTGCTGCCTGCTGCGGCCATGGTCGTCCCTCACCTGTTCGTGCGCCCTCCGGCGCCACTGACGTCTGTCCTGGCAGACGCTAGGAGCCAGCACCGACAACCTCTCGGCTGCGCTCCCCGGTTGTGGAGAACACGGTGTCGACCCCTGCCTGTTGACACCAGACGTTAGTACGAACAGGTGTTCGATCAAAACCCGACACGCCGGGTCCGGCTACCGCTTGGTGATCCGGGTCAGCGGCCCCGGCGTGTAGCCGCCGGAGGTCTGCTGGAGATAGTCCGCGAAGGCATCGATGTCCAGCCCGCCGAAGTAGCGGTTGGTGCCCGAGGTGAACGCCGGGAAGCCGTCGCCGCCGTCGGCGAGGAAGTTGTTGGTCACCACCCGGTAGCTGGTCGCCGGGTCGATCGGCACGCCGTTGAGCTTGACCGTGCCGGCAACCGGCCCGGCGGCGGTGTACTCGTAGGAGAACCCCTGCGAGACCGCGAGGATCTTGGGCGCGGCCGCGTTCGCGCCGGTCACCTGCTGGGTCAGCACGTCGTAGATCTGTTGCCCGGTCAAGGTCAACGAGACCAGGTAGTTGTTGAACGGCTGGACGTTGAAGGCCTCTTCGTAGGTGATCGCACCCAGCGCCTCGTCGTACTTGGAGGAGTCGTAGGTCAGGTTGCCGCGGATGCCGCCGGGGTTCATGAACGCGATCCGGGGCACCTCGCCGCCGGTCAGGGTGCTGTCGTCGGCGAGCTGGGCGTCGGCGATCAGGTCCCCGAGCTGCGACTCCCCCGAGGCGTTCTGGGTGTTGGTGACGTCCTGGGTGACGGTGCCGACGACCTCGCTGGCGATCGGACGGACGAGCTCCTTGTACTTCGCGATCAGCGCCGTCTGCGTGGCGTCGCGGGCGACGTCGCGGGTGACCTGCACGTTGGAGCCCTTGACCGAGGAGCGCACGATGTCGCGGGTACGGCGGTCGTAGGTCAGCTCGGTCTCGGTGAACAGCCGGCCGTAGGACGACGCCGAGGTCAGCAACCGGTCCTGCCCGGCCGGGTCCTTGACGCTGCAGACGTAGGGCTGGTGGGTGTGCCCGGAGACGACCATGTCGATCGCCGGGTCGAGGTTGGCCGCGATCGGCAGGATCGGGGAGGTCGCGGCGAGGTTGCCGCCCTTGCCGCAGGTGTAGTCGTAGGTCGGGTTGACGTCGTACTGCTGGCCGGTGGCCGGGTCGGTCCACTTCTCCTTGCCAGGCTGGCCGCCCTCGTGCACGAGGACGACGATGGCGTTGACGCCCTTCTTCCGCAGCACCGGCACCAGGTTGTTGGCGGTCTCGACCTCGTCGGCGAAGTCGAGGCCGGCCACGCCGCTGGCGGTGACGATGTTGGGGGTGCCCTCGAGGGTCATGCCGATGAAGCCGATCCTGGCCTTGCCGACCTTCTTGATCGAGTACGCCGGGAGGATCGTCTGGTCGGTGCCGGCGTAGGTCACGTTCGCCGCGAGGTAGTCGAACGCCGCGCCCGCGAAGGAGCCGTCGGGGCAGGAGTTCTGGTTGTTCGCCCCGTCGCCGTCGGCGAGGCAGCCGCCGGCGTCCATCCGCTGGAGCTCGCGGTAGCCCTCGTCGAACTCGTGGTTGCCGACGGCCGCGACGTCGAGCCCGAGGTTGTTCATCGCCTCGATCGACGGCTCGTCGTGGAAGGCGGCCGAGAGCAGCGGCGAGGCACCGATCAGGTCACCCGCGGCCACGGTCAGCGAGCGCTCGTGGCCCTGGCGCGCCTGCGCGAGGTGGGTGGTGAGGAACTCCACGCCTCCGGCGTTCGCGGTCACGTCGGCGGGCTTGCCGGTCTTGGGGTCGATCTGGTGGCCGACCACGTTGCGTCCCGAGGAGCCGCTGGGCTCCTCGAGGTTGCCGTGGAAGTCGTTGAACGACAGCAGCTGCACGTCAAGCAGCTTGGGCTTCTTGCCCTTGTGCTTGTCCTTCTTCGACTTCGACTTCGACTTGGACTTGGAGTTCGACTTGGAGTCGTGCTGGCCGGCCGCCTTGCCGTGACCTGCCGACGACGCCGGCGCCTGGTGCGGGGCGTTGCCAGGTCCCTGGGTGGGGGCGGCCAACGACGCGGTGCCGGTGAGGCCGATGCTCAACAGCGCCACGGCCGAGCTGGCCGTGATCGCGAGCAGGCGGCGGTGCAGGTGGGGGTGAGACATGTGTGACTCCTCGTTTTGCCGTGCCCGAGCTGGCAAGGCGACCGGCCGAGGCTAACCCGGCGGCAGGGCCGAACATCACCCCCCCTCAGGCAACGATCCGGCAAAGACTGGGCGGAGCGACGGCCAACCGCGGGTCAGCGGTCGCGAGCCGGAAGCTCCAGGGCCGCCCACACCGCGCGCCAGACCACCTTGGGCGGCTCGCCCTGCTCGAGCGACTCCTCCACGGTGCGGCCGCCGAGCTCGCCGAGGACGTACAACGAGGCCCACGAACGGGCGTACGCCGATCCCAGGGCGGTGTCCATCCGCTGCCAGAACTCGGTGTGCCTCACGTGTCGGATTGTGCCCGACGCCCGGTGAGACGGCCGGTGAGACGCCCGGTGAGACGGCTGCTGAGCAGGGTGCCCACCACGACCAGGGCGACCACCGTGAGCCAGCCGACGGTGTAGTTCCGGTCGAGCAACGAGGAGTTGTCGGCGCGGGCACCGAAGCGGCCCAGCACCGGGATCGCGGTGATCGTCATCGTGGCCACCACCACGAAGCCCAGCACCACCCGGGTGCGTGCGGCGTCCGGCAGCACCCGGGCGCCCAGGGCTCCCAGGGCCAGGGTCAGCGGTGCGATCACGGCGTCGTGCACCGCTACCCCGCCGGCGAGCCAGAGCAGCGAGTCGAGGATGTCGTCGAGGTCGCGCTGCAGGAACCGCAGCGCCCCGAAGAGTCCCATCGCCAGGCCGAGCGCGCCGACCAGCAGGCGGGTCCTCACGCGACCACCTCGATCCGGCCGATCCACTTGGTCTGGAAGACGCCGGGGCGGTTGGGGGCGATCAGCCGGCATGGGAAGCCGTGGTCGAGGTTCAGCGCCTGGCCGTTGAGCCCGAGTGCCAGCAGGGTCAGCGGGTCGCGGGCGAAGCTCGGGGGCAGCTCGCTGCGACGGAAGGCGCCGCTGGGCTGCAACGAGGTCAGCCTGACCGTGGCGTCCGTGGGGGCGCCGATCAGGTCCAGCAGCTCGGAGAGCCGCACTCCAGTCCACTCCCCCGAGGCGCTCCAGCCCTCGACGCAGGCGATCGGCAGCTCGGCGGTTCGCTGCGTCATCGCGGCCAGGTCGGCCATCGTGAGCGTGGTCTCGCCGCCCGGCCCCGCCAGCACGAGCCGGTAGTCCGGGTCCTTGGCCAGCTCGGTGACCTTGGCGGCGGCCGCGGACTTGTTGATCGGGATGCCCTGCGGCCCCTCCCCGGACCGCACGCCGAGCACGGAGACCTTGCGCAGGAACGGCACCGTGCTCCCGGCGGTGGCGAGCACCACCACCCCGGAGGCGACCAGCGCGGTGCGCAGCACGGAGCGGCGGCTGGGCGTCGCATCGTCGTGCTCGTCGTGCTCATCGCGCTCGTCGCGCTCGTCGTTTCGCTCGTAGGGGACCTCGGGCAGTGGCTCGGCGTACGCCGCCTTGATGATCGGCAGCTTCACCGCGATGTGCACCAACAGCGCGCCGATCGCGATCCAGGCGACGGCGTAGTGGGTGGAGCGGAAGGAGAACGCCCAGGGGTACCACTGCGCGGAGTTGGCCAGGCCGGTGCCGAGCTGGAAGATCGAGGCCGCCACGAGCACCGCGATCGAGGCGCGCTCGAGCAGGTGTACGGCGAACTGCCGGGTCCTGCCGAAGGGGATCTCGGCGAACAGCTTGGGGTAGACGCTCCAGAGCTTGACGAGCAGCAGCGGGATCGCCGCCGTCCCGGAGATCACATGCGTGCCCTGGGTCAGGCGGTAACCCCAGATCGGCCGCGTGGGCGGGAAGATCGGCACGTCGCGCAGGTAGTACCAGTGGCTGACCAGGCCGGTGAGGAACGTCAGCCCGAAGCAGATCCCGAGCCAGACACCGATGCGCGCGCTGAGCCGTTCGTGACGCACGGCGGAGGTGAACGAGCCTTCCTTCGGGATCGACAGCGTCCTCATCTGGTGAGCACCGCGAACCAGCGACCCTGGTGCTCGCGGACCGAGTGCCGCCTGAGACCTGCGGCCACGGCGAGACCGTGGATCGCCTCGGGGCCCACCCGGGCCCAGCGGAACACCGGAGACTGCATGCCCTGGCTGTTGAGCCAGGCGTCGCGCACCGAGATGCCGGTGCCGGGGTCGGAGAGGTCGCAGACGATACGACCGTTCGCCTCGAGCATCTGCGCGCAGCGGCTCAGCAGGGCAGCCGGGTCGCCACCGATGCCGATGTTGCCGTCGGCCAGCAACACGGTGTCCCACTGCCCCTCGCCGGGCATCGCCCCGAAGACGCTGTGCCGGATCGCAGCGAGACCGCGCTCGCGGGCCTGCCCGACTGCCTCACGGACGATGTCGATGCCGAGCACCTGGTGGCCGCGCTCGACGAGGTGGGCGCCCATCCGGCCCGGCCCGCAGCCCACGTCGAGGGTGGTGCCGCGACAGTGGTCGAGCACGCGCCAGTCGGAGTGGTTGGCGCGTCGGCGCCAGTCCTCGACCGGGAGCTCCTGCTCGTAGGACTCCATGCCCACGACGGTGGTGCGGTGACCACGCAGCGCGTGACCGAAGACGGTTCCGAAGGACGCGGTGGCGGTCATGACGGCATCAGCTCCAGTGCCTTGGCGAAGTGGCTGCCGAGTGCCGCGTCGGCGACCAGGCGGGCGTCCGCGAGCTCGTCGACGTCACGCAGCATCTCGATCTCGCTCACCTGTGCACCGGCCAGCAGCAGCGCCTCGCGGGTGCGCGCACAGGTCTCGTCGGTCGACATCGGCACCTCGCCGAGGTGCGCGAGCAGGTGCGGCCCCGCGACACCGAGCAGCCACCAGCCGCCGTCCTCCGCCGGGCCGAGCACGGCATCGTGCGGTCCGGTGAGCAGCGCCGCGGCCTCCGCCAGGGAGTCCGGGGTCAGCTGCGGGGTGTCCATGCCGATCTGCACGACCGGCGCATGCGCCGCGGCGGCAGTGTCGTGGTGAGCGTTGCCGAGCCGCTCGGCGAAGGAGTCGCCGCGTTGGGGGTGCACGGTCCAGCCCTGCGTCGCGGCCAGCAGCTCCTCGGACCGGTGTGCGGCCGCCAGCTCTCCCTCAAGGGCGAGGTGGCAGCGCGGTACGCCGTACGCCTCGGTGCACGCGGCGAGGGTGTCCAGCAGCGCCGCAGCGGCGAGGTCGGCCGCACGCTCCATCCCGATCACGCGGCCGAGCCGGGTCTTGACCGTCCCGGCTACCGGGGCCTTGGCGACCACGAGCACCACCGGGGCGGTCGTCATGAGAGCACCCGGGCGAAGTCGCGGGCAGCCCGCGCCGTGCCGACCACCGAGCCGGACACCTTGGACTTCGTGCCCTCGGCACGGGGGTGGTAGCTGATGTCGCGCTCGCTGAGCCGCCAGCGCGCCGCACCCGCCCGCTGCAGCAGCTCGACCGGGTAGCCGAAGCGGCGGTCCTCGACGCCGAGGTCGAGCAGCGCCTGGCGTTCGGCGACGCGCATCGGCGCGATGTCGTGCACCTCCAGGTCCAGGCGCCGGCGCAGCCACCAGAGCACGAGGGCGTTGCCGGCGCGGGCGTGCCAGGGCCAGACGCCGCGGGCCACCGGGCGGCGGCGACCGACGGCCATGTCGGCACGGCCGTCGACGACGTCGGCGAGCAGGGCGACCAGGTCGGCCGGGTCCATGGAACCGTCCCCGTCCATCACCGCGACGTAGGGCGCGCTGGCGGCTTCCAACCCGGCGTGCACGGCGGCGCCGTAGCCGGGGCGGGGCTCGGAGACCACCTTCGCACCCAGTCGGCGGGCCACCTCTGCGGTGTCGTCACGCGACCCGTTGTCGACCACGATCGGGCGGAGACCTGTGGGGAAGCGGGCCAGCAGGGCAGGCAACGCAAGGGCCTCGTCGCGGCAGGGAATGACGACGTCGCAGGTGGTCGAGAGCGCCGTCATGGCTCAACCCTAGGCCGCGGAGCCGCGGATGGGGTCGGGGAAGTCCTCAACATGCACTGGAGGCATTCGGAGCCGCGACCCATCTGGATGGGTGGCAGACGCCCTTCTCCTACTCTTGGGCCTGATGGCCAACGTCGGACGACTCCACCGTGCGCCTGCGATCGGCCTGGCCGTAGCAGTGCTGCTGGCCACCCTCGGGATGGCGATCCCGGCGATCTTCGACTGGGACGTCCACGTCCGCTGGTTCCCGCCGCTGCACGCGATCTGGGATCCCCGACTGGGCGCAGGCACCCTCCCGGCGCTCCTGATCGGCGCGCTGGCGATCTGGCAGGGCACCGCGCTCGCCGACCGCATGAGGTGGCGGACGCTGCTGGTCACGGCGTACGCCGCCGGCGTCGGCTGGCTGTTCAGCCTGGCGCTGGTGGACGGCCTGGACGGCGTCGGGAAGATCCTCGACAGCGAGTACGAGTACATGGACACCGCCCGGGCGACCTCGAACCTGCCCGCGACGATCGCGGAGTACATCTCCCGGATCCCCTACGACGGGCTGCCCGACGACATCCCCGGCGCGAACTGGCCGGTGCACCTGGCCGGGCACCCGCCGGGCGCGCTGACCTTCTTCGTGATGCTGGACCGGATCGGCCTGGGCAGCGGGCTCGCGGCGGGGGTCGTGGTGACCCTGGTCGCGGCCTCGACCGCGGTCGCGGTGCTGGTGACGCTGCAGCTGCTCGGAGCCGGCGACGCGGCCCGGCGCGCTGCTCCCTTCCTGGTGATCGGCCCCGCTGCGGTGTGGCAGTCGGTGAGCGCGGACGCGATGTTCGCCGCCGTCGCCGCCTGGGGCATCGCCGCGCTCGCAGCAGCTGCCGTGCACCGCAAGGGCCGGGCCGCGGTCGGTTGGGCGCTGCTCGCAGGTCTGCTGCTGGGGTACGCCGTGATGCTCTCCTACGGTCTGCCCCTGCTGGGTGTGCTCGCCGTGGCGGTGCTCGTGGTGGCTCGCAGCTGGCGTCCGTTGCCGTGGGCCGCAGTGGGTGCGCTCGCCGTCGTCGGCGCCTACGCCGCGCTCGGGTTCGTGTGGTGGGAGGCGCTGCCGGTGCTGCGTGAGCGCTACTACGCCGGCGTGGCGAGCAACCGTCCGCCGGCCTACTGGATGTGGGGGAACTTCGCCGCGCTGGCGTTCAGCGCCGGCCCGATCGCGGGTGCAGGGGTCGCCGTCCTCGGCCGTCGGCTGCGGGACCTCGAGCTCGGTGAGCGCTCGGTGCGGGTGGTCCGGTGGCTCGCGGCGTCCGGGCTGGCGATGATGGTGCTCGCGGACCTCTCCCAGATGAGCCGGGCCGAGGTGGAGCGGATCTGGTTGCCGTTCCTCCCCTGGCTGCTGGTCGCGACGGCCTTGCTCCCCTCCCGCTGGCGCCGTCCCGGTCTCGCCGTCCAGGTCGTGATCGCGCTCGCCGTACAGCACCTGCTCGACACCGGCTGGTGATCCCTCCGCGGGGCCGCGAGTTCTCGCTGGCTCAGCGGAGCGGGGCGCTGGCGAACTCGGCGATCCCCTGGGCCGGGGTGATCTCCGCGGTGAAGCCGAGCTCGCTCGCCGCCAGGGCCGGCGAGGCGACGACGTGCCGGACGTCGCCGGCACGGTAGTCGCCGGTGACCACCGGAGCCGGTCCGCCGGCGGCACCGGCCAGGATCTGGGCGACCTCGCGGATCGGGATCGGCGTGCCGGAGGCGACGTTGTAGGTCGTCCAGGCCTCGGCCGGGCGTTCGCGCACCGCGTCGATCGCGAGCAGGTTGGCCCGGGCGACATCGTGGACGTGCACGAAGTCGCGCATCTGGCCGCCGTCCTCGAAGACCCGCGGTGCCTGACCCGCCTCCAGGGAGGACCGGAAGATCGCCGCCACCCCGGAGTAGGGGGTGTCGCGCGGCATGCCGGGACCGTAGACGTTGTGGTACCTGAGCCCGATCGCGCGCGCCTGGGCCTGCCGCGCCCAGGCGAGCGTGTAGTGCTCCTGAGCCAGCTTGCTCGCGGCGTAGCTGCTCCGTGGGTCCAGCCGCGCGTCCTCGGGCACCAGCTCCCAGGTCAGCGCGCGACCGCAGTGGGCGCAGTGGTTCTCGAAGTCCCCGGACTCCAACGCCGCGCGGCTGCGGGCCGGCGGCTGCTGCTCGCCGTGCTCCTCACACGCGTAGCGGCCCTCGCCGTAGACCACCATCGAGCTGGCCAGCACCATCGCGTCGACGCCGCGGGTGTGCATGGCGGCGAGCAGGACGGCGGTGCCCAGGTCGTTGTGGCCGGCGTACGACGGCAGGTCCGCGACCGTGACTCCGGCACCGACCATCGCCGCTTGGTGGCAGACCACGTCGACGCCCTCGAGCAGGTCGGCCCACTCCCCCGCGTTGCGTACGTCGAGACGGTGCACGCCCTCGGCCACGTCGGCACCTGCGCCGTGCGCCTCGGGGATCATCGCGTCGACGCGCACCACCTCGTCGCCGCGCGCGACCAGCTGGTCGTCGATCTGGGCGCCGATGAACCCGCTGGAGCCGGTCAGCAGCACCTTCACGAGGCCGGGCCCGGCAGCTCGAAGGACAGCGTGACGTCGTCCAGCCAGGCCGCGCAGCCACAGCTTCCCGGCTCCCCGGGCAGGCCCGCGACGACCTCGCCGAGGAGGTCCTTGAGCCGACCGATGTGCTTGCCGAACAGCGCGAACACCGCGGCCTGGTCGACCGACTCCTCCGCGGAGACCCCGGCGTCGAGATCGGTGACCAGGGCGATCGTGGCGTAGCAGAGGCCGAGCTCACGGGCCAGGACTGCTTCGGGGTGACCGGTCATGTTGACCACCGTCCAGCCGGCGCCGGCGTAGCTCTGGGACTCGGCCCGGGTGGAGAACCTCGGGCCCTCGATCACCACCATCGTGCCGCCGTCGAGGACCTCGTCGCCGGCCGCACCGACGAGCGCTGCCCGCAGGTCGGGGCAGTAGGGGTCGGCGAACGGCGCGTGCGCGGCACCGGTGTCCATGTAGGTCTGCACGCGGGCGGTGGTGCGGTCCACCAGCTGGTCGGGCACCACCAGGGTGCCGGGCTGGGTCTCCGGCTGCAGGCCGCCGACCGCGCAGGGGGCCAGCACCTGCTGCACACCGAGGCTGCGCAGGGCCCACAGGTTCGCGCGGTAGTTGATCTTGTGCGGCGGGAACTCGTGACCGGCGCCGTGCCGGGGCAGGAACGCGACCGGCCGGCCGGCCACCTCTCCCACGGCGATCGGAGCGGACGGGTCGCCGTACGGCGTGGTCACGGCAACGGAGGTGGGGTCCTCGAGGAACTCGTAGAACCCGCTGCCGCCGATCACGGCGACCCGGGGGTGCCGCTGGTCAGGAGTGGTCATGGCCCCATCGTGCCAACACCGTCCATGCTCAGGTCAGCAGGAGTCGCTCCAGCCGCCGCCCGACGATCACCAGACCGGTCAGCCCCATCGCCAGCAGGTAGAGCACCGAGGCGGCAGCACCCCAGGTGAGGGCCCCGGTGGTGAGCTCGCGGACCAGCACCACGCCGCGGTAGAGCGGGGTGAACTCCACCACCCACTGCAGCCAGCCCGGGAACGCGGTGATCGGGAAGAACGTGGCGGAGAACAAGAACAGCGGCAGCGTGCCCAAGGTGACGTAGTCGAAGTCCTGCCACGAGCGCATGTAGGTGGTCAGCGCCATCGCGGCGCCGCCGAACGCGAAGCCGATCAGCAGCGCGGCCGGGACCGCCAGCGGCGCCCACCACGAGTGCACCAGCCCCATCGCCACCATCACCAGCAGGAACGCCAGGGAGTAGATGCCACCGCGCAGCAACGACCAGGTGAGCTCGCCGCGGGCGACGTCGGAGGTGGTCAGCGGCGTGGCCAGCATCTGGTCGAAGAGCTTGTTGTACTTCAGCTTGAAGAAGAAGTTGAACGTCGAGTCGAGCACCGAGCCGTTCATCGCCGACGCCGCGAGCATCCCTGGCGCGACGAACTCCGCGTAGGGGATCAGCACGCCGTTGAACTCGAAGCCCTCGATCAGCTTGCCCACGCCGACACCGATCGAGAACAGGTAGAAGACCGGCTCCAGGAAGCCGGTGACGAAGATCCACCAGGCGCTGCGGTAGGCGATGTAGTTGCGCAGCAGCAGCAGCCGGGTGGACTCCGCCATCGCGAGCTGGGCACCCAGCTGCCGTCCGACGGCGCGGTTGAGCACGCTCACGTGATCAGCCTCCGTTGCAGGTTGCGCACGGTCAGCCACCAGCCCAGGCCCGCCATGGCGGCGAGGTAGACGACGTGGATCAGCGCCATGCCGGCGTCGACGTGGCCGAGGACGAGCATCCGGGCGAGGTCGACGCTGTGCCACAGCGGGGTGACCCGGGCGAGCCACTCCATCACCGGGCTCAGGTTGGCGATCGGGAAGAAGGCCCCGGAGAACAGGAAGAGCGGGATCATCCCGAGCCGGAACACCAGGGCGTAGGCGGACTCGTCCTTGAGCGCCGCGGACAGCGCGAAGATCGGCGCGGCGAACGCCATCCCGGTCAGCAGCATCACGAAGAAGGCCGCCACCACGCCGGGGAGGGACTCGAAGACCCCGAAGGGCGCCATCACGGCCAGGAACACCGCGCTGACCGTGCCCACCCGGAACAGGGCGAATCCGAGCTGGGCGGCCACGAGGTCGGTGACCTGCAAGGGGGTGGCGATCATGGAGTAGTAGATCTTGTGCCACTTGATCATGCCCATCACGGGGTAGGTCATCTCCCCGATGGCGGTGGTCATCACCTGCGCCGCGAGCATGCCGGGAGCGACGAAGGCAAGGTAGGAGGTGGCGCCCTCGAGGGTCTCGGCATCGGCCTCGATGAAGCCGCCGAGCAGGACGCCCATCGCGACGATGTAGAGCAGCGGCACCACGAACGAGCCGATCACCGAGCCCCGCCAGGTCCGCCGGTAGACGGTCGCCCAGTAGTCGACCAGCCGCCCGGCGCCGTCGAGCACCCCGGTGCGCGGCTGCACCTGCGCCGTCATCAGTCCACCAGCGTCCGGCCGGTGAGGCGCAGGAACACGTCCTCGAGCGAGGACCGCCGCACCAGGGTGGCGATCGGCTGCAGGCCGCGCTCGTGCACCCGCGCGATCGCCTGCTCGCCGTCGTGGGTGTAGAGCAGGATCCGGTCGGGCAGCACCTCCACCCGCTCGGCAAGGTCCCCGATCTTGGGCGCGATCTCCTCGTGCTCGCCGATGCCGAACCGCAGCTCGGCGACCTCGCGGGTCGCGTGGGTCCGGATCAGCTCGGCCGGCGAGCCCTCGGCGACGATCAGGCCCTTGTCCATCACCACCAGCCGGTCGCAGAGCTGCTCGGCCTCGTCCATGTAGTGCGTGGTGATCACCAGGGTCACCCCCTGCTGCTTGAGCCGGAACAGCCGGTCCCACACCACGTGCCGGGCCTGCGGGTCGAGCCCGGTGGTGGGCTCGTCGAGCAGGAGTACGTCGGGGCGGTTGATCAGCGACCGGGCGATCGTCAACCGTCGCTTCATCCCCCCGGAGAGCGACTCCACCTTGGCCTTCGCGCGCTCGGTCAGCTGCACGAACTCCAGCAGCTCGTCACACCGCCGGCGGACCTCGGCGCGCGGGATCCCGAAGTAACGGCCGTAGATGTAGAGGTTGTCGCGCACGTTGAGCTCGGTGTCGAGGGTGTCCTCCTGCGGGCACACCCCGATGCGACCGCGGATCAGCGAGCCGTCGACGGCCGGGTCCATCCCCAGGATCCGCAGCTCACCGGAGGTCACCGGCGAGACCGCCGCGATCATCCGCATCGTGCTGGACTTGCCGGCGCCGTTGGGCCCGAGGAAGCCGAACGACTCGCCCCGGCGTACGTCCACGTCGATGCCGCGGACCGCCTCGAAGTCGCCGAAGGACTTGCGCAGGTCCACGGCCCGGATCATCGACTCAGGCGGGGTGCTCACGGTTCTGGACTCTAGACGTCGCGACCGACAACCCGAGAACCGGTTTTCTCCCCCGGCCGTCGCCATCCGGTCCGACGCTCGTTGGAGGGTCCGTGACTCCTTCTCGACTGCGCCGCGGTGTCCTCGCCGCCGCCACCGCGCTCGCGCTCCTCGCCCCGGTCCTGGCCACCACGGCTCCCGAGGCCAACGCTGCGGGGAGTCCCCCCGCCCCGATCATCGGCGACCCGCGCGACCCTGCGGTCAGCGACTTCACCGGCAAGGCCGCCACCCCGCAGCCCTACCGGGCCCAGCGACTGCCCCGGCACCCGTTCATGGCTGCCAACGAGCGCAGCAACATCCACAACGACGCCTACCAGAGCGACGCCTACAACATCGGCGGGCCGCTGGGGCGCGACCCCGAGGTGACCAGCACGCTGTTCTTCGCCGAGTGCGCGTCGGTGACCTTCGACCGCCGCGGCCGGATCGTCACCGTCTGCGTCTCGCCCGCAGGGTGCGACGCTGCGGATGATCGACCCGACGTCGCTGGCGACGTTGGCCAGCTACGAGCTGCCGGCGCGCGAGCCCGGCACGTTCTCGTTCAGCAACTTCTCCGGTGGCGGCTACTTCTACCTCGACCACCGTGACCGCGCGGTCGTCTCCACGTTCGACGGCCACCTGCTGACGATCGCAGAAACGGGCGCCGAGACGGGCGCAGAGACGGGCGCCGAGAACGGCGGGGCTTCGAGGTGGTCCGCGACGTCGACCTGAGCAAGGTCACCGGCGGCTCGGGCATCCAGAGCGCGCTGCCCGACTGGGCGGGCCGGATCTGGTTCGTCACGGTCTCGGGCGTGGTCGGCTTCGTGACCCCGAAGGGCGCCGTGCGCGACGTCCACCTGCCGAAGGGCGAGACGATCGCGAACAGCTTCTCGATGGACGAGTCCGGCGGGGTCTTCATCGTCTCGACGCACGCGCTCTACCGCTTCGACGTACGCCGCGGCCGGCCGCGCACCACCTGGCGCAAGCCCTACGACCGCGGCTCCCGGGTCAAGCCCGGCCAGGTCAGCCAGGGCAGCGGCACCACGCCGACGCTGGTCGGCCGCGCCTCCTCGCGCGGCGGCGGGTCGATCGCGATCACCGACAACGCCGACCCGCGGATGAACGTGCTGGTCTTCCGCCGCGGCAAGGCCGGCCCCGGGCCGCAGGCCGCTGTGCCGCCAGCCGGTCTTCGCCGCCGGGAGGAGCGACGACGAGAACAGCCTGATCTCCGTGCCCGGCGGCCTGGTCGCGGAGAACAACTACGGCTACGCCGGCCCGCTCCCGGAGGGTCCCTCCGGCCGCTCGGCGACCACCGAGCCCGGCATGGTCAAGGTCGCGGTGAACTTCCGGCGCGGCGGCTGCCACGTCGCCTGGCGCAACACCACCGCCCGGATCCCCACCGTGGTGGCCAAGCTGAGCCGCCGCACCGGGCTGATCTACGCCTACACCCACCCCAGCGCTGCCGAGGTCCCGCGCGACGGCGCCCGCGCCCGACGCGCTTCTCTCCCGAGGCGTGGTTCTTCACCGCCTTCAGCGCGCGCACCGGCAAGCAGGTCTGGTCGAAGTACACCGGCAGCGGTCTGGGGTTCAACAACAACTACGCCCCGGTCAGCCTCGGACCCGACGGCACGGCGTACGTCGGCACGCTGGGCGGGCTGATCCGGGTCGCCGACACCCACTGACGTCTTGTCCGGCTACCGGTCCGCGGCGAGCGAGTCGACCAGCTTCTCGAGGACCTGCCGGGTCGCGGCGTAGTTCCTCGCGCCGAACTCCTCGGCGAAGCGAGCCTCGAGCTCGAGCAGGTGCCGCCTCCCGTCCGCGGCGATCTCCAGCCCACGCTCGGTGTAGGTCACCCTCTTGGCGCGCCCGTCCTCCGGGTCCGGGCCGATCCGCAGGACCCCGAGCCCCACCAGCTCGCGGACCACCTCACCCATCGACTGCTTGGTGATCCCGGCCCGCTCGGCGAGGTCGGAGACGCGCGCACCCTCGAGCGGCAGATGCCCGAACACGGCGTTGTGGGCGAACCGGATCTCGCTGTGTCCACGAGCGCGAGCGGCGGCGACCATGTCCATCCTCAGCAGCCGGCCTGCTTTCTCGACCAGTCCGATCAGGGGCTGGCGGTCCAGCACGACGGGCTCGGCAGGCCTTGACATCAGTAAGGTGACCTTCCTATATTAGACAGGTGTCCTTACTATATCAGGAGAAGCCATGGACCAGCACCTGCTACGCCGCGGTGTCGCCGACCTGTTCACGTCGGCACGGCGGCGCACCTGCCGCGTCGGCGTGGAGCTGGAGCTGGTGGCTCGCGACGCCCGGGACGACTCGGTCGTGCGGATCGATCGCGTGCGTCGAGCCGCCCGCGGTGCGTCGTACGCCGCCTGGCTCGGGTTCGAACCCGGCGGCCAGGTGGAGCTGAGCCTCCCCTGCTTCCGCACCGTCGACGAGCTCGACCGCGCCGTGCAGGCGATGTCGGGCAGCCTGCACGCGGACTGCGCAGCGGCCGGGGTGCTGCTCGAGCCGGAACCCACGGACAACCGCGGGTGCGACGTCCCGCTCCAGCTGACCACTTCCCGCTACACCGAGATGCAACGGCACTTCGACCGGATCGGCCCGGCAGGACGGACGATGATGCGCCGCACCGCCTCCAGCCAGGTCTGCCTCGACTGGTGGCCCGGCCCGGTGGGGCAGGAGCAGTGGCAGGTCCTCCAGCTGGCAGGCCCCACCCTCGCCGCACTGTTCGCGCGCAGCGCCGGACCTCGCTCACGGCTCGCGACCTGGTTGGAGGTGGACCCCGGACGAACCGCATTCGACGGACGACTGCTCGACCACGAGCCGATCGCCGCCTACACCGACTTCGCAGCAGGGGCGACGGCCTTCGCGACCCCCGCGGCCGTGCGCGACCGGGTGCCGCACCACCTCTCCACCCTGTTCCCGCCGGTGCGGCCGCGCGGCGGCTACCTGGAGGTCCGCTTCCTCGATGCGCAGCCGGCGGTGGAGGTGAGCGTGGCTGCCGCCCTCCTGGCGATCCTGATGTTCGACGACCAGAGCCGCTCGGAGGCGGTGCACCTGCTCGAGGGCGAGCGGACCCACCTCGCGCGTCACTGGCGGCTCGCGGCCACCGCGCCGGGTGAGCTCGCGGAGCAGGGCCGTGCCCTGGTCGAGCTGTGCCTGCCGGGTCTGCGGCGGGCGACGGCCGACTACGTCCCGGAGTGGGTCGAGGACCGGCTCCGCGAGCACCTCGACGAGGCGGCCCCGGCGGGTGCGGCATGAACGTCCTGATGGTGCTCGACCCTCTCGAGACCCTCGATGCCGGCATCGACAGCAACGTCGGGCTGCTGGCCGCTGTCCGCGCGGAGGGTGCGGCGGCCTGGGTGTGCACCCCCGAGGACCTGGCGGTCGTGGGCGGCCGGCTGCTGGCGCGCGGGCGACGGGTCGAGCTCCACCCCCGCAGCCGCCGCGGCGACCACCGCTGGCACGTGCAGGCACCGTGGTTCGAGGAGCTGGAGCAGCGGGTGCTCGACGTCGCCGACGACGTCGCCCTGCTCCTCCTGCGGCTGGACCCGCCCGTCGACGCCCGCTACCTGCGTACGACGTACCTGCTGGATGTCGCGGTGACCGCCGGGGTGCCGGTGCTCAACCGGCCCGCCGGGGTGCGCGAGGTGCAGGAGAAGCTGTTCATCCTGCGGTTCCCGGCGCTGTGCCCGCCGACCGTGGTGACGGCCGACCCGCTGCGGATCGACGAGTTCCTCCGCACCCACGGGGACGCCGTGGTCAAGCCCGTCGACGGCTTCGCCGGCATCGACGTGTGGCTCCTGCGCCGCGAGGACCACAACCTGGTCTCCCTGATCGAGTCCGCCACCGCGCTGGGCAGTCGTCACGTGGTGGTGCAGCAGTACCTCCCGGCCTCCGCCCACGGCAACAAGCGGCTGTTCGTCCTCGACGGCGAGATCGTCGGCGCCGTGAACCGGGTGCCCAGCCGTGAGGACTTCCGGATCGGTCCGCCGTCGGCTCCCGCCGCTCCGGACGAGCGCGACCGGGAGATCGTCGGCGTGCTCGCTCCCGAGCTCGCCCGCTCGGGCATCGCCCTCGCCGGCCTGGACGTGATCGGCGGCCACCTGATCGAGGTCAACGTGACCTGCCCCGGCGGCATGCACAAGACCGATGCCCTTCTCGGGACCGACCTGTCCGGCGTGATCGTGCGTCGGCTGCTCCGACACACCACCGAAGGGGTCCTGCCATGAACACTCTCCAGATCGTCTCCGTCGCCCTGCTGGGCCTGCTGCTCTTCGGCCTCGGGGCCAACGTCACCCGGCACCGGGCGACCCGCGGCGCCACCGGCAACCAGATGCCGACCGACCCGGCCGACCGGATGTTCGTCGCGATCCGCGCGCACGGCAACGCGGCGGAGTACGTACCGACGCTGTGCGTGCTGATCCTGGTCTGCGCCACGCTCTCGGACAGCTGGTGGGTCGACGTACTCGCCGTCTCCGCCGTCGTGGCCCGCTACGCCCACGCGGTCGGGATGCTCACGTCCCGGTCACTGGCCACGCACGGGCCGCTGCGCGACCTCGGCGCGATGCTCACCTACGCCTCGGGGATCGCACTGTCGGTGACGGCGGTGCTGGCCATCTGAGGGTTCCCTGATGGTCCTCCGACCGGCTCGGAAGGGGTTGTCGGTGCCGTCGGGCAGGATGTCGGGGTGCATCAGTTCAGCCAGGCGACCCGGACGTGGTTCGAGGCCGCATTCGCCCAGGCCACCCCCGCCCAGGTGGGCGCCTGGGATGCGATCGCCGCGGGTCGGCACGCGCTCGTGGTCGCACCGACCGGCTCCGGCAAGACGCTCTCGGCGTTCCTGTGGTCGATCGACCGCCTGGCCAACGAGGCGGTGCCAGAGAAGAGGGCCCGCTGCCGGGTGCTCTACATCTCCCCGCTCAAGGCCCTGGCCGTGGACGTCGAGCGCAACCTCCGCGCACCGCTCGTCGGCATCCGCCACACCGCCGAGCGGCTCGGGCTGGAGGTCCCCGAGATCCGGGTGGGGGTCCGCTCCGGTGACACCTCCCCGGCCGACCGCCGCCGGATCCAGACCGCTCCGCCGGACATCCTGATCACCACCCCCGAGTCGTTGTTCCTGATGCTCACCTCCCAGGCCCGCGAGTCCCTGCGCGGCGTGCAGACCGTGATCATCGACGAGGTGCACGCGGTCGCCGGCACCAAGCGCGGCGCCCACCTCGCGCTCTCCCTGGAGCGGCTCGACCAGCTCCTCGACCGGCCGGCACAGCGGATCGGTCTCTCCGCCACCGTGCGACCGATCGACGAGGTGGCCCGCTTCCTCGGCGGCTCGGCGGCGGTGGAGGTGGTCGCACCGCCGTCGGAGAAGGAGTGGGACCTCAAGGTCGTCGTCCCCGTCGAGGACATGACCCAGCTCGGCGAGGAGGGCGACGACGGCCCGCGCGCCGGCTCGCTGTGGCCGCACGTCGAGAGCCGGGTGCTCGACCTGATCGAGCAGCACACCTCCACGATCGTCTTCGCCAACTCCCGCCGCCTCGCCGAGCGTCTCACCGCGCGCCTCAACGAGCTCGCCGCCGAGCGGGCCGGGCTCGACCCCGCCGAGGCCGCCGACGCGACCAGCACTCCCGCCGAGCTGATGGCCCAGTCCGGCCAGGCCGAGGGTGCCGCCCCGCTGGTCGCCCGCGCCCACCACGGCTCGGTGTCCAAGGAGCAGCGCGCGATCATCGAGGACGACCTCAAGCGCGGCCGGCTGCCCGCCGTGGTGGCCACCAGCAGCCTCGAGCTCGGCATCGACATGGGCGCGGTCGACCTCGTCGTGCAGATCGAGTCGCCGCCCTCGGTGGCCAGCGCCCTCCAGCGGGTCGGGCGTGCCGGCCACCAGGTCGGCCAGGTCTCGCGCGGCGTGCTCTTCCCCAAGCACCGTGGCGACCTGGTGCCCTCGGCCGTCGCCGTGGAGCGGATGCGGACCGGCGGCATCGAGTCGCTGCACGTGCCGGCCAGCCCGCTCGACGTGCTCGCCCAGCAGATCGTCGCCGCCACCTCCATGGACGCCTGGCAGGCCGACGCGCTCTTCGACGTCGTACGCCGCTCCGCCCCCTTCGCCACCCTCCCGCGCAGTGCGTACGACGCCACGCTCGACCTGCTCGCCGGGCGCTACCCCAGCGACGAGTTCGCGGAGCTGCGCCCACGCCTGGTGTGGGACCGGGTCTCCGGCGAGCTCACCGGGCGGCCGGGCGCGCAGCGGCTCGCGGTCACCAGTGGCGGCACCATCCCCGACCGAGGGCTGTTCGGGGTCTTCCTGGTCGGGGCCGACACCAGTCGCGGCGGCGCCCGGGTGGGCGAGCTCGACGAGGAGATGGTCTATGAGTCCCGCGTCGGCGACGTCTTCACCCTCGGCACCACCAGCTGGCGCATCGAGGACATCACCCACGACCGGGTGCTGGTCTCCCCCGCCCCGGGCCAGCCCGGGCGGCTGCCGTTCTGGACCGGCGACACCCTGGGCCGGCCGGCCGAGCTCGGCGGGGCGATCGGGGCGTTCACCCGGGAGATCTCCGCGATGTCGCGAGAGCAGGCGATCGCCCGCGCCACCGGGGCCGGGCTCGACGAGTGGGCGGCCGACAACCTGGTCACCCTGATCGAGGAGCAGCGCGAGGCCACCACCGCGGTGCCGCACGACCAGCAGCTCGTGGTGGAGCGGTTCCGCGACGAGCTCGGCGACTGGCGGCTGGTGGTGCACTCCCCCTACGGCACCCCCGTGCACGCCCCGTGGGCGCTGGCGATCAACGGCCGCCTGCGCGAGCGTTACGGCGTGGACGCCCAGGCGATGGCCACCGACGACGGCATCGTGCTGCGGATCCCCGAGACCGACCAGGACCCGCCGGGCGCCGAGCTGATCGCCTTCGAGCCCGACGAGCTCGAGCAGATCGTGACCACCGAGGTGGGGGGCTCCGCGCTGTTCGCGTCCCGGTTCCGGGAGTGCGCCGCGCGAGCGCTGCTGCTCCCGCGTCGCGACCCCGGCCGTCGGGCGCCGTTGTGGCAGCAGCGCCAGCGCTCGGCCCAGCTGCTGGAGGTCGCGGCGCGCTACCCGTCGTTCCCGATCATCCTGGAGACGGTCCGCGAGGTGCTCCAGGACGTCTACGACCTGCCGTCCCTGGTGGCGTTGCACCAGCAGATCTCGCAGCGCCGGGTGCGGCTGGTCGACGTCACCACCCAGCGTCCGTCGCCGTTCGCACAGTCGTTGCTCTTCGGCTACGTCGCAGCCTTCATGTACGAGGGCGACTCCCCGATCGCCGAGCGGCGGGCCGCGGCCCTCACCCTCGACCAGGGCCTGCTCGCCGAGCTCCTCGGCCGCGCGGAGCTGCGCGAGCTGCTCGACCCCGAGGTGCTCGCCGAGATCGAGGGCGAGCTGCAACGGCTGGCCCCGGACCGGCGCGCGCGGGACCGCGAAGGCATCGCCGACCTGCTGCGCCTGCTCGGCCCGCTCTCCACCGAGGAGGTCCAGCAGCGCTGCCGCCAGCCCGAGGAGGTGACCGGGTGGCTCGCGGAGCTCACCGAGGCTCGCCGCGTGGTGCCGGTGATGATGTCCGGGCAGGACCGCTGGGCGGTCGTCGAGGACGTCGCCCGCCTGCGCGACGGCCTGGGCGTGCCCGTCCCCCCCGGGGTGCCCGACGTGTTCACCGAGCCGGTGGACGACCCGCTGGCCGACCTCGTCGGCCGTTACGCCCGCACCCACGGCCCGTTCCTGGCCTCCGAGGTCGCCCAGCGGCTCGGCCTCGGCGTCGCGGTCTGCCAGCAGACCCTGGTCAGGTTGGCCGCCCAGGGGCGGGTGCTCGAGGGTGAGTTCCGCCCGGCCGGCGTGGGCGCCGAGTGGTGCGACGCCGAGGTGCTGCGCTCGCTGCGTCGGCGCTCGCTGGCCCGGTTGCGGCACGAGGTGGAGCCGGTCGAGCCGGTGGCGCTGGCCCGGTTCCTGCCCTCGTGGCAGCACGTCGGCGGGCGTCTGCGTGGGGTCGACGGCGTGGCGACGGTGATCGAGCAGCTCGCCGGGTGCGCCGTACCCGCCTCCGCGCTGGAGTCGCTGGTGCTGCCCTCCCGCGTGCGCGACTACGAGCCCGCGATGCTCGACGAGCTCACCGCCACCGGCGAGGTGCTCTGGGCCGGGCACGGGGGTCTTCCCGGCTCGGACGGCTGGGTCTCGCTGCACCTCGCCGACACCGCTCCGCTGACCCTGCCCGACCACGGTGAGCTCGAGCTCTCCGAGCTGCACGACTCGGTGCTCGCGGCCCTCGACGGTGGCGGCGCCTACTTCTTCCGCCAGCTCGCGACCACGGTCGGGACCTCCGACGACAAGGCACTCTCCGCTGCGCTGTGGGACCTCGCCTGGTCCGGGCGGGTCGGCAACGACACCCTGGCACCGCTGCGGGCACTCACCAGGAGCGGACGTGGCGCGCACCGCGCCAAGCGCACACCGGGTCGGGTGCGCACCGCCCGGCCGCGGCTCTCCGGGGCGGCGTTGCGCACCGCACCTCCCGAGGTCGCGGGGAGGTGGGCGCTGCTCCCCGGCCGGGAGACCGAGCCCACCAAGCGCGCCCACGCCGTCGCCGAGAGCCTGCTCGAGCGGCACGGCGTGGTCACCCGCGGCGCCGTGGTGGGTGAGCGGACTCCGGGTGGGTTCGCCGCGACCTACCGGGTGCTGGCGGCCTTCGAGGAGACCGGCCGCTGCCGCCGCGGCTACTTCATCGAGGGACTGGGCGCGGCCCAGTTCGGGACCGTCGGCGCCATCGACCGGCTGCGCACCCACCAGGGGGATGACGACCGACCCGAGAAGCCGGCTGCGCTGGCTCTCGCCGCGACCGACCCGGCCAACCCCTTCGGCGCCGCCCTGCCGTGGCCCGCCCAGGAGTCGGGCCACCGTCCCGGGCGCAAGGCAGGTGCGATCGTCGGTCTCGTCGACGGTGAGCTGGCGCTCTACGTCGAGCGCGGCGGCAAGACACTGCTGACCTTCAGCGACGACGAGGAGGTCCTGGCCCGCAGCATCGAGGCCCTGGGCCGCGTGGTCCGCGAGGGTGCGCTCGGCCGGCTGACCGTGGAGAAGGTCGACGGGGAGAGCATCCTGGGCGCCGACTCCGAGGTGCTGCGCCGGGCGATGGAGACCGCCGGGTTCATCGCGACCCCACGTGGCCTGCGGCTGAGGGCCTGAGCACGTGCCCGAGGGCGACACCGTCTACCGAGCGGCCAAGCGACTCGACAGCGGCCTGAGCGGTCAGGTGGTGACGGCGAGCGACTTCCGGATCCCCTCGCTGGCCACGCGTGATCTCAGTGGCGCCACAGTGCTCAGTACGCGCTCGCGCGGCAAGCACCTGCTCACCCGCTTCGACAACGACCTCACCCTGCGCACCCACCTGAAGATGGAGGGCACCTGGTCGGTGCACCCCGTCGGCAGCCGGTGGCGCAAGCCGGCCTTCACCGCCCGAGTGGTGCTGCGCACCGCCTCCACGGAGGCGGTCGGCTTCCAGGTGATCCTCGACCTGGTCCGGACCTCCCAGGAGGACGAGCTGGTCGGCCACCTCGGGCCGGACCTGCTCGGCCCCGACTGGGACGCCGAGGAGGCCCTGACCCGGCTGGCGGCCGACCCCTCCCGCCCGATCGGGGACGCCCTGTTGGAGCAGCGCAACCTGGCCGGGATTGGCAACGTGTTCAAGGCCGAGCTCTGCTTCCTCGCCGGCGTCGACCCGCTGACCCCGGTCGGGGCGGTGCCCGACCTCCCGGCGATCGTGAAGCGGGCACGGGCGCTGCTCGTGGCCAACAAGGACCGCTCTCAGCGGATCACCACCGGCGACTCCCGCCCCGGGCACCGACTGTGGGTCTACGGCCGTCGCGGTGCCTGCGTGCGCTGTCGTACGCCGATCCGCCGGGCCGACCAGGGACCGCCGGGCCAGGAGCGCACGACGTACTGGTGCCCGTCGTGCCAGCCGCTGCGGCCCTGACCTACCCCAGCGAGCCCGGGTCCGCCGGGACGTCGACGGCGTGCTCGGCCAGGGCCGAGAGCGGCACGATGTCCAGCACCGCCCGGTTCGTCGCCGCCAGCACGACGGGTGCCGCCGCGCCGTCGAGGGCCGCCCGCGCCCAGTTCACGGCCGTGACGCACCAGCGGTCGCCCGGCGCCAGGCCGGGGAAGCCGTACTCCGGACGCGGGGTGGTGAGGTCGTTGCCGATCCCCCGCTGGTGCTCGAGGAACTCTCCGGTCACCACCGCGCAGATGGTGTGGCTGCCCAGGTCCTCCGGACCGGTGTTGCAGCATCCGTCGCGGAAGAACCCGGTCACCGGGTCCAGCCCGCACGGCTCCAGATCCTCACCCAGCACGTTGCGTTCGGTCATAGCCCCAGCATCGCACCGGCGACGGGTGGCTCAGCCTCCCCCCGGTAGGTTTCTCAGGTGAACCCCCGTCCCCGCTTCCTGCTCGAGATCGTCGTCTTCACCGTGGGGATGGCCAGCCTGGGCGCCGAGATCGCCGCGGCCCGGCTGCTGGCGCCGTGGTTCGGGGCCAGCACCATCGTGTGGGCCAACACCATCGCCACGGTCCTGGTCGCGCTCTCGATCGGCTACGCGATCGGCGGCAGACTGGCCGACCGCAACCCCACCCTGAACGGGCTCGCGCGGTGGGTGCTGCTCGCCGCCGGGCTGCTCGCGCTGGTCCCGTTCGTCAGCGGACCGTTCCTGCGCCTCTCGGTGCAGGCGTTCGACCAGCTCTCCGGTGGCCTGTTCGTGGGCTCCCTGGTCGGGGTGGGCGTCCTGATCGCCGTACCCGTGCTGCTGCTCGGCATGGTCTCGCCGTACGCCGTCCGGCTGAAGGTCGACGCCGTGGAGGACGCCGGCCGCACCGCCGGGCGGCTCTACGCCATCGGCACGATCGGGTCGCTGACCGGCACCTTCCTGGCAGCCCTGCTGCTGATCCCGCTCGTGGGGACCCGGCGCACCTTCCTGCTCTTCGCCCTCAGCCTCGCGCTGGTCACCCTGCCTGCCCTGGGCCGACGGCACTGGGGCGCCGGTGCGGTCGTGGCGGCGGGCATCGCGATGCTGATGGTGGTCCCCGTCGGGGTCACCAAGGCGGTCGCAGGTGGTGGCACCGTGATCTGGGAGCGCGAGACCGAGTACCAGTACGCCCGGGTGATCGAGAAGGACACCGGCACCCGCTATCTCGAGCTCAACGAGGGCCTCGCCGTGCACTCGGTCTACCGCGAGGGCGAGTGGCTCGCGGGCGGCTACTGGGACTCGATGGTGGCGCTCGCGCTGTCCGGCGCGAAGATCCCCGACCGGCTGGTCAACCTGGGCAGTGCGGCGGGGACGGTGCCGCGAGCACTGAGCCACTTCTTCCCCGAGATGGAGATCGACGCCGTCGAGATCGACCCCGACGTGACCGAGGTCGGTCGCGAGCTCTTCGACCTGGGTGGGAAGAACATCACCACCCACGCAGCGGACGCCCGACCCTGGATCCAGGCGCAGGGCACGACCTTCGACGCGATCCTGGTCGACGCCTACCGCCAGCCCTACATCCCGTTCTACCTGACCACCCATGAGTTCTTCGACGTCCTGCGCGAGCGCCTGACCCCCGGTGGCACCGTGTCGGTCAACGTCGGTCACCCGCCCGGCTCCGACGACCTCGAGAAGGTGCTCACCGCGACGATGCGGGCCAGCTTCGGGGACGCCCGGGTCTGGCGTGACGCCGTGGACGAGACCAACACGATCCTGCTGGCGGTCAACGGCGACCTCGATCCCGCGCAACGGCTCTCCGAGGTCGAGGTGCCCGACGAGGTGCAGCCTCTGGTCACCCAGGCGGCCTCGCGGCTCGAGCCCGGCCTGCGTGGAGGCACCGTCTACACCGACGACCGCGCCCCGGTGGAGTGGTTGATCGACGCCTCGCTGGCGTCCGTTGCCGAATAGTGACGTAACCCCAGCGGCTGTGCCGCGTTGACCTCCCGATACGACACTCGACAGTCCTCTGAGACGGTCCCTTGAGCTTCGGGAGAACCCCACATGCCTGGCACGCCACCGCGTCGCACCTCCGCGCTCGTCCTCCTCACCGCTCTGGCCTCGGCCGCCGGGCTCACCCTCGGCCCGGCTGCTGCCGCGGCCCCGGCCGCGAGTTCCGACCTCCGCCTGGAGAACAGCTTCGTCTCGGCCATGGGCTGGGTGAAGCCGGGTGACAGCTACCCCTCCCGCATCATCGTGACCAACCCCGGAGCCACCCCCTCCGGACCGGCCACGGTCACGGTCTCCGCGCCCACCGGCACCGCCTTCGTCACCGCCCGCAGCGGCAACGGCGCCCCGGTGACGAACTCCACGGAGATCACCTGGGCCATTCCCAGCGTGCCCGCCGCGACCGCCTCCGGAGCCGGTACGGCGACCCTGGTGATCGAGAGCAGGGCCAAGACCCTCCAGCAGCTCCCGACCATGGTCTGGCGGGACCTCTCCACCCGGGCCACCCTCGCCCAGGCGGGCCAGTCCGACGAGGTCGACGCCAGCCACGGCCCCAAGGTGATCCCGCCCAACGGCGACTACGACACCGCCCGCTACGGCGACCGGCCGTTCCCGGTGGTGCCCGTGCAGTACCGCGACCGCGCCTACCAGCCCGAGCACGACGGCGCCGACCTCGACAAGGCGATCAACGACCCGGCGAACCCGGGCTCGACGCTGAACCTCTTCCAGGAGATGTCGATCGGCCAGCTGTTCCCGAAGGGCACGGTCCCCTCCGACGGGATCGCGACCGCCAACTTCACCGACTACCAGCCCGGCTTCGCGTTCACCCAGCTCGACCCCCAGGGCGTGAACACCTGCACCGGCGGCGCGACCAAGACCGGCCCGGTCCCCGCACCGGGCACGGTCGGCGGAGCGGCGTACACCGAGCGGATCACCGACGGCGTCTACAACCTGCCGGGCAACACCGCCTACTACGGCGCCGACGGCAACGGCTCGGCCGTCGTCGGTGGCGTCACCGGCCAGGCCGCGCTGATGCAGATCGACTCGGGCTGCGGCCAGACCGCCAAGATGGTGTGGGACGCCGCCGCCATCGCCGACCCGGAGATCGACTACTCCGACTACGACACCGACAAGGACGGCGTCGTGGACTTCTTCATGGCCGTCTTCGCCGGCTGTGGCGGAAACGGCGCCTCCCAGCTGTCGCTGCCGGCCGACGCCCTCGGTGCCTGCCCCTACGACGACGTCTCCTACGACAACGTCTGGCCGCACTCCTCCTCGCTGGAGTACTACTACTCCGACCCCGAGACCGGACTGGCCGGGTTCACCACCGACGACCAGCTCAAGGACCTGGAGGGCCGGCCGCAGTACTACACCACCGCCGAGCGCAAGCAGATGACCAGCGAGCCGACCGCGTGGAAGGTCTTCGTCCGCGTCGGGCCCTACAACCTCAACCCCGAGACCGCGATCGACAAGGCCAGCGTGATCTCGCACGAGTACGGCCACAGCCTGGGCCTGCCGGACTTCTACTCCCTCGGTGACCGCGAGACCTACGGCGACTGGAACCTGATGGCGACCGACAAGTCGCAGAACATGGACGCCTTCTCCCGCCAGGAGCTGGGCTGGGTGGTGCCAGAGGTGCTGGAGAAGAGCTCCACCAGGACCGTGACCGGTTGGAGCGACTCCAAGGAGGACACCGGCAAGATCACCTGGCAGACCCCCGACGGCAAGCCCTACACCCTCCGGCAGGGCACCGACGGTGTGGTGCACAACTCGCTGATGTACGCCGCCAAGCTGCCCGGCCGCAACCTGCTCGACCCCGCCAAGTTCGACACCGGCGACAAGGCCACCAAGAGCCACGCGTGGTTCTCCGGCTCCGGCAACGACTTCGGGTGCGCGGCGGACGGCAAGGGTCACAACCTCGACCTGGCCGTGCCCGGGCTCTCCGACCTGCCCGCCGGCAGCACGGTCAAGCTCACGATGAAGTCGGCCTTCGACATCGAGTGGGACTACGACTACGGCTACGTGCTCACCTCCAAGGACGGCGGCAAGAACTTCACCTCGCACGCCTCGAACCGCTCGACCTCGACCACCACCTCGGCGAACCCCAACACCAACGCCTGCCAGGGCAAGTACGGCAACGGGATCACCGGCTCGAGCGCGTCCTACAGCGACCCGCTCACGGTCAACACCGACCGCGCGCTGAGCGAGTACCCCGACTCGACGTTCATCGCCGACGAGTTCGACGTCTCCGACCTGGCCGGGGCGGCTGCGCCGATCCTGCGCCTGAGCTACTCCACCGACCCCGGTCTGGCGCGTCCCGGCTGGTTCATCGACGACGTGAACGTGACCGCGACCACCCCGAGCGGTGCGAAGGTGCTGCTGGCGACCAGCTTCGAGGACGACATGGGCCCCGACGACGCGCGCGTGTTCAACGGTGGCTGCCGCCAGGAGAGCTTCGGTGGCACCTGCACCAAGGGCTGGCAGTACGTCAAGGCGGGTGACGAGGCCTCCTTCGACCACGCCTACTACCTGGAGATGCGCGACCGGTCCGGCTTCGACTTCGACGGCAAGGGTCAGATCGACCGCGACCCGATCGAGTTCGAGCCCGGCCTCTACCTCGGCTACACCGACGAGGCCCACGGCTACGGCAACGCCGGCACCGATGACCCGCCGGCGCAGAGTCCGCTCGACTCCACGCCCACCCCGGGGAGCACGGCACCGGAGCTCAAGGACGCCGCCTTCACGGCCGCGGCTGCCCGGTCGGCGTACTCCGACTCCGGAACGGGTCACACCGACAACTACAGCGACCCCGCGGAGCAGACGACGGACTCGCGCTACCCGAAGGTGACGAACCCGTGGCGCTTCCAGTACGACTGCCTCGGCTTCGCGGTCAAGGAGATGTCGGGCAACGGCAACGGCCCCGCCACCTCCGACGGTGACCTGACCGGCACGGTGGACTTCACCCTCGGCGCCGGCTGCGGTGCCTACAACTACGGCTACGGTGCGACCGACGTCGTGCCCAACGTCAAGCCGACCGCGGTGGCAGCGGTGACCCCGGCCACCGGACCCGTGGGGACCGAGTTCACCTACTCCGGCACCGGGAGCAGCGACGCCGAGACCCCCAACGATCTCGACTACAGCTGGGACCTCGACGGCGACGGCACCAAGGACGCGATCGGGCCCGAGGTCACCAAGACCTGGACCACGCCCGGCGCGCGTACGGCGACCCTGACCGTGACCGACCCCAGCGGCGGGGTGGACACCGCCACGAAGACGGTCACGGTGACCACCGGGACTCCCGGGCCGACCCCCGACCCCACGGGGAACACCAAGCCGACGGCGCGCTCGAGCATCTCGCCGGCCACCCCGCTGACCACCCGGCAGCTGAGCTTGGACGGCAGCACGTCGAGCGACGCCGAGACCTCCTCCGAGGCGCTGACCTACCAGTGGAACTTCAACGACGGCGGCTCCGCCGTGGACGCCACCGGCGCCAAGGTCTCGACCCGGTTCCGCACCCCCGGCGTACGTCGGATCACGCTGACCGTGACCGACCCGCAGGGCGCCTCCAGCACCACGACCCGGTCGGTGCGGGTGTGGCGTGAGCTGGCGTGCAACCAGCGCCGGGTCGCCCGGCACGGCAGCTGGCGCACGGTGGCCCGCAACGACTACTGGGGCAGCTACTGCGACAACCGTGGCAAGCGCAAGGGCGCCGACACGCTACGGGCGAGGTTCACCGGCCCGCTCATGCGCGTGGTCTTCGGCCAGGCCCGGACGGGCGGCACCGCCAAGATCCTGATCGACGGCCGCAAGCGTGGTGTGATCCGGTTCAAGCGGGGGAGCTCCTCGACCCCGGTGATGACCACGAAGAGCTACCGCAAGCTCGGTCAGGGCCGGCACACGGTCAAGCTCGTGGTGACCCGCGGCACGGCGTACGTCGACGGTTTCCTGGTGGGTCGCTGACCCGCGACCCGGCGAGGGGGGTCGTCGGGAGCCCTGCTGGACAGCACAATGTCCAGGTGGAGCCCGACGACCTCCCCGACCCGGGGGACCTGTGGTGGTCCTGGGTGGTGCTCGCCGCCCTGCACCGGGCGGTCGGAGACGATCGCTGCGGCTACGACGAGCAGCTCGGCGTACTGCACCTGGAGAACGCTGACGGGTCCTGGGTGCGGATGCAGCGCACGTTGCGCTCCCGCGCCACCGTGTGGGGGCGTTCGCACCTCGCTCCGGCCGCGCCGGCGGACGCTCGCTCCTCGGCTCCCGACTGGGCGCTGACCGACGCGTTGGCCGGGCCTCGGCCGAGCTTCCTGGCCTGGCACGCGCACGACGAGTGGGACACCAGCTCCCCCGGCGCCGACGAGGGCGCCGTACACCTCCTGCGCCCGATCCTGACGGTCGATCCCCGCGCCACCGAGCTGGCGCGTGCCGGGCAGCTGGACGCCGCGGCACTGGCACGCTGGACCGACGGCGAGCACCTCGAACCGGCGGTGGAGCTCCTCCGGCGTGCCGGGGATGCCGAGCCGATGAGCACGATCGGGGCGGTGCGCGCTCGGCTCCGCGACCAGATCCACGACCAGATGCGCGACGCCGAGGAGCGCGACCGGATGCTGCTGACCCGCCCGCCGGTGCTCGTGCGGTGGCTGCGGGCGAGCGGGCCGGGAGTGCCGTTCGAGTACGCCGTGATGATGACCCGGCACCGCACCGTGGTCTCCCCCACCAGCAGCGTGCTCGCGGAGCCGGTGGTCCGCTCGCTGGCCAACGTGCTCACCGACCTGCGCCGCGAGGAGGCCTCCGAGGAGTCCGGCGCCTGGATCTTCGCCCGGGTGGTCTCCGACGGGGTGGTGCTCGCCCTGGACCGGGCCTTCGACAGCTGGCCCGCGTGGTTCCAGGTGCGTCACGTCGACCAGGGACCCTCCCTGGAGGACCTGACCTGGGAGATGCAGCAGCGTGACCGGACCTGGCGACCGGCCTGGGCGGGCCTGCTCCCCCGCCGCTGAGCGGTTTGGCGTGGTCGGGCGGGCGCCTCGCTGACTAGCTGGCTGGCTGGCTGGCTGAATCGCTTGTAACGCGGTGTTCATGCTGCTGCCCACCCCGCCGGCAGGCGCAAAAGCAGCACGAACACCGCGTTACAAGCTGCCCCTGAGGAACGCCCGCCGCAGCCGTACGGCGGCTACAGCAGTCGGCGGTCGGTGGCCCAGCGGGTGAGCTCGTGGCGCGAGGACAGCTGCAGCTTGCGCAGGACCGAGGACATGTGGGTCTCCACCGTCTTGGTCGAGATGAACAGCGTCGCGCCGACCTCCTTGTAGGAGTAGCCGCGCGCGATCAGGCGCATCACCTCGCGCTCCCGCTCGGTGAGCCGGTCGAGGTCCTCGTCGACCGCCGCGACCTCGATGGTGCCGGCGAAGGCGTCGAGCACGAAGCCGGCCAGCCGCGGGGAGAACACCGCGTCGCCCGAGGCCACCCGCTCGATCGCCGCGACCAGCTCGGAGCCGGTGATCGTCTTGGTGACGTAGCCCCGCGCTCCTGCCCGGATGGTGCCGATGACGTCCTCGGCCGCGTCGGAGACCGAGAGCGCGAGGAAGCGGGTGCGGCCGGCGGTCGCGGCGCCCGGGGACAGCGCGTACCTGCGCATCACCTCGGCGCCCCCGCCTCCGGGAAGGTGCACGTCGAGCAGCACGACGTCAGGCTGGTGGGCGATCACGGCGGCCACCGCCTGGTCGACGTCGGCGGCCTCCGCCACCACCTCGACCGAGCCGCCGAGCTCGGCGCGCACGCCGGTGCGGAACATCGCGTGGTCGTCGACGATCACCACGGTGCGTGCACTCATCAGGACTCCTTGGTTCGGGAGGACGGTGCGGGCAGGCTGAGCCGGACCTCGGTGCCCTCACCCGGCACGCTGCGCACGGCGGCCGCGCCGCCGTGGCGCTCCATCCGGCCGATGATGCTGCTGCGTACGCCGTGCCGGTCCTCCGCGATCGCGTCGACCACGAACCCGACGCCCCGGTCCCGGACGAACACCTCCACCCCGGCGGACGATGCCTCCGCGAAGACGTCGACCACCCCTGCCCCTGCGTGCTTGGCGGCGTTGGTGATCGCCTCCCCAACGGCCAGGACCAGCGCCCGGCTCTCATCGGTGATCGCAACGTCGCCGACGCAGACCACTTCGACGGGGACCCCGTGGGCATCCTCGACCGCGGCGGCCGTGGCTCGCAGCGCCGCGGCCAGCATGGTGGGGCCGGTCGTCTCGACGTCGAAGAGCCAGGTACGCAGGTCGCGCTCCTGGGCACGCGCCAGCCGGGAGACCGTGGCGGCGTCCCCGGAGGAGCGCTGGATCAGCGCCAGCGTCTGCAGCACCGAGTCGTGCAGGTGGGCGGCGACGTCGGCGCGCTCCTCGGACCGCACCCGCGCCTCGCGCTCCTCGCTGAGGTCGGAGGAGAGCCGGAACAGCCAGGGCCCGACCATGAACCCCAGCCCGACGATGCCGAAGGCGGCGGCGAGCCCGACGTTGAGGGCCACCACGAGGCTTCCCGAGCGCAACGAGAACAGCGTGATCGCGGCGACCAGCAGCAGCAGACCGGTGCCGATGCGCAGGTAGGCACCCCACCCGCCCCCGCCGACGACCGCCCGCAACGGACCCATCGCCCGGGAGGGGTCGCTCCACCGGTTGCGCTGCGCCTCGTCGGCCTGCCACCACAGCACCGCCACGCCCGACCCGGCGAGCAGAAGGGGGCCGAAGGCGAGGGTCTGTCCGGTGACGAACGTGATCAGCAGGAGTACGCCGATCGCGATCGCGCCCACCGCCACCAGCGGGCCGTAGTCGGTCCAGCGTCGTTCCCGCCGACCGCCGCGCCGGCCCTGACGGGTGGCCGCGTCCAGACCGGGCGAGACCGGGTCGGTGTGCCGCTGCGCGGGAAGGATCAACCACAGCCCGGCGTACAGCACCGCCCCGAAGCCGCCGAACGCCACCAGGGCGAGCATCCCCATCCGGACCCACAGCACCGGCAGGCCGAGGTGGTGAGCCAGTCCGGCGGCCACCCCGCCCAGCCATCGGTCCTCGGCCGAGCGGAACGCCCGGCGGGGCGCCTCGGTGGGCAGGGGCGCGCGACCGGGGGGTGCCGCGGCCGGGGAGGAGGGCGGGAACGGGGTCTGGGTCATGACCGGTCCATCGTGTCACCGCCAGGCCCGGCCGGCATCAGGTGCCGTCCCTGAGAAGGTCCCGGGGATATCAGGACCATCCCCGATACCCCGGGGGAGCCCTGAGCCACACGATGGACCCATGAGCCAACAGAACCCACCGCCGCCGAGCAGCCCGGCCGACACCGCCGAGGCCCCCCGCACGGGCGGTCCTCGAGTCAGCAGCGACCAGATGCGCGACGTCGACCGGCTGCGTCGCAGCTCGACCGACCGCTACGTGGCCGGCGTCGCTGGCGGACTGGGTCGCCACTTCGACCTCGACCCCACGGTGATCCGGGTGACGCTCGTGGTGCTGACCCTGTTCGGTGGCGCCGGAGCGCTGATCTACGGGGCGGTGTGGCTCTTCGTCCCCGAGGACGGCAAGGACAAGGCGGCCATCGACGTGCACGGGGACCTCCTGAAGGTGCTGCTGGTCGTCGTCGCGGTGCTCGCACTCTCGATGGTGTTCGGCACCCCGTTCTTCGGCGGCTGGGGCGTTCCCGTCCCGCTGCTGGTCCTGCTGCTGGTCGGGGTCGCGATCTACGCCACCCGCCAGCAGCGCAAGCACCCCGGCCCGCCACCGGCGTGGCCGACCTCCGCATCCGCCGCCCCACCGGAAGGAACCACCATGACCGTCACCGACCAGCCCCCCGGTGCCCCCGGCTACCGCACGACCGACCCGGCCTACGGCGAGCAGCCCCCGGCATGGGGGCCACCGAGCGCCCCGGCGTACGTCCCTCCACCGCGTCCACGGCGCACCGGCCCGGTGCTCTTCTGGCCCACCCTCGCGCTGATCGCGATCGGCCTGGGCAGCCTGGGGATCTATGACATCTCCGGTGACGTCGTGATCTCGGCGTACGCCGCACTGGCACTCGTGATCACCGGCGCGATGTTGGTGCTCGGCGCCTTCCGTGGTCGTCCCGGCGGCCTGATCGCACTCGGCATCGCCAGCACCCTCGCGCTGCTGATCACCAGCATCGTGGCCTCGGCCAGCGGGCACGCGTCCTCTGCGGACACCGTGCGGTTCGCGCCGTTGAGCGCGGAGACGCTGAACCCCTCCTACAGCCTCGGCGCCGGCGACCTGGAGCTCGACCTCACCCGGATCTCCGACCCGCAGCTGCTGGCCGGGAAGGTGGTCGCGGTGCACGTCGGGGTGGGCGAGATGACAGTGCTCGTGCCCAACGGCGTCGACGTGCACATCGAGGCCGAGGTGCGCTTCGTCGGCGAGATCAACATCAACGGCGAGCACTACGAAGGCCTCGGCCAGTCGGTCTCCAGCACGCTGCCCGGCGCATCGGCCCCCGACGGGGCCGCCGAGCTCGAGCTGACCCTGACCTCCCGAGTCGGTCAGATCAACGTCGAGCAGCGCTGACCTCCCCACGAACAGGAAGTGATCCCCATGTCAGTACCCACCACCCCTCCCCCCGACCACAGCGTCAAGGTCACCCACCTGGTCTTCGGGCTGCTCTTCCTCGGCGTCGCCGGGGTCTGGGCGCTCGTCTCCGGCGGGGTGATCACCGCCGGCCGGCTCACCTACCTGGGTCCGGGCGTGCTGATCCTCGCCGGCGTGGTCGGGCTGGCTGCGAGCATGGCCAGCAGTCGCAACCGCCACGCCCGTGACCTGTCCACCCCTGACCTGTCCACCCCTGACCTGTCCACCCCTGACCCCACCCAGCACGACACCACCGAGGAGATCCGATGACCGAGCAGCCGCAGCCCCCTGAGTTCCAGCCCACGCCGCCCCCGCCGTACAAGCGCCTGGTCCGCACCAGCTGGGACGCCCCGATCAGCGGTGTCTGCGGCGGTGTGGCCCACTACCTCGGCGTGGACCCCACGCTGGTGCGGGTGCTGGCTGTGATCGCGGCGATCTTCACCTTCCCGGTCGGACCGATCGCCTACCTGGTGCTCTGGGCGGTCATCCCCAAGCAGTGAGCGCTCAGCCGGGCGGCCGGATGGATGGCCGGGTGGATGGCCGGATGGATGGCCGGATGGATGGCCGGATGGATGACCGGGCGGATGACCGGCCGCTCGGCGCCGAGGTGGAGCCGGACAGGGACCGGGTGATCACCTGGTTGGCCGCCCGCTGGAACCCGGCGACGACGGCCTCCAGGGTCAGCTGGCGCAGCCGGGACATCGTCACCTCGAAGCGCGCCGTGTCCGCCTCGCTGTGCTCCTGGTCGCGGAACGGCGCCAGCACGCGGGTGCGCAGGATGTCGGTGAGCTCGTCGGCGAGGGACTCCATGTGCCGGTTGATCGCCTCGGAGGCCTCCTCCATCGAGTCCACCGGGATGTCGATGTCCATCAGCTTCAGGGCCACCTCGAAGGGCGGCAGGATCTCGAAGCGGTCCCCCTCGGGGCGGATGGCGTAGACCTTCTCCAGACGTTGGAGGTCCGCGTCGTCGAGCCGCCGGTGGGCCCGGGTCTCGACCTGGCGCCGGGTCAGGGTCTCGCGGCGACCGACCCCCCACGAGGTGAGCATCGCCCGCTGCAGGGCGAGGTCCTCGATGCTGGCGTCCAGCGGGACGCGGCTCAGGTACTTCTCGATCGCCGAGAGCGTGAAGCCGTGGTCCTGCAGCGCACGGATCAGGTCGAGCCGGGCGCGATGTCCCTGGGAGTAGTAGGCGATCCGGCCACGGCGTACCGGCGGCGGGAGCAGCCCGAGCCCGGCGTAGTAGCGCGTCGTGCGCACCGTCATCCCGGTCGCGGACGCGAGCTCGTCGACGGTGAGGAGGTCCTCGGGGCTGACGGCCTCGTCGGTGCTCATCCCCGACCCTCTCCTCGCTCCTGGTTGACACCGCGGACTGTAACAGTAGAACTGGCACGGTGGCGGGGTCGCCTTGTATCGTGACAGCGTTGCTGTAACAGTTGGAGTGTCATCCTCACCCCCGGCGAAGGGATCTCCATGCCCGAGCTCTACACCTCCGAGCACGAGGACTTCCGCAAGACCGCCCGGACCTTCTACGAGCGCGAGGTCGTCCCCTTCCACGACCAGTGGGAGAAGGACGGCATCGTGCCGCGCGAGCTGTGGCGCAAGGCCGGCGACGCGGGGTTGCTGTGCTTCGACGTCCCGGAGCAGTACGACGGCCCCGGCGTCGCGGACTTCCGCTACAACGTGATCCTCTCCGAGGAGCAGACCCGCGCCGGCGTCAGCGGCCCCGGGTTCTCGGTGCACACCGACATCATCGTCCCCTACCTCAGCAGCCTCGGCACCGACGAGCAGAAGCAGCGCTGGCTCCCCGGCTGCGTCTCCGGGGAGATCATCACGGCGATCGCGATGACCGAGCCCGGCGCCGGCAGCGACCTGCAGGGGGTGCGCACCACTGCGGTCGACAAGGGCGACCACTACCTGGTCAACGGCTCGAAGACCTTCATCAGCAACGGCATCAACGCCGACCTGGTGATCGTCGTGGCCCGCACCGACCCCGAGGCCGGGCACAAGGGGATCAGCCTGCTCGTGCTCGAGCGCGGGATGGAGGGCTTCGAGCGCGGCCGCAACCTCGACAAGATCGGGCTGCACGCCCAGGACACCGCGGAGCTGTCGTTCAGCGACGTCGTCGTACCCAAGGAGAACCTCCTCGGTGAGGAGGGTCAGGGCTTCGTCTACCTGATGATGAACCTCCCCCAGGAGCGGCTGATCATCGCCGCGCAGGCGGTGGCGGCCTGCGAGGCCGTGGTCGAGATGTGCCTGGACTACGCCAAGACCCGCGAGGCCTTCGGCAAGCCGATCGGCAAGTTCCAGCACAACCGGTTCCTGATCGCCGAGATGGCCACCGACGCCAGGGTCGCGCGCGCGTTCCTCGACGACTGCCTCTCCAAGCACCTCGCGGGTGAGCTGACGATGGTCGACGCGGCGATGGCGAAGTGGTGGACCACCGAGCTGCAGAACAAGCTGGTCAACCAGGGCGTGCAGCTGCACGGGGGTTACGGCTACATGATGGAGTTCCCGATCGCGAAGGCCTACATCGACAGCCGGATCTCCACGATCTACGGCGGGACCACCGAGATCCAGAAGGAGATCATCGGTCGCTCGCTCGGCCTCTGAGCCCGCGCGACGGGGCCGGTGACGTCGGACACCTCCGGACAAACGATTAACTTGTGCACAGGTTAGAACCGGCTATGGTGGAGCAAAGCGCGTCCGGCCTCGCCGGACGAACCTCTTGTTGAAGCCACCGACCGGATGTTGGTGCCGTGCCAGACACGACACTCGCGCAACTTTGTCGTTGTCCCCCTCGTGGGGCAAGTCAGGTCGGTGCGCCATGACAGCATCAGTCCAACCCGGCAGCACGGGTCGTGCTCCCGCTTCGCGCGACCGCGCCTCGCGCACCTTCGAGCTGTTCTCGCTCGCCGCCTCCACCACCTCGGAGGTCGAGCGTCACCGCCTGCTCGACTCGGTCATCGTGATGCACCTCGACCTCGCCAACTCCGAGGCCGCGCGCTACCGCTCGCGCGGCATCGCGCTCGACGACCTGCGTCAGGTGGCCTCCCTGGCCCTGACCAAGGCGGCGCACGGGTACGACGTCACCACCGGGCACGAGTTCCTCTCCTACGCCATCCCGACCATCCGCGGCGAGCTGCGCAAGCACTTCCGCGACCACGGCTGGATGATCCGGCCGCCGCGCCGGATCCAGGAGCTGCAGGCCAGGATCAACACCGCCGAGAGCCACCTGTCCTACCGCCTCGGCCGATCCCCCTCCCCCTCGGAGATCGCGACGCACCTCGACGAGACGGTCGAGTCGGTGATCGAGGCCCTGGCCAGCGACGGCTGCTTCGTGCCGACCTCGTTGGACCACCCCGCCGGCGCCGACGACGCCAGCGTCACCCTGGGGGACCTGCTCTCCGGTGACGACGCCGAGACCCGCGCGAGCGAGGCCCGCCTCGTCCTGGCCCCGGTCGTGCGCCAGCTGCGCCCGCGCGACCGGCAGATCCTGACGATGCGGTTCTACGACGGGCTCACCCAGCGCGAGATCGCCGAGCGGATCGGGGTGACCCAGATGCAGGTCTCGCGGTTGCTGACCCGGATCCTCGGTCAGCTGCGCGACCAGGTCGGCGAGATCCCCGAGGCCAGGCAGAACTAGAGCGCGACCTGACCGGCGCGTCGGGCCCGGGCGCGGACGGCCACGTCCGGGAAGTCGGTGATCAGCCCGGCCACCCCGGCATCGAGGAAGCGTACGGCGTCGCTCTCGGCATCCCCGTGGTCGCGGTCGCGGCGACCGATCCGCAGGTCGGCGGGAAGGTGCTTGTTCTCGCTGCGCAACGTCCAGACCAGCACCTCCAGCCCGCGGGCGCCGGCCCTGGCTGCCGCCTTGCCCAGCCTCGGCGAGCCGGTCGGCGGGACGTGGCGGCCGCTGCGGGGCAGCACGAGGTCGCGGTGCAGGCCCACGGCCTCCGCGTAGCCGGCCACCCGGTCGAGCTGGGAGCGGCGCACCTGCTCCCCCTTGTCGAAGAGCCGTGCCTGCGGGGTGTCGACCACGGCGCGCAGCCGCCGCAGGGCAGACGCGTCGAAGGACATCACCGTGGCCGGCGAGCCGGCCGTGTCGAGGTCGAAGCGTCGCAGCAGCTCGGTCAACGGTTCGTGCAGCGGCGTTCCGAGTGACGCGAAGCGCTCGGGGTCCTTGAGCTCGATGTGCACCCCCAGGCGGCGACCCGCGCGGGCCGACTCCGCCGCCCGGAGCCGGAGCAGCTCCTCCAGGGTCAGCACGGGCAGCTGCCCGTCGTACCTCGCACTCTGCGGGCGCTTGACCGGCCACCGCTCCCGGGCGCGCAGCTGGCGCAGCTCGGCGAGGTCGAGGTCCTGCACGAGCCAGCCGAAGCCCCCCACTCCGCCTCGAGCCACTCGACGCCGGCGGTGGGCGAGCTCCGGGCGTTCGGCGATGTCGGTGGTGCGGCTCAGCTCGAGGTCGTGACGGCACACCAGCACGCCGTCCCGGGTGCTGACCACGTCGGTCTCGACCGAGTCGGCGCCCTGTCGCCAGGCCAGCCGGTAGGCCAGCCCCGTGTGCTCGGGGCGGTGGCCGGAGGCTCCGCGGTGGGCGATCACTCGTGCTGGGCTCACCTCCCTCACGCTGCGCCGCGGAGGTGTCCGCCGGGTGAAGGTGGGACGAACGCAGTCATTACGGTGGGCGCATGGATTCCTTCGGTGACCTGGAGCTGCACCCTGCCCCCGAGTGGCCGGACCTGCTGGGCGAGCCGGTGCGCGCGGCGCTGGCCGGATGGGAGCACGCCGACGAGGTGCGCGTGGCGCGGATCGACCCGGCGCTGGCGGACACGGCCGCGATGAGCGAGGCCTACGGCGTGCCCCTGGATGCCGGGGCCAACTGCGTGGTGGTCACCGGACGCCGGGCGGGCACCGAGCGCACGGCCGCCTGCGTGGTGCGGGCCGACACCCGTGCCGATGTGAACAACCGGGTCAAGCGACTCCTCGACGTGCGCAAGGCCTCGTTCCTCGACCACGACCGCGCGGTCACCGAGAGCGGGATGGAGTACGGCGGGATCACCCCACTGGGCCTGCCCGGCACCTGGCGGCTGCTGGTCGACGAGGCGGCGACCACCATCGAGCTGGCGATCATCGGCAGCGGCCTCCGGGGCTCGAAGCTGGTCGTCCCGGGCCGGCTCCTCGGACTGCTGCCGGGCGCCGAGGTGGTCCCCGACCTGGCGCTCTAGACCAACCCGGTAACCCTGGGAGGCCTGTCGGTGGTGACAACTAGGGTCGAGACACCGCCCGCTCGATGGAGTCCTGCATGCACCGTCAGATCGCCGGCAAGCTGACCGGCCGCCTCAGCAAGTGGATCGTCCTCGCCTTCTGGGTCGTCGCCCTGGGCGTCCTGGGCGGCTTCGCCGGGAAGCTCACCGAGGTGCAGAACAACGAGGCCGCCTCGTGGCTGCCGGGCAACGCGGAGTCGACCCTGGCGCTGGAGAAGATGGCGCCCTTCCAGGACCCCAACGCCATCCCCACCACGGTGGTCTACGAGAAGCAGTCGGGCTTCGAGCCCGCCGACCTCGCCACCATGAAGGCGCAGGCGGCCGAGCTGCGGGCGATGCCCGACGTGGTCGGCGAGGTGATCGGTCCGATCCCTTCGACCGACGGCCAGGCGGCGCAGACCACCGTCACCTACGACCTCGGCGCCAACGGCTGGGCCAAGATGCCCGACATCGCGAAGGAGATCACCTCCATCGCCACCGTCGAGGGCGCCACCGTCTACGTCGCCGGGGCCGGTGGCCAGGCGGCCGACTCGGCGGAGGCGTTCGAGGGGCTCGACGGCAGCCTGCTGGTGTGGACGCTCAGCGTGGTGATCCTGCTGCTGCTGCTGACCTACCGCAGCCCGATGCTGTGGCTGCTGCCGATCCTCTCCGCGGTGTTCGCGCTGGCCGTCGCGCTCGGGCTGATCTACTTCCTCGCCCGCGACGCCGGCCTCACCGTCAACGGCCAGAGCCAGGCGATCGTGACGATCCTGGTGCTGGGGGCGGGCACCGACTACGCCCTGCTGCTGATCGCGCGCTACCGCGAGGAGCTGCGCCGGCACGAGGACCGGCACGAGGCGATGGCCTTCGCCCTGCACCGGGCGGCCCCGGCGATCATCGCCAGCGCCGGCACCGTGATCGTGGGCATGCTGTGCCTGGTGCTGGCGGACATGAACTCCACCGCCGGGCTCGGCCCGGTGTGCGCCATCGGCATCGGCGTCGGCCTGCTCGCGATGACCACGCTGCTGCCGGCGCTGCTGGTGATCACGGGTCGCTGGGTGTTCTGGCCCAAGCGCCCGCACTTCGGCTCCGACGAGCCGACCACGCGCGGGCTGTGGGCCAAGGTCGGGCAGCTGATCGCGCCGCGGCCGCGCAAGGTGTGGGTGGTGACCGCGCTGCTGCTGGCGATCGCCTCGCTCGGCGTACTCCAGCTCGAGGCCAACGGGCTGTCCACCGAGGACTCCTACACTCGGGAGTTCCCCTCGGTGACCGGCCAGAAGGTGCTCACCGAACACGGGCTGGCGGACAGCTCGACTCCGGTCATGGTGGTGGCCAACGCCGACCGCGCCGACGCCGTGGCCAGCGCGATGCAGGGCGTGCCCAACCTCGAGCCTCCCAACGAGCCGATCGCCAAGGACGGCGTCGCGTTCATCACCGCCAACCTCAAGGTCGACGCCAGCACCCAGGAGGCGTTCGCCACCGTGGACGCGGTCCGCGACGAGGTGCACGCCGTCTCGGGGGCGGAGGCGCTGGTGAGCGGCACCTCGGCGATCTTCGATGACATGCAGGTGGCCTCGTCCCGCGACAACCGGGTGATCATCCCGGTGATCCTGCTCGTGGTGCTGCTGATCCTGATGCTCCTGCTGCGGTCGCTGACCGCACCCCTGTTCCTCGTCGGCACCGTGATCTTGTCCTTCGGGGCAGCCCTCGGCATCGGCACGCTGGTCTTCGAGCACGTCTTCGGGTTCGCCGGGGCGGATGCCAGCTTCCCGCTGTTCGTCTTCGTGTTCCTGGTCGCGCTGGGCATCGACTACAACATCTTCTTGATGACGAGGGTGCGCGAGGAGACCCAGACGCGCGGCACCCGGGAGGGCTCTCTGGTCGCATTGGCGGCCACCGGCGGGGTGATCACCTCCGCGGGCCTGGTGCTCGCCGCGACCTTCACCGTCCTGGCCACCCTCCCCCTGGTGTTCCTGGTCGAGCTCGGCTTCACCGTCGCGGTGGGGGTCATCCTGGACACGATGATCGTGCGCTCGGTGCTGGTGACCGCGATCAACCTCGACCTGGGCAGCAGGATCTGGTGGCCCAGCAGCCTCGACCGGGACGGCGGGCACGCGCCGATCTCCGGCGCACGGCACCGGGCCGAGGTCCCTGTGGACGCCTGAACCGCGGACGCCCGCCAGGGGGCAGGTGGCGGCCAGTAGTGTCAGAGCCATGAAGCTGTCCACGATGCTGATGTATGCCGGCAACCCCCGCGACGCCGCCGACCAGGTGGTCGAGCTCGAGCGGGCGGGCCTCGACACCGTCTGGGTGGCCGAGGTCTACGGCTTCGACTCCCCGACCCTGATGGGTTACCTCGCCGCGGTCACCGAGACCATCGAGATCGGGTCGGCGATCCTCAACGTCTACTCCCGGACCCCCACGCTGCTCGCCCAGACGGCCGCCGGCCTGGACAACGTCTCGGGGGGCCGCGCGATCCTGGGCCTGGGCGCCTCCGGCCCGCAGGTGATCGAGGGCTGGCACGGGATGCCCTACAGCAAGCCGCTCGGCCGGACCCGGGAGGCGATCGAGATCATCCGGGCCGCCCTGCGCCGCGAGGTGGTCGAGCACTCCGGCCCGAGCTTCGAGCTGCCGCTCCCCGCCGACCAGGGCACCGGGCTCGGCAAACCGCTGAAGATGCTCACCCGACCTGAGCGCAGCGTCATCCCGATCTACCTGGCCGCGCTGGGACCCAAGTCGGTCCAGGGTGCCGCCGAGTACGCCGACGGCTGGCTGCCGTTCCTGTTCACCCCCGAGGGCGCCCCGAAGGTCTGGGGCGACGCACTCGCCAAGGGCGCCGCCAAGCGCAGCGCCGACCTGGCCCCGCTGGAGATCTCGGCGGGCGGCATGGTCGCCGTCGGTGACGACGTCAAGGGCATGCTCGACCTCGCCCGCCCGATGACCGCGCTCTACATCGGCGGCATGGGCGCGCGCGGGAAGAACTTCTACAACGACCTTGCCTGCCAGTACGGCTACGAGGCGGAGGCCAAGCAGATCCAGGACCTCTACCTCGACGGGAAGAAGAAGGAGGCCGAGGCCGCGGTGCCGCTCGAGCTCCTCGAGCAGGTGAACATCGTCGGCCCGGAGGGCTACGTCAAGGAGCGGCTCGCCGCATTCCGGGAGGCCGGCGTCACCAACCTGCAGATCGTCCCGGCCAGCGACGACCCCGCCGCCCTCGTGCGCCAGCTCAAGGAATGGGTCAGCTGACCCCCAGGTTGGCACCGAGGATGACGCAGCACGCCCCCACTCCCCAGCAGGTACGCCGTTCGCTGGCTCGGGCGGAGCGCGGTGCCGCGCTCGACCCGGCAGAGGCGACCGTGCTCCTCGCCTCCCGCGGTGAGGACCTGCAGCGGTTGTGCGCCGTGGCGGCACGGGTCCGCGACGCCGGTCTCGCCGCCGCCGGGCGCCCGGGGGTGGTCACCTACTCGCCCAAGGTCTTCATCCCCGTGACCCGGCTGTGCCGGGACCGCTGTCACTACTGCACGTTCGTGACCACGCCGGGGCACCTGGACCGAGCAGGCGAGGCGCCCTACCTCTCCCCCGACGAGATCCTGGCGATCGCGCGCGACGGCGCCGCCCTGGGCTGCACCGAGGCGCTGTTCACCCTCGGCGACCGCCCCGAGGACCGGTGGCCGGAGGCCCGCGCCTGGCTGGACGAGCAGGGCTACGACTCCACGCTGGCCTACCTGCGGGCGATGGCGATCCGGGTGCTCGAGGAGACCGGCCTGCTGCCCCACCTCAACCCGGGCGTGATGTCGTGGGAGGAGATGAACCGGCTCAAGCCGGTCTCGCCCTCGATGGGGATGATGCTCGAGACCACCTCCCGGAGGCTCTTCGAGGAGAAGGGCCGGGCCCACCACGGCTCCCCCGACAAGGACCCGGCCGTCCGGGTCAGGGTGCTCGAGGACGCCGGCCGGCTCTCGGTGCCGTTCACCACCGGTCTGCTGATCGGCATCGGCGAGGACCTTCCCGAGCGCGCCGAGTCGATCTTCGAGCTGCGCCGGGTGGCGCGCCAGTTCGGGCACGTGCAGGAGGTGATCATCCAGAACTTCCGCGCCAAGCCGGACACCGCGATGCGCCACGTCGACGACCTCGGCCTGGAGGAGTACCTCGCCGCGATCGCGGTCTCCCGGATCGTCCTGGGACCCAAGGTCCGGCTGCAGGCACCTCCCAACCTGGTCGACCTCGGCGAGTGCGAGGCGTTGCTCGGCGCCGGCGTCGACGACTGGGGCGGGGTCTCACCGCTGACCCCCGACCACGTCAACCCCGAGCGCCCGTGGCCCTCCCTGGAGCGGCTGCGCTCGATCACGGCGTCGGCCGGCTTCGAGCTCCGTGCCCGGCTGACCGCGCACCCCGAGTACGTGCTGGCCGGCGAGCCGTGGATCGACCCGCGGGTCTCCGCCCACGTCGCGGCCCTGTCCGGTGACGACGGTCTGGTGCGGTCCGACGTACGCCTGCAGGGGCTGCCGTGGCAGGAGCCCGACGGTGGTTTCGCCCACGCGGGTCCGGGCGTCGGCCGTACCGACCTGCACGCGAGCGTCGACACCGAGGGGCGTACGGCGGACCGCCGCTCCGACTTCGACGACGTCTACGGCAGCTGGGACTCCCTCACCTCGATGGTCGAGTCCTCCCCCGTCACGAACGAGGACGCCGGGACCCCGCTCGCAGGCAGCACCCGCTCCACCAGTGAGGGAGCCGCGGCCCTCCGTGCGGCCGAGACCGATCCCGGGAACCTCTCCGACGAGCACGCGCTGACCCTGATGACCGCCGAGGGCGACCTGCTCGGGGAGGTCTGCCGGCTGGCCGACGAGCTGCGTCGCGAGACCGTCGGCGACGCGGTCACCTACGTGGTCAACCGCAACATCAACTTCACCAACGTCTGCTACGTGGGGTGCCGCTTCTGCGCGTTCGCCCAGCGGCGCACCGACGCCGACGCCTACTCCCTGTCCCTCGACCAGGTCGCCGACCGGGCCGAGGAGGCGTGGGGGCTGGGTGCCACCGAGGTCTGCATGCAGGGCGGGATCGACCCCGAGCTGCCGGGGACGGCGTACTTCGACCTCGCCGCAGCGGTGAAGAAGCGCGTCCCCGGCATGCACGTGCACGCCTTCTCCCCGATGGAGATCGTCAACGGGTCCTCGCGCACCGGGCTCTCCTTCGAGGACTTCTTGATCAAGGCGCGCGAGTCCGGGCTGGACACCATCCCCGGCACGGCCGCGGAGATCCTCGACGACGAGGTCCGGTGGGTGCTGACCAAGGGCAAGCTGCCCACCAGCACCTGGATCGAGATCGTCTCCACCGCGCACCGCGTCGGGGTCCGGTCGAGCTCGACGATGATGTACGGCCACGTCGACAACCCGCGGCACTGGGTGCAGCACCTGCGCGTGCTCGCCGGCGTCCAGGACTCGGCCCGGGAGGCGGGGGTCGAGGGCTTCACCGAGTTCGTGCCGCTGCCGTTCGTGCACAACTCGGCGCCGATCTACCTCGCCGGTATCGCCCGGCCGGGCCCGACGCTGCGCGACAACCTCGCGGTGCACGCGATGGCGCGGATCATGCTGCACGGGCGGATCCCCAACATCCAGACCAGCTGGGTCAAGCTCGGCGTCGACGGCACCCGGGCCATGCTCCGGGCCGGTGCCAACGACCTCGGCGGGACCCTGATGGAGGAGACGATCTCGCGGATGGCCGGCTCCGAGCACGGCTCGGCCAAGACGGTCGCGGAGCTGCACGAGATCGGCGAGGGGATCGGCCGGCCCGTCGTACCCCGCACCACCACGTATGGGCCAACTCCCCCACAAAGCGTCATATCCTGACCTAGGCTGGGGCGCATGACACGTGCGCTCGTCGCGGGTCTGGTCCTGATCCTGACGGGCGCAGCGACCGGTTGCGCGCCCGAGTCCGCGGACCGGGCCGCGCCCCCCACCGACTGGTCCCCCGCCGCTGCCACGGTGCAGGGGATGAGCGTCCTCGCGCAGTCCGATGCCGCGGGTCTGCGGTTGCACACCGGCTCGGGGGACAAGACGTTCCTGCCGGGGGTCAACCTGGGCAGCAGCGTTCCCGGCCGTCAACCCGGCGAGGTCGGTGCCATCGAGGCCGGGACCTACCGCACGTGGTTCTCCCAGATGGGCGACCTCGGGATCCGGCTGGTCCGGATCTACACCCTGCACCCACCTGCCTTCTACGACGAGCTCGCGCGCTACAACCGGGCGCACGAGCAGTCACCGCTCTACCTGGTGCAGGGCGCCTACCTGCCCAACGAGGACTACTTCGGACCAGGCAGGACGCTCTACGCTCCCGACGTCGATGCCGCCTTCACCCGCGAGCTCAAGGACCTCTCCGACGCGGTGCACGGCGACCTCACGCGGACGGCCGCGCCAGGCAGGGCGGGCGGCACCTACGACACCGACGTCTCCCCGTGGCTCGCCTCGTGGATCATCGGCGTCGAGTGGGACCCGCAGGGCGTGGCGCGGACCGACCGGAAGATGGCCGGGGCGAGCTACCGCCCGGGGCGCTACTTCGTGGCGACCAAGGACGCCTCCGCGACCGAGCGCTGGATCACCCGGCACATGGACCGGCTGGCCAGCGCTGAGGCGGCCCGGGAGACCTCGGTGCCGATCGCGGCCGTCAACTGGCCCACCGCCGACCCGCTCCACCACCCCACCGAGCCGATCGCCAGCGAGGACGCCGTCTCGGTCGACGCCCTGCACATGCTGCCCACCGCGGCCTGGCCGGGCGGCACGTTCGCCAGCTTCCACGCCTACCCCTACTACCCCGACTTCCAGCGCTACGAGCCCGGTTACGACCAGACCGTCTGGGAGGACAAGCCCGACCGGTACGCCGGCTACCTGCTCGCGCTCAAGCAGCACTTCGCGGGCAGGATGCCGCTCGTGATCAGCGAGTTCGGCGTACCCGCCTCGCTCGGCAGTGCCCACATCGGGACCAATGGTCGCGACCAGGGCAGCCACTCCGAGCAGGACGCGATGGGGATCGACGCCTCCCTGATGCGGATGATGGCGGCCAACGGCCTGGCCGGTGCCTTCGTCTTCTCGTGGGAGGACGAGTGGTTCAAGCGGACCTGGAACACCGTCGAGCACCAGGAGGGTGAGCGGCGCCAGCTGTGGCACGACCCGCTCACCAACGAGCAGTACTTCGGCATCGTGGCCACCGACCCCGACCCGGTCCCCGACGCCGCCGTCGAGGCCACCCCGGCCGTGGGCGCCCTGAAGTACGTCTACGTCTGGGCCGACCACTCCTGGGTGCACGTCGAGGTCACCGGTCGCGACGGCACCCCTGCCGACATCGAGGTCGCCGCCGACGTCCTGCCCGGTGCGAGGAGGACCGACTACCGGTTCACCGTCGACACCGCAGCCGCCACCGCGCAGGCGCAGGTACGCCGAGCCCTGGACCCGATCCGTCTGGACACCGTCGAGACGCGTTATCGCCCCGGGGCGGCCACCGCCTGGCACGACTACGCGCTGCTGATCAACCGCAAGCTCGGCGACCGCGCGGCCGAGTACGAACCGGTCGGCGAGCTCGTCCAGGGCAGCTGGCACGCCACGGACAAGGACTTCGACTCGCTCGCGACCTGGGCCGTGGACGACGAGCACGACACCGTCCGACTGCGGATCCCCTGGTCGATGCTCGGCATGGCCGACCCCTCCACCCGCCGGGCCCTGGGCGAGGGCAAGCCGGCGCCGCTGGTGGAGATCGACGCGATCACCTTCGACGTCACCGCCGGGACCTCCACCGAGCGCCTGGAGTTCACCTGGCCCACCTGGACCCGGGTCTCCTACAAGCAGCGCCTCAAGGCCGGGGCCGAGCACCTCGCGTCCGCCTACCGCGACCTGGCGCCGTAGGGCTCGTGGGACCCCAGCCGGTGTCGCAGCCGGTTTCCCAGCCGGTTTCCCAGCCGGTTTCCCAGGTTAGGAACCCTAATCGCCTCCTCACACACCATGCGCGGTGTGTGAAGAGGCGATTTCCCGTGTGAAGACAGGCAGGGCCGGCCGATTTGACCTCTTGACCTGGGAATCCGTCGACGCCGAAGCCACGTCGAAGCGACCACGACCACGCCCCACGACCCCACCCCCGCCGCCGAGGACCTAGACCGGCTCCGCCGCAGGCTTGACTTAGTTCAGGAGTCTTATAAAGTCGTCACATGCCTCTGGTCCTCGGAATCGACTCCTCCACCCAGTCCACGAAGGCGGTCCTCGTCGACGCTGCGGACGGCACTGTGGTGGAGCAACGCTCGGCACTGCACCCGATCGGTACGGCGGTGGACCCGCGGGCCTGGCTGAGCGCGCTCGACGACGCGGCGGGTCCTCTGCTGTCCCGGGCGAGCGCCGTGGCCGTCGGTGGCCAGCAGCACGGCGCGGTGATGCTCGACGAGTCGGATGAGCCGGTCCACGACGCCCTGCTCTGGAACGACCTGCGCAGCGCCGACGCGGCCACCGAGCTGGTCGCCGAGCTCGGTGGACCGCAGGCGGCGGCGGACCTCACCGGCAGTGTGCTCAACGCCTCCTACACGATCACCAAGCTGCGCTGGCTGCGCGACCACGAGCCCGAGGCGGCGGCACGGGTGCACCGGGTGCTGCTGCCGCACGACTACCTGACCTGGCACCTCACCGGTCGAGCCAGCACGCCCACGACCGACCGCGGTGACGCCTCCGGCACCGGCTACTTCGACACGGCCCACGGGGAGTGGCTGCCCGACCTGCTCGCGCGGGCCCTGGGCCACCCTGCCCAGACGCCGCGCGTGGCCGGCGCCAACGAGGTGGTCGGCGAGCGCGACGGCGTGCAGGTGGCGCCCGGCACCGGCGACAACATGGCCGCGGCTCTCGGTCTCGGCCTGGGCCCCGGCGACGTGGCGGTCTCGATCGGCACCTCCGGGGTGGCCTCCACCGTCGCCGAGGCGCCCGTCTCCGACGGCACGGGCGCGATCGCCGGCTTCGCCGACGCCACCGGACGCTTCCTGCCCCTGGCCTGCACCCTCAACGCGGCCCGGATCCTCGATCTCGCCGGCCGGCTGCTGGGCGTCGACCACGACCAGCTCGCCGCGCTGGCGCTGGAGTCCGTCCCCGGCGCCCACGGCCTGACCCTGCTCCCCTACCTCGACGGCGAGCGCACCCCCTACCGCCCCGAGGCGACCGGCATCCTGCACGGCCTGACCTCCTCGACCACCCGCGCCGACCTGGCGCGCGCCCATGTCGAGGGCCTGCTGTTCAGCCTCGCCGACGCCGTCGACGCGCTGGCCGCGGTGACCGGCCGGAGGGCCGAGCACCTGCAGCTGATCGGCGGCGCCGCCCGCAACCCCGCCGTACGCGCTCTCGGACCGGCCGTGCTCGGCGTACCCGTCTCGCTGCCCGACCCTGCGGAGTACGTCGCCCTGGGAGCCGCGCGCCAGGCGGCCTGGGCGCTCTCCGGTGGCACCGCTCCCCCGGAGTGGCCGATCTCGAGCACGCGGCTGCCCGACGCCACCGCCCTGCCCGCTCTCCGCGACGACTACGCCCTGCTCCGCGAACGCACCACCGACTGGACCCGACGAAAGGCAACCCGATGAACGACTACCAGCCCACCCCCGAGGACAAGTTCTCCTTCGGCCTCTGGACGGTGCAGTACGCCGGCCGCGACCCCTTCGGTGACCCGACCCGGCCGGTGATGGATCCCGTGCGCGCGGTGGAGAAGCTGGCCGAGCTCGGTGCGTACGGCGTCAACTTCCACGACGACGACGTGGTCCCCTTCGGCAGCGACGAGGCCGAGCGCACCCGCATCCTCGACGCGTTCCGCAAGTCGCTGGCCGACACCGGCATGGTGGTCACCACCGCCACCACCAACCTGTTCTCGCACCCGGTCTTCAAGGACGGCGGCTTCACCTCCAACGACCGCGACGTGCGTCGCTACGCCCTGAAGAAGGTGATGCGCAACATCGACCTCGCCGCCGAGCTCGGGGCGAAGACCTACATCGCCTGGGGCGGCCGCGAGGGCGCCGAGTCCGGCGCGGCCAAGGACGTGATGGCGGCGCTCGACCGCTACCGCGAGGCCTTCAACATGCTCGGGGAGTTCGTCACCGACCGCGGCTACGACCTGCGCTTCGCCATCGAGCCCAAGCCCAACGAGCCCCGCGGCGACATCCTGCTGCCCACGATCGGGCACGCGATGGCCTTCATCGAGACTCTCGACCGCCCCGAGCTGGTCGGCGTCAACCCCGAGATCGGGCACGAGGAGATGGCCGGGCTGAACGCCGCCGCCGGCTACGCGCAGGCGATGTGGCAGGGCAAGCTCTTCCACATCGATCTCAACGGCCAGCACGGTCCCAAGTACGACCAGGACCTGCGCTTCGGCGCCGGCAACGTGCGCGGCGCGTTCTGGGTGGTCGACACCCTCCTCGCCGGTGGGTACGACGGCCCCGTGCACTTCGACTTCAAGACCCCGCGCACCGAGGACGACCACGGTGTCTGGGTCGCGGCGCAGGCCTGCATGCGCAACTACCTGATCCTGCGCGAGAAGGCGCTGGCCTTCCGCGCCGACCCCGAGGTGCAGGCTGCGCTGGCGGACTCCCGGCTGCCCGAGCTCGCCGTACCCACCCTCGCCGAGGGTGAGACCTGGGCCGAGATCGAGGCTGCGCCCGTGCCGGACGTGGAGGCCATCGGCGCCCGCGGCATGGCCTTCGAGCGGCTCGACCAGCTGGCCCTGGAGCACCTCTACGGGTTGCGTTCCTGAGTCGTGCCCCTCGACCCGGGCCCGGCGGCAACCGACGAGGTACGTCGGCGCAACAGTGCCGTGGTCCTGCGCCTGCTCCGTGACGACGGGCCGCTGAGCCGGGCGGACCTGGCCCGTCGCTCCGGTCTGGCCAAGGCCACCATCGGTGCCATCGTCGCCCGGCTCCAGGAGCTGGGCGCGGTGGCCGAGGGTGCTCTGGAGTCGGGGGGTCGTGGCCGGCCCAGCACCCCGCTCGAGCTCGACGGGCGCGCGCTGGCCGGTCTGGGCGTGGAGATCAACGTCGACTACGTGGCGCTGACCGTCCTCGACCTGGCCGGCCGCGAGCTGTCCTTCGAGGAGCGCCCCGTCGACGGGGATCGGCCGGGTCTGGCTGCCGTCCGGGAGCTGGTGCGCGAGGAGGCTGCCGCGCTTGCTGCCCGCGGGATCGAGCTGTTGGGCGTCACCGTGGCCGTGCCGGGGCTGATCGACCGGCGTCGCGGCCTGGTGGTCGATGCCCCCAACCTTGACTGGAGCGAGCTGCCCCTCGCGGACCTGCTCAGCGAGGAGCTCGGCGTCCGGATGCCGGTGGCGGTGGACAACGACGCCAACTGCGCCGTGCGCGCGGAGAGCCTGCGCGGAGTCGCGGCGGGCGTCGACGACCTGATCTACCTGACCGGCACCGTCGGCCTCGGTGCCGGGATCATCTGCGGGGGGCAGGTCCTGCGCGGCTCGCGCGGGCTGGCCGGCGAGGTGGGTCATCTCCGTGTCGGCTCAGAAGACCACCTGTGCGCGTGCGGCCGCACCGGCTGCTGGGAGGCACTGGTCGGACTTCGCGCGCTCGCCGAGGCGACCGGGATCGCCGTCGAGCCGGGTGAGGACCCGGTGACCTACGCCCAACGCGTCGTCACGATCGCTGCGGCGCGGCCCGGGCTGATCCGCATCGGCGAGGCGCTGGGCCGCGGAGTCGCGCAGCTGGCAGCGACCCTCGACCCGGCGATGGTGGTGCTCGGTGGCGCGTTCGTGCCGCTCGGCGAGGTCCTGGTCCCGGCCGTCGAGGCAGCCCTCGCCGCCGGTTTCACCGGCCCGGGGTGCACGGTCGCGCTCAGCACGCTCGGCCTGCATGCGGCCTCGGTCGGCGCCGCCCTCGACGCCCTCGACGACGTCTACGCGGGGCGGCGCGCGCTACCGGTCGTGTGACCTGCCCCGCGGACCGCGTCCACGGCACCGTCCGCGTCCGTGAGTGCCGCCACCGGGTCCTGGAGCAGGTCGGTGAAGGCCAGCTCCGCGGCTCCGATCAGCACCGAGTCACCGCCCAGCGAGGGCAGCACGATCCTGGCCTGCGCTGCGGGCGCACTCAGGGCCCAGTCCCGCACCGCGTCCAGCACGTCGTCGCGCACGAGCGGGAACACCAGTCGCAACACCCCGCCGAGCACGACCATCTCGGGATTGAACATGTTCACCAGGCCACCGAGCCCCAGACCGAGCGAGCGGCCGAGGGCGCGGAGCTCCGGCGTGGGCGTCGTACCTTCCTTGAGGTACCCCGGCAACAGGTGCATCCGGTCCTCCGGGCAGCCCACGGCTGCGGCGACCGCGTGCGAGCCGATCTCGGTCTCCCAGCAGCCCACGTTGCCGCATCGGCACAGGTGCCCGGCGGGGTTGAAGGGCTGGTGCCCGATCTCCCCCGCGTACCCGCTGGCCCCCATCATCGGGCGTCCCCCGACGATCACGCCGCCACCGACCCCGACGTCGCAGGAGAGGTAGACCAGGTGCAGCAGCCGTCGTGCCGCCCCGCGGGTGTGCTCGGAGAGAGCACCGAGCGCCGCGTCGTTGCCCAGGTGCACCGGCAGTCCGTGACCGAGCTGGGCACGCAGCAAGGGCGTGAGTCCCACGTCGTGCCACCCGAGGTTCGGCGCGAACCTCACCAGACCAGCACTGTCGGTGACGACGCCGGGAACCGCGATGCCGATGCCCACCAGCCGCGCGCGCGAGGAGACCGGTGCGAGCATCGCCCGCAGCATCTGCACCAGGGTGAGGACCATGCTCTCGGGATCCCGGTCGACGGGGGTCGCCGAGGACATCCGGTCCAGCAGCTGCCCCCCGAGTCCGACCCGGGCCACCTCCATCGTCTCCACGCCCAGCTCAGCAGCCAGCACGAAGACCGACTCCTCCACCGGGTCGACGTCGATGCTCGGCCGGCCCGCGCCGACCCGGCGCCCGGTTCCGGAGGCAGGGGTCGACTGGCGCACCGTCCCGAGGTCCTCGAGCTCGCGCACCAGGTCGGCGATCGTGGAACGGTTCAGACCCATGCGCTCGGTCAGCTGCGCCCGGGACACGCCACCTGAGCGGTGGACGTGCCCCAACAGCGTCGCCAGGTTGTGACGCCGCACCGCCTCCTGGTTGGTGCCGGTGCCCCCGCGGCGCCGGTCGGCCACGATCAGGTCCCGGTGGCAGACCGGCGGCGACGGGAGATGGCGTCGACGGAGGCGGCCAGCAGCAGGACGGTGCCGGTGATGACGTAGTTGATGTAGGCGGACTGGTTGAGCAGCAGCAGTCCGTTGTCGATGGTGGCGATCACCAGTCCGCCGATGACGGCGTCGCGGATCAGGCCCTTGCCACCGAAGAGGCTGGTGCCGCCGATCACGGCTGCGCCGACTGCGTAGAGGAGCACGTTGCCACCGCCCGAGCCGGCCGAGACCTTGCCGTCGTAGGAGGCGGTGATGATGCCGCTGACGGCGGCCATGGTCGAGCAGATCACGAAGGCAGAGAGGCGGAGCCGATCGACGCTGATGCCCGCGCGCCGCGCGGCCTCGGCATTGCCGCCCACGGCGTACATGTGCCGGCCGTAGGCGGTGCGGCTGAAGATGAAGGTCCAGAAGATCAGCAGCGCGCCGACCACGAAGACGGCGTAGGGGATGCCCGCGATCTTGAAGGTCGCCACCCGGCTGCGGTCCTGGCTGAGCACGGCGGTGGCGATCACGATGACCGCGACGAGGCCGACGAACTTCGCGATCAGCAGCGAGGTGGGGGGACGTTGCAGGTTCTTCGCGGCGAGTCGCGACTGGCGCAGCATCAGCATGCCGCCGTAGATCGCCAGCAGCGCGATCACCACGATCCAGCCCATCAGCACCGGCATCGACTTGATCGTGATGCCACGCAGCACGGTGTCGCGGACCGGGACGGTGCCGCCGAGACCGATCAGCTTGAGGATCACGCCTTGCAGGGCGAGGAAGAACGCCAGCGTCACCACGAACGAGGGGATGCCCAGCTTGGAGACCAGAGACCCGATCACGAAGCCGACGACAGCACCCACCAGCAGGCCGATCAGTACGGCGAAGAACCAGTGGGTGCCGTTCCGATCGATCTGGACCGCGGTGAAGCCGGCTGCCATGCCGCCGGTGACGCCGGCGGAGAGATCGATCTCGCCGACCAGGAGGACAGGGATCAGGCCCATGGCCAGGACCGAGATCGCCGAGGCCTGGGTCATCAGGTTGGCGATGTTGGCTGCACCGGTGAACGTGCCGGGGCGCAGGCTGGAGAAGACGATCACGAGCACGACCAGGCCGAGCACCGCGGGCAGGGCGCCCATGTCACCGCCCCGGAGTCGGTCCCGGTAGGCCTTCATCGACTCAGACAGCGAGGCGCTGGCCTGGTCGTTGGCGAAGTCGGTGGCGGCCAGGCTGGGGGCGGGCGCGCCGTCTCGATGGGTGGTCACGATGGGCTCCTTAAGCCGACTGATCAGCGGTTGCGGCGGGGATGCCGATGTCACCGGACCGGCCGGCGGTGATCAGCTCCACGATCTGACTGTGGTTGGTCTCGCTCGCCGGGATGTCCGCGGCGACGCGGCCGAGGTAGAGCGCGGTGATCCGGTCAGAGACCTCGAGGACGTCGACCATGTTGTGCGAGATCAGCACCACCCCGAGGCCCTTGTCGGCAAGCCGGCGGACGAGGTCGAGCACCTGACGCGTCTGGGCGACTCCGAGCGCGGCGGTCGGCTCATCGAGCAGCACCACCCGGGAGTTCCACAGCACCGCCTTGGCGATCGCCACGGTCTGGCGCTGGCCACCGGAGAGAGAGGCGACACTCTGGCGCACGGACTTGACCGTGCGCACCGACAGCGAGGCCAGGGTCTCTCGAGCGCGCTCCTCCATCGAGAGCTCGTCGAGCATGATGCCGTTGCTGCGGGTCTCCCGGCCGAGGAACATGTTCTCGACGATGTCGAGGTTGTCGCACAGTGCGAGGTCCTGGTAGACCACCTCGATGCCGAGATGGGCAGCGTCCTTGGGTCCGTGGATCGTGACCGGCTTGCCCTCGAAGAGGAACTCGCCCGAGTCGGCACGGTAGATGCCGGCGGTCGTCTTGACCAGCGTGGACTTCCCGGCGCCGTTGTCGCCGACGAGGGCGGTGACCTGGCCGGGGTAGACCTTGAAGTTGACGTCGTGCAGCACCTGTACGGCGCCGAAGCTCTTGTTGACTCCTCGAAGTTCGAGCAGTGGTTCTGTCATCGTGCCTCCAGATGGGACCGGGCGCCCTGACCGGGAGCGCAGGGGAAAGCCGAACGGGTGACGTGGACGGTGGTCGTGGGACGGGCCCGACCCCGGTCAGGAGCCGGGCCCGTCCCACGACCGGCAGGATCAGGAGATCCCGGCCGCCTTGCACTGCTTCTCGAAGCCCTTGCAGACGTCGGCGGCGGTGGCGCCACCGTCGTCGATGACCGCCTTGACGTTGTCCTTGGTCACGGGGACCGGGTCCAGCAGCACCGCGGGAACCTCACGGTTGGCCTCGGTGTCGGTGACCGAGCCGGTCGTCGAGCCCTTCTCGCCCTTGGTCAGGGCGATGGCGAGCTCGGCCAGCGCACCGGCCTCCTGCTTGGCCGACTTGTAGACGGTCATGCACTGGTTGCCGTCGAGGATCTCCTGGAGGCCCTGCACGGTCGCGTCCTGACCGGTCACGGGGACCTTGCCGGCCGCACCGTTCTTCTGCAGGATCGAGATCGCCGAGCCGCCCAGGCCGTCGTTGGCCGCGAGCACGCCGTCGATCTTTCCCTTGTTCTGGGTGAACATCTGCTCGAAGATCGTGGTCGCCTTGGTGTTGTCCCAGCCGGGAACGGCCTGCTCGGCCACCTGGGTGTAGTTCTTGTTGGCGTCCAGCACCGTGTGCGCACCCTTGGAGAACGCGGTCGCGTTGGAGTCGTCCGGCGAGCCGTTGAGGAAGACGATGTTGGCCTTCTTGTCCTTGCCCAGGCAGTTCTGCAGGCCCTCGCCCTGGAGCTCGCCGACCTTCTCGTTGTTGTAGGAGACGTAGTACTCCGCGGAGCCACCCAACGTGAGCCGGTCGTAGTCGATCGTGGCGATGCCCTGGTTCTTGGCCTTCTCCTGGATCGCAGCACCCGAGGCGTTGTCGAGGTTGACGATGGCGAGCACGGTGACGCCGTTGGCGATCATCGAGTCGGCGATCTTGGCCATCTGGGTGGAGTCGCCCTGCGCGTTCTGAATGTCGTAGTCGACCCCTGCGGAGTCGAAGGCCGCGGCGAGCGCCGGACGGTCGGCGGTCTCCCAGCGCACCGAGGACTCGGTGTCGGGCAGGATCACGCCGATCTTGGCCTTGGTCTCACTGCCGCCACCGCCACCGCCGTCGCTGCTGCTGCTGCCGCAGGCGGTCAAGCCGAGCGAGAGCCCCAGCGCGCCGGCCACGAGTACTACGGGCATCCGCTTCACGCAGATCGCCTCCTTCTTGGTAAATGTTGGTTGACACAACGTAACGTCGGTCACACTGCTTGACCAGTGGGGGCAGACAACAAATGTGCCGCAGCGGCGTACTGGTCTAGAACGCTGCGGAGCTGCGCAGCGTGACCGGGACCGACTCCACGCCGAACACGAGGCTGAGCGCGCGGTAGTCCAGCTCCGCGGCCGGGACCGCCAGACGCATCTCGGGGAAGCGGGCGGCGAGCGCGGGGAACGCGACCCTGAGCTCCATCTTCGCCAGCTCGGCACCGATGCATCGGTGGAATCCGTGGCCGAAGGCGAGGTGCGACCCGTGCGGGTGACTCAAGTCCAGCCGGTCCCCCGGGGTGACCCGCGGGTCCCGGTTCGCCGCCGGCAGCGAGCAGACCACCACCGACCCTGCGCGGATCCGGTGCCCGCCGATCTCGACGTCGTGGCGGACGAACCGCGGGAAGGCGACCTGCACCACCGAGAGCAGCCGCAGCAGCTCCTCGACCACCGGAGCGACGCTCGCCCGGTCGTCCACCAGCCCCCGCCACAGCTCACGGTCCTCGAGGAGCACCGTGGTCCCCAGCGCCAGCATCGAGGCGCTGGTCTCCAGACCACCGGTGAAGACCCCGTCGGCCAGGCCGCCGAGGTCGAAGTCGCTGATCTCGGCGCCGTGCTCGCGGATGATCTGGCCGATCAGACCCGGTCCCGGGTCGCTGCGCTGGCGTGCGGCCTCGCCGAGCAGGAACTCCCGCGATCCCCCGATCGCGCCCAGCGACCCCGGCCCACCGTGAGAGATGTCGAAGCGGGCGATGGCCAGGCTCGCGAAGGTCTCCCGGCGCTCGTCGGGCAGGCCGAGGAGGTCGCAGATCACCAGGAACGGGATCGGGAAGGCGTACGTCGGGACCAGGTCCACCACCCGGTTCTCGCCGGGCTCGCCCGCCGCCTGCTCGACCTCGGCCAGCTGCCGCTCGACGATGTCCTGGATCCGGGGACGCAGCCGGTCCAGTCGCCGCATCGTGAACTCCGGGGTGAGCAGCCGGCGCTGGCGGGTGTGCTCGGGCGGGTCGGTGAAGCCGAGTCCGCCGATGTCGCCGTCGGTGGCGGAACCGCTGCGTCCCATGTAGGGCCGGATGTCGGTGGAGTAGGACACCGTGTCGGTCAGCACCTTGCGGGCCTCGGCATCGCCGGTGACCAGCCACACCTCGAGCCCGAGCAGCGAGGTCAGCCGCTGCACCGGGTCCTGCTCGCGACTCGCTGAGAGCCGGTCGCTCGGACCTACGCCGTCGCGCCGCAACGGCCAGGAGAGGGTGTCGGGCACCCGGTCGAGCCGGGAGAGGTCGAGCCCGCCCGCGCGCGAGACCAGGTGGTCGCGGACCACCCTCTTGACCGTGGCGACCAAGCTCATGCGTTTCCCCGTGCTCGAAGCAAGCGTGGCCTGAGTCTACGAACCCTGGGGCTGCCCGTCACGGCTGACACCCCGGCCCGCCCGGCTCACCGTCGGGCGACCGCGGCTACTCCCACTCGATCGTGCCGGGCGGCTTGCTGGTGATGTCGAGGGTGACCCGGTTGATCTCGCGGACCTCGTTGGTGATCCGGGTCGAGATGGCCTCCAGCACGTCGTAGGGCACCCGGGCCCAGTCGGCGGTCATCGCGTCCTCGGAGGTGACCGGTCGCAGGACGACCGGGTGGCCGTAGGTCCGGCCGTCACCCTGCACCCCGACCGAGCGGACGTCGGCCAGCAGCACCACCGGGAACTGCCAGATGTCGCGGTCGAGACCGGCGCGGGTGAGCTCCTCGCGCGCGATCGCGTCCGCGTCGCGCAGGATGTCCAGGCGCTCGCGGGTGACCTCGCCGATGATGCGGATGGCCAGCCCGGGGCCGGGGAACGGGTGTCGCCACACGATCTCCGACGGGAGCCCGAGCTGCTCGCCGACCAGTCGCACCTCGTCCTTGAAGAGGGTGCGCAGCGGCTCCACGAGCTCGAACTCGAGGTCGTCGGGCAGGCCGCCCACGTTGTGGTGGGACTTGATGTTCGATGCGCCGGTGCCGCCGCCGGACTCGACCACGTCGGGGTAGAGCGTGCCCTGGACGAGGAAGGCGACCTTGGCGCCCTCCTCCACGGCCGCCTTGCGGAGCACGTCGGCCTCCGCGGCCTCGAAGACCCGGATGAACTCGCGTCCGATGATCTTGCGCTTCTCCTCGGGGTCGCTGACCCCGGCGAGGGCGTCGAGGAAGCGCTTCTCGCACTCGACGACGTGCAGGTCGACACCCGTGGCGGCGACGAAGTCACGCTCGACCTGCTCGGCCTCCCCCTTGCGCAGCAGGCCGTGGTCGACGAACACGCAGGTCAACCGGTCCCCGATCGCCCGTTGTACGACGGCCGCGGCCACCGCCGAGTCGACACCACCGGACAGCCCGCAGATCGCGTGTCCGTTCTCGCCGATCTGGGCGCGGATGCGCTCCACCTGCTCCTCGACGATGTTCACCATGGTCCAGGTCGGCCGGCAGCCAGCGATCTCGAGCAGGAAGTGCTCGAGCACCAGCTGGCCGTGCTCGGTGTGCATCACCTCGGGGTGCCACTGCACCCCGGCCAGACGACGCTCGGTGTCCTCGAAGGCGGCCACCGGGGTCGCGGTCGTCGCGGCCAGCACGGTGAACCCAGGCGGGGCCGAGCGCACGGAGTCGCCGTGCGACATCCACACCCGGTGCTCGGCGGGGACCCCGGCCAACAACGTGCCCGGGTCGGTGACCCGGACCGGCGTGCGCCCGAACTCCGAGGCGCCGGTGTGGGCCACCTCGCCACCGAGTCCCTGGGCCATCGCCTGGAAGCCGTAGCACATGCCGAAGACGGGCACACCGGCCTCGAACAGGGCGGGGTCAACCTTGGGTGCTCCCTCGGCGTAGACCGAGGACGGGCCGCCGGAGAGGATGATCGCGGCGGGCTCCCGGGCCAGCATCTGCGCCAGCGGCGTGGAGTGCGGCACGATCTCGGAGTAGACGTTGGCCTCGCGCACCCGACGGGCGATCAGCTGGGCGTACTGGGCTCCGAAGTCGACAACGAGAACGAGGTCGTGGTCGGTCAAGGGGGGGCCTTCCGGCGGGGTGGTGGAGACGGGTCAGTCTGCCAGAAAAAAGATTCAGAATTTTTCCGGGTCCAGGCATAACCCCCATGTCACCCCCTCGTTGAGTGGGTCAGATCCGGTGGCTTTGCTCCCTCCCAGGCCGGATCTCGACATGGTCCGCACGGCGGACTTCCCAGGGCCCGACCACCCTCCCTCCCCGGTCGGGCCCTGGTTCGTCTTTGTTCGTCATTCCGTCCCCTTCCCCTTCCCGCCGAGACGTCGCAAACGAACGGCCGAAAGCCGCCGAGACGTCGCAAACGAACGTTCGTTTGCGACGTCTCGGCGGCTTTTCGGCCCCCGTTTGCGACGTCTCGGCGGGGGGGTGGGGTCGGTCAGCTGACTCCGACGATCGGGAGCCGGAGGGCGCCGGGGGCGGCGTCGGGGACGGCCGGGGACTTCGGGGGCACCGGGACGACCCGTTCGTAGCGCGAGCCCAGGGCCGGGCGCGGGTCGAGCTCGCCCTTGTTGGGCCACATCGCCATCGCCCGCTCGGCCTGCGCGGTGATCGTCAGCGACGGGTTCACCCCGAGGTTGGCCGAGATCGCCGAGCCATCGGCGATGTGCATCCCGGGGTAGTTGAAGACCCGCTGGTAGGCGTCGACGACCCCGTCCTCGGGACTGGTGCCGATGGTGCAGCCGCCGATGAAGTGCGCGGTCATCGGCATGTTGAACGGCTCGCCGATGGAGCCGCCGGCGGTGCCGCCCATGATCCTGGCCATCCGGCGTACGACGTCGTTGGCCACCGGGATCCAGGTCGGGTTCGGCTTGCCGTGACCCTGCTTGGAGGTGAGCCGCCACCGCTTCGTCCCCGGGATCCGCTTGGGGTACGTCGTGATGGAGTTGTCGAGGGTCTGCATCACCAGCGCGACCACCGTCCGCTCCGACCAGTGCTTGAGGTCGTAGAGGCTGGAGACGTTCTTGCGCTCGCGCCACATCTCCTTGAGCCAGGTGACCCAGCGGGCGTCCGGACCGTCCCCGTCGGTGAGCACGGTCTGCAGCATCGCCATCGCGTTGCTGCCCTTGCCGTAGCGCACCGGCTCGACGTGGGTGTCCTCGTCGGGGTGGAAGGAGGAGGTGATCGCGATGCCGTAGCTGTAGTCGACCGACCGGTCGGGCGCGATCGCCCCGAGGATCGACTCGGAGTTGGTCCGCGAGAGGTGCCCGAGCCGGTCGGAGAGCCGTGGCAGGTGCCCGTCGGCCTTCATCGTGTGCAGCAGCTTCTGGGTCCCGATCGCGGCCGCGGCGAAGACCACCTGCTCGGCGGTGACGGTCCGCGTCGAGCCGGCCGAGGGACGCTTGGCCTTGGTGAACCTGATCGTCACGTCGTACCCGCCGCTCGCGCCCGGACGGACCCGGGTCACCGTGCTCAGCGGCAGCACCTTGGCTCCACGCTGCTCGGCGAGGTAGAGGTAGTTCTTCACCAGGGTGTTCTTGGCGTTGTACTTGCAGCCGGTCATGCAATCACCGCAGGCGACGCAGGTGTTGCGGTCGGGCCCGGCGCCGCCGAAGTAGGGGTCGCTGACCCGCTCGCCCTGGGCCGCGTCCGGCCCACCGAAGAACACGCCCACCGGCGTGGGATGGAAGGTGTCCCCCACCCCGAGGTCGTCGGCGACCTGCTTCATCACCTCGTCGGAGGGCGTGCGCAGCGGGTTCTCGACCACGCCGAGCATCCGCTTGGCCTGGTCGTAGTAGGGCGCGAGCTCGCCCTTCCAGTCGGTGATGTCGGCCCACTGCGGGTCCTTGTAGAAGGCCTCGAGCGGTTCGTAGAGCGTGTTCGCGTAGACCAGGGAGCCACCACCGACCCCGGCGCCGGCCAGGATCAGCGAGTCGCGCACCGCATCGATGCGCTGGATCCCGTAGCACCCGATCTCGGGCCGGAACAGGAACTTCTTGAGCTCGAAGGAGGTCTTGGCGAAGTCCTCGTCCGCGAAGCGCGCGCCGGCCTCGATCACCGCCACGCGGTAGCCCTTCTCGGTCAGGCGCAGGGCACTGACCGAGCCACCGAACCCGGAGCCGATCACGATCACGTCGTAGTCGAAGGCCTCGCTCACGCGTTCCCCGGTCATGGTGCTGCTCACGCGCGCCCCAGCTTCTTCATCACCCGGAGGTTCGCGGTCATCACCTTGGCGTAGGTCTCATCCTTCATGCCGAGCATGGGTGCCATTCGCAGCAGCTTCTGCACGGCCACCGTCTGCGACTCGGTGTAGCGGCGGATTCCCTCGACGCCTTGGCGACGGCCCATGCCGGACTCCCGCATGCCACCCATCGGGGAGTCGATGCTCGCGAAGGTGGCGGCGAAGGCCTCGTTGATGTTCACGGTCCCGCACTTGATCTGTCGCGCGATGATCCGCGCCCGGCCGGTGTCGCGGCTGTAGATCGAGGCGTTCAGGCCGTACTCCCCCGCGTTGGCCCGGGAGATCGCGTCGGCCTCGTCGTGGAAGCGGTAGAGCGAGATCACCGGGCCGAAGGTCTCGTGGCCGAAGCAGGTCATCTCCGGGGTGACGCCCTCGAGGATGGTCGGTTCGTAGAAGTAGGGCCCCAGGTCGGGGCGGGCCCGACCGCCGGCGAGCACGGTGGCGCCCTTGGCCACGGCGTCCGCGACGTGCGCCTGCACCGTCTCGAGCTGGTCCTGGCTGATCAGCGAGCCCATGTCGGAGCCCCACTCGATCCCGGGCAGCAGGTTCATCGCCACGGTCCGGGCGACGAACTTCTCGCGGAAGCGGTCGTAGACCTGGTCGGCCACGAACATCCGCTCCATCGAGACGCACAGCTGGCCCGCGTTGGAGAAGCTGGCGCGCACGGCGCCCTCCGCGGCCCGGTCGAGGTCGGCGTCCCGCAGCACCAGCAGCGGGTTCTTGCCTCCGAGCTCCAGCGAGCAGCCGATCAGCCGGTCGGCGCACTGGGTCGCGATCAGCTTGCCGGTCGCGGTGGAGCCGGTGAAGCAGATGTAGTCGGCGCGCTCGATGATCGGCGTGCCGAGCTCGCGACCCGGACCGGCCACGACGTTCCACAGGTCCTTGGGGAAGCCGGCCTCCTCGAGGAGCTGGGCCCCCCACAGCGCCGAGAGCATCGTCTGGGCGTCGGGCTTGGTCACCACGGCGTTGCCGGCCATCAGGGCGGGCAACCCGTCGCACAGTGCCATCGTGAAGGGGTAGTTCCACGGGGAGATGATCCCCACGACGCCCTTGGGCACGTGGTTCACCTCGACCCGGGTCAGACCGGGCACCACTCCCAGCTTGCGCTCGGTGTCGAGGTGCTCGTGCGCCGTACGCGCGTAGTAGCGAGCCGTCAGCGCGATGTGCAGCGGCTCGTCGAACGCGTGCTTGCGGGCCTTGCCCGACTCCCAGCAGATCAGGTCGATGATCTCGTCCTGACGGTCCAGGACCAGGTCGTGCAACCGGAGCAGCAACGCGGAACGGTGCTCCAGTGAGGTCTGCGCCCACGCCCGCTGCGCCCGGCGTGCTCGGGCGAAGGCCTCCTTGACGTCGGCCGGGCTGGACTGCGGGATCATCGCCAGGGCCTGGCCGGTCAGGGGCGTGTACGTCGCGGCACTCTGCCCGGTGGTGGAGACCACCCGTGCGGTCAACGCCCGGACGTACGCCGGATCCAAGGCGTAGGAGGCGGTCGGGTCGTGCTCGGGATCAGCCGGACCGACCTCCCCGGCTGCGGACGAATGGGAAGGATCGGGCTGAACGCTCATTACTCAACAGTAGCCGCGGCTTCTGGTTGACACAATGGGATGTCTTGTAAAACCAGCCATCCGTGCCGCGTGGGAGCGATACGCTCCGGCCTCCAGTCGCGTGGGTGACTCGCGACCTTCCGAAGGGGCCACGCGCTCATGACCGACCGGGACGCGGAGGCGGATCTGGCCGTCCTTCTCGACACCATCTCGGGGCCGCGGTTGAAGCTGCACCGGCACCCGGTGCTGGCCTCGCGGGCGCTCAGCCTGCTGCAGCAGGTGCCCGAGCTGTGGTGCGAGCTCTCGGACTCCCTCGAGGGCCGGATGGTGCGCGCGGAGCTGCAGCGCGCCTCGGGCGGTCGGTCGACCGCGTTGCACCAGGCGACGACCGTGCTCGAGCTGCCCACGGAACCCGGCACCTACAACGTGGGGCACGAGCGCGCCACGCAGCGCCGCAAGGCGCGCAAGGCCCGGGCCGCCGGGGTCACCTGGCGCGCCGTCACGGACGCCGGTGAGCGTCAGTGGCTCCTGGAGCGGGCCGACGACTACGAGCGGAACAACCCGCGCAGCGCCTACCGCAAGGACGACCCGGACAACGCGGACCTGATCACGATCGGCCTGTGGCTGGCGGCGTTCCACCAGGGTGAGCCGATCCTGCTCTCGGTGACCGCCGTGGACGGCGAGTGGTCGATCCTGCGCTACTTCCGCTCCCTGGCGGAGACCGCCGCCGCCAGCGACGCCCGCTACCTGATGACCGAGGTGCTCGCCGAGGAGCTGGCCAACCTGGGCGTGCGCTACCTCTGCGACACCGTCAGCCCGTTTCGGTTGACCCCCGGGCTGCGACACTTCGCGCGGATGGTCGGCTTCCGGGTGCGCCGGGTCCGCTTCCGCTAGTCCCCAGCGTCGGACCCAGCGTCGGACCCAGCGTCGGACCCAGCGTCGGACCCAGCGTCGGACCCAGCGTCGGACCCAGCGTCGGGCTCGACCGGCGGCTCGGCCCCGGCCGCCTCGTCCCGGTCAGCCCACTCCAGCAGCGGCGTCAGGTCGAAGACCTCCTGGTCGATCCCGGCGTGCAGGTCCCCCAGCTCGGCGTACCGCCCCGGCATGGTGGCGATCGTGAAGTCGCCGGGCTCGCAGTCATCGACCTCCTCCCAGCGCACCGGGGCACTCACAGTGGCCTCGGGATTGCCCCGCACGGAGTACGCCGCCGCGATGGTGTGGTCGCGAGCGTTCTGGTTGTAGTCGACGAACAGGTCGGCGGGGTCGCGGTCCTTGCGCCACCAGGCGGTGGTCACGTCCGGCGACCGGCGCTCGACCTCGCGGGCGAACGCCAGCGCGGCCCGGCGTACGTCGGCGAACCCGTGCTCGGGCTCGATCCGGACGTAGATGTGCATCCCGGAGCCGCCGCTGGTCTTGGGGAAGCCCACGGCACCGAGCTCGTCGAGCACCTCGTGCGCGACCTTGGTCACCCGCCGGACGGTCTCCCAGCCGCACGCGGGGCCAGGGTCGAGGTCGATGCGCCACTCGTCGGGCTTCTCGGTGTCCGCGCGCCGGCTGTTCCACGGGTGGAACTCCACCGTGCTCATCTGGACCGCCCAGACCACCTGCGCCAGCTCGGTGACGCAGAGCTCATCGGCGGTGCGGTTCCAGCGGGGGAAGTGCACGCGGACCGTCTCCATCCAGGGCGGAGCGCCGCGCGGCAGCCGCTTCTGGTGCACCTTCTCCCCCGTGACCCCCGTCGGGAACCGGTGCAGCATGCAGGGCCGCTCCCGCAGCGCGTTGACGATGCCGTCCCCCACGCTGAGGTAGTACTCCACCAGCTCGAGCTTGGTCTCCCCCCGTGCCGGGAAGTAGACCCGGTCCGGGTTGGAGACCCGCACGACCTTGTCGTCGACCTCGATCTCGATCGCCTTGCTGCCACTCACGCCGGTCTCCTGTCCGCCGACCGAAACCCGGTGCCGGTGAGCGCGGCGACGATCGCGATCTCGAAGGCGAGCAGCATGGCGCCCAGGGGGAAGGCCGAGACGACGTCGGTGAGCCAGTGCTTGCCCAGCCACAGCCGGCTGACCGCCACCCCCAGGGTGACCACCGCCAGCCCCGCCCAGGCCACGCCCCTCGTACGCCGCTCCGACGTCGGGAGCAGGACCAGCACGCAGGCCACGACTGCGCCGTAGACGACCAGGACTCGCAGGACGCCTCCCGAGGGGAAGGTCCCGGTGGTGCCGAGCGGGTGCCCGCGGTCGATCCAGGTCGCGAGCAGGGTCTGCACTCCGCGCTCGACGACGTAGGCGGACCCGATCACCACGGCCGGCAGCCACGCGCGCGACCGGTAGGCGTAGGCGAGGACCACCATCGCGATCAGGGCGAGCACCTGGGTCATCGGGACGTCGGCGAGCAGGCCGATCTTGAGCATCTGGCGGTGCGCGAGACCGCTGTCGGGCAGCTGCTGCGTCCAGGTGAAGAACGGCCGGTCGACGCTCGTCTCCAGGCTGCGCGAGACCATGCCCAGCAGGAGGCCTACCAGCAGCGTCGCCACGATGCCCGCAGCCGCCAGCACCAGGGCCGCACCCGCACGGCCGAGGCGGCGGGCCGACCCGTGACCCAGCTCGGCGGGCGCCAGCGTCACGTCGTGCCGTGCTCGCGGATGAACGCCAGGATCTGCTCGGCCAGCTCGGGCCGGCAGACCACAAGGTCCGGCAGCAGCACGTCGTCCTGGTTGTAGACCAGCTCCGAGCCGTCCACGCGGCTGGTGAACAGGCCGGCGGCCCGGGCGACGGCGACTGGCGCCGCCGAGTCCCACTCGTACTGGCCGCCGGCGTGGACGTAGGCGTCGGTGAGATCGCGCAGCACCGACATCACCTTGACCCCGGCCGAACCCATCGGCACGAGCTCGGCGCCCATCTCAGCGGCCAGGGCCTTGACGAACTCCGGGGGGCGGGTCCGCGAGACCGCGATCCGTGGTCGCTCGGAGGAGGCGGGAGGTACGACGGGAGGCTGCCCGGTGTGGAAGGTGGTGCCCAGGCCGGGCTGCGCCACGGCACCGGCGACCAGCTCGCCGTCCTCCCACAGGGCGACGTGGACGGCCCAGTCGTCACGCGGGGGTTCGGAGAACTCCCTGGTCCCGTCCAGCGGGTCCACGATCCAGACCCGCTCGGCCTCGAGCCGCACCTTGTCGTCACTGCCCTCCTCGCTGAGGACAGCGTCGCCGGGTCGGTGCTCCGCCAGCAGCTCCATCAGCAGGTCGTGCGCCGCCTGGTCGCCGGCATCCTTGAGCTCCCTGCCCTGCAGGCCCTGGCCGCGGACCTCGAGGAGCAGCTCCCCGGCCACCGTGGCGGCCCAGGCTGCCAGGGCGTGGTCGTCGGTGCTGACCGTCTCCGGCGCCGGGCCGGGGCGAAAGTGAGTCACCCGGGCACCCTACTCACGTAGGGGCCCGGGTGACGCTTGGAGGGTGTCGGCCAGCCTCAGCCGACGTACTTCCAGACCTTGACCCAGTCGACGTGCAGGCTGATCGAGGACTTGCCTGGCGGCAGCTTGGGCCAGTTGCCGTTGGCGTCCTTGTGCGCGTGGGTCTGCAGGCCCAGCCACATCTTCAGGTCGGGGATCTTCACCCGGTCGGTCTCGGTCTTCATCAGCTGACCGTCCAGCCAGTACTCCAGGCTGCTCGGGGTCCAGCGGACGCTGGCCACGTGCCAGTCGGAGAAGTCCTTGCGGGCGGTCGTCTGGACCATCTTGTGCTGGCGGGCGCTGTCGTAGTAGTGCGTGGTCATCATCATCTTGTCGCGGGCGCCCCACTCGGTGAAGATCTCGTAGAAGTCCACCTCCGGCGGCCAGCTGGCGTTGCCGTCCGGCCACAGCAGCGCGGCGGTGGAGACGCCCTCGCCCTGGTCGAACTTCACTCGGATGTCGACTCGGCCGTAGAGCTGGGTCCCGGCCTTGTTGTCGCCGGCCTTGTTGGTGGTCCAGGTGCCCACACCGCCGCTGAGCCAGCGACCGCTGGAGTCCGGAGAGCTCATCAGCTCCAGCTCACCGTCGTGCACCTTGACCCGGCTCGGGTCCCACATGGCGTCGGGGCAGCACCCCGGCTTGCCGCTCATCGGCTTCCACAAGTTGGCGTCGAAGGTGGAGAAGTCGTCCTGGACGACGAGCTGCCACAGCTTGGGGTCGGCCTCGGGGGCCGGGGCCGGCGTAGGGGTGGGGGTGGGGGTGGGGGTGGGCTTGGCGGCCGGAGCAGGCTCGGGAGCGGGCTGGGGTGCGGGCTCGGGAGCGGGCTGGGGTGCGGGCTGGTTGTCGGGCTGGTTGTCTGGCTGGTTGTCTGGCTGGGGGGCGGGACTGCTCACGGGGCTGCTCATGGGGGTCGCCTCCTGGTCGGGACCCGCGGCCGGGGCGGCCGCAGCCTTCGGCCGCGGCTTGCGACGCTCGAGTGCGTCACGGGTGCAGTTGCGACGAATGTAGCCTCGACGGAAGTGGCGCCACTCGGCCCGCTTCATCCCGCGGTGGTGACTCACCTGGCGGGCACGCAGCCGGTTGCAGTAGCTCACCTGGCGGCGGTAGGCGCGCTGGGCCTTGACGTAGGAGGCCCGCGAGGAATCCACGGCGCTGGGTGCCGCCTGGCTGCCGGCTCGGGCACTGGTCTGCAGCGCGGACGAGCCCGTCGGCTGGGCGGCGCGGGCGGTCGCGGCAGAGGCGTTGGCGTAGGCCGCCATGGACAAAACGAAGGAAAGGGTGATGAGTACGGTCGCGCTGACCCGGAAACCACGAGAGACTGTGTCGCGCATTGACTGGAACCTTCGGTGAGTGCCGATATAACGTCTGGTCCGCCTAGTTTGACGCTTAAGTCTCGAAATGTCCGTTTTTTCCGAAAGTTCGTACTTGTGAGTTTTCCCGGGGGCGCACCACCCAACCCGCTGACACTGCTCGCCGACCTCCTCTGGGATCAGCCCGAGGCCGGCGCCGCAGTGCTGCACGAACGCCGCCAGGGCTCCTCGGAACCCGTCTCCGAGCGCTACCTGGCGGTGCCTTCGCGGGTCCAGCCGCGCTACCTGCTCCCCCTGGATGCCGCTCCTGCGGCGCAGAAGCGCCTGCTCACCAGCTACAACCGACTGCGCTCGCCCAAGCGGCGGGTCACCCGCCGGCTCGTCGCCGAGGCCGCCGGCCGCGGTCTGATGCCGGCCGGACCGCGTCGGTTGGTGGAGGTCGCCGAGCCCTCCACGACGACCGGATCGCTGCTCGCCCTGGCCGGGGAGCACCTGGGGTGCTCGGCGAGCGACCTCGTGATGGCGATCGGGGTCAATGACAAGGGAGGCCTGGTGCGTCCGACGCTGACTGTGGCCGACCTCAACGGCACGCCGCGGTTGTTCTTGAAGATCGCGCGTCACCGGGCGCTGCGGTCACGACTCAGCGACGAGTACGCGGCCCTGGCCGCGATGACCGAGCGCCCCGCCGAAGGGGTCCTCACCCCGGCGCCGGTGCTGCTGCGCGACTGGGAGGGCCGCAGCGTCCTCGGCGTCGCCCCGTTGCCACTCGCGGCCAAGGGCCTGCACTTCCGTCAGCAGCCCACGGCGCGCAGGTTCCTGGAGCTGCTGCACGCCTCGCGTCCGGCCGAGCAGCAGCTGATCGGGGAGTCCGACTGGGTGCAGGCCACCACTGCTCGGATCACGACCCTGGGTGCGCCGTGGAACGACGGACTGGCAGAGCTCCTCGAGGAGTTCCGCGACGCCCACGGCGAGACCCGGGTCGCGGTCGGCATTCGGCACGGCGACTGGTCGCCGTGGAACATGGCACACCTCGCCGGTGACCAGATCGCGGTCTGGGACTGGGAGTTCTCCCAGACCAGGGCGCCGCTGAGCCTGGACCGGCTGAACTGGGAGTTCGCCTACGCCACCAGCGTGCGCAAGACGCCGGCCCAGGACGCGGCCAGGACCCTGCTCGCGGCCCACCCCGGCGACGTCACCGAGGTGCGCATGTTCCTCATCGACATGGCAGTACGCCGAGCCGAGGAGGGTTCGTGCGGCCTGGCCTCCTCAGCCGAGGCCGCACGCGCCATTCAGGACTCGGTGCGCAGCACCGCCGTCACTGCCCCACCGTGACGGTGTTGGAGCGCACCGAACCGGTCTCGTTGCCGGCGGGGTCCTTGGCGACCACCCGGTAGTAGACCTGGTCCCCGAGACTGACGCTGTTGTCCCGCACGGTGAAGCTCTTGCGGTCCCACATCAGGGACTCCCGGGTGACCGTGGTGACCACGTTGGTGTTCTGCCAACCGCGGTAGACGGTGTAGGTCAGGTTGATGTCGTCGCGGTCGAAGCCCTGGAGCACCTTGACGTCGACGTAGGCGCACTTCGAGCAGGTCGACGCTTGCGGCCAGGGTCGGATCGGCGGCGCCGACCCGACGGTGTAGCGGCTGATGTTGGCCTGGTCGGAACCATCCACCCGGCTGAAGCCTCCGCCCATCACCAGCTGGTTGCCGTCACTGGCCAGCGCCCGCGACATCTGCAGGGTGTCGTTGTTGTTCGACTCCCCCGAGGTCTCCACGAAGTAGGGCAGTGCCCGGCCGTTGGCCGGGTTGAGCGCATGGATGGCGAGATAGAGCCGCGGGGCCAGCTCGGGGTGACCACCGATGGAGGAGCAGTCGTGGGCGTGGCTGCCGACGTAGACGTCCTGGCCGACCGCGAGCACAGCGAAGGTGTCGCCGTAGCAGTTCGCGTACCAGTTCTGCGTGCCGGTGCCCGCGTTGAGGGAGAACACACCTTCGGTCCGCGCGCCGCTGGAGGTGAGGTCGTCGCGGCCACCCACGTAGACGTTGCCGTTGGCGACGTCGATCGAGGTGGCGAAGCTGTAGGGCGCCGACATGTAGGTCGCCTTCCAGCCGCTGAGCGGTGCCCCGTTGGCCGCGGCCAGCGCGGCGAAGCCCTGCCGCTCCACACCGTTGACGGTGCGGAAGGTGCCACCGGCATAGACCTTGGAGCTGTCGGCGGAGACCCCGAGGGCCAGCACGCTCAGCGACTGGTTCGCCACCGGTGAGGAGACCTCGGGCGTGAAGGGGCGCAGGCTGCCGTCGGCCAGGTCGAGGGACACCAGGTCCTTGCGGTCGGCCCAGTTGGACTTGGTGAAGTTGCCACCGACGTAGAGCGCCGTACCGTCCGGGGACGCGGCCAGGGCGCGCACGGTGTTGTTGACGCCGTTCCAGCCCACCTGGCCCTTGAACGCACCCGTGGTCGCGTCGAACGCTGCCACGTGCTCGGCGCGCTGGCCGTTGATCAGGTTGAAGTCGCCGCCGGCGTAGAGGGTCTTGCCGTCGGGCGAGGTGGTCAGCGACCAGACCGTGGCCGGGCCGTTGGTCCAGTCGTTGGCCAGCTGGGGAGCGAAGCCGGCGATGGGCGCGCCGGTGGTGGCGTCGAACGCCGCGAGGTAGGACTGACCGGTCTCCCCGGACCCCTTGGCAGCGCCAGCGGGCCGAGTCGAGGTGAAGGCGCCACCGACGTAGATGCGGCCACCGGCGATCGCGGTCGACCACACGATGCCGTTGGTCTGCCCCATCGGCTCGGACTCACCCTTGAACCTGGTGTGGCCGGACTCGAAGGCGGCAGCGGGCAGTGCGGAGGCGAGCGCGGAGCCGAGCATCGTCACCAGCGCCAGTGCCGCCAGCGCGAACCGGCGGCCCCGGTAGTGGGCGCGCTGGGTGGCTGCGGGCGTGAGCTGGGTCATGAAGGGTCCCCCGGATCGTCAGTGTCGGGGCCGATCATGCCCTGTCACGCGGGCCACCAGTCCTCTGCGTCTAGGATTTCTGCGAGTTTCTGGTTGAAAGGTGTGAAATACGCCTGCAATGCGTGATATGTCCCATCCGACATCGGGGGGTCTGTCGGAGATGAGGTGTTCTGGTGCAGTTCCTGCATGGGCAACCGGTCTAGGCCGATGAAGTCAGCGATCTCCGCCGCGACGCGCACCGGGTCGCTGTAGAAGTCCTCACTGCGTCGCACCAGCACCTGGTCGGGTCCGAAGACCTCCCGCCAACGCAGCACCTGATCGAGGTACTCCCCCCGGCTCCGGTAGGAGTAGAAGTCAAGGGCGGTGCTGAAGTACGTCGGATCGGCGAGCATCCGGTCCAGCTCTCCGGCGAGCCTGCCCTCCTCGGCCTGCAGGGCCTCGTCGAAGGGGAGCCACTCGGTGCCCTCCTTGACCCGCTCCTGCCAGTGCGAGAAGGCGCGCGCGACGGGGTCGCGCAGGAGCACCACGATCCGCACGTCGGGCAGCAGTGCCCGGACCCGCTCGGGCACCCGCGGGTCCCACAGGTAGTTCGGGCTCGCCTCCCCCACGACGGACTTGCCGTGACGACGGGCGTGACGCTGCCGGGCCAGGCTGGTGGGGAAGTGGCCGGCGAACCACCGCGGACCCCGGTGGTGGTGCTCGGTGAAGAACTGTGAGCTCTTCAGGTTCTTGGCCGCCGGGATCATCGCCATCACCTGCGGGTGGGAGAGCAGCATCTGCCACAGCGAGGTGGTGCCACCGCGCTTGGTACCGATCACCAGGAAGTCCGGCGGAGGGCGCAACCCGGCGCTCGCGGAGCCCGCGACCCGGATGCCGCGCTCGAGGCCGGCTTTGGCCGAGCGCGGCAGCAGCCGCTTGGCGAGGGAGGTCAGGTTCATCAGCGCCGCCTGACCAAAGAGGTGAAGTCCTCGAGGTGCAGCGCCTCCTTGAAGGCTCGCAGGCACAGGGCATAGACCGTCATCGAGACCATCACGAAGGCCAGCACGGCCGGCCAGGTCACCCAGTCGAGCAGCCGCAGCGTGAGCCCGGGGACCCCGAAGGCGAACAGCACGCACCCGGCGGCCACGACGAGCTCGCGGGTGGGGGGATGGATCCCGACGCGCAGGTTGCCCCGCACCACGCACAGCACCGAGTCGAAGGTGATCGCGACCGCCCACGCGATCGCAGCACCGACCAGCCCGATCCGTGGGACCAGGTAGAGGTTCAAGGCGATGTTCAGCGCCAGCGAGAGCGCCGTGTTGGACGCGGTGAGCTTGCTGAAGCCCCCCATCAGCAGGACCGAGTTGATGTTGCCGAGTGCGAGGTAGCCCAGGATGGACAGGCACATCACCGTCATCGAGGTGGAGGCGATCACGAACTCGGGACCGATGGTGGCCATGATCAGCGGGGCGAAGGTGGCCAGGGTGACGAAGATCGGCCACGACAGCAGCACCACCCAGACCGTGGAGAGCGCGTAGATGCTCTGCACCCGGGCGTTCTCCCCACGCGCGAAGGCTGTCGCCAGCATCGGTGAGGTGCCGACGCGCAGGGCCTCCATCGCCATGGTGCCGGAGGTGATGAACCGGCTGGCCGTGGCGTAGGCGCCGGCAGCCGCGGTCCCGAGGAAGTAGCCGACGACCAGGACGTCGACCCACACGATGCAGATCTCGAAGAAGGAGGCCAGACCTCGAGGCAGGTTGAAGCCCCAGACCCGCCGGAACAGCACCTTGGGCGCGGTCGCCGGCTGGTCGTTGCGACCTCGTTCGGCGCGCACCCGGCGCACCACGAACGTCGCGGCGAAGATGTCCATCAGCACCAACGGCACGGTCCACAGCGCCAGCATCCAGCTGCTGGAGCCCCCCGCGACCCCCAGGACGGTGATGCCCACGACCCGGGTGGTGGGGAGCCACACCTGGTAGAGCAGCACGAACGGCTTCACGCTGGCGACCGACCGGGTCCCTTGCAGGCTGGCCATGCCGACGCCGGAGAAGACCAGCGCGACCACCAGCCAGTACATGAACGGCAGGGCCTCCTCAGGGGTGTCGGGCGAGATCCGGCCGGCGATCGTGGGGGCGGCCAGCGCGAGCGCGCCCGCGACCGCGAGACTCCACAGCGCTCCGGGGAGGAGGGTCACCTTGGCGCTCGTCCAGGCGTCCTCGAAGGCACCGACGGCGCGGCTGGCCGAGAGCGCCCGGACCATGCCGGTGTCGCTGCCGGCCAGGGCGATCCCGTTGAGGATCATGAAGATGGAGACCGACTGGAAGAACAGTCCGGCGGCGTGCGCACCGAAGTAGCGGCCGACGACCAGCGTCAGGCCGAAACCGACGAAGGCGCTGTAGGCATGCCCCACCATGGTGAAGCTGCCGCCGCGCGCAAGCTCGTGCCGGTCCGCGTCGCTCGCACCGAGCCGGTTTCCGGTGGGCCGTACCTCAGATGCCACGGCCCCGCCGATGAAGGGCGGCCTGGACGCGGTCGGGAGAGACCAGCCGCGCCGCCACGAGGGCCGCCAGCACCGCCCGTGGCTCGCGGACGTTGTCGGACAAGGTGCTGCGCACCATCCGCCAGGCGGTACGCCGGTCCCCCGAGGCCGCGCGCGCGAAGGCGATCTGGCCCCGGACCCGCGCCCGTCCGCGAGGGCTGCTCGCGAACTCCGGGAACTTGGCCAGGACCATCTCCAGGGCGTCGCCCATGCTCTGCCAGCGGCTGAAGAAGTAGGAGTTGCCGGCCCAGTTCACCGTGGCCACGATCTCCGGCACCAGCCGCAGGGGTCCTCGGCGTGCCATCCGCAGCAGCAGGTCGTAGTCCTCGGCGAAGGCGCCGGGGAGTTTCTCGTCCCAGCCTCCGGCCGCACGCAGTCCCTCGGAACGGATCAGGAACGTCGAGGGGTGCAGCTCCATCACCCGGTCCTCGAGCAGATCGGCGAGCGTGACCAGCTCGCGAGGAGCCGGACGTGGCACGACCTTGCCGCCGTGCGCGACCTGGATGCCACCTCCGACCAGCTCGACCTCGGGGTGGGTCTGGGCCAGCTGCATCTGCAGCCGCAACCGGTGCGGGAGCCACTCGTCGTCGTCGTCGAGGAGCGCCACGAACTCGGTGTCGAGCAGCTCGAAGGCGTGCGCACGGGTGTGCACCAGGCCGCGGGCGCGCGGACTCTCCACCACCTCGAGCCGGTGGTCGTCCCTGGTCGGCTGGGGGAGCTCGAGCCCCTCGACCACCGGGCCGTCGAAGACCACCGCGACGTGCAGCGGCCCGGCGTAGTCCTGGGCCCACACCGAGGCCAGCGCCTTCCGGAGCAGCTCGATGCGGTCCCGGGTGGGGATGATGACACCGACAGGCGGATGTGTCTCCGCCCCGCTCACCGGTTCTGGCTCTCGGACGAGCGACTCAGTCCTGCCGGAACCCGACGCTTGCGCACCCAGGCTGCGGGTCCGGAGTCTGACTCGGCCGAGCTGTCTTCCGGTGCCGGGCCGTGACCGGTCGGGGCGCCGGGGTCGGTGGAGCGACGGGTCTCGGCCTGGTTCTGGGCCTGCACCTTCGATCCCGCCCGCGGGGCCACGGTGAGCACTCCGAAGACCGAGACACTGGCGGCCTCGAGCCGCGCCAGGGTGGCCTCGAGCTCCACGGTGCTGACCTGCTGCTCGCGAGCCAGCAGGAAGACCCCGTCGAACTCGCGGGCGGCTCGCAGGCCGGAGACCGAGGAGGCGTCCACGGGGACGACGCTGCGCACTCCGCTGCCCTCGGCGATCGCGATCGCCGACTCGGAGAACGCATCGAGCTGCTCGGGGCGCCGGCCCAGGACCGCGATGCCGACCTGCTCGGCCGGACGCACCGGGACCATGAAGAGCATCGCGACGTCGCTCGGGGAGTCCGTGCGCCCGATGCGTCCGCGGAACCGCGCGTCGGAGACACCAAGGTGGTAGCGGGCGTGCACGCGCGGCCTGCGGACCTCGGCGACGTAGGCGGCGATGAACCCCAGCAGCAGGCCGGCGAAGAGGCCGACGGGGACGTAGATGAACGGCGGCAGGCCGGTGAGCTCGGCGCGCCCCTCGGCGCCCATCAGCTCGATCCCCGCAGCGGTGCGCGCCGTGGGCGGCTGGCCGGGCTCCGCGGCTCCGAGCAGCTCGTCCGCGCGCACCAGGTAGACCTTCGAGGCGATGTCGGCGCCACGCTCGGCGTCCGCGGCGGTGGGGCCGCTCCAGGTGAAGTCGAGCAGCGAGGTGCCGGGGCGGTTGACCACCGTGAGCAGGTCCTTGACGTCCTTGCCCGTGACGCCGTCGCCGAACTGCTCGGCGATGGTGTCCAGCTGCGGGGCGAGCATGGCGATGTTCTCGGCGTCGGCAGGACTGATCACGGTCGGCGCGCTCGCGCTGCTGTCCGAGGCGATCTGCAGCGTCGTGGTCGCGGTGTAGGTCACCGGCAGCAGGGACGCGGCGGCGTACCCCAGGATCAGTCCGATCAGGGCGCAGGCACCCACGAGCGTCCAACGGTCGCGCGCGGAGGCGATCAGGCCGGGAAGTGGCCGGAACTCAGGCGAGGCGGGCAAGGGATCTTCCTTCCGGGGACGCGTCCGGGCTGAGGGCCCGTGGCGAGGATATGCGGCGATTCTCGGCTATGGCTGCATGACAGCAGAAGAACACCACCATGGGAACGGGAACGACGTCGTAGACGAACATCTGGAAGAGCACCACCGGCCCGATCGCGTGCAGCCAGATGTCCGGGCTCTGTCCGGAGACAGGGCGGTACAGCCACCAGACTGCCATGAGCCCGATCATGAAGAGACCGACTCCCACATAGCCGTGGGAGACGAGCATGGTCCAGAACTGCCCGTGGGTGCCGATCGAGACGTTGTTGTTGTCGGCCACCAGGGCCGAGGACTGCGGGGCGCCGTACCCCAGCAGCGGCGAGCGCGCGGCCAGGTCGAGGGCGGCGCTGTAGAGGTTGGAGCGGGTGTCGGTGTTGGCAGTCTGCAGCCGCTCGTTGACGACGCTGGCCAGGGGCGTCGCCAGCACGACCACCGCCAGGGTGACCAGCCCGACCACCGAGGCTGCCGCGAAGCGCAGGTCGCGGGCGAAGGTACGGCGCACCACCACGTAGGCGATCGCCAGCATGATGCTCAGCCACGCCCCGCGGTTGACCGAGACCACGATCGGCCACAGGGAGAGCACCAGCAACGAGCCGATCAGCCGGCGCTCCCGCTTGCCGGTGGAGGTCACGAAGGCATGGATGGCCAACGGGGTGAGCACGCCCATCGCGGCCCCCCAGGCGTTGGTGAACTCGAACAGCGGGCTCGGTCGCGCGAGGCCGTAGAGCGAGTCGACGTTGCTCAAGGTGACGGTGGTGAGGGCTTCGATGAAGGGGTTGTTGATGCCCACCTTCGACAGCGCGGCGCCGAAGGGACTCTGCGCCGAGATGGTGGAGTTGGTGATCAGTCCCGGAAGGGACATCACGATGGCGCAGCCCCAGATCCACAGCAGCCAGCGCTGGATCTGGTCGGGATGCAGCACCCCGAGGTAGATCAGGTTGAACAGCTGCAGCCCGATCAGGATCACCGTGGTGTAGATGACCAGCCGGAAGCTGTAGGACAGGGCGTACTTGGACCCGGTCAGGGTGAAGGCGCTGATCAGCACCCAACCGAGGAAGACCAGGAACCAACCGAAGCCCTCCGGGACCAGGATCTGGTCGCGGTTGCGCCAGACCCACGCCGCCGTGAGCGCGCCGACCAGTCCCCAACCAACCATGTGCACCCCGAGGGCCCACCAGACGGGATAACCGATCAGCAGGACGAACAGCGGGGTGACGGACCGAGCGACGACGCGCAGGGAAGCAGCCGCCACCGGCTCCGACATTAGGCCTGCCTACCCCGCAGGAACCGGCCAACGCTCGTCAACCGACCGGGACGCTCGTCGCGGGGCTGGTCGAGCAGGTCTTCGAGCTCGCGCACCAGGGCGGGTACGCCGCTGGCCTGGCGCTGCTGCGGGATCCGGGGCGTGGCACCGGGCTTGCGCGGCTCCATCCCCTGGGCCACCAGGTCGTTGAAGGCGTCCTGGTCCGCAGGAGCGGCGACGATGCGCTCGGCGGAGATCGTGGCGACGAACCTCATCTGGTGGCCGTCCACGTGCTCACCGAGGCCGGGGTTGCGGGGTACACAAACCGGTACTTTACCGTGCGAACGGGCGTCCATGATCGTGCCGGGTCCGCCGTGACAGACCACGACGTCCGCCTCGGACATCAGCGAGGTCAGCTTCTCGTGGCTCAGGAAGTCGTGACCCTCGGCCACGCTCGGCGCACGGGAGTGTCCGTGCTGCACCACGACGCGGGACTCGGGGTAGGTGCGGGCCAGGTCGTCGACCCAGTCCACCAGCCTGTGGAAGGGATGGTGGTCGGTGCCGACACTGGCGAAGATCAACTTGTCGTTCACAGCAGGGGTCCTACCAATCGGGCGTCGGGGTAGCTCTCGAGCTGCTGTTCCCACTGGACGATCCGCTTCGTGGTGAACGGCCCGCACAGCCGCCCGGTCAAGGTGGCGGAGTCGATGCGGTCGTAGACCTCGATGAAGACGGTGGGAATGCGCAGCAGCCAGGCCACGAAGAAGAACGGAACAGCGACACCGGCGCCTGCACTGACCACGACACCGGGTCGCAGCCGACGCAGCACCGAGAACGCCAGCACCAGGTTGCGGACCGCGTTGGCCAGGTTGCGGGTCGTGGGGTGGTAGGAGTGCACCACCCGCTCCCCGCTGAGCCGGTCGTCAACGTCGGAGGTGGGCGGCGCCACCCAGACCCGCGACTTGCCGGTCCACCAGTCCGAGAGCACCAGCAGCTGTGCGAGGTGTCCACCTTGGGTGGAGACGAACAATACGTCCGGCGAGCCGCCCAGGGCGGTTCGGCGGAGCTCGGTGCGCGGCGTCACGACATGCCCCCGGGAACGGTCCCGGCAGCGCTGTCGCGGCTGGGGAAACCTTCACCTGAAGTGGTCATGCGACGCTCATCCTCTACATGGGCCGACATCTCTGGACAGGAACAATCTTCCCGTAGCCGAAGCGGCGGAAACACCCTGAGAATGTGACGTTAAGTAAAGTTGAGGGGTATACCCAGCCATATATGTCTAAATCGGACAAGGATTTTCCGAAATGCCGGGAAACTGGTCTGGTCAGGTATTGAAGCGGAGTTGCGTTTTCTCCAGACCCTGTGTCAGCAGGGTCTCCACGGCGTCCGCGGCGTCGTCGATCTGGAACGCGAGCTCCTTGCGCTCGGCTCCGGAGTAGTCCGAGAGCACGAAGTCTGCGGGGCTCTGCCGCCCGGGTGGACGACCGATCCCGGCGCGCACGCGGTAGAACTCCCCGCTGCCCAGAGAGGCCCTCATCGACTTCAGTCCGTTGTGCCCGTTGTCGCCGCCACCCCGCTTGATCCGCAGGGTGCCGAAGGCGATGTCGAGCTCGTCGTGGATCGCCACGATCCGCTCCACGGGCACCTTGTAGAAGCCCGCCAGCGCCTTGACCGGTCCCCCGGACTCATTCATGAAGCAACGGGGACGCGCCAGGACCACTCGGGGTGCATCGCCGCCCGGAGGGCCCAGCCGTCCCTCGACCACGTCGGTCCGGGTGCTCTTGTGCGA